>NC_014041.1:3190000-3892500 GCF_000023465.1 Zunongwangia profunda SM-A87
CAATATACCCGTACTACCGAATTATACGAAGAGGGCTTAAAATCAAGACTGGATTTAGAAACCAAACAATCAAAATTTCAGGAATCCCAGGCCAAAGTTATCGACCTGGAAAATAAATTATTAAGCAGTAGAAACGAGTTGCTTAATGCGATTATGGAGGTTAATCGTATAGAAGCCAATTATATCGATAAAATCAATAAGATCGAGGGAGAGATCTCTACGGCTAATTCATCGAGGTTTGATGCCCAGGCACAGGTCTCTAAATTAGAAAATTCGCTATCCAATTATCAAATCCGAAAAAATCTGCTTTATATCCGTGCGCCGCAAAATGGATACATTAACCGCGCCTTAATTAAAGGTTTGGGAGAAACCTTTAAAGAAGGTGAAAAACTGGTGACTATTATGCCATCAGACATTGATATTGCCGTGGAAACTTATGTAAAACCTATCGATTTACCATTAATAAGTATCGGTGATCATGTAAGGGTTCAGTTTGACGGATGGCCAGCAATCGTATTTAGTGGATGGCCTAATGCTTCTTACGGTACATATGGAGCAAAAGTCGTGGCGATAGAAAATTTTATAAGCGATAATGGTAAATATCGAATTCTACTTGCCCCAGATCTAAAAGAACGAGAAAAACACGCATGGCCGGAGGCTTTACGTGTAGGCTCTGGTGCAAGAACCCTGGCTTTACTGGAAGATGTTCCTATTTGGTATGAGCTTTGGAGAAATTTAAATGGATTCCCGCCAAACTATTATACCAGCGCGGAAAAAGAAAAAGACGGAAAGAAAAGCGATTCGAAAGATGCTAAGAAGTAATATGCGAAAATTTATTTGTTTATTTTACTTTTCTGTTTTTTGTATTTTCTTCGGAAATGCGCAAGAACAAGAATCGGAAATCTTTACGCTGGAAGAGTTCCTTGCTATGGTAAAACGCTACCACCCGATCGTAGCACAAGCTAATCTTGAACTCTCAGGTGCCGAAGCAAAATTATTAAAATCGAGAGGGGCTTTTGATCCCAAGCTTGAAGGCGGAATGAAAGAAAAAAACTTTCATGGAACTGAATATTACTCACTATGGCACGGAACTTTTAAAATTCCTACCTGGTATGGTATTGATCTTAAAGCAGGCTACGAACAGAATGAAGGATATTATCTAAACCCGGAAAATAACACGCCCGACGATGGTTTGTGGAGTGCCGGAGTAAATATTAGGCTTGCGCAGGGATTGCTTTATAACGAAAGAATGAACAATCTTAAACAGGCAAAAATCTTTCAGCAACAATCACAATTAGAGCGGAACATCCAGGTAAACCAGGTGCTGGCCGATGCTACAAAAGCTTATGCAGATTGGGTTTACTATTTTCAAAACACATCGGTTTACGAAGAGTTTTTAGAAAATGCCCTAATTCGGTTTGAAGGTATTGCTACATCCAGCCGACTTGGGGAAACCCCAGCTATAGATACCGTAGAAACCATGATTACGGTGCGAAGCAGGAAACTAGATCTTAAGCAGGCAGAACTAAAACTTCAAAAAGCCAAACTTGCCTTAAGTAACTATCTCTGGATAGAAGATATCCCGTTGGAACTGGAAGATCGAATGAAACCGTCTCCCGAGACCGTAGATTTTACTTCAGTTTTAGGAATCGAACAGCTATTAGGCAATGCCACAACTATAGAAGACCACCCAAAATTACAGTCTTTAAATTATGATTTAGAAGCTTATGATCTTGATATTAGGCTCAAAAGAAATAAACTTCTTCCAAAAATCGATGTAGAGTATAACTTTCTTTCCGAAGAGATAAACGAGCCGGACTATATAAATACAAATAATTATAAAGCCGGAGTTAAAGTGAGCTTTCCATTATTTCTACGGAAAGAACGTGGAGATTTAAGGCTTTCTAAAGTTAAAAGAGAACAGGCAGAATTTAAGTTATCTGAGAGTGCCTGGAAATTGAGCAACAAAATAAAAGCTACAGAGAGGGAGATTCTTAGTTTACAAGAACAAATGGCCATAGTAAGCAATATCGTAAACGAAAGCGAAATTATGGTAGAAGCTGAAAAACGCTTATTCGAAATGGGCGAAAGTTCTATATTCTACATCAACACAAGGGAAAATAAGCTTATAGATTCTATTCTTAAAATGAACAAAATCAACAACGAACTAAATATTGCGATCGCAAAATTATTTGAAACATTGCGAATTGAATATGAGAATGACTAATTCTTTTTATTGAAAATAAAGACTGAGGCGCATTTTTAGAATATTAAAATTCTAAATTTCATTTTTAGAAATCCAATACCGCTATAGTTCTAAAACGATTTTTATATCAATTAAAATTGATTTCGTCAATTTGAATATAGAACATAGATATTTTCGCATAGCGTATCATCCTGCAAAATCTAAAAAACTTTTTTTCAATTCCAATAAATGAAAACCATTCTCATATATCCGGTTTAATAAGTATACAGGCTAGGACGGTCATTATTTCGCGAAACCAGCAATTGTTTTTTACCTGATTTATGCTTTAAAATATGGAGGGACTTAATATCACCATCTAACCAAAGCTTATCTGATTGGGACATAAGGCCGAAATTATTCTTATTGAATTTTAAAAATGCTCCGAAAGAGGCATCAAGTGCCCCCTGGCTTACTCTAAATGGGAATAAATTGCCAGCGGTAAGGATCTCAGCATTACCATCTCCATCAAAATCAGAATACACAAAATCCTGAATAGCAGAATCCTGAATAGGTTTTGGCAGGGATTTTACACTAAAAGTCCCATCGCCATTGTTCTCTATAAAAGAAGAGGCCAGTGTATAAATTTCTAAAGTAAAACGAGGCTCTATATTATTGGTTTTTAAAAATTGATCGGTATTGGTTTTTGCATAACTATCGTAAGAAACGTATTGCTTTTTTAGGGATGAAACCTGCGCCATTAATTCATCACGTGTAGGCCATGGATAGCTCACTCCATCAATATAATAGGTTAAAATGGGATCAATACGTCCATTATTATCAATATCCTGAATATAATAACGCATAGGCTCTGTAACCGAAGCTCTAAACTGAGTATTTTCTCCAAGATTACCTGCCAAAAAATCAATATCACCATCGTTATCAAAATCACCCGCTTCCAAACTAAACCACCATCCATTTGAGTTTTGGAGACCTGCTTCCGCAGTTTGATTTTTTAAAACACCTCGATTATTTTTAAAGATGCTTACAGGCATCCATTCTCCGGTTAAAACCAAATCGGGCCAGGTATCACCATCCAGATCTACCCATTCTGCATCGGTCACCATCCCCACCTGCTCGAGATCATAGCTTCGGTTGACACTAAATTTTACTGTAGTTTCTGTACTTTCATTTTTAAGCAAGGTACTTCTAGGCGGCATTGGATAATTTCCACCGGAAATTCTTCCCCCCACAAACAAATCCAGGTCACCATCTTTATCATAGTCTGCTGCTTTAACAACACCTCCGCTAAACTTCATATCAGGTAAGGCATTTTCATTTTTGCTGAATATTCCATTACCCTTATTAAGGTATAAGCGATCCTGATAATAGTTATCGCCATTAAACTCTTCATTTCCTCCGCTTACCACATACAAATCCAGATCACCATCGCCATCAGCATCAAAAAACAGAGCATCGTAATCCTCATGCACAATATCTTCAGCACTACCCCATGGTTGATTGGCATTAAAATCTTTGAACTTTCCATTCTCAAGCCCTAAATATAACTTAGAAGCCTGTCCCCTTGCTCCCAGGAAAAAGATATCATCATTACCGTCATTGTTGACGTCACCTACAGCTACCTTCCCACCGGTTTTAGATACCTGATACGGAATAAGACTTTCATAATTAAAATCGACATACGCATTTTCCTTATGTGCAAAATCTATATTAGAAGTTACCGTAATGTCTTTAAAAAATCCATCTGAAGAAATGGTATCGTATTGATAAATATCGGTTGCATCTGCTTCATTTAATGAAAGCAGTTGATTGATCTGCACATTTTCAATATGGCTAAGCTTTTTAGAAGGCCAGATCACATCGAGACTTTCCAGACTTCTGCTCCTACCCAAGCCAATGTTCATTTTAGGTTCTACCGAAGATTGAAAACCTCTTATATAATAGGCCTCCTGATAGATATGGCTTCCGTCTGCAAAATTAAGAATCACCTTAGTACCTAAAGCTTGTGTATTTTTACCTTCGCCTCTCAAGGTTAGCGAAAGAAAGTTATTTGAAAACTGCTCATTTTCGAGGTTTTCATAAAACAAAATCGGATCATTAAGATTATTGATAATTAGATCAAGATCACCATCATTATCAAAATCGGCATAAGCCATAGCATTAGAAACCGTCTTAAGCTTAAGCCCCCAGTCTTCAGTTTTATCTTCAAAAAGTAACCCGTCAACATTTTTATAGATATAATTGGAAACCTTAGTAGAGGGAATTTTACTGATCAACAGTCCTAAATCGAGCTTTTCCCCGGTAGACTGAGCACGTGCATAGGCTTCATGGACCGTATAATTGTTGAAATCGAGGTTGCTATAATCTCTAAGATATCCATTACTAATAATAACATCTTTAAATCCGTCATTATCATAATCAGCAAACAAAGGTGCCCAACTCCAATCGGTATTAGAAATCCCTGCAAGTTGTCCTACCTCTGTAAAACGCAAGTTTCCCTCGGGATCCAGACCTTTGTTCAAATGTAGGTTATTCCGCATATACTGCTTGTGATAACCACTATCTATAAGACGTTGCGTTTTATTATATTCATCTGGTCCTTTCAGCACTTTTTGTCGGTAATTATCTTCGGGAAGCATATCTACCACAAACAAATCCGGATTTAAATCATTATTAATATCGGCTACGTCAGATCCCATGGAGTATTTCGAGAAATGTGCAAAAGAGGCTTTTGAGGTTTCGGTAAAAGTACCGTCACCATTATTCAAATAACAAAAGTCCTGTTCAGAATAATCATTTGTTACAAAAATATCAGGGTATCCATCTTTATTTAAATCACTGATTGCCGCACTCAGACCAAAGTTGATTCCTGTACCATCAATTCCCGCTTTTTCAGACACTTCTACAAATTTATCACCCTGATTTTCATAAAGTTGATTACCATAATAAGGATGTCGCTTGCTCCGCAACATAGTCACATTAAAAAATATATTGTAAAATTTATTAGCGTGATTGAGCAAAAATAAATCAAGATCTCCATCCAGGTCATAATCCAAAAAATAAGCCTGTGTGCTAAAAGTGCCTATAGCATCAACACCATACTCATTGGCCTGCTCTTTAAAAGTAGGTAAACCATTTTTATCGAGTCCCTGATTTATAAATAACTGATTTGATCTGGGCTTATAATCATTAATCAGGGGGGCTGTCATCCCTTCCTGTGGAGCATTGCCGGAATAACATAAATAAATGTCAATAAGGCCGTCACCATTAATATCTGCCATTGCTGCACCAGTTTTCCAGCCTTCTTTTTCTTCTAATTGAATTTTTGTGGTAATGTCTTCAAATTTCAAACCCCCTTTATTTAAGAAAAGCTTATTTTTCACTTGATTCCCAGACAAGTATATATCAGGAAAACCATCATTATTCACATCTCCTATGGCCACTCCACCACCGTTATAAATGTATTCGTAAGTAATGATATTATTTTTTTCGGTTTCCGTGAGCGTATTTTCGAAATCAATACCGGTTAGAGAAGGACTTAGAAGATTAAATAAAGGAGATTTTTCGGTTGATACTAATTCTTTATCCTCAGTACGACAAGCCGTAAAAACCAATAAAAACAATAAGTAAATTCTCGAAGTTTGAGTATTCATAAAAGATTATTTAAATATCTGCCACAAACTGCAATGCACAAATAAAAAATTTTAGAAGGCATTGACACTGCAAATATTCAAACATAATAATTTTAATAAAATTTTAACATATAAAACATTTAAATTATAATAAAAATATTAAAAATTAAACGGTATCCTTATCGTATTTTACCCATCATATTCAAGCCATCCATAATAATCCGGTTTAGGGAAATAAAGCGAAACTAGCCTTAAAAATTAAAGCTAAGTAAATAGATAAGAAAAACTATTAAAATCCTTTTTTAGAGATTACACATATATTAATAGCAATTAAAATACTTAAGGGAAAGCTAATAAATCAAATTATGTTTTATTTCTGGACGTCCAGATCCCGATAGAAGTTTTCGAAACCAGATCGGATCATTAATCTCGATTATTAAGTCAAAGAGAAGCATGTACATACAGGCTTCTCTTTGACTTAATAATTCAACTTAAAAAATCTAAACATCAACCTAACTATTGATAAATTGTGCTGTTGTTTAAAATCTTATTTATTCTATTTTTAGAATCCGAGATTTTGGTTTTCCTACATCCTTATTATAACTCACAATAATAGTATCTTCCTGCATACTTTTTTCTTTTTCCAATTTCAACTGAAAATCAGTTGTTTTTGACACATCAATCGTTTTCGTTTCAAAACCAATATAGGTAAGAACAACTTTTGAATCTTCCGGAATTTGCAATTCAAAATTTCCTTCAGCATCGGTAACACTACCAAAACTGGTATTAGGAACAAAGATATTTACTCCTTTTAGGGCTACTCCTTCTTCTGAAGTAACACTACCCGCTATAGTTTTAAAATCCTGTGCATTAATTTTATTAAGCATGCCCATTCCCAACATTAAGGCAAAAGCAATTAGAAATGTGCTGTAATCTTTATTTACCTTTCGCATTATTCTTTTATATTAATAATTAGTAATTCAGTTTTCCATAGCTTTTATAAAACCATTATCCCTATCTATCTACGATAACGTTCTAGTAATTCAAAAGAATATCAATATCAGTTTTTCAAAAGTTCCTTTTCTTATAAAACTTATATTCTTTAGCTTGAGATTTTTAGAGCTGAATATTTATAAGTTTTCCGATCTCCCTGTAATCGATTACACTAATTTATAGTTTAATTATCAATATGCCAAAAAAATCCATTTTAAAAATATCTCTGAAATAAATTACTGTTGAAAAATAATGATTCTTCAATACTAAGAATAACTGAGTCGCAACAAAGCTTATTAAATCGAATTCTTATATTGTGGCATATTTTATTTAAAATTAAATTTAATCCTGGATTAAAAATACATGGCTGAAAAGGTTACCATATATGATATTTCTAAAAAGCTTAATATAAGTGCGGCTACAGTTTCAAGAGCCTTAAACAACAATCCAAAGATTAGCCAAAAAACTCGTGAGCTTGTTTTAAAAACCGCTGCCAAAATGAACTATAAGCAAAACAGATTGGCACAAGCTTTAAAAAGTGGACGCACCAATAATGTTGGTGTGATCGTACCTTTTATAAATCGAAGTTTTTTTTCTAGTGTAATCCGTGGTATCGAGGAAGAACTTTCTCCACATGGATATCATGTTATTATCTGCCAGAGTCATGAAGATGTAGATAATGAAATTAAGCAAATCGATACGCTTTTAAATACTCAGGTAGATGGTATCTTTATGTCGGTTGCTAAAACCACACAGGATACCTCCCATATTCAAAAAGCACTTGCTGAAAATACGCCTTTGGTGTTTTTTGATCGGAAAAAAGATGTGCCCGGTTTAAGCTCAGTAATCATCGACGATTTTAAAGGTGGCTATCTTGCCACACAACATTTAATCAAGCAGGGATGTAAAAAGATCGCTCATTTTTCAGGTGATCTTAGTGTTGAGATATACAAAAACAGGCATCAGGGATATTTAAAAGCATTAAAAGATCATGGTATAACTCCTCTAAGTCGCTTTAGTTTACAGGTAAATAGTAAACTCGAATCAGGAATTTCTGCCGTAAAAGAATTATGGGAATTTGAAGAAAAACCCGATGCAATCTTTTCTGCTAGTGATTACGCAGCTTTGGGAGCGATTCAGGAATTAAGAAAAATAGGCATCAAAATCCCCAAAGAAGTTTGCGTAGTAGGCTTTAGTAATGAACCCTTTACAAAATATATGGAATTACCGATTACCTCGGTAGATCAGACCCCTTTTGAAATGGGAAAGATTGCAGCTCAGGTATTTTTAGAACAAATCGAAAGCCAAATACTCACTGCCGAAAAAAAGGTGGTACTTGCTCCCGAACTTTATATTAGAGATTCTTCTAATCGAAATTTATAGAGAAACTCCTCTTTTCCATGGAATAAAATCGTTTTGATCATTCTGATCGGCTTTAGCGTTGGTTTCTCCACTGGCTACGTCGATGATATATTCCAAGATTTCTTCGCCCATTTCCTCGATTGTTTTTTCGCCTTTGATAACGGCTCCACTATCAATATCAATAATGTCTGGCATTCTTCCTGCTAAAATGGAATTCGAAGCTACCTTAATTACCGGTGCAATTGGATTTCCCGTGGGTGTTCCCAATCCGGTGGTGAATACGACCACATTAGCGCCCGAACCTACCATTGCGGTAGTACTTTCTACATCGTTACCTGGGGTACACAATAAATTTAATCCGGGTTTGGTTACGTATTCGCCGTAATCTAAAATATCCTGAATAGGTGAAGTTCCTCCTTTTTTAGCTGCTCCGGCAGATTTCATCGCATCGGTAATTAAACCATCTTTGATGTTTCCGGGAGATGGATTCATATCAAAACCTGAACCGGAAGCTTCAGCGGCATCTTCATAGGCACGCATTAGTTTTAGAAAACGTTTTGCTTTTTCTTCATCCACACATCTATTGACTAACTCCTGCTCTACTCCACATAACTCGGGGAATTCTGATAGAATTGGTGAACCGCCTAATGCTGCAAGTAAATCGGATGCATAACCTAAGGAAGGATTTGCTGAAATTCCCGAAAAACCATCAGATCCTCCACATTCTAAACCTAATTTCAGTTTAGATAAGGGAGCGGGTTGACGCTGAATTTCATTAGCTTTTTTAATACCATCAAAAGAATCCCGAATAATCTTATTCAACATTTCATCAATCGTACCTTCTTGCTGCTGTTCATAAATTAAAACAGGTTTATCTAACTTTGGATTGATAGCATCTAAAGCATTTTGAAAAATATCGATCTGAAGGTTCTGACAACCTAAACTCAATACTGTTGCTCCGGCCACATTGGGATTATTTACATAACCGGCCAGTAATTTTGATAAAGAAACCGAATCCTGTCGAATACCGCCGCAGCCTCCTTGATGCGTTATAAAGCGTACTTCTACATTATCAAAAATAGGCTCTTCGTCTGGCGTTTTATCTTCACTTAATTCAATATTCTCCCCGCTAATTAAATTGCGAAGTAATTTTCGTTGTTTACTGGATTTATGAAAAGAGAGTTCTTTTTCGAAAACGTCTTTCAGCAATTCTACATTTCTGTTTTCACAAAAAACCAACGGAAAAAACAACCATACATTTTGTGTTCCTACCTGTCCGTCATTACGATGGTAGCCCATAAACGTACGCTCTTTCCACTTTGAAATATCAGGCGCTGTGTACGCAACAGTTGCTGTTTTTTCGGTAGTTGTACTGGCTTGGTGTTTTACATTATCTACGGTGAGCACATCACCGCGTTTAATACTTGAAGTCGCTTTACCCACTAAAACGCCATACATATAAATCTTACTTTCTGGTTCAAGATCGACCATCGTGATTTTATGCTTAGCTTTTACATCAGACAAAACGATTACTTCTTCACCTTCAAAATCTAACTTATCACCTTGCCATAAATCGGTTAACGCAATCGCAACATTATCTTCGGGATGTACTTTTATTAATTTATTCTTCATCTTCTTCAATTTTTAGCCCTTCAAAATTTTTGGCCTTCGTAGGGTTTTTATCGTCTTCCAGACCTCAAAGGTTGGTCCTGTATAGCTATCCGGACTGTGATAAAATTGCAGGTTTACTTCCCTGCAAACTTTTTATAACCTTCTTCTATGCCTTTGGTTTCAATCAATTCCAACGCCATTGCTACCTGATCTTTTAATCCCGGAACTTGCGTTAAATCCTGATCCCAGAATTTTTCTTTTTTCAGTGCTTGCTCACTTATTTCCTGATAACTATGCAACTCCCAAATCCGTTTTAATTCGGTCACGATACTTTCATCATCGTTGATGGGAAGGTTTTGATTGTTCCATTCTCCTTTGTAAAACCGAATTAAACAAGCAAAAGCAAAGCTTAAATGTAAAGGTAATCGATTACATTTCGTTTGGAAAGCTAACAAACTTGGTAACACCCTGACCTTAAATTTTGAAACGGAATTTAAAGCGATACTCGCCAATTGATGTTTGATAAACGGATTTCTAAATCGATCTAAGACCTCTTCAGCGAATGTTTTTAATTCTTCTTCAGGTAAGGAAAGTGTGGGAATAATTTCATTGAAAATAGCTTCTCTTACAAAAGCTCCGGTAAATTCGTGATCTACCGTTTCTTTAACGGTTTCATTTCCGAAGAGTAAAGAAAAAGGAACCATCGTGGTATGTGCACCATTTAAAATTCGAACTTTTCGGGTTCGGTAAGGCTGCATATCTTCTACCACTAAAATGTTTTCATCGATTTGATCGAACGGAATTTTTGCTTTTAATTCTTCCCCGCCTTCAATCACCCACAGTAAAAATACTTCTGCGGAAACAATCAATTTATCTTCTAATTCTAATTTGCTTTGGTAACTTTCGATATCATCTTTTGGATAACCGGGAACAATACGATCTACCAGCGTGTTATGAAAGCTGTTGCTGTTATTGATCCAATTTACAAAATCGGATTCCAACTCCCATAACTCGGCATATTGAAGGATAATTTTCTTTAAAGTATCGGCATTGTAATTAATTAATTCACACGGAATGATCGTTAATCCTTTTGCTTTATCTCCTTTAAAATGTTGAAATCTTTTATACAATAATACAGTTAATTTGGCCGGAAAACTGTTGTGCGGCGTTCCCTCTAAAGTGTCTGACTCGTCATAAGCGATTCCGGCTTCTGTAGTATTCGAAATAATAAATTCTAAGCTTTCTTCTTCGGCTAATTTTAAATATTCATCGTAATCCTTATAGGGATTTATTCCTTTCTGAACACAGGAAATGGTACGCTGCTCCTGAATTTCTTCGCCTTGCTTTACACCTTTCATAAAAAGGTTGTACAACCCGTCTTGTTCATTCAGTAGTTCTACTAATCCAACAGCTAAAGGCTGAATGACGGCAACACCGGCATTAAAATTGGCTTCTTTATTTAATTTATCAATCACAAAATCGACAAAGCCCCTTAAAAAGTTTCCTTCGCCAAACTGAACCACTTTTATAGGTAAAGGCTCTGTGATATTGGCGTTTCGTCTATTTAATATTTTCATTTTGTATAAATTCTCTAAGCATTTTATTCAAATAAACCTGGTAACCACAGGCTTATTTGTGGTAAATAAGTAACTAATAACAGGATAATTGCCATGGCTATATAAAGTGGCAGCAAGGGTTTCATTACTTTTTGAATAGTGGTTTTAGCCACTCCTACTCCAATAAATAATACCGATCCTACCGGTGGGGTACATAAGCCTACACATAAATTCATGACCATAATCATCCCGAAATGAACCGGATCTACCCCTAGACTTTTCATAATAGGTAAGAAAATAGGGGTGAAAATTAAGATAGCCGGCGTCATATCCATAAATGTGCCTACAAAAAGCAGTAGTAAATTAATGATGATAAGAATCACATATTTATTATCACTCAAACCTAGTAAGGCATCGCTTACCGTCTGCGGAATATTTTCAAAAGACATCACCCAGGACATTCCCATGGAAGTGGCGATTAATAATAAGACAATTGAAGTGGTGACTACCGAACTTAAAAAGATTTTGTGTAATTTATTTAAGTTGATTTCCCTGTAAATAATGGCCAGAATTAGAGTGTATAAAACGGCAATTCCGGAAGCCTCTGTCGCGGTAAAAATCCCGGAAACGATTCCGCCTATTACAACTACCAACAGTAACAAACTGGGTAAGGCATCTAAAAAGGTAGTGACGATTTTCTTGGCACTGGTTTTTTCTCCCGGTGGGTATTTTTTCTTTTTAATCCAAACGGCAGCGACTAACATTAGCGCTAATCCCATTAAAATTCCTGGAATATAACCGGCTAAAAATAAACTCGCAATCGAAACTCCACCACTCGCCAATGAATAGACAATTAATACGTTGGAAGGCGGAATAATCAATCCGGTGGTGGATGCAGTTACATTAATGGCAGCACCAAATTCTTTGGAATACTTTTCTTTTTCCATCGGTGGCCCTAAGATTCCTCCAATGGCTGAAGCAGCTGCTACTGCTGATCCTGAAATGGCTCCAAAAAGCATCGCTGCGATGACGTTTACATAAATTAATCCGCCAGGCATCGAACCAATAAGGGCTTTCGCAAAATTAATAAGCCGATGGGCAATCCCACCCTGATTCATAATTTGTCCTGCGAGAATAAAAAACGGAATAGCCAATAAGGAAAAACTGTCCAGCCCCGTTGCCATTCGTTGTGCCATTGTAGTAAATGCCGCAAGCGAATCTATAGAAACGGCTAAAGTTAATAAACAGGAAATACCAATAGACCAGGCTACAGGAACCCCTATACTTAACAGGATTAAAAACGAAATGACCAACAATAATATTTCTGCAATCATAGCAAGTATTTTTTAGGCTTGAACACTTCATTCAATTTATAGACAATAATCAGGATACCACTTATAGGCAACACTGCATACACTACCGATAAGGGTAAATTTAAGGCTGCGGAAGTTTGCCCCAACAAATAACTGATGTACACCAAATTACCGCCACCAATAATTAACGCAGATACCGCAAATAGAATAATTAGAATGTTGATGCCTATTCGCAGGCGAATACGATTGCGCTCATTTAACTTAGGCGGAAGTATATTAATGGCTAAATGTTCTTGTTGTCCTGAAGCATAAGCGGCTCCTAAAATTCCGATCCAAATCATTAAATATCGGGCAATCTCCTCGGTTACGGAACTTGGATTCTGTAGCACATATCGAGAAAACACCTGCCATAAAACGGCAAGTACAATAAAAGCCATTAAAAAGACCAATATGCTTCCCAATATTTTATCTAATATTTTTTTCATCATTCACTATTATTTTACAGCTTGAATGGCTTCAATGGTTTTCTTCATCTGCGGGTCTTTCTTAAATTCATCATACATTGGTTGAACCATTTCCCTAAATTGTTCTTTTTCTGGATAAGTAACTTTTACGCCAGCCTTTTTTATTTCTTCTAAGGCATGCAATTCGGCTTCACGCCAAATCTTTTTTTCATATTCTGAAGATTCCATCGCTGCTTCCTTTAACCATTTTTGCTCTTGTTTTGAAAGTTTATCCCAAACTATGGTACTTATTAAAAGTTCATCCGGAAGCGCCGTATGCTCATCGACCATATAATGCTTACACACTTCGTAATGGTAGGACAGGTAAAAACTGGGCAGGTTATTTTCAGCGCCATCTACAATTCCCTGTTGTAATGCGGTATACAATTCTCCCCAACTTACGGGAGTTGGTGAACCTCCCAAATATTTTACCATATTAATGGCAGTCTGGCTTTCCATTACCCGTATTTTCTGCCCTTTTAAATCTGCAGGGGAATTTAATGCTTGGGTACTGTAAAAACTTCTACTTCCGGCATCGTAAAAAGTCAATCCTTTCAAACGATTTCGCACACTGGCCTCTAATAAATTTTCACCTATTTTACTTTCTAAAACTTTAAACCGATGTTCGCGGTCTTTAAATAAAAAGGGTAAGCCAAACACTTTTAATTCGGGAGCAAAATTTTCTACGACACCGGTTGAGACTTTGGTCATTCCTAAACTACCGATTTGTAAAAGCTCTACCAGTTCCCTTTCGGTGCCTAGTTGCTGACTTGGATAAATGACAACTTTTAATTGGCCTTTGGACTTTTCTTCAACTCGATCTGCCATAAATTTCATGGCTTTATGTACGGGATGGGTGACGTCCAAGCCGTGCCCCAGACGAATGACCTGGTTTTTTCTTTCTTCTTTACAAGCTGAAAAAACCAAAGTAAAAGCCAGTAGAACACTTACTGCTGTTTTCCTTTTGGTTGAAATCATTTCTTTAAACTTTCTACAATTTGAAGGGCTTCCTGGACCTTCTCCTCTATTTTCTTCAAATCGAAACTACCGTCCTCTTTTTTCTGAAATAATTTAGAACCAATACCTACGCAATGAACTCCGGCCGAAAACCATTCTTTTAAATTTTCTTCGGTAGGAGAAACACCACCGGTAGGCATAATACTAGACCAGGGTAAAGGGCCTTTTACGGCTTTCACAAATGAAGGTCCGCCCACTTGGGAACCGGGAAAAATCTTAACGACTTCAGCGCCCAGTTCTTCAGCATAATTAATTTCGGTTACCGAACCACAACCCGGCATCCAGGCTACTTTTCTACGGTTACAGTTTTTTGCCATTTCAGCATTGATTAATGGGGAAACGATGAAGTTTGCGCCCAACTGAAGATATAAAGCGGTAGTTCCTGCATCGATCACCGAACCTACGCCCAACATCATTCCAGGTAATTCTTTAGTGGCGTATTTCACCAGCTCGGCGAATACCTCGTGGGCAAAATCCCCGCGATTGGTAAACTCGAACACACGAGCGCCGCCGTCATAGCAGGCTTTTAAAATATCTTTACAGGTTTGCACATCGGCGTGATAAAACACAGGAACAATCCCGGTTGCTTTCATTTGCTCTGCTACTGCTATTCTTGAATATTGTGCCATTTGATAATGGTTATAGGTTAATTTATTGTTTTTTTATTACTTCTCTCTACTTTTTTGTCATTACCAAAAAAGCAGCAACCCCACCTGCTGGACGGGCAGGTTTCCGGATAAAGCGAACGTTTTGATTCTTTCTTACTGTTACTAAAATCTAGCGTCTCTAGTATATATTCTATTCTCTCTTTTCTCAATTCTTGTCAGGTCGAGTGAATTTCAATCACTATTGAAATTTGTATCGAGACCTCGTTCCTCATTACTTCTCGATACTATTTTATCTCCGCTAACGCTACAATAAAATCACTCGAAGTGACGGTAGAGTTCAAGGTTGAAAAGTTGAAGGTTAAAAGTTATTTTTTCTTATCTACATCTTCACATCAACATATCTTCAAATTTTCTTGTTTCTAGAGTCTAGACTTTATATTCTAAATACTCAATTCTCATTACTTAATTCTAATTTCAATTTCCCCTCTGTCTTCGATATCATTGCCCCTACATCGTAATTACTTAGCCGTCGTTTTAACGCTTGTCTTGGTTCTTTACTCCTGATTCTTATTCCTCCAGTCTTTTCTAGTTTCTCAATTCTTGTCAGGTCGAGTGAATTTCAATCACTATTGAAATTTGTATCGAGACCTCGTTGCTCATTACTTCTCGATACTATTTTATCTCCGCTATCGCTACAATAAAATCACTCGAAGTGACAGTAGAGTTTAAGGTTGAAAGGTTAAAAGTTGTTTTTTCTTATCTACATCTTCACATCAACTTATCTTCAAATTTTCTTGTTCTGGAGTCTAGACTTTATATTCTAAATACTCAATTCTCATTACTTAATTCTAATTTCAATTTCCGCTCTGGCTTCGATATCATTGCTCCTACATCGTAATTACTTAGCCACCGCTACAGTTAAGTTCAAAGTTGAAAAGTTAAAGATTTAAAGTTATGTTTTTCATTTTCAAATCATCTTTCTTTTTCTCGATTGAACGAGATCTCTCTCCCGATAGCTATCGGGATTGTTGATATGACACTCATCTTATTTCTTGTTTCCTGCTTCCAGAATCAAGACCCTCTGTCTGTATTCTATTCTCTCGTCTATGTTTTCTCAATTCTTGTCAGGTCGAGTAAATTTCAATCACTATTGAAATTTGTATCGAGACCTTGTTTCTTATTACTTCTCGATACGATTTTATTTCCGCTAACGCTGCCATAAAATCACTCGAAGTGACACTTCTTGTTTCTTGTT
The DNA here is from genome assembly GCF_000023465.1 of Zunongwangia profunda SM-A87. Classification (NCBI taxonomy): domain Bacteria; kingdom Pseudomonadati; phylum Bacteroidota; class Flavobacteriia; order Flavobacteriales; family Flavobacteriaceae; genus Zunongwangia; species Zunongwangia profunda. Next base: position 3,206,054 of record NC_014041.1, read on the forward strand.
CTTTCTCTATTTTCTAACTTCTCAATTCTAACTTCCTACCTTTTCATTCCACTCTGGCTTCGGTACCATTGCTCCTATGTCGCAATCACTCAGCCGCCGCTTTGACGTCTTGGTTCTTGGTTCCTGATTCTATCTTCTAAAACCTAGCGTCTATTTCCTAATACCTAACTACTAGTAACTATTCTTTCACCAAATACTTCGGTAAATCGGTTACTTTCTCACAGCAAACCTGTTCTAAGACTTGTTGCAATTGCATTTTTAACATTGCTATGGTATGGTCACCGCCTTGATCGCCTAAAGCACCCACGCCGTACATAAAGGAACGACCAAGAAAGCTGAAATCGGCTCCACTGCTCATTACCCGCGCGATATCCGGACCCGAACGGATCCCACTGTCCATCATTACCGTAATGCGGTCTTTATATTTTTCAGCGATATTTGAAAGTGGTTTAATGGTCGATTCCCCAGCGTCCAATTGACGACCGCCGTGATTGGAAACGATAATTCCGTCAAAACCTAAACGGATGGCTTCCTCTACATCTTCATCGGAAACTACACCTTTTAAGACCAGTTTACCTTTCCATAAATCACGTAAGGGTTTAATTTTTTCTTCATTTAACCGACCAGAAAAAGTGGCATTCATCCAGGCGCCGAGCTGTTTAATGCTCATTCCCTTATCCATATATTTTTTCATCGTGGCAAAGTTGGGCGCACCGTGCTTTAGAGTTTGTAATGCCCAAGCTGGTTTTCCCATCACCTGCAATACATTCCTAAAATTCATTTGTGGTGGCATTGCCAGGCCGTTTCTAATTTCTTTTGGACGGTAGCCAAATGTGGGCACATCACATAAAATCACCAATACCGGTACTTCAGCGGCTTCAGCGCGTTTTAAAATATCGTCACGCAACCAGTCTTCGGTAGGATGATAGAGCTGAAACCAGGCACGGCCTTCTGTGAGCTCGCTGGCACGCTCGATGCTAGTAGTAGTGACGGTACTTAAAATAAACGGAATGTTATGCTTTAAAGAGGCCTTTGCTAAAATTTCGGGCGCATTGGGCCACATTAAGCCTTGTAAGCCGATAGGGGAAATTCCAAAAGGCGCGTCGTATTTGATACCGAATAACTCGGTTTCTAATTTTGAATTACTGTAATTTTTCAGGTATCGGGGTTTTAACTGAATTTCCCTGATTTCATCAGTATTTCTTTTTATGTTGATATTTTCGTTACAGCCTCCGTCTAAATACTCAAAAGCAAAACGCGGCATACGCTTTTGGGCACGCTCCCGAAGCGATTCTATAGATGGATATTCGGTGTTAAATGGAAAGGCCATTGTTTCTTGTTTATAGCTTAGCTGTTTGTTTTAAGCTTTTTTGTTATTTATAATTCTTCAGCACCGCTTTGGCTTCTTAGCCGCCGCTAAAGGAGCGTTCAAAGTTGAAAAGTTTAAGGTTTAAAGTTGTGTTTTCTTCATTTTCAAATCATCTTGATCCCTGTTTCTTATTTCTTGCTTTCAGAATCAAGACTCTAAAATCTAAAGTCTATTTTCTATATTCTATTCTCTATTTTCCTCACCCATTGTCAGGTCGAGTGAATTTCAATCACTATTGAAATTTGTATCGAGACCTCATTCCCCATTACTTCTCGATACTATTTTATTTCCGCTATCGCTACAAAAAAAATCACTCGAAGTGACAGTAGAATTCAAGGTTGAAAAGTTGAAAGTTAAAAGTTATTTTTTCTTATCTACATCTTCACATCAACATATCTTCAAATTTTCTTGTTTCTAGAGTCTAGACTTTATATTCTAAATACTCAATTCTCATTACTTAATTCTAACTTCAATTTCCGCTCTGGCTTCGATACAATTGCTCCTGCGTCGCAATCACTCAGTCGCCGCTAAAGGAGCGTTCAAAGTTGAAAAGTTAAAGGTTTAAAGTTGTGTTTTCTTCATTTTCAAATTGACACATTTTCAAATCATCTTGATCCCTGTTTCTTATTTCTTGCTTTCAGAATCAAGACTCTAAAATCTAAAGTCTATTTTCTATATTCTATTCTCTATTTTCCTCACCCATTGTCAGGTCGAGTGAATTTCGATGATAATTGAAATTTGTATCCAGACCTCGCTCCCCATTACTTCTCGATACTATTTTATTTCCGCTATCGCTACAAAAAAATCACTCGAAGTGACAGTAGCGTTCAAAGTTGAAAAGTTGAAAGTTAAAAGTTATTTTTTCTTATCTACATCTTCACATCAACATATCTTCAAATTTTCTTGTTTCTAGAGTCTAGACTTTATATTCTAAATACTCAATTCTCATTACTTAATTCTAACTTCAATTTCCGCTCTGGCTTCGATACAATTGCTCCTGCGTCGCAATCACTCAGTCGCCGCTAAAGGAGCGTTCAAAGTTGAAAAGTTAAAGGTTTAAAGTTGTGTTTTCTTCATTTTCAAATTGACACATTTTCAAATCATCTTGATCCCTGTTTCTTATTTCTTGCTTCCGGAATCAAGACTCTAAAATCTAACGTCTATTTTCTATTCTCTATTTTCCTCATCTACCGTCAGGTCGAGTGAATTTCGATGATAATTGAAATTTGTATCCAGACCTCGTTTCTTATTACTTCTCGGTACTATTTTATTTCCGCTATCGCTACAAAAAAATCACTCGAAGTGACAGTAGCGTTCAAAGTTGAAAAGTTAAAGATTTAAAGTTATGTTTTTCATTTTCAAATCTACTTTCTTTTCTCAGTTATACGCGATCTCTCTTCCGATAGCTATCGTAATTGTTGATATGACACTCATCTTATTTCTTGTTTCCTGCTTCCAGAATCAAGACTCTCTCGTCTATTCTCTATATTCTCTTCTATCTTTTTCTACTTTCTAACTCCTAAATTCTAACTTCAGCTCTCGCTTTGGCTTCAATACAATTGCTCCTTAGATCGCAATCACTCAGTCGCCGTTCCTACCTTTTTATCCTCCCACCGGTGCTTCCTTCAATGACTTCCAACACTTCTTCTGGGCTTACCAGATTGGCATCACCTAAAATGGTGTGTTTTAAGGCACAGGCGGCATTGGCGAAATTCAGGGCTTGTTGATCGTCAAAATGAATTAAGCCATAAATAAGTCCGGCGGCATAGGCATCTCCAGTCCCAATCCGGTCAACTACATTGGTGATTTCTAATTGTTGGGTTTCAATATATTCGCTACCCGTCCACGCACGACCATAGATTTTTTGCCAAGAAGCACTCACGCCATCGCGAATTTTATCAAACACTTTTTCGATAGAAGGACAAGCTTCTAGTAAAGCTTTGCTTGCCTCGATAAAACCTTCTTTAGAAAAATCGAAATCGGTTTTTAGAATCTCATTAATTTCATTAACGCCACCCACAAAAATGGTTGACATCCCTACCAGTTCTTTTAAAATTTCGTGACCGTCTTTTCCATATTTCCAAAGATTACTTCGGTAAGCAGGATCTGCGGTTACGGCAATTCCTTTTTCCCGAGCAACCTGCAAACCTTCTTTTAAGGTTTGGTAAGCGCCTTCTGAAATAGCTGGAGAAATTCCAGTCCAATGTAAAAAACCGGCACCTTCTAGCACTTCTTCCCAATTAACACTTTCGGGAGTGATATTGGCAAAACTTCCGTGTAAACGATTATAGGCAATTTTACTAGCACGTAATCCTGAACCGACTTCTAAAAAGTAAATTCCCAATGGATGATCTACTTTATTGACGGCGGAGACATCGATCCCAAACTGGCGCATCGCTGCAATAGCAGCATCGCCTACCAAATCCTTAGAGACATTGGTTACTTGTTGGGTTTTCTCGCCAAAATAGGCTAAGGAAGCCGCGACGTTCATCTCGGTGCCCCCAAAGTAAAAATCCATTGTTTTTGCCTGCGGAAGCTTCCTGTTTTCTGCAGGCGATAAACGCATTAGAACTTCCCCGAAGGAAACGATTTTTTTATGTTGTTTTGAGTTTTTCATTTAAAAGTTGAAATAATCCTTGGCATTTCCATAGCAAATATTGGCAATGGCACTTCCTACCAAATCCATATCCTGGGGTAATTCACTCGAATCCATTTCTTTTCCGAAGAGGTTACACAACACCCTTCTAAAATATTCGTGCCTTGGGAACGAAAGGAAGCTTCTGGAATCGGTTAACATCCCAATAAAACAGCTAATTAAGCCCATATTGGAAAGCGCATTCATTTGCTTTTCCATTCCGTCCTTCTGGTCCAAAAACCACCAACCCGAGCCCCATTGTACTTTGCCTTTTACGCTGCCATCGTTAAAGTTACCAATCATGGTGGCAAATACTTCATTATCGGCAGGATTCAGATTATATAAAATAGTTTTGGTCAGTTTATCTTTTCCATCTAAGGTATTCAAAAATCGGGACAATTTTTCGGCCTGACTATAATCGCCTATCGAATCCCAACCGGTATCGGGTCCGAGTTGCGCTAACATCCGTTTGTTGTTATTCCGAAGCGCGCCTAAATGGAATTGTTGCACCCATCCAAATTGATGGTAGCTTTCACTTAAAAACAGTAAAATCGCAGTTTTAAATTTTTCAGCATCTGTGACTGAAATCTCTTTTCCGGAAAGCTTGTTTTTAAAAATCGTATTGATTTCAGCTTCGGTAAATTCAGCAAAAGACATCGCGTTTAATCCGTGATCGCACAATTTACAGCCATTTTCATCAAAATACTCGATACGCTTCTGTAACGCATCTTTTAAATCTTGAAAACTCTGAATATCAACCTCAGCAACTTTTCCTAATTCTTGTAGATAATCGGTGTAGCCTTCTGCATCAATCAAGATGGATTTATCGGGACGAAAAGCGGTACTTACTTTAATGCCAATATTTTGTTGCTTGATGCTTTGGTGATGTTTTAAATCGTCTGTAGGATCTTCAGTAGTACAAAGCGTTTCCACATTCATCTGCTTTAACAATCCTCTACACGAATTTTCTTGTTGCTGCAATTGTGCATTTACGTTTTTATAAATGGTAGAAGCATTGTTTTCATTCAGCAATTCATCAATCCCGAAATAACGTTTTAATTCTAAATGCGTCCAATGATACAATGGATTGCGAAGCGTGTGCGGAACGGTTTTCCCCCAGGCTTCAAATTTTTCTTGATCACTGGCATCACCGGTAATGTATTTTTCATTGACCCCCAAGGTTCGCATCGCACGCCACTTGTAATGATCGCCGTTAAGCCAAACACGAGAAATATTTTCAAATTGTGTATCGGCCTCAATTTGCGCGGGAGTTAGGTGGTTATGATAATCGATAATCGGTTGGTTTTTGGCATACTGATGGTATAATTCTTCAGCATATTTATTTTCCAACAAAAAATTATCTGTTATAAATGTCTTTGTACTCATTTGTTTTGTTTCTGTTTAACGTCCCATCCAACCGCCATCGACGGTAAGGATGCTTCCGGTCATATAATCACTGGCTTTGGAAGCGAGAAAGGTAATTGGTCCTTTAAAGTCTTCTGGTTTTCCCCAACGACCTGCAGGGATTCTTGCTAAAATCGCTTCGCTACGCTCTTCATTATCGCGTAAAGCTTGTGTATTATCGGTAGCAATATAACCGGGCGCGATGGAATTCACCTGAACACCTTTAGATGCCCACTCATTTGAAAATGCCATCGTTAACTGGCCAATAGCGCCTTTGGAAGCGGCATAACCGGGAACGGTAATCCCGCCCTGAAAGGTTAGTAAGGAAGCGGTAAAAATTACTTTTCCGTGTCCGCGTTTCAACATTTCTTTTCCGATTTCCCGGGTTAAAATGAACTGTGCGTTCTGGTTGACTTCAATTACTTTATCCCAATATTCATCGGAATGTTCGGCTGCCGGGGCTCTTAAAATGGTTCCGGCATTATTGACTAATATATCTATTTGTGGATTTTCAGCTTTTACTTTTTCGATAAAGGCATACAATGCTTTACGGTCTGAAAAATCACATTGGTAGGCTTTAAACTCCTTCCCTATTTCTTTAACGCGCTTCTCGATTTTAGAACCTTCTAATTCTAAGGAAGCTGAAACGCCTAAAATATTAGCGCCGGCTTCGGCTAAAGCTTCGGCCATTGCAAAACCTATTCCGCGCTTACACCCGGTAACTAATGCAGTTTTTCCTTCTAAACTAAATAAACTCATTTGTTCTTATTTTAATTCGTCTGGAGTTACACCATCCATATCACCATAGTCTAAATTTTCTCCTGCCATTCCCCAAATAAAAGTATAATTGGAAGTTCCGGCACCGGCGTGAATCGACCATTCGGGTGAAATAACCGCCTGATGGTTTTTCATAAAAATATGACGCGTTTCCTGCGGTTGTCCCATAAAATGACTAATGGTTTGCCCTTCTTCTAAGTCGAAATAAAAGTAAACTTCCATTCTACGTTCGTGCGTATGTGGTGGCATTGTGTTCCAAACACAACCTTCTTGAAGTTCGGTCATTCCCATTTGTAATTGGCAGGTATCAATCACGCTATTCACCAATAATTTATTGATCACACGTTTATTAGAGGTTTTGGTATCTCCTAATTCTACCACCTCAGCTTCCGCTTTCGTCACCTTTTTGGTTGGATAAGATGTATGTGCCGGAGCTGAGTTGATATAAAAATAAGGCTGCTCCCCGGTGGCTTCAAAAATCACTTCTTTGGTGCCGCGACCTATATAAATGGCTTCCCGATGACCAATTTCGTAAACTTCCCCATCTACGGTTACTTTTCCTTTACCGCCTACATTAATTACTCCTAGTTCGCGACGGTCTAAAAAGTTTTCGGATTTTAACTCGTCGATCGTTTCTAATTTTAAAGCTTGATCTACCGGAAAAGCACCACCGGCAATGTAACGATCGTACATGGTATAGGTTAAGCTGATCTGATTTTTCACAAACAACTCCGGAATTAGGAAATGCTCTCGAAGTTCTTCTGTAGTATATTTTTTCACATCTTCGGGATGATGCGCATATCTAAATTCTGATTTAGTCATAGCTTTATATTTAATTGATTTGTCTTTTATTTATAGAACTAGCAATTTCTTACTAATCTTATAGGATTGCATCCTGCACTCACCTGAATTTTGGAGTTACTAATTTAATTTTATGCAATCGATTACACAAATATATAAATGTTTTTTTACGATTTCAATATTTAGCAGTTTTTTTGTGTTAAAAATGAATTATTTATAAATAATGAGTTGTAAAAAAGCTATTAATTTGATGAATTAAGGAATTTTAAGATTGTTCAAATGAATTTAAGAAATTGATCCTATCTAATTGGCGTATGTCATTTCGAGTGATTTTGCGTGGTGAAACTAAGCAAAATTGTATCGAGAACCAGATTGAAGTTAATGTGTTCTTCATTTTTCATTCATAAATTTTACTATCGTCATTCCGTGCCTGCCTGCCGGCGAGGCAGGCTTGACACGGAATCTCATCACGTTCTCAGGAAGATGTGATCCTATAGGTTTTTGTTTCTTGCTTCTTGGTTATTTCCTCCTGCTTTTTGCTTTCAGAATCAAGACTCTCTTGTCTATTTTCTACCTTAAAACCAGTTCTCAATTCTAACTTCTGTTCACACTCTGGCTTAGATACTATTACTCCTATGTCGTAATCACTCAGCCACCGTTACGGGTAAAGTTCAAGGTTGAAAAGTTGTTTTTCTTCATTTACGAATTTTAAGTCTATTCATTGTAGTTCAACTTCCTGTCATTTCGAGTGATTTTGCATAGTACAACGAAGCAAAATTGTATCGAGAACTAGGTTTTTCAATTAAAATAACCAAATACACCAAAAATATTTTAACAGAAAAGTATATATTTGCCGAGAAATGAAAACACAAAACACATATCATCCGCTAAGTCTATGCTTACGAATAGACGGGAAAATTGAACCTGGTTTTGGTTCAGACAGGGACGCTATGTGTTGTTTTAAAGGAAAATAATAGAAGAAATTATATTTTTAAATAAGCAAAAGCGTCTAGAAATTATTTTTAGACGCTTTTTTTATGAATTAATTTGAAAATTTATTGAACAACTTCAACACACACATATTTGAACAAACGAACTACTAAATTATTCATTCTGAATTTTTTAGACCATTGGAAGAAAATCTGCTATTAGCGGACAGGAATTCCTATGCTTAAATACACATCCAACTAACTGATTTTCAGTAAAATAAATTCAAATTTAAGTTGTGAGATTAAAAAATAGTTTACATATTTGCACCGCAATCCAGCAAAACAATTAAAAACAAGAAGTATGCAATTTACATCACATATATATTTAGAGCCAGGTGATTGGACTTGTGAAAAAGCGCTTCAAGATTTTTATACTTATAATTTGTTATAAATGAAAAAATCTGAAGCCAAGACCTAACCGCTTCAGATTTATTTTCAGACTGAATTTTCTTCACTCTTATTGATCTGTCGCGGTTCTTAAACTAACAATTAAAGAACAAAATTTAAACCGTGATGGACACGAATTTACATAACATCTATTTATTTAAAGCACTCGACGCTTATCCTTATGAGTTGGAAGAAACCATAGAGGCCTTAAATTATGCGCTTTCTTATGAACCTACCAACGCTAAAGCCTTATGCTTATTAGCCAAAATACACTCGGAACAGTTAGGCGATTATGAAATAGCTAAATCCTTGTATGCAGAAGCTTTGGCCAATAATATGGAAATGGCGAGCATTTATCCTGATTATTTATATGCTTTGCTTGCTAACGAAGATTACGAGGAAGCTTTAAAACTTATCGATTTTGCGTTAAAAGTAAAAGGGACCGACAAGGGGGTGATTTACACCATTCAAGGACAAATTTACGAGGCTTTGTTTACCTATAAAAAAGCGCTTAAAAGCTTTAAAATGGCTAAAAAATATGCTTTTAACAATGGCTACATCTCGTTTTTAAAAGCTGAAAAAGATAGGATTAAAGACAAAATGCCTAAAAAGAAAAAATCGAAAAATAAGAACAAGAAAAACAAAAAGAAGAAAAAGAAATAGGCGGTTTGACGGGCGCCGGGCAATGTAAAAATGCATTGCCCGAATTTGGAACAGTAGCAAAGCAGGTCTATGCGACAGACTGAAAATCTGAAGATACAGGTTCGATTCCTGTCTGTTCCTCCTAACCTATGTTTGATTTAAGAGAATCTTGGAGCGGAGGCTGAGTGAAATCTTTGCAAAAGATTTTGTATCGAAGCTTCCATTTTGGTGGCATTTCGATACAAATTTTCCTTAAAAATTCACTCAATGACCCAAAAATGGTGGTAATCAATTCTTAAATCAAACACAGGTACATAAAAATTTCAAATTCAAGTCTTGTTGGGTGTTTCTGTATAGCACTATTGCATAATACATTGCTGAAAAGTATAATGATTTTATGTTCAACTTGGTTTGAAGGTTAGCAGTATACCATAATTATTGCACGGCTCTGTAGGTCGTGGGTTCGACTCCCACTAATGTTTTAAACATTATAGTTCAGCTCGGTTAGAACAACAGATTTCTTTGTTGCGGGTTCGAGTCCCGCCAAAAGCTAAAGGCTTTTGTAACTCAATTGGTAGAGTAGGAAGCTAGACTGATTATCTAGTCACACGGAGTTGACCGCTCCTAAAACAGGTCTCCTAAGCCGTTATGCTTTAAAACTGACAACTAAAAAACCGAAAAAGTGAATGGGCAAATTCTATGATTAGAAGGAGCAATCTGAGCCTTGCCAGAACCCACAATCACTTAGTAACCAAAGCTAGTGCTTTTGTGATGCTTGAGCGTAACAATGAAGGCTGAAAAGGCTAAATTCTTAGGTTCAAAATTTATAAAACCAATTGGTGGCCGTTATTAATTATTGAAGGTTCCGCAAGGTGAAGATCATTCGCTTTTAGGTTTTTAATTAACAAAAAATGCGTAAGGGATTGCAGGCAGGTATAACGTAATGCAGGCAGGCCCTACCCGTTAGGGATACGCCCAAAATATACTTTTAAAAGTAGGCAGGTTCTAGAATTGCCAAAATTGAATGTTGAATTTTAAATAAAAAGAAAATGAAACGAGTTAGAATTACCAACGGAACGATTGGATTGGTTTTTAAAAATGGCGAATTGATCAAGGTGCTTGAAAAAGGAACTCATTGGCTATTTTTTAATGAAATGTTGATTAGATACGATCTTACCAAAAGACTTGAATTGCCTGTTGCTTTTGAAATGGTGAAGGATTGTAATGAGTTGATTGAAATGTTACATGTAGTAGAAGTGAAAGATCAGGAGTTGGTTTTGGTTTTTGAAAACGGAAATTTCAGGGAAGTATTAACTTCGGGTAGACATTTGTTCTGGAATAAATTGTTGGATTACAACTTTATAAAAACAGATATGAGTCAGCTAGAAATCCCCAAAGAAATTGATAGCAACTTACTTTCCAGGTACGAATTGGCAAGATTTGTAAGGGTTTTTGAAGTATCAGCCCACGAAGAAGCTTTGTTGATGATCGATGATGTTTACACGCAAAAGCTCAATGCCGGTATCTACCGATTTTGGAAAAACGACACCAGTGTAAAAATTGCTCGTGTAGATTTAAGGCATTTGCAACTGGAAGTTAGCGGTCAGGAATTGTTAACCAAAGATAAGGCAGCAATTAGAATTAACTTTTTTGCAAACTACAAAGTAGTGAATAGCGAAAAGGCAATTTTAGACAACAAAGATTACAGAAAGCAATTGTATGTGGCCTTGCAGTTAAGCCTTAGAGCATTTGTGGGACAATACACCTTGGATGAATTGCTTTCTAACAAAGTGACGATTGCTGAATCTGTTTTTACAGAAGTACTTGAAGTAACCGAGGATCTAGGTGTTCAACTCTTGTCTTGTGGTATTAAAGATGTGATTTTAACTGGTGAAATGAAAGATATTATGAACCAGGTATTGATTGCTGAAAAAAGAGCACAGGCAAGTGTGATTACCAGAAGGGAAGAAACTGCTTCTACCCGAAGTTTGTTGAATACGGCTAAATTGATGGCTGACAACGAAATGTTGTACAAACTAAAGGAAATGGAGTATGTTGAAAAAATTGCCGACAAAATTGGGGAAATCACCCTAAACGGTAATGGTGGAATGGTTAAACAGCTAAAAGAAATTTTTGCGGTGAATACTTAAGTAAAGAGGCTAATGGTAAAAGATTGGCCTCTTTCTATATACACAGTTGATGAGATAGGGCTCTCCTCATTTACATTTAGCTTTATCTTAAATCAATTTTCCTAGTTATTATTCAATTTTATAACCTTATTATCAAATCCTAAATAAGAAAACTCTAAAGCGACCTCTGAATTTTAGACTTACTAATACACTTATATATACATTACATAAGTGTATTAGCTATAACTTTTCTTTGATAACTCTTCTAATCGAGAGTTAAATCCCTCCAAAGGCACTAAAACCTCCATCAACAGGAATAACTATACCGGTTACAAAAGCAGACGCATCACTTGCTAACCAAACCGCGGCTCCCTGTAATTCTTCGGGTTCGCCAAATCTGGCCATAGGCGTATTATCAACAATTTTTTGACCTCTACTGGTTAAAGACCCATCCTGATTTAATAGCAAGTCACGATTTTGTTCTCCTACAAAAAATCCAGGTGCAATGGCATTTACACGAAGACCTTCTCCATATTTATGATTGAGTTCTACGGCAAGCCATTTTGTAAAATTATCGATAGCAGCTTTTGAAGCAGAATAGCCCATTACTCTGGTAATAGTTTTTTGGGCAGCCATCGAGGATATATTGATCACGCTGCCTTTTTTCTGTTTCACCATTTCTTTAGCAAAAACCAGTGTTGGTAAAACGGTACCATTAAAATTAAGCTGATTAACTCCATCTAGCGCTTCCAAAGAAAGATCAAAAAACTCCTGATCTGGGGTAATTACCGCTCCCTTTTTATTTCCACCGGCTCCATTTACCAAAATATCAATACTTCCCCATTTATCCAGGATTTTATCTTTAGCTGCCATTAAACTTTCTTTATTCAATACATCGGCTACAACTGCTAAAGCTTCTCCTCCTTTATCTTTTATTTCTTTAACTCGGTGTTCTACTGTTTCTTCGGTTCTACCCAAAACTGCTACTTTAGCCCCATTTTTTGATAGTCCGTGTGCAATTGCCCCACCTAAAACTCCGTTTCCGCCGGTTACAATTGCTATTTTTCCATTTAATTCAAACATATTTTTATTTCAATGAATTTATAATTCCAAATTCTAATCCGCGTAATTCCGCCAAGCCGCGTAAACGGCCTATAGCCGAATATCCTGGATAATAAGGTTTCCCTTGGTCATCCATCATTTCATGACCATGGTCTGGACGCATTGGTAAAACCCTATGATCTTTTTTATGGCACTCATAGAATTTTCTGATCAAATTATACATTTCAGCACTTCCTTCTAAATGATTGGCTTCATAAAAGTGATAAGGCGCTACTCGGTTTACAGAACGCAAATGCACAAAATGAATACGCTTATACCAGGTTTCAATAATACCGGTTAATTTATTTTCTTCGGAAGCGCCTAAGCTACCACTACAAAATGTAAGTCCGTTATGAACTGAAGGAACTGCTTCAAAAATAAATTTTAAATCTTCAGCTGTACTTACAATTCTGGGAAGCCCAAAAACAGGCCATGGTGGATCATCAGGATGAATCGCCAATACAACATTTAATTCTTCAGCGACAGGAATTACTTCCGTTAGAAAATAAATAAGGTTTTCCTGTAATTGTTCTCTTGAAATACCATCATACTGTTTCAGCCCATTTTTTAATTTTTCAATGGTAAAACCATCTTTATCTCCGGGCAATGCCATTAATAAACTTTGCTTTAAAACAGCGATTTCATGATCTGAAAGACTTTCATATTTCGCTTTAGCGCGCATCAAAATATCATCTGAATAAGATTGTTCAGCATTTTCTCGTTGTAACATATATACATCAAAAATCACTACATCAACCATATCGTGAAGCAAGGCGGTACTCCCATCTTCCAGTTCGTATCGAACGTTAGTTCTTAACCAGTCCAGAATAGGCATAAAATTATAGCAGATAGTTTTAACACCGCAAGCCGCTAAATTTTTAATGCTTTCTTTGTAGTTCTCGATCAGTTGATCTCTTTCCGGTCTTCCTTGTTTTATAAATTCGTGCACCGGCAAACTTTCTACCACATTCCAATGCAATTTAAAAGAGTGCAATCGATTGCTTTCTTCGATCTGAGAAATACGCTCTTTAATAGCTTCTTTCGTCCAGATTTCACCAACAGGAATTTGATGTAAAGCAGTGACAACACCATGTGCTCCTGCTTGTTTTATAGTAGCCAGTTTTACCGGATCATTAGGACCATACCACCGCCAGCTTTGTTCAAAAATCATAATCTATTTAAATTTGGTTCTTCTAATAAAAAATTCATTAAAGATTTAATAAATTTCAAAAACCTGAAAGTTAGAAAAATAAACTTAAACTCTGGTCATGCCAAAACTAGAAAATATCAAAAACTCTTAAAAATTTTAGACCAGGTTAAATAACTCACAATTAAAAATATACAATCATTTTCAGCAGTAAATTAGACTAAACTACCTCGGGGCAAGCCCACGAGGCATTCGATAGAAACAAAATTATAATTACAAGACGAGCCTCGGGGTATTAAACCCTTTGGCGGCGCAAATAAAAACTGAAGATGATGGAAGAAAATAAGCTAAGTTATCCTATAGCTCCCTCTGATGGGATGGGTGCTATACCAGAAAATGATAAAACTACATTTAGGGTTTGGGCTCCCAATGCCGATAAAGTAAGTGTTACAGGCGATTTTAATGACTGGAACCCAAACGATTTGCCTCTAGAGCCAGAAGAAAACGGCTATTGGGCAGCCACGACCACCAAAGCAAAAAAAGGCGATCAATATAAATATCATATCGAAAACGGTGATATTTCAGTGTACAAAAACGATCCCTATGCTTTTGAAGTCACCAATAGCGACGGAAATTCAATAATTCGGGATCTTAATTTTGATTGGGAAGAAGATAATTTTCAATTACCCCCGTGGAATTCGCTGGTGATTTACGAACTTCATGTGGGTACTTTTAACCGTAAAAATCCAGATGCTGTAGGTACTTTTCAGGATGTTATCGAAAAACTGGATTACCTGAAATCTCTCGGTATTAATTGTATCGAATTACTGCCGGTAGCCGAATTTGCCGGTGGAATTTCCTGGGGTTATAATCCAGCACATCCTTTTGCTATAGAACAGGATTATGGCGGACCTGAAGGTCTTTTTCAATTAATAAAGACAGCACATCAAAAAGGAATTGGAGTCATTATGGATGTTGTCTACAATCATTTAGGGCCATCTGATGTCGATCTATGGCAATTTGACGGTTGGCAGGAGAATGATAAAGGAGGGATTTATTTTTATAATGATCACCGCAGCGATACTCCCTGGGGTGATACACGACCAGATTATGGCCGCCCTGAAGTTCGGCAGTATTTTAGGGATAATGCTTTAATGTGGATCGAAAAATATCATTGCGATGGTCTTAGGATGGATGCCACATCCTACATTCGATATGAAGGTGGCGGATTAGGTTTTGATACCGAAATTCTTGAGGGCATCATCATGATGCGAGACATAAATGCTGAAATTCGACATAAATATCCCAATACCATAACCATTGCGGAAGATCTTAAAGCTGACAATATCATCACAGCTCCTACAGAAAATGGGGGGATTGGATATGGAACACAGTGGGATATGAAATTTGTACATCCGGTAAGAGAAGTATTAACGGCATTAAACGATGATGAACGCGACCTGCAAAAAATTGTTGATGCCATAGTTTACAAGTATAATGACGATGTATTTAATCGGGTAATCTACACCGAATCCCATGACGAAGTTGCCAACGGAAAAGCCAGGGTTCCGGAAGAAATTCAACCCGGCGATGCCGAAAGTAGTTTTGCTAAAAAACGATCCATCTTAGGTTTAGTACTGGTGATGACTTCCCCAGGAATTCCCATGATTTTTCAGGGACAGGAATTTTTAGAGGACGGCTATTTTAAAGATACGGAAGAACTCAACTGGGACAAATTAAACCGACTTGAAGGAATCGATCAACTTAGTGCCGATCTTATTAAACTGAGAACCGGAGAAACCCCAGGCGCGGAAGGCCTTAAAGGACAACATACTGAAATCATCCATTTTAACCAGGAAAATAAAATTTTGGCTTATAAACGTACAATGGACGGGGCACAGCCTGCCCTGATAATTCTTAACTTCGGAAATAATGATTTTGAAGACTACGGAATTGGTATTGAAGCAGATAAAAACTGGAAAATAAAATTTAACAGTACATGGAAAGGTTACGATAAAGATTTCTCTGAATTACCGGTAGAAGACATCCAAAAAGTACATGAAGAATCAGACCAAAAAGAATGGACAGGTAAAGTGAATATTCCTGCTTATGGAGCACTAATTTATGCGTTGTAAAATAAGAACAGTAAATGCGACGATTTGAAAATGTGATGATGTGGTGATTCGCGGCGGCTGAGTGATTGTGACGCAGGAGCAATTGTATCGAAGTCAAAGATGATATGGCAATTTGAAAATGAGATGATTTGAAAATGAGATAAGGTAGTAATGTATGAATAGATATAATTTTGAATCTTAAATTCGGTAGAAAAAAACAACTTTAAACCTTGAATTTGGAAACAAGAGAGGAGATAAGAACCAAGAAAATCACGTCATCCTAATTGGTGTGATAGCTAGATTTAGGTAGAGTAATGATTATATTTCAATAAAAGAAGAGAAAGTAGTAAAACCGGTATTTGTCATTTCGAGCGAGGCACGAGTCGAGAAATCGATTTTCAATAGGAACTGAAAATTAAGATTTCTTTATTCCGCTGTGCTTCAGCATAAATAAGATCGAAATTTTTATCTACTCAATCTAATTTTTGCCATCCTTAACCATGCTTCACAGGCAGACTAGGCAAGGAGATCTCCTCAATAATGAAAAAAGAAAAAAACAACTTTAAACCTTAAACTTTTCAACTTTGAACGCTACTGTCACTTCGAGTGATTTTATTGTAGCGATAGCGAAAATAAAATAGTATCGAGAAGTAAAAAGAAACGAGGTCTCGATACGAATTTCAATGATCATTGAAATTCACTCGACCTGAAAAGAAAAAAGAATATAGAAAATATAAATAAGACGATTTGAAAATGTGATGATGTGATGATTCGCGGCGGCTGAGTGATTGTGACGCAGAAGCAATTGTATCGAAGTTAAAGATGATATGGCAATTTGAAAATGTGATGATTTGAAAATGAGATAAGGTAGTAATGTATGAATAGATATAATTTTGAATCTTAAATTCGGTAGAAAAAAACAACTTTAAACCTTAAACTTTTCAACTTTAAACTTCACTACGTAACTTTTTATAATCCTCGGGGCTGTCAACATCAAAAGTGTTTTCAGCTTCGAGTTTTATGATGTTTGCGTGGTTTTTTAAAATCGATTTTGCCCCGGAATCACCGCTGATTTTTATTAATTCTGAAAAACTTTTCTGTGGAAATAATGCAGGAACGCCAGGTTTTCCTGAGTAATTTGTAACGATAACAGGAGATTGATTTTCGTTAAATTTCGATATCATTTTATCTAAATACCGGGAAGTAATAAATGGCTGATCGCCCAGCATCACTAGAATTGAATTATACTCACTATTTTTCTGAATTGTTGCCACGCCAACAGCGATAGATTTTCCTAAACCATCATTCCATTCTTTATTTTCTATAATTTCAATATCTAAAAAATCCACTTTTTGTTGAATTTCATCCTTATTTGCTCCTAAAACACAAAATACTTGAGCACTTTTGCTCATTTTGGCCATTTTCAATGCATTTCCTAATAAAGTGGAATCTTTATAGGGCAAAACTTGCTTAATTTCATTCATTCTGCTAGAAGCACCGGCTGCAAGTACTAAAATTGCGGTCTTAAAATTTGTTCCCATCTTATTTAATCCTAATGAATAGCGCCCATTTTTTCTCGTAAAGACGGAATTGATTTTCCTCGTTTCACCGCTAAAATTTCAGCTAAAATAGCGACTGCAATTTCTTCTGGAGTAATTGCTCCAATATCAATACCAGCTGGGCCGTAAAGCTTATCAAAAAAATTAAATTCGATATCGGTTTGCATTTCAATTAGTTCATTATACATTTTTTCGCGGCGTTTTGTAGATCCTAAAATCCCAATGTAAAAAGGATGCTTATCTTTTATCGATAGTAAAAAATGTAGATCTCGGGCATAATTATGTGTCATTAATACTACTGCGGTCTGGTTGTCGATTGCAATTTCTTTCGCTTGCTCTGGCTCCAATGCCAAAACTTCTTTACTTCCCGGAAAATTTTCAGTGGTTTTAGGATCTTTGGGTGAAGAAACGATACTTACCTCCCAGCCCAATTGCGAAGCTAAAATACCTAACTTTACCGAATCATGCTCTGCACCAATTATTATTAGTTTTGAAACTGGTGATAATTGCTGACTAAACTTTTCTAATCCTGAATGAGAGCTTAATGCTCTGGAAGTCATTGAAAATTGCTTTTCACCAAAATCTATTACCGACTCTAAAACTTCCAACTCACCAACTTCCTTTTTAAAAAACGAATCGATTTTAAAAGATTTTCGCTGTGCTATTTGCTGAAAAAAAAGTTGCTCAAACTCCAAAGAAATAGCCATTGGTTCTAATAAAATATATAAAGTTCCTTCACAACCTAATCGATACCTGCCGTCGTAAGTCATCATTTTCGCTATTCCGGTTTTTAAAACCGACTGCGCTTCAAACAGCACATCTTTTTCTACACAACCACCACTTACGGCTCCGGTAATTTTTCCGCCTTCTGTAATCAACATTCGAACGCCCGGTTTTCTATAAGAAGAACCATCAAGGGCGACTACACTCGCCAAAACGCTTTTCTTCCCGTGTTGCTGGTTTTCTAAAACCTGGCTAATTATTTCTTTAAACTCGTATGTCATTTTTTATTTATTTCTTTTGCAAGCTGATCTTTTACCGGTAAATCCCTCACTCGAATTCCCGTAGCATCAAAAATTGCGTTGACTACCGCGGCACCGGCAGGACCTTGCGCCGATTCTCCTGCTCCCAATGGCGGTTGTTCTACTCTATCAATCACCTCAACTTCACACTCAGGGGTCTCTGGAAATCTAAAAATAGGATAAGAATTCCAATCCAGACTAATAATATGTTGATCGCTAAATAAAACCTTCTCTTTTATCGTCCAGCTTGCCGCCTGTATCATTCCTCCTTCCGTCTGGTTTTTAAGTCCGTCTGGATTTATACATTCTCCTGCATCGATCACTGCCCACATTTTCTTTACCAAAACTTCACTTTCTTCACTAACTTCAACCAAAGCCGCCACCGCACAGTAAGACGATGAATTTTTATATCTTGAAAATGCGACCCCAACACCCTGATTTTTAGATTTTTTAACTGAATTTATTTTTTGTTGAAGTTTTTCTAAACATTCAATCGAACGAGTATCTGAAGAATGGTTGATCCTGAACTGAATAGAATCTTTCCCTGCTTTATAGGCCAGCTCGTCCATAAAACTTTCTATTGCAAAAATATTTCCAAAGGCACCTAAACTTCGCAAAGCCGATCTCCGCAGTGGCCCGCTAAAAATATGAGATTGGGTTTGTAAATCAGCAATCTCATAATAAGGAACTGAATTTCTGAGTGCTCCACCTTTAAATCCTCCTGCCGGCTTTTTATAGGATTTCCCCAGATACCTTGCGGGTAATAAATTATCAGGATTTCCGCCTGGTCGTGTACTATGTACATCAGACCAAAAATCGTATTTCCACCCGGCAATTTTTCCTTCTGGAGTTAATCCGGCTTCCATTTCAAAAGCCATTGGTGTGCCATAAGGTTCCCAGGCATGTTCTTCATCCCGCATCCACTGTAATCGTATATGTTTCCCCGGATAATTTTTAGCGAGCAAAGCTACCTCAGCAGCAACATCATCAGCAGCATTATGACCATAGCAACCAGAACCAGGCGTACCGATAATGTGAATGTTTTCCTGCGGCATTTCTAATAATGGCGCTAAAGTTTCCCGCAAAGGATAAACACCCTGGCTATGCGTCCAAAGCTTTAATTTTTCATCCTTATAAATAGCTACCGCACAAGAAGGGCCGTTTGCGGCATGCATGATGTAAGGCTTAAAGTAAGATGCTTTATGCTGAATAGAAGCCGATTTTAAAGCTTTTTCCCAATCGCCACGTTGTTCTTCCACCGCAACCTCTGCTGCTAAATTTTTGATATATGTTTTTAAATCTTTGTCTGCCGGAAGTGGTGCTCCAGTTTCCCATTGGGTATTTGCAAAAATTTCTCGTTGCAATTGTACAGCCTGAAATTCCTCTTCTGAAATTACTCCTAAAAAATCACCAATTTTGACCAATTTTAAGAAGCCTTCTTTTCCAGAAAAAGCATTTTCATTAATCGATTTCAATTTAGAAGTATAGGAAGGCGGCCTGATGATCCTGGCATGAAGCATTCCTGGAAATCGCAAATCCTGAATAAAAGTATGTTTGCCAACTACCATTTGCGATATATCTTTTCGCTTGATAGGTTGGCCGACGATTTTCCGACTTGCTTTTGCCTTAAATTCAGGAGGTATTTTTAAATTTCGTTCGATTTGCTGCCCATCGAGTATTTCAAAAAAAGAAAATTTCTGCTCTTCGTTCAGAATAAAACCATCTTTTAAATCAAGTCTATCTTTATCGATTTTCAACTTTTTAGCCGCTAGCTCTTTTAAAATTTCCCTGGCACAGGCTGCCGCATTTCTAATACTCATAGCACTTGCCTCTATCGATCGACTTCCCGCCGTATAGCCTTCGTTGGCTGTTACACCAGTTTCAGCAAGATTCACTTCAACCAGATCGATATTGGTATTTAATTCTTCTGCAGCCACCTGGGCAACCGCAATCCTGATTCCCTGACCCAACTCCATTTTTCCAGTTAAAACCTTAATTCGGCCATCTCCTAATATTCTTATCCAGGCATTGATTTGCTCTTCGCTTGGGCGTTTGGGGATCTCATCAAAAGCATTTACTGATTTTTTTGAATCTAAAACACAGGCTGTTCCCAACATCGAAAAACCAAGGCTCACGTAACCCATTTGCTTGATAAAAGTTCGTCTGTTAGTACTCATATTTTATGATTTTGAGACTTTTTTTATAGCTTTTATAAAACGTGAATGCGTACCGCAACGACAAATATTCTTTTCTAGACCATTTTTAATTTCAGCAGCTGTAGGATTTTTCTTTTCATTCAGCAACGAAACCGAATTGATTAAAACACCATTTAAACAGTAGCCACATTGTGCAGCCTGCTCGTCGATAAAAGCCTGTTGTAAGGGATGTAAATTTCCGTTTTCAGCAAGGCCTTCAATAGTCACGATCTTTTTCTCAATGACTTCACTCACGGGAATTCTGCATGAAGGATTCGCTTTTCCGTTTAATAATACCATGCAGGCTCCGCATTGTTCTAACCCACAGCCAAACTTTGGGCCATTGAGTTCTAAATTATTCCGAAGCGCATATAACAGTGGCGTTTCAGGAGCTATCCTTAAACTTCGATCTTTTCCGTTTACATTCAACACTAGACTTGCTTTCATACTTTTTTTCATACTTCAGGAATAGTTTTTAAGGATAAACTACTTTGATGAATTTTGAAATTAATCAATAGAATAGCTTGAATTAAGCGATTCGCTCTTAAATCTTTCTTAATTTTAAAAATTTTCGATAGGAAAGTTTAAATTTCATAAGTCATTGTGCAATTCAGCTTTTATATTTACCTTAAAAAAATGAAAATCTTACTTTTCGGGATTGCAAAGGATATTGTAGGAAATCAATTTTTGGAAGACGCTTCTTTTAAGGCCAAAACTGTAGCCGAACTAAAGCAAGAACTTATTCAAAAATATCCGGATTTTGCGAAAATTTCTTCTCTGGCGATCGCTGTAGACGAAGAATATGCTAGTGACGAGCAACAGATTTCAGCAGATAATGAAATTGCAATAATCCCGCCGGTTAGCGGAGGTTAACGCTGTTTAAAAATTTTGAGTTTAGATGATATATGAAAAAGAAAATTGAAATTATAGCACATATCGATCCGTCTGTGATCTACAAAGAACTTTCCCACCCCGGCAGCGGTGGAATTTGTGTTTTTATAGGTGCTGTTCGCGATATTACTCAAAATCAAAAAGTGAATGCTCTTTTTTTTGAAGCATACGAGACGATGGCACTTAAAGAAATGGAGAAGATTGCTGCTACTGCAAGTAAGCAATGGAATTTAAACCGACTGATTATGCAGCATGCTGTTGGCGAGAAGAAAATAGAAGAACCCGTGGTGTTAGTTGGTGCCTCCTCGGCACATCGTAATGATTGCTTCGAAGCCTGCAGATTTTTAATCGATACCTTAAAAGAAAAAGTACCGATTTGGAAAAAAGAATTTTTCGAAGGTAAAGAACAAGTCTGGGTGACACCGCACCCATAAACAGCAGAATTTAAAATCCCTAAAAAGAAATTGAATGCTTATAGATAATCACCAAAGAAAAATTAATTATCTGCGATTGGCGGTGACCGATCGTTGTAATTTGCGCTGCAATTATTGTATGCCCGAAAGCGGAATTAATTTTGCAAAAAAAGATAAACTTTTATCGATTGATGAATTATATCAATTAAGTAAAATCTTGGTGGAGCAAGGCATCACAAAAATTAGAATTACCGGCGGTGAACCTTTTGTTCGTAAAGAGTTAATGATATTACTACGCAAACTTGCTAATCTGGAAAACCTTGAAGATATTAGCATTACCACTAATGCGACTTTGATTGGTGAGCATATTCCTGAATTAAAAGAATTAGGGATCAAAAACATTAATTTAAGCCTGGATTCGATTACACCTGAAACTTTTAAAAAAGTGACTCGCCGTGATCAGTTCGAAACGGTTTACGGAAACTTGATCAAACTCATCCAGGAAGATTTTAATGTAAAAGTAAATTTTATCGCGCTTGATGGACAGAATACTGACTATATAATTCCGATTCTGGAGGATTTAACCCGGCATTATCCTGTTTCGGTTCGATTTTTAGAAGAGATGCCTTTTAATGGTGGAAGCAAAAACTTCCAGACCATAAAATGGAATCATAAAGCGATTTACAATCACATCGCCTCACATTATCCGAATATCGAAAAACTTTCTTCGGAAGAAACTTCGACTTCGGTAAACTATAAGATTGAAGGTTTTGAAGGTAGTTTTGGGATCATTCCGAGTTTTACACGTAATTTCTGCGGAAGCTGCAATCGATTAAGAATTACCGCTACCGGTGATGTTATTACCTGTCTTTATGCCAGCGCCGATCGAAATATTCGTGAGATTCTTCGTGCTGAAAATTCTGAAGAAAACATCAAAAATCAGATCTTAAAAGCTGTTGGTAGCAGAGCCAAAGATGGTTTTGAAGCTGAAGCTCAAAATAAAAATTATTACGAAAATTCAATGACTAGTATCGGTGGATAAAAAACTCTCACATATTAATAAACAGGGAAACGCTGAAATGGTAGACATTTCAGAAAAAGAAATTATCAGCCGAACTGCCATCGCAACCGGTAGAATTTTATTTCCTACGGAAGTTTTTAAGCAGCTGCAAACAGATGGTTTTTTAAGTAAAAAAGGAAGTATCACGCAAACAGCGATCATTGCAGGAATTCAGGCAGTAAAGAAAACCTCCGATCTTATTCCACTTTGTCATCCGCTGCGCCTGTCTAAAATTAATATAGACATTCAGCCGGGCGAAAATTCCTTAGATATCGAATGTTTGGTAAAATGTAATGAGCGTACCGGCGTAGAAATGGAGGCTTTAACCGGAGTTTCGGTCGCAGCACTTACCATTTACGATATGACCAAAGCACTGAGTCACGAATTGGAAATCTCTGAAATCAAACTGAAAAAGAAAACCGGTGGAAAAAGTGATTTTGGAGTTTAATATGTTGATTTGCTAATGTGTTGATGTGTCAATTTGAAAATACGATGATTTAAAATGTGATGCTGGATTATGTTGAATTTTGAATGTGGAATTTTAAATATGATGTAAGCTGACGGCTGAAAGCTAATAGCTAACACAAAAACAATGAAAACTAAACTAAACGGACTTATACTTGCTGGCGGAAAAAGCACCCGAATGGGCACCGATAAAGGTGAGATTGCTTATCATGGCAAACCGCATCGA
Source organism: Zunongwangia profunda SM-A87 (assembly GCF_000023465.1). NCBI lineage: Bacteria > Pseudomonadati > Bacteroidota > Flavobacteriia > Flavobacteriales > Flavobacteriaceae > Zunongwangia > Zunongwangia profunda. The sequence goes on from NC_014041.1 coordinate 3,229,380, forward strand.
GAATATTTATACGAACTTTTAGAGAAATTTTGCGATGATGTTTACCTAAGCATACGAAGTGAGCAACACCAAAATTTACCTGATAACTTAAAAACGATCACCGATAAAGACCAATATCGAGGTCCGTTAAACGGAATGATTAGTGCACATCAGGAATTTCCAAAAGTCGCCTGGTTAGTAGTTGCGACCGATTTACCGTTGATCGACAAAAACTCGATTCGGCAATTAATCAATAAGCGAAATCCTGAAAAAATAGCCACCGCTTACGCAACTCATCAATCAGGTTTACCTGAGCCGATGTTTGCTATTTGGGAATCAAAGGCTTTTCCAAAAGCTATCGAATATCTGGAAAGTGGCACGAATACTTGTCCGCGTAAATTTTTAATTAATTCAGATATACAATTAATTTTCCCATCTAGCGACGATATTTTGATCAATGCCAACAATAAACAAGAATACGAACTTGCCTTAAAAAAACTACAGAAAGTTGAATCCTAAACGATATACACGACAAACCCGATTGCAGGGATTTGGAGAAGCCGGACAGCAAAAACTGGCCGCAGCTAAAGTTTTGGTTATTGGTGCAGGTGGTCTTGGAGTTCCGGTATTGCAATATTTAAGCGGAATGGGCGTAGGCACCATCGGTATTGTTGATAATGACGTAGTCGATTTAAGTAATTTACAGCGCCAGATTTTATATGCTGAAAACGATATTGATCAGCCTAAAGTTAAAGTCGCAAAACAAAAATTAGAAGCGCTTAATAGTGAAATTGAGATTATTCCTTTCTATACATTTATTTCTACGGAAAATGCCTTAGAAATTATTACCGATTTTGATGTAGTGGTAGATGCCTCAGATAATTTTCCAACACGATATTTGGTAAATGACGCTTGCGTTATTCTTAAAAAGCCTTTGGTGTACGGTGCATTACATGCATTTGAAGGCCAGGTAAGCGTTTTTAATTATCAAGGCGGACCAACATATCGCTGTTTGTTCCCAGAAATGCCAAACCCTGAAGAAATTCCTGATTGTAACGAAAATGGTGTTTTGGGAATCATACCGGGAATTATCGGAAGTTTACAGGCACTGGAAACTGTAAAAGTCATTACCGGAATTGGAGAAACCTTATCTGGAAAATTATTGCTGTTTGACGGACTAAGCCAATCGCAGCAAAAAATAAAATTTGGTTTGAACCCGCATCATCTTAAGATCAAAGAACTTCAAAAATCTTACGAATTCAGTTGCGCTACCGAAGTAAAATCGATAGAAGCTGAAGATTTCCTCGAAAAGTGGAAGGGTGAAGATATTCAGCTTATCGATGTTCGAAATCCTGAAGAAGTAGAAAGACAAAACTTACCGGAAACCATTCAGAAAGACTGGAAAAATATTCCGCTGAATAAGCTTCAGCGAGAATCATCAAAAATCAATCTTCAAAAACCGACTTACTTTTTATGCCAGTCAGGCATCCGAAGTATAAAAGCTATTAGGTTACTGGAAGGTTTAGGAATTCAGGGAGAATTTATAGATATAAAAGGCGGAATAAGTGCTATCTCAACAATAGCAGCAACCACAAAGCATGCTTAAGCTAATGCCGAAATTCTTTAAATTCCTGTCTCTTTTTTTATTGTGCATCTCCTTTAGTCTTTTCTCTTGTAAATCTGATAAAAAACCAGATTCGATAAAAATTGCGACCGCTGCCAATATGCAGTTTGCAATGAACGAGTTAATTGAAACTTTTAGACAGGAAACGGGCATAAAATGTGAAGCTGTGGTGAGTTCATCAGGAAAACTAACGGCCCAAATTAAAGCGGGAGCACCTTTCGATGTTTTTGTTTCTGCAGATTTAAAATATCCTAATATCCTCTTTAAAGAAGGCTTTGGCAAAGAAAGTCCCAAGATTTATGCTTATGGCACTTTGGTGATTTGGACTACTTCAGAAAACATAGAACCTTCCCTAGAGATTCTTTCTGAAGAAAAAATAAAACATATCGCCATTGCGAATCCTAAAACCGCGCCTTATGGTCTTGCTGCGGAAGAATTCCTAAAAAAAACGGGGAAATTTGATAATTTAGAGTCTAAATTCGTTTTTGGAGAAAGCATTTCTGCAGTTAATCGCTATATTCATTCCGGTTCCGCAGAGATTGGATTTACAGCAAAATCGGTCGTACTTTCTCCTCAAATGAAGAACGTGGGAAAATGGATCGAAATTGATCCCTCTCAATATTCAAATATTGAACAAGCAGCTTTATTATTGAAATCTGAACGGCCAAAAACTATAAAAAATGCTCGTAAATTTTACGAATTTCTGTTTTCAGCAAAAGCGAAAAAGATATTAGGGAAGTATGGGTATAGGAGTTAGTATTTTACGATTTGATGATTTGAAAATTTCCTAATGTGATAATGTTGAATTCTGAATTTTGAATGTTGTAACTAAATGCTGATTATTTGAAAATACCGTGATTTGATAATCAAATAGAAAATTTTAAGATATGTTGATCTGAAAATAAAAACAACTTTAAACCTTTAACTTTTCAACTATGAACGCTACCGTCACTTCGAGTGATTTTATTGTAGCGACAGCGAAAATAAAATAGTATCGAGAAGTAATGAAAAACAAGGTTTTAGAATATAGAGAAAAGAGAGAAGAGACGAGATCGTTTAAAGACTTGAAAAATTTGGTAATGTAGTAATGCAAAAATGTTGAATTCTGAATTTTGAATGTTGTAACTAAATGCTGATTATTTGAAAATGCCGTGATTTGATAATCAAATAGAAAATTTTAAGATATGTTGATTTGAAAATAAAAACAACTTTAAACCTTAAACTTTTCAACTATGAACGCTACCGTCACTTCGAGTGATTTTATTTTAGCGACAGCGAAAATAAAATAGTATCGAGAAGTAATCAAAAACAAGGTTTTAGAATATAAAGAAAAGAAAGAAGATACGAGATCGTTTAAAGACTTGAAAAATTTGGTAATGTAGTAATGCAAAAATGTTGAATTCTGAATTTTGAATGTTATAACTAAATACTGATTATTTGAAAACGCTGTGATTTGATAATCAAATGCAAAATTTTAATATGAATTAATCTGGCCTACCAAAAATTAAAATAGAAATTAAAAAAGTAAAATAAAGAATTTGAATAAACTCCCTGGAAAAATAAAGCATATCAAAAATTCAGAATACCTCTCTGAAGTGACTATTGCATTAGAAAATAATGCTATGTTCAATGTTTTTCTGGTGGAAACCCCACAAACGGCTTCATATCTCCAACCCGAGCAAAAAATCAATCTGCTCTTTAAAGAAACTGAGGTGATTATTTCAAAAAATTTGACACCAGACATTTCTATTCAGAATCAATTAAAAGCTGAAATTATCGAGATCAAACCGGGAAAGATTTTGAGTGAAATTATATTAAAATCACATGTAGGAGAAATTAAAAGTTTACTTGGTTCGACGCTTTTGCAACAAATGAATTTCGCGGAATCCCAGGAGGTTCTTATTTTAGTAAAAGCGAACGAAATTATGCTTTCTGAATGATCTGGGAATCCCTTTGGCTCACCTTAAAATTAGCTTCCATTACAACGCTTTTACTTTTCATTATTGGGACGCCTTTAGCTTATTGGCTCTCAGCTACCAAAAGTAAAACCAAACCCATTTGGGAAACTTTAGTGAGTATGCCGCTTATTTTACCGCCCACTGTTTTAGGTTTTTACCTTTTAATCGCTTTTGGTCAATCAAGTTTTCTGGGAAAGTTTTTAGAAGATGTTCTTGGATTGCAATTGGTGTTTTCGTTTAGTGGACTCGTATTGGCCTCTTTCATTTATAGTTTACCTTTTATGGTGCATCCCATCCAAAGTGGTTTTAGCTCTTTACCGGTTTATTTAAAAGAAGCAGCGTATTCTCTGGGAAAATCAAAAATCACTACTTTTTTTAAGATCTTGATTCCAAATATCAAACCCGCTTTATTGACGGGAATCGTGCTTTCTTTTGCACATACTATTGGTGAATTTGGTGTGGTGTTAATGATTGGCGGGAATTTACCCGGCGAAACCCGTGTCGCATCGATCGCAATTTATGATGAAGTCGAAGCACTAAATTATAGTAACGCCAATACGCTTTCACTCATTCTCTTTGTATTAAGCTTTTGCATTTTGCTTTGTGTTTACCTGATCAATAATAAATCCCTAAATCGAGTTGTAAAATGATCGAGTGTAAACTAAAAAAAGAGCTGTCTGCTGCGGAAGGAAAAATGATACTTGATGTCGATTTTAGACTGAATGACGAGGATTTTGTTGTACTATATGGAAAATCCGGAGCTGGAAAAACCTCCATTTTAAGAATGCTATCCGGTTTACTTGATCCGCAAGATGGCTATATAAAACAAGACTCAAATTTTTGGTTTGATGCTGCCAGAAACATTAATCTATCCACGCAAAAACGGGAAATCGGAATCGTATTTCAGGACTATGCCTTATTCCCTAATATGAATGTGGAGGAGAATATTTACTTCGCCCTTCGGCAGAAAAAAGATAGAACAACTGCGGAAGACCTGATCGAGCTGATGGAATTAGAAAATCTGCGGAAACAAGAGATTCAACAACTATCGGGCGGGCAACAACAACGTGTTGCTTTGGCCAGGGCTTTAGTTCGAAAACCAAAACTTTTGTTGCTGGATGAACCTTTAAGTGCACTCGATCATAGTATGAGAACTAAACTTCAGGAGTATGTTTTGAAGCTTCATAAAACCTATAAGCTAACCACTATTCTGATAAGCCACGATCCTGCTGAAATTATTAAAATGGCCGATAAAGTTTTGGTTCTTGAAAATGGGAAAATCACCAAAACCAGAACGCCAATTTCAATTTTTAGCGAAAGTAAGCTAAGCGGAAAATTTCAGTTTACCGGGGAAGTTTTAGCAAAAATCGATGAGGAAGTCGTTTCAATTTTGCATGTTTTGATTGGTAATAATGTGATTAAATCAGTTTCTGCAAAAGATGAAATTGCACATATTAAAAAGGGCGATAAAGTACTTGTGGCTTCAAAAGCTTTTAATCCAATAGTGACCAAGATTAAATAAAATTTGATATCTACAAAAACAGAACTTACAGCTTAAATAAAAAAATTATGATCTCACACCACGAAGCTTTAGAAAAAGTACTGGCTACGGCAACCCATTTTGGTTCAGAAAAAATTCCACTGTTAGAGAGCCTAAACCGGATTCTGGCAGAAGATATTTTTGCCGATCGCGATTTTCCGCCTTTTGATCGGGTAACAAAAGACGGAATCGCAGTTAACTCACAAGCGCTGGAAAATAATAAAACTTCTTTTAAGATTGAAGCGGTTTATGCCGCCGGGAGTCCGCAGGGAATCTTAAATAGTCTGGAAAATTGCGTGGAGATTATGACAGGTGCTATGTTGCCTAAAAATTGTGATTCGGTGATTATGTATGAAGATATTGAAATTAAAAACGGAATCGCGACACTACAAACTGAAGTGAAACCTAGGATAAATATTCATCGTAAAGGCAGTGACCGCCAAAGCGGAGAAAAAGTGCTATCCAAAAATCAACGAATTTCAGCTAAAGAAATCGGTGTTTTAGCTACCGTAGGAACATCGAAAGTTTTAGTCAAAAAATTACCAAAAATCGCTATTATTTCAACCGGAGATGAATTAGTAAACGTTGAAGAAACTCCGCTTCCGCATCAAATCAGAACTTCGAATACATTAAGTTTATTTGCTGCTTTAGAAAAAGAAAAAATTACTCCCACTTTACTTCATATTCGTGATGAAAAAGACATAATGCTCCAGCAGGTAGAGAACGCCATAAAAAATCATGATGTTTTATTGCTTAGCGGAGGTGTTTCAAAAGGAAAATTTGATTATCTACCAGAGATTTTTGAAGAATTGAAGGTAGAAAAAATTTTTCATCGCGTTTTGCAGCGCCCCGGTAAACCTCTGTGGTTTGGAAAACAACAAGAGAAAAATGTTACCGTTTTTTCATTTCCAGGAAACCCGAATTCCACCTTTGTGAATTATCATATTTATTTTATCAAATGGCTTACAAAATCTTTAGAATTAGAAGATCGAAATTCAGAAGTTATTTTGAATACAGCTGTTGATGCTAATTCAAACATTACAAGATATTTATTAGTGAAAACCAATGCTGAAAATGGTGAAATTAAAGCTGAATTATTAAACGAAAATGGATCGGGAGATTTAATTAGTTTAGCGAATGCCGACGGAGTAATCCTACTGCCACCGGAAAAAGTTTTTGAGGTTGGAGATCTGGTAGAATTTGTTTCTTTTTAGTAGTGAGTAAAAATAAAAAAAATCAGGAATCAAAATTTCTCATTTTAATTCCTGATTTTTATCTATTTTCTATTTTCTAGCAGCGAAGCGGTCTATTGTCTTTCCACTAAGCCACTCCGGGTTCTAAACCTGCTTCAATTAGTTTTTCCGGAGTAATTGGCAGATCTCTCATCCGCTTACCGGATGCATTAAAAATTGCATTGGCAATCGATGCTGCCACACTGGTAATACCCAACTCCCCAATTCCTTTGATGCCCATTTCGTTGGCAATTTTATCCTCCTCTGGCAAGAAAATAACATCTATATTAGCCAGGTCGAGATTTACGGGAACATGGTAATCTGCCAAAGTTCTGGTTATAAAGTTTCCATAATTCGGTTCTACTTGCGTACGTTCGGCCAGTACCATTCCTGCACCCATCGTTAGTCCGCCAATAATTTGTCCGTAGGCGGTTTTAGGATTCAAAATTTTACCCGCAGAACCTACGTTTACCATTCTTTTAATGCGGTACATCCCCGTGTCTTTATCTACCCAAACTTCAGTAAAATTAGCACCAAAGGAGAAGACTGAATATTTTTTAAATTCTTCTGAAGGTTTTGCAGTACCTTTTGCTTCGAAAGTTGATAAATTGTTTTGTTTCATTAAGTCGGCAATCCTAACTTTTTCAGATTCTGCAATATTTTTTTTCTTTTTCAATTCAGCTATCGCATTTTGGCAAGCTGCTCTGGCGCCATTAGCATAAGAGGCAGCTCCCCATGATCCACCAGACCCCGGGGTTACTGGAAATTTAGAATCGCCAATTTCAACTTTAATATTTTCAACAGGCAAGTCTAAATATTCTGAAACTGTTTGTGCAACTATAGTATATGTTCCCGTACCAATGTCAGTCGCATCCATTTGTAAAGTTGCAGTCAATTCGTCATTTTCGACATTAAGTATTACACGAGCTGATGTTTTTTGATAAGGTGCCTGGCGGGAAGCAGCACTCACTCCATAACCGATAAGCCAATTTCCGTTGGTATTGGTTCTTGGTTCCATCTTCCGCTTTTCCCATCCAAATTTTTTGGCGCCTATTCTTAGACATTCAGTTAATAGACGGGAAGAAAAAGGTTTGCCCGCTCCCATATCGGTTTGCGTATCATTTTTTATTCTGAACTCTACAGGATCCATTTTTAGTTTCCAGGCCAGCTCGTCTATAGCCGATTCTAAAGCAAAACTACCGGTAGCTTCTCCCGGGGCTCGCATGGAACTTGGAACCTGAATGTTAAGTGGAATTAATCGATGCGTAACCGAATTATTAGGTGTTTTATAAAGCATTTTTGAAACATTTCCACAGGCTTCGAAATACTGTAAATTCTTGGCAGTATGCGAGGTCGTATGATGTGCTAAAGCGGTTAGTGTACCATCTTTTTTAGCACCAAGTCTCATTTTTTGCTCGTTGAATTGGCGTAATCCTGTATTTGTAACCATTTGTTGGCGAGTTACCGTAATTTGTACAGGTCTCCCTATCATTTTAGAAGCCATAGTCGCTAAAGTGATATGCTTAAAAACATTAAGTTTAGAACCAAAACCACCACCAATGTAAGGAGTAATGACCTGTACATCTTCTTTGGCAATACCAAAAGTATCTGCAATCGCAGTGGTTGCCGTATCTAAAATTTGTTGGTTGGCATACATCTTCAACTTTCCATTATCCCAATTTACAATTGCAGCATGCAGTTCCATTGGATGATGATGCTCTATCGGCGTAGTATACATTTGCTCTACTCGAACCTCAGCTTCTCGCATTCCTGCATCGACATCACCCCGATTAAAATCTGCGCTATCGCTCGGTTTATAAGCTTTCTCTCTATTTTCTTCTAAGTGTATATCTGGCGTTTCCTCTTCATAAGTTACTTTAACTAAACGGCTGGCATATTGTGCCTGCTCGAAAGTTTCAGCCACTACACAGGCTACATACTCGCCATAATAATGCACTTTTTGATCCTGTAGAGCCGGAACAACGGTTTCTAGCGAAAAAGAAGTCATTTCTTCGCTATAATTCTTTAATTTTTCTGCGTTTTTAAAGGTAATTACCTTTATAACTCCGTCTAGGTTTTCTGCCTCTGAAGCGTCTATATCTTTTATTTTCCCTTTTGCAATAGTGCTATTTACGCCCTGTGCATAAACCATACTTTCTACAGGAAATTCTGATGCATATTTTGCTTTTCCCGTAACCTTCAGGTGTCCTTCTATTCTATCTATAGGATTTCCTACTCCTGATGCTTTTATTGTTTTCATTTTTTTCTAAGATTAGGGATTTTAAGCTTTTCTTTCATAGGCATGGGTAAGCGCTCTTACGATTGCCCTTTTACCCATTTCAACTTTATACTTATTACCTTCAAAAGGTTTAGCATCTTGCATTGCCATTTCTGCTGCTGTCTCAAAGTTTACTTTATTCGGTTTTTTACCTTCTAAAAATTTTTCAACTTCGGTAAACTTCCAGGGTTTGTGTGCTACGCCGCCCATGGCGAGACCAGCTTTGGTAATTACACCACTTTTAATCTGCAAACCGGCAGCTACAGAAACTAAAGCAAATGCATAACTAGAGCGCTCACGTATTTTTAAATAATAATAATGATCTGAAAATTTAGGTTTGTCTAAATGAATGGCAGTGATCAACTCCCCAGGTTCTAAAGTGTTATCTTTTTCAGGCTGATCTCCCGGTAATCTGTGGAAATTGGAAAAATCTATCATTCTTGAAGAACCATAAACCTTTTGCACCTCTACTTTTGCATCCATCGCTGCCAACGCCACGCACATATCTGAAGGATGTGTTGCGATACACTTATCGCTATAACCAAAAATAGCATGAAGGGAGTTCACTCCATCTTTAGCGCCACAACCTGAACCCGGTTCACGTTTATTGCAAGGCATTGAAGTTTCAAAGAAATAAGGACAGCGCGTTCGTTGCAATAAATTTCCGGCGTTTGTGGCCATATTTCTAATTTGGGCGGTAGCTGCAGAAAGCATTGCCATAGAAAGTAATGGGTAATTTTTTCGAATATCGGGATGATTGGCAGTCTCAGAATTACTTAACATTCCTCCTAGTGTAAACCCGCCACTTTCTTTTTTAATTATATTTTTATAGTCCAGATTAGCGACCTCAATTAATTGATCGGGACGTTCTACATCTTCTTTCATCAAATCAACCAAATTCGTTCCTCCCCCTAAATAATGCGAAGTACTGGTATAAGATTGAAGTGCCTGTTCTTTATTTTTTGCATTCGTGTAATTGAATGGTCTCATAGTTAGTTTGTGTTTTATCCTCAAAAGAGGAATTCAAAAAGATTTTTGATCCTAAAAATCAATCAATAGATCAGGAGTTTTTGGCTTTCTCCATTTGCTCGGAAGTAGCGAACTCCCAGGTAGGCATCTCGTCGTCTCCAGAATGCACTTCTTTAAAAGCCTGAACTATGTTATTATAAGCTCCACACCTACAAATATTACCAGACATTCGCTCTCTAATTTCTTCTTCGGAAAGTTTCAAATCGGTTTTTACCTCTTTAAAATCTTCGGTCACATAACTCGCTTCTCCGCGTTTCGCTTCTTCTAGTAATGCTACTGAAGAACAAATTTGCCCCGGTGTACAATATCCACATTGGAAACCATCATGTTTTAAGAAAGCTTGCTGCATTGGATGAAGATTCCCGTTTTCTGCTAAACCTTCAATCGTAGTCACTTCTTTACCTTCACAAGTGGCGGCTAAAGTTAAACAGGAAAGTTTACGCTTACCATCTACCATTACGGTACAGGCACCACATTGGCCGTGATCGCATCCTTTTTTAGTTCCGGTAAGTTCCAGACGTTCTCTAAGCGCGTCCAAAAGTGAAGTCCTCGAATCTAAAGCCAATTGCTTTACCATATCGTTGACCTTAAGATTTACCTTTACTTCATTTAAAAGTACCTTGGGGTTATCTGGTAAAGCTCTGGCAGGACTCGCTAATAGATCTGAAGTTAAATAAGAAGAAGCGCAAATACTCAGGCTTGCCGCAGACATTTGTTTTAAAAATTTTCTACGGGAGGTTCCGTTTAAACCAATTTCGTCAAAGATTTTCTCTTCATCTTTAGTTAATTGATTTTCATCACGGTTTTTAATCCATTTTTCAATTTCATCCATATACAATTATTTTTGAAGCCATTTAAGATGCAAAACCTGACAGAATCCTTCTCAGGATTTTTTCAAGTTAAAAGCAATGCTTCAATTTAAATAATTGATTACAGAACAAATGTTTTAGTAATGTTATTGTTATCCTAAATTGAAATCAAAAAGTTTAAGGTAGACTATTGAAGTATGTATGGAAAAATCTTTTTAAAATTTCGAAGATATTATTATAATCCTAGGCAAAAGGGAGATCATAAACTTATCAATGCTAATAAATTTAATACCATTATCATAATTCTAAACTATGAATAACTATGAATACAAATCTTTAAAATCTTTCTTCCACTTCACAATTTCGTTATTATACATGGCATCAAGTCCCATTTGTACGGCGATGGCTGCCTTGGCTCCTGTTACAAAATCTGATTTTGGCTGGGTATTGTTCAAGACACTATCCGAAAAATCCATTAAAGCCTGTTTGGAAGAATGAGTATGCTCGATCTTTATCGGCATTCCTTTACCTTTCTCCCATTGCATTGTTGCGCCCGAGACGCCATCGACCTCTCCAAGTTCCCGATCCTCATAATCTCCTTCGGGATAAAACCAGGCATTTTCATAATCAAGAATGATCGTCCCCTTGTCCCCTAAAACTTTGATTTGATAATCGTTCAGGGCATTAGACGTTAAACAGGTGAATTTGGCTTTAACCCCTTTTGGATAGCTATAGATTAAATGAATATTATCATAAGTTTCGCGACCATCTTTCCAGTAATCGATTCCACCGGCACCCATCACTTGTTCTGGAACAGCATCCATTACCCAGTTTACAAAATCGATTTGATGAGAACATAGTTCGGCTACCAAACCACCTGAATATTCCCGGTACATCCGCCAGTTAATCAATCGTTCCAAATCTGGATCGGGTACCGGGCGGCGCCAATTCCCATGACGATTCCATTGGCATTCAAAGGCGGTGATATTCCCCACCATGCCTTTTTTGATCAAATCGACCACATGGGTATATAAACGCGAACTATGATATTGATGTCCTGTTTGGAATATCGTTTTACTCTCTTTTTTCTTATTATTGAGCTTTTTTATTCCTTCATAACCTTTCGCTGTGGTTTTTTCGCCATAAATATGCTTACCGGCATCCAGGGCATCAATTTCTATGGCAGAATGGGTACTAAACGGTGTAGCAACGAGAACAGCATCGATATCTTTATTATCAAGCATTTTCCGGTAATCGGAATATCCCTTTATTTTACCTGAAGCTCTTGAAACCCCTCGCTCTAATCGAAAGGGTAAGATATCACAGCAAGCGATTAAGTTTAAATTGGGGATCTCATCTATTACAGGGATCAATCCGCCGCCACGGTCGCCTGTTCCGATCACCCCAATATTAATACTATCATTTTTCGAAAAGGACAGCGCATTTAAAGAAGGTACCGACATGGCCGCCATTGCTCCCAAGGCTCCCAAACTGCTTCGCTTTACAAAACTTCTTCGCTTCATCATATCGTTTTTCATCATATTCTTTTTCATAGAATATCTGTATATTTTAAATCTGATTATACGTCCAGTTCCCAACCTGGTTCATAACTCCTGCTCCAAAGGTTCATGGCTTCACGATCATATATCCTTCCTGATTTCTCATCTACGGCAAAGCCTTTATTAATGCGATATGCAATATTGGCATAATGCACCATAGCCATGCTTATACTGGCATCATCAATAGGGGCATTTAATGTGGTCTTTCCACGAATGGTATTAAAGAAATTAAGCATGTGCGCTGTGGTCGTATCACCGCCACCGCCCAGAGCAGTACCTGCTTCCTGCGAGCCGGATTCTGTAGACTTTATCATTTTTCCGGAGCGGTCGTACACCTCATATTTATTACGGTCTACAAAGACGGTACCTTCACTTCCGTAGATAATAGTTCCACGACCGCCATTATAAAGATCGTAACCACTTCGACTTCTCCCATCCCACTCTATGATCTTATCATCCGCAAAATTAAAAGTAGCCTTCATGGTATCATACATTTCCCAGCCATCTTCTTTAAAATGACGCTTATAAGCTTCTACATTTGCTTCACGAGGAAAATCCACGCCCAGTGCCCAACGGGCTACATCAAGCTCGTGAGTACCATTATTCCCGGCTTCTGCTGTACCATAATTCCAGCCATACCAATGCCAGTTGTAATCCCAGGTATTATCGGTATAGGCTCTTCTTGGAGCCGGCCCCTGCCACAATTCCCAATCCAGGCCTTTGGGAACGGCCGCTGGTTTTTGATTAGGCACCTCTCCCCTAGCGTTAGTATAAAAGGCGATCGCTTTAAAAGGCGTGCCGATCGCCCCATTATGTATGGCGTTGATCACTTCCACGGTATGAGCCGAAGAACGCTGCTGATTCCCCATTTGCACCACCTTATCATACTTCGATGCTGCTGCTACCAGTTTCTCATTCTCGTCCATGGTATGACTACAGGGCTTCTCTACATATACATGTTTCCCGGCCTTTAAGGCCATGATAGCGCCCGGAGTGTGCCAGTGATCGGGAGTAGCATTCACCAGAATATCTATTTTTTTATCGTCGATCACCTTACGAATATCGTTCTCCCCTTTAGGTGAATATCCCAAACGCTCTGAAAAACGTTTAACCGCTTTTTCCCTTTGATGCTGCATTACATCACATAAGTACACCAGCTCTACATTTGATTCTTTTAAGGCGATAGGATCAAGATAAGCGCCTAAACGCCTACCCAATCCGGCAATTCCTATATGCAGTTTATCATTAGCTCCGATAATTTTACGGTAACTACTCGCAGGCATGGCCATAGCAGAGCTCGGTGCCACACCGGATGCGGCAACAGCAACACTGCCTAATAAGGATTTGGTAATAAATTCTTTTCTTGTCGCCATGCTATAATGTTTTTATTTTAATATTCTTAAAAGATACCCGGTTACCATGGTCCTGCAGTAAAATGCGACCTTCTTCAAATTCTCCAAAACGATCCCATTTGGCATATTTACTTTCCGAAACCAATTTCCTGAAATCTTCGCTGCCCCGCTCATACTCCAATACTTTGGTGCCGTTTAACCAGTGTTCTACATGATTGTTTTTAGATATGATCCTTGCGGTGTTCCACGCTCCAACCGGATGAATGGGTTTATCGTGATCAGCCTTGATAAGGTCATAAAGAGAGGCTACGGTACGGCTACCTTCATGATTGCCCAATTTGGCATCTGGATGTTTATCATCGTCTAAAATCTGGTATTCCAGACCTATAGAAGAACCCGGGCCTCTATTAATATCTGTATCTACATAATATTTAATCCCGCTATTGGCTCCTTCGGTAATTTTAAAATCTGCTTTAAGCTCGAAATCTCCATATAATTCCTCGGTAACAATATCACCACCGGCTGCCGATTCGGCTCCACCACTGGCCAGTACAGTTAATATCCCGTTTTTGATCTCCCAACCTTGTTGTGGGAAGTCCTCTAAACGTGCACCTCGCCAACCTTCGGTGGTTTTACCATCCCAAAGCATTTTCCAGCCGTCTTTTTCCTCTGATGTGGTTAAGGTATTTTTAGTGGTCACAGGAGCGATTTGCATTTTTTGGGAATAGTGCTCCAGGCTATCGGTTTGAATACGGATATCCTTCCACATGATCGTTTTTCCAGGCTTATCATCTTTAGCTATGCTATGTACCTGCAGGGCTATAAATCCGCTTGCTGTTTTATCATCTATCAAAAAGCTGGCAGGAACTCCATTGATCCAGGTTTTTATGGTATCGCCTATGGCTTCTATACGATAATGGTTCCACTCCCCTTGTTTAAAAGCTTTTTGTGCTTTAGAATTATTATCCAAATCGACTAGCCAGCCTCTCCTACCTTCATCATAAATACCTGCACTCCATGCCCTTTCTGAAGGATCGATCTCAATTTGGTAACCATGTACCCTACCATTTTGATAAGAAGCAATACTGTTACTTCTAATCTGTATTCCCGAATTCATACTGGAATCCACTTTATAATCCAGTTCTAAGATAAAATCATCATACATTTTATCGGTAGTTAAAAAGGAATTGGGCGTATCGCTAACGGTCTTCCCTACAATTATGCCATCTTCTACTGCATAGTTAGCTTCCCCACCCATCTGGGTCCACCCCGAAAGATCCTGACCGTTAAATAAGGCCTTACCTGGTTTTTGTTTTTCTGAAGATTCCTTACAGGAAAAAATTAATACTAATAAAGCGAAAGAAAAAATGCGTAAATACATTATCAAATATTTAAAGATAAAACGATATAGCTATTCTAAAACTCAATATATAAATTAATATTTTAATAGAATATTATATTTTAAAAATTTTCCTTTCTAATCCTTTGATTTTTGAATAATTAGATAAAACGATTAATTTAAGACTTTAGATCTCTGTAAATTGTCATTATAAAAATTAGACTTCTCTATATTTTAATCTTTTTCCAGGTTTTTTATTAGCCTACTTAGAAAATTCAAACTACAGTAGCAATACATGCTAGATCCCAAAGGAATTAATATGGAATATTAAAGGAATCCTCCCTCTATAGCAAAAATCCTATATAATCTCTTATCCCCGATCTAAAGGAAACGAAATTCAAAATACGCTGACATTTGGAATTGAGAAGGTATCAGACTCGAAGACCAACTAATTCATTATTCAGGCAAAAATTTAAAATCAGATCAATGATAATACTATTGGATTAAAACAAAAAAATCAGGTGGTAAACTTAAATCTGAGAGATCGTTTATTTTGAAACAGGAAAATTTAGGAATTAGACTGGAAAGTGCATTGGATTACCGATAGCCATGACAAACCTTATGCTTCTCTTCCTGTTTTTGAAAAGAATTCATTTAAATAAAAAAGTTACTGCTGTTAAATGGTATATAAACAGACTGGTATATTTTCAACTTTTAATAACCAATCTGAATCCTTGATTGCAGGATTATAGCAAAGGTATTTTTTATCAGCCTATACAAATCGTTAAAACTCAAGAACAAATAATCTGAACTTTATTGATGCCAGTTATAACTTCAAATATGAAAAATACAGGTTAGATGAACAAGATGTCCTGATATTGTACCACACTGGAAATTAAAATTCTGTCTACAGCATCATACCAAATTAAAATTACCATATCAAAGAAGGGTATTAAAGAAGAAACATCAGTTTCAGCTTTAAAGCATTGTTGATATAGACTTATTTGATCTTAACCTAAGCATTCTGCATCCCAACAGAATTCATTAAATTTTTCAGATAAGGCACAAAATTTTCTCTGGATCTCAAGCGATCCCATTCCTCCCTTTTCTTAAATTCATCCTGAAATTTTCCCAAGAAGAAATTATAGATTTCAGGGTATTTTGAGGTATAAATTTCAAAATTAAAGATGACGAGATCCATTTTATATTCTGCCTTATCCCTTTGTCTTTTTCCAACTGCAATGAGAAGTAAAGCTTCTGCTCTTTTAAAGTCTGAAATAAATTGTTCTAAAACCTCGAAGTGACGTAAAATTAAGCGATTCATAAGAGTGATAATTATAATTAATGAATTATTTACACTAACAAATGTAATTTTCGCTTAAAGGTGTTTCAATACCCATGAGAGGGGATATTTCGATTTTTCTTACAAATTTTAAGCATTCTACTTTCAAAATTTGAAAGTAAGAACCTCATGGCTAGTTCATGAGGTATGAAACGGATAAGTTTTTACAATTTCGAAGGAAGTCTCGAAGTATTTGCCAATAAAAAAGAGGCTATCAAAAAATAGCCTCTCTTACATAAAATATTGGTTAAGTATGGATAATTAATAAGCATTAGCAATTATTTGCTCATAAAGTTCTTGTCTGCCACTTATTTTGCTTGGCTCTCCATTAGCATTCCCTAACTTACTTAATTGCTCTAAAGTAAGTTTTCCTGCTTCAAAATCTTTACCGCTACCACTATCAAAAGAAGCATAACGATCTTTTTTCAAGCCAGCATATTTTGTGTTTTTAAGAATATGATCTGCAGTAATTAAACCTCTTGCAAAAACATCCATTCCAGAGATATGCGCAATAAATTTATCTTCTAAATCGGTAGAGTTTCTTCTTACTTTTGCATCAAAGTTTATTCCTCCACCTTGTAAACCTCCACCTTCAAGAATAATCATCATAGCCTGTGTTACTTCAAAAAGATCGATTGGGAACTGATCGGTATCCCATCCGTTTTGATAATCACCACGGTTAGCATCGATACTTCCCAACATACCTGCATCGATAGCCGTTTGTAATTCATGCTCAAAAGTATGGCCTGCAAGTGTGGCGTGGTTTACTTCAATATTCAGTTTAAAATCGTCTTTAAGACCATATTTATTTATAAAACCTAAACAAGTTGCTGCATCATAGTCGTATTGATGTTTTGTTGGCTCCATAGGTTTTGGTTCTAAAAAGAAGTTCCCTTTAAATCCTTGTTTTCTGGCATAATCCCTACACATTCCCAAGAAAGTCGCCAAATGCTCCTGCTCTCTTTTCATATCGGTATTCAGGAGGCTCATATAACCTTCACGACCACCCCAAAAAACATAATTTTCACCACCTAAAGCGATAGTCGCATCTAATGCTATCTTAGCCTGTGCCCCTGCATAAGCTACCACATCAAAATTAGGATTTGTTGCGGCACCATTCATATATCTTGGATTACTGAACAAGTTAGAAGTACCCCAAAGTAATTTTAATCCGCTTTCTTCCTGCTTTTGTTTCGCATATTCAGTCATTGAATGAATTCTTTTCTCGAACTCTCCTAAAGTTGGAGCTTCGTCTACAATATCCACATCATGAAAACAGTAATAAGGTACACCAAGCTTCGTCATAAATTCAAAGGCAGCATCCATTTTATCCTTTGCCCGGGCTACGGGATCATCTTTTTTATCCCATTCAAAAATTTCGGTTTCAGCTCCAAAAGGATCTCCTCCTTTATTATTGAACGTATGCCAGTAGGCTACGGCAAATCTTAAATGCTCTTTTAAAGTTTTACCGGCTACCACCTTATTTTCGTCATAATATTTAAAAGCTAAAGGGTTATCACTCTCTTTACCTTCAAACTTTATGGTGTCGATATTCTTAAAATAATTACTCATAATATTAAAATTTAATGGCTTTTTTCCAGTTATTATAAATTGTTTTATAGGCTTCTACCAATGCTGGCTGAGGTGTTATGGTTTGTAAACATTCCAAACTATCAAAGGCTTCTTTTAAAGTTTTATAATGCCCATAACCATAGGCTGCACCTCTGGCCGCTCCGTCAGCACCGTTTGTTTTATATAGTTGAAGTGTGGTATTGGTCGTATTCACAAAAATTTCCTGAAAAACCGGACTCAGAAATAAGTTATCTTTACCGGCGCGTACTGTTTTTCCAGAAGCGCCAACTTCCTGCATAATTTCAAAACCGTAATTCATAGCAAATACGATTCCTTCACAGGCGGCTCGTACTAAATGAGAGGTTTTATGAATATTGAAGTTAAGATTCGATATTCCAGACAAAACTTCTTTATTCTGAAATATACGCTCTACGCCATTTCCGAAAGGATGAAAAAGCAAGCCTTCACTACCTGGTTTTGATTGTGCTGCCACTTCATTCAGATACTCATAATCAACAATATGATCACGTCCAGAAGACAAAATATTTCTTAACCACTGATAGAGAATTCCGGAACCATTGATACAGACCATCACTCCGTTTCTGTTTTCATTTTCCTGGTTATTTACATGTAAAAACGTATTAATCCTATTATCTTTATCAAAAGCATGATTTTCACTAACCGAATAAATTACTGCGGACGTTCCTGCAGTAGTCGCTATTTCACCCGGACTAAGTACATTTAAAGACATGGCGTTGTTGGGCTGATCTCCTGCACGATATGTAATTTTCACATCTTCTGAAAGCCCTAATTCTTTAGCTACTTTTGAAGAAACTAAAGCCTGATCTCCAAAGTTAGAAACCACTTCAGGAATCAATTCTTCTGAAATCCCATAATACTCAAGAATCTCTTTTGCCAGTCTGTTTTCTTTAAAATGCCAAAGCATCCCTTCAGATAAGCCTCCTTTACTAATTTGCGGTTTTTCACTAAATCTGGCAGCGATATAATCACCAGGTAACATCATATAAGCCGCTTTCTTATAAATTTCTGGCTCATTTTCTTTTACCCATTTTAATTTTGAAGCCGTAAAATTACCCGGACTTCCTAAAATCATATCATGACATTGCTCTTCTCCTATTTCCTCAAAAGCCTTATCTCCGATGGCAGCAGCACGGCTATCACACCAAATTATTGAAGGCCGTACAGGATTTAAATGACTATCGGTTAATACCAAACCATGCATCTGGTAAGCAATACCAATAGCTTTTATTTGGGTTAAATCAATTTGATATTCAGATTGTAAACGTTGTAGCGCTATTTTAACGTTTTCCCACCATTGATTCGGGTCCTGTTCTGCCCAACCTGGCTGTAAGGCTTCCATTGCCATTTCAGATTTTGGTTCTCCAACAGCTGCAATGCTTTGTTGAGAATCAGCATCGAAAATCGATAATTTTACTGAGCTACTTCCCAGATCTATTCCTAAAAAATACATTCTAAGTCCATTTTATTAGTCTCTGAAACAATTTTTCAGCACACTAATAGTTTATTTGACTACAAGTATAATTTAAATTTTGAATATTATCAAAATTTATAGGATAAAAATGACTAATAATTAAATTAAAATTGAATTATTAATATATAAACTAGTTTATCTGAGTTTTGATTATATTAATTCTACAATTTTAAATAAAATGAAATAAAACTTTTAATCAAATAAAATACCTCGGGAGCATGTCCCAAGGTATCCAGGTGAAAACCTTTTTAATCTTAAATTAAGACTTGGCGAATTCATCCAAGAATGATGACTCAACCCCAGTAATAACGACTTATTTTCTGGGTTGTCGATAGCCTTTTAGGCTTTGCCATATTTTTCCAAGGCTAACTGCAATTTGTTTCCGGAAAAGACTTCAAACACTAATAGTAAACTTATAATCAAATCTTGTATCATTGAGTGACTTTTCATCTTTAACCGGACAATAGCGATTTATTTGGTATGATTTTAAATATACCTATTTTACCCGCTTTACTGTTCTAAAACCCAAATGATCTGTACCAGAATCCATTGATGTTCCCATTCTAGATGAAATACGATAACTGGCACAATAGGATTTATTACATAAAAAGGAACCTCCTTTTATCACTTTTTCCTTTTGGTAAGGATTGTCTTCATTAAAATAAGTGGTCGATCCTTTAGGGTTTAATAACTCCCCCTGTTGTAAAGCATCCTGATAATATCTGGTATTAAAATTATCTTTAGTAAATTCCCAAACATTACCCGCCATATCATATAAATTAAGACTGTTTGACGGAAAAGATTTTACCGGTGCGGCATATTTATAACCATCTTCTGGAATATTTTTAACCGGAAATTCTCCCTGCCAGGTATTAGCTTCTTTATTCAACTTAGATTCGTCGTCACCCCAGGTGTAAATTCCGCCATGAAGTTTACCATGTGCTGCCGCTTCCCACTCAGCTTCAGTAGGTAGGTCACGCCCTGCCCAACTGGCATAGGCCAAAGCATCTTCATAAGCTATATGAACTACCGGGTAATTATCTTTTCCTTCTATATCGCTTTGTGGTCCTTGCGGATGTTTCCAATCGGCTCCCGTTTTCCATTCCCACCACTGGCCGTAATCATTAAGGTTGGCTATATTTTCCAGCTCTTTTTTAAATATTAAAGAGCCTGGTTGTAAAACACTATCAGGGGGTTTGGGGGTTCCCGGTGGTAGTTGTTTTTTCATTTGTTCCCAATCGATTGGGCGCTCTGCCACGGTCACATATCCTGTTTCAGCTGTAAATTTTTTAAACTGTGCATTGGTTACTTCGGTTTGATCTATAAAAAAACCGTCTACTGCCACAGGATGTGCTGGTTTTTCTCTAGGTAAAGCATAAGGATCACCTTCTGATGCTCCCATTGTAAATTTTACACCAGATACCCAAACCATACCTTCTGGAGTTTCAATTTCTTCTGGTTGCTGTTTCAAAAGATCTTCAGGGTTTACCGTATTGCTTTTTTGTGAAGTTTGTAACTCGGTATCCTTGCTTTCATTAGTTTTCAATTCTCTTTTTTCCTCTTCATTTTTACAGGAATAAAAAAACAGACTAAAAAAAAGAATAGCATATATTGATAATTTTAGCATTGAATTATTTTTTATCAAAAGTAATGAGTATCTGACAGAAATCATACCTTATCTGTTCGTAGTAATTTTAATCCTTCAATAGGAAATTCAAATTTTCTTCGATGAGCAGTCCTATATAAATTTCCCAAAATCTATAATCCAATAGTTGTTGGTACTTTTTGATAAAAATATCAGTAATCAAATGTATCAGTAAAAACGATTAATCAATTATAATTGGAAATTTATCGAGTAAAATGTGTTAAATTTTCTTAACGTATCTTAAAATAATATAATTTTGACCCACCCTACAAAACTGTTCTTCAACTAAATACTTTTTTAAAAATGGTTAAAAAACTACTAGTTTGTGTAGGGCTTCTGCTGTGCCTAAATTCCTACGCGCAAGATCTCACATTTACCTACGATGCTGCGGGAAATCAAACATTTCGTGGACCAGGTCAGACAACTACTTCCATTCAAAATTTTGCCGCTACCAGTAATGATACGATTCAAAATCTTGAGAATACACCTATCAATGATGAACTTATCGTTATCAATGCCGCGCCAAATCCAACCTCTGGCCATATTCGTGTAGAATGGCAAAATACTTCTCAAGTTTATTTTAAAGAAATGACCCTTCTAACCTACACCAACCAGGCCCTTTCCAGATATCAATTTAATAAGGATACCAACAGCTATGCCATTGACCTATCAAGATATCCACAGGGCGTTTATATAGCTATTTTTACTACTAACCGTGGTACCACCCAACCTTATAGAATCATTAAAAAATAAATCGCTATGAAAACAAAACTACTTTTAATATTCTTGCTTTTAAATTTAGGGTTGGTTTACGGTCAGGAAGAAATTTTTAGCGTTAAGAAATTAGCGCCTTTAGCAATTGAACGTAAGCAGGACAATACTGGTCTTGAGAACCAAATCATGCTGGAAACCACCCCAATGGCTACTTCCAGTAGCGCTGATAATGCAAACATTGCCGAAACCAAAGGGGAACTTTCTGTTTCCCAAACGGGCGGGGCCAATTATACCGTCCCCATTGCAGTACCGCCTGGTATAAATGGAGTACAACCCGAAATCGCATTAACCTATAACAGTCAGGCAGGTAATGGAATGGCTGGCTATGGTTGGAATATCTCAGGAATTTCGGTGATAACAAGACTACCTCAAACCACCTTTCATAATAGTAATATTACGGCTATTGATCTTTCGCAAACCGATCAGTTCTCCCTTGACGGACAACGGTTGATGCTTAAAAGTGGGACGTATGGGGCCAGTGGTTCTGTTTATGAAACCGAAAATTTTTCAAATGTTAAAATTGAAGCTTTTTCTAGCTATTATAATGGCCCTGGATATTTTAAAGTGAGTTATCCTGATGGGTCGTATGCCTATTACGGGCAGACCTCTAATTCCAAATCACGCATGGATTATGCGATTACCTATTGGCAGAACGCACAGGGGTTGAGGATCAGCTATGAGTACGTTTCCTCGAATAATTCTTTAAGTATTAGCAAGATAAAATATGGGGCAAGAACAACCAGCACCCCCATCAATGAAATCCAATTTGTGTATAAAGCCAGAACGCGCCCGGAACAATCTTACGTCGGTGGACTACGGTTCGTTAGAAATACTATTTTATCAAGTATCAAGGTTATAGGAAACGGAACGGAGTTTAGAAGGTATGATGTAACACAAACCGCCAACACTTTAGGGTTTGAACGTTTGACCAAAATTCAGGAAAAAAGTGGTGATGGTCAGGAAAGTTACGCACCGATCAATTTTAACTATAGCACTACCCCTCAGCAAATCAACATAGCCGCAGCAAATGGGAATATTGGTTTGAACAATGTGGAACAGCGTAATGCTATTGCAACCCCTTTTGATATTGACGGTAAAGGAATTGTAGACTTTTCTATTCATTCCAAAACAGCATCTCAAAGGGATAAATTCTGGGTAATCGAGAATGCTCGGGATAATACAGGACAACTTTATCCTTATGAGGTAAGCGTGGGGTCTTTTGAAACATTATTTCCTATTGTACGCGCTAACCAGAATGATATTGTTCTATCGGGCCAAGCCCTTGCTGTGGTTCAAAAGTCGGGCACTTCAGATATCAAATTCCGGGTGATCCATAAAACTCTGGGATCGTTTTATCAACATTTCTCAAAAACCTGGAGTGCACCTACTTATACCAATCAATACTCCTGTGATTTAAATTCGCCGCAGCAACGGGTACCCCTCGAATTTCTCTCTGGTGATTTTAATGGAAATGGGATTACCGATATCATCGCAATCTCAAAACCTTATTCTTCCAGCACTTGTTATCAGATCCTTCCTCAACCGGGACAACCCTGTGGGCTAAATCCTGGACTTTCCAGCACCAACATTACCGCTACCGGTAAGGCTAATGCCACTGAAGTAGTTCAGGATTCACTAGCTTCTGGCACCCAGCTCGTATCGCAACAGGCAATTCCCATCGATGAGGGATGTTGCGACTGTGAAACGTATAATCATAACAGCTCAAGTGTATATTTAGTGGATATGAAAATGAGTAGCACCTCTAATTTTGTAAAAAATGCTGGGATGCTCAATCAATATTTAAGATCCACTGATAATTTGATGACCGCTGATGTCAATGGAGATGGAAAAACCGACATTATCCAAGTAAGAAAAGGGGCTATCTATGTATATTCTTTCAATCAGGCCAATAATATAAGTCTTTTATTTTCTTATTCCCATAATGATATTCTTCTTGATAAAGATTTCCCTATGCTGTTAGGAGATTATAATGGGGATGGAAAAACAGATTTCATGTTCCCAAAAGCAGACAATTCGTCACAGTTCACTTTATTTTTAGCCACAGGTAATGGATTTACCCCTACAACCGGATCCCAACCATTTACCTATAAAAAAACAGTATGGGATGGTGGCGATGGGGTTGGCACCATGTATGGTTACAATCTTATCCCAACGGATATCAATGGGGATGGGCGCACCGATATCTTAGATTATAGAACTACAACATATAACAATAGTTCTTCTGGAAGCCAAAGCATTAAGGTATACAGAAATATAGCACCAACTTCTACCTATGCAGATCCTAAATTTGCCTACCTAACGACAAAATCGCAATCCGGCTATCTAAAACACTACCCCATCCCCATATTTTTAAATTCTGAGCAAGGAAATTTTAACCTGGAATTTTGTTCGATTAGTGACGGAAGTATTACCGCTTTTGAATTTACCCAGGACAATCAGGAGGATATGCTCTTACGGGGGGTTTCCCAAAACGGCGTGAACTACTCCATCAATTATGCGGATCTTTTAAAGAATACTTATGACCCGAATTATGGGACAATATATACTTCAGGCTACGAACAAAGTTATCCTTACATTGATATCGATAATGCACCTAATCTTAAGGTTGTTGCTTCCCTAAATCGAGCCGGAAGTGGATTAACGACCATTAAAAGGGATTTTCAGTATCACGGTGCTGTAACGCATATGACGGGCTTGGGATTTGCAGGTTTCCAGGGATTCTCTGCTACCAACTGGTATGCGACCTCCAGCCAGCGCATTTTTAATGTGGTGCAAAATGATATTCATAAGCGTGGAGCACCTCTATTGGAGTATTCGACAAACACTTATGCCAACTTAAGTTCGGCGCCTTCTGGTTATATATCAAAAACCTCATTTACCTATAGCACCCCCACAATAGCCGCTAATAAAGTCTATAAAATATATAAGACCGCTTCCGCTACCGAGGACCAATTAAACGGTTTTACCGTTAACCAATCCTTTAGCTATGACAGCTATTTAAACCCTACTGTAATTACCACAAATTACTCCACCGGGGAGACGGAACGTAAAGAATTCACTTATGCGAACAGTACTTCCAGTAATTATTATATAGGCCGCCCTACAAAACAGGTTTTAAAAACGACGATAGACGGTAATTTATTTACCACGGAAGAATCCTATACGTATAATTCCTATGGTTTTATTACCAATAAATCAATAAAGGCGAATGGGAGTACCCCTATAACAACCACCTATTCACCTGATAGCTATGGTAACATCCTTTCTGAAACCATAAGCCCCCCTGGAGAAAGTTCAAGAACGGTTAGTTATGAATATGACTCGGGTACACACCGGTTTATTACCAAGAAAACAGACCATGAAGGTCTGGAAACTACTTTTGAGTATAATCCCTATAGTGGCAACTTGTTGTCCGAAACCAATCCTTTTGGTTTTACGACCACCTATAGTTATGACAGTTGGAACCGGCCGGTTTCATTGCTCGATTATCTGGGGAACACCAGCACGACAAGCTATACCAAATCAGGCTATGACTACACGGTAACCACTTCAATGCCGGATGGGAGTGGTAAAGTTTCCGTATACAATAAACTACAGCAGCTTATTGAAAAACGTCATAAAAATGGAATGGGACAATGGGTAAAGCAGAAATTTGAATATGATGAGCTGGATCGGGTAAAACGGGAAAGCGAACCTTATTTTAATTCCCCAACCCAATGGAATACCACGGAATATGATAATTATGGACGGATTAAAAAGAAAACTTCCTTTACTGGAAAGACCATACACATCACTTATAGTGGAGCCACAACGACCATTGATGATGGTTCCAAAACAGAGACCATAACCAAAGATGCGATGGGTAATATTACCCAAAAATCAACTTCCGGCACCGGCACCATAGCCTATACCTATTTTGGAAATAAAAACCTAAAATCGACCACTTTCAGTGGTTCAACCACCACTATTCAACAGGATGCATGGGGACGTAAAACAAAGATTATAGACCCGTCTGCCGGAACCTTTACGTATCAATATGACGGTTATGGTCAAGTCACCAATGAAAATAATCCAAAGGGACAGATTGCCTACACGTATGATAATGCGGGGAGGATACTTACAAAAACGTACTCTGGAAGCAGCACCATGGCTATTACCTACAACTATAATAGTACCACAAAACTATTGACTTCCATTGCTATGACCGGGGATAGTAACAATAGTACGTACTCCTATGCGTATGATAGCTACCATCGTTTGCTCACTGAAAACGAAAGTACGCCTTTTGCCCAGTTTGAAACCAAGTACACGTATAATTCCCTAAACCAGGTGGCCACGGAAGAATATAAGGCCACACGATCCGGGAAAATCAGTACCAAGAAAGTCAAAAACACGTATCAATATGGCGGGCTAAAGAATATCCGGGATAATACCACCAATAGCCTATTGTGGGAATTAGGGTCGTTGAATGAAAGAGGGCAGCTTCTTAGCGCTACCCTGGGTGCCAATATGGAAGAAATAAACGAATATGACTCCATGGGCTACCTCACCGCTTTGAAAACCCGAAAAACCCAATCGGGATCCCCAATTACCCTGATGAACCTGGGGTTTGATTTTAATCAACAAACCGGCTTGCTACAAAGCCGCAGTAACAGTGTATTTAACTGGAATGAAAGTTTTAGTTATGATGATCTGGAAAGGCTTACCGGTTTTATAGATAATACCGGGAATAATTCCCAGCAATATGATAATATGGGAAGGATCACTGAAAATTCCATGATTGGGGATTATGGATATACCGGTTCCTCTTTCCAACAGGCTTCGTTAACCTTTAACACTAAAGGAACGGCCTATTATAACAATTTGGATCAACAGACCATTTCTTATAATGCATTTAATAAACCCATAGAAATCAACGAATATGGGAAAGACCGGGTAAGCTTTCAGTACAATGCCTTTGAGGGTCGCTCCAATATGTATTATGGAGGGACACAGAGCAATAAAAACCAAAGGCGCTATCAAAAACATTATTCGGCCAATGGTAAAATGGAGGTTAAATTTGATTCCCAATCAAACAAAACCACCTTTGTGACCTATATTGGTGGTGATGCCTATTCCGCCCCTTTAATATTTCATGAAGAAAAAGGAAGCAGTACGGCCTCCAATTATTTTTACCTGCATAAGGATTATCTGGGAAGTATCTTATCGATTACCGATAGCAATGGTAATTTTAAGGAAAAACGCCATTTTGATGCCTGGGGGAAAATTGTAAAACTTACCGACGGCAATAACAACAACCTTACCAGTTTTAACATATTGGACCGGGGGTATACCGGGCATGAGCATTTACTGGGAGTAGGGATCATTCATATGAACGGGCGTTTATATGATGCCATGCTCCACCGGTTCTTAAGTCCCGATAATTATGTGCAGGATCCATCCAATCCCCTAAATTTTAACCGGTATTCCTATGTACTTAATAATCCTCTACTTTATACCGACTATTCTGGTAATCTTTTTGGTATTGACGATTTAATAGCAGGAGTTATTGGCGGCGTAGTCAATTTAGCCGCAAATATTATACAAGGTAATATTAAAGGTGGATTTTGGGAAGTGGTGGGAAAAGGGGCTGCTGCCTTTGGTTCTGGTTTTGGGGCAGGTGTTTTAGCTACTTATGGACCCGCAGGATGGGCTGCCGGAGGAGCTTTGGTTGGTGGCACAAATGCTTGGTTAGCAGGCGAAGATGTTGGTAATGGTATTCTAACAGGTGCGATATCAGGAGTGATTGGTGGACAATTTGGTAAGTGGGCACAAAAAATTGGATCGGTTGTAATCCAAGGTATAAGAACAAGTTCTCCTGTTTTAAAGGGTGTTATAGGAGGTGCTATTGGTGGTGGATTGGGTAGCGGTTTTACTGGTTTCACGATGTCAATTGCATCGGGAGCTTCTCTGGATGAATCTTTAAAAGCCGGATGGAAACAAATGCAGATAGGCTTCGCAGTTGGAGGTGCTGTAGGAGGAGGAACATCATATCGCTATGCTAAATCACAAGGTATTGATCCTTTGAATGGAAAAAGGGCAAGTTGGCCTACTAATGATGGATTTGCAGAAACTCCTAAAACTCAAATCTTAGATAAAAACATGATTCTTGATAGATATGGTTCAGACGATGGTTATTATCTCGCACCTGAAGGTACACCCTTTAGTGCTAGGTCTCTCCCTGACTACTATAAAAAACTGGAACTTAATACATATCAAGTAATTAAACCTTTTCCTGTTTCATCGGGAACTTCAGCACCATACTTTTTTCAAAGTGGTGGAGGAATTCAATATAAAACACCTTATACTATGAACCAATTAATTAAATTAGGTTACCTTAAAAAATTATAGCATTATGAATATTGAAAGTCTTAAAAATAAATTAGCATTATTAGATATACCTAAAATTTACTCTATTTCTAAAGAAGAAAATTCAAAATTTTGTTTAGTGCAAGAAAATAATTTTTGGTTTTTTTTTAAATTAGAAAACAACAAGAGAAAATTCCTAAAATTTTTCGAAAATGAAATTGATGCTACTACTTTTTTTTTGAATTTTATGGAAGACAATTTTAAGATTGAAAAGGAAATAACTTTTATAGCCAGCTTAGCTTATAAAGACATTTTTTTAATTAATAATTTTAACATATGGGATATGGAATGGAATCCATTAAATAGATCATTTTTGGTTAAAGACCCAAAATACCATAATATGCATTTATTTGACACCTATGAATTTAGAATTCATAATGAAAAGGCTATAACTCTAATTGCTGGTGAATTCTCCAATAATATATGGGGTTTTTATAATTTAACATTTAATTATTAAATTTCAAGTTATTGTAGTTACCAAAATATTTTAAGACATTTCGAATAGAGACTGTGCGAAAAATATTTTTTGTAAAATTTTTAATGAATAGAATTCAAAATAAACATATTTTTAATAAGCTTATCTTAATGAATTAATCGTCTGAGAGTATTTAATTTAAATATTCGTAACAAAAAAAGAGGCTGTTTTACTTTTAAGACAGCCTCTTTTTTATTGAGAAGTAGTTTTTTTTTTAAAACTAATTTCGCTCTCGTAAGAGATTTTTTCTTAAACTATGTAAGTAGAAAAATAGGCAAGTTTTAAACCACATAATATTTGTTTTTTTATTATTCATACAGCAATGATAATTCAGAAGGTAATTAAGGATATAGAGGGAGCAGGATTTAATAAAGTGTTTGAGGGAAAGGGAATGATCCATTTTGAACATTAAGGTCTGAAAATCAGATTAGACCCACCACAGCCAGGAATACCATTTAGTCATATGCAATTAAACTATGGAGGTAATAAAAATGCTTACTATATTTTTCTCAATCCAGTGAATTATAAGAGCCAGCGGCACATATTCCAATTAGATAAATGCATATAAATATGGAAAGGAAATTAGAATATTCGTTTGATGATGAGGTAGCAAATAAATTTTGCTATGATATGGAAAACAAAAAGATTAAATTTCATTTTAGAGGATATTATGATGCTTTAAGCAGTCAGTATATTGATAAGTCTAGCATATGGGTTATTGAAAATTGGTCTAACGCAAAAAGTAAATTTAGTTCAGAAAGTTCCTTTAATGATTTAGAGCAACATTTGGATATAGTGAGTATGGTATTTTCGGCAGAAATAAACTAGACCTCTTTAACGCTAACGGTCAATACGATTGATAATCGTTACATTGATCCGCTGTTTGATAGTCCTCAAATTGAGTTTAAGATAAAGCAAAAGCTCGATTAAATCCACTAGCTATGCCTATTCTGCCCCTTTGATATTTCATGAAGAAAAAGGAAGCAGTACGGTTTCCAATTATTTTTACCTGCATAGGGATTATCTGGGAAGTATCTTATCAATTACCGATAGCAATGGTAATTTTAAGGAAAAGCGCCATTTTGATGCCTGGGGGAAAATTGTAAAACTTACCGATGGCAATAACAACAACCTTACCAGTTTTAACATATTGGACCGGGGGTATACCGGGCACGAGCATTTACTGGGGGTAGGGATCATTCATATGAACGGGCGTTTATATGATGCCATGCTCCACCGGTTCTTAAGTCCCGATAATTATATGCAGGATCCATCCAATCCCCTCAACTTTAATCGGTATTCCTATGTACTGAATAATCCGTTGAAATATATTGATCCTAGTGGGGAACTTTTTGAAGAAATAGGAAGATGGATCAAGAAAAATGCTAAAATCATTACATTTGTAGCTACGGTAGCTGTTGCCGTTGTTGCGACAGTTGCAACGGCTGGAATGGCAAGTCCTTTACTCGCAAGTGTAATTGTAGGCGGTGCAGCTGGATTTACCGCTGGGGCAGTCGGCACTTGGACAACTGGAGGGAGTTTTTGGGATGGCGTAGGCAATGGATTGATTCAAGGCGGTATTGGGGCCGCGGCCGGGGCGGCCGGGCCCTGGGCCGGGGGATGGGCTTCGAAGCATGTAAGCCAGGTCGTAATCAATGGAATCAGAGTAAATGGAGCCGCTATTAAAGGTTTTTTTGGAGGTGCAATTGGTGGAGGATTTGGAGGCTTTGCAAGTGGGACTACAGCAGGTCTTCTATCCGGAGAAAAATTTAGCGATGCCATTGCCATGGGAGCTAAAAGCGCCATGTACGGAGCCGCATTAGGCGCTGCAGCTGGTACGGCACAGGGATTTAGATATGCTAAGGACAATAATTTAAATCCTTGGAATGGCGATTTAAAAGGTGCTAGTGGAAGTAAGTATGCCTTTGGTCTTAAGAACGTAGTTTCAAAGTTTGCAGATGATATGGTTGTAATACATTTAATGAAAGATCCCAATTGGAAGAGTAGCTTTATTAAGGCTATCAATGATCCGAACAACGAGCTTCATTTTAATCTTAACGGAATAGATAGCAAGCCAATGCAGATGATTATGAGTCCTGGTCGGTCAGGTATCAACTGGGAAATGAATGCATTGTATCAGAACTCAGCTGCGTTTGAAAGAACCATATTCCATTATGGAGGTAATACTTATAAAGGATTTGATGTATTTAAAATAACTCTATAAAAGATTGACATGGCAATTTATAGTAATCAAAATCAGGAATTTCAAATTGTAGACTTTTCAGCTACTCATAGTCAGTTGCTTTTGAGAAGTTTTAAAACAAAAGATAGAGAATACAATATTGATATCATAGTTAAGGGTGTTGGGCTTTTACTTCTGCCCACATCTTTTCTTGGGATAGAGATATCTTTATTAGAAAATAAGGAGACAATATCTTTCCTTAAAGACAAATTCTCTTTCAATAATGAATACGATAATCGTATTTTTTCTATAAAAGACAATCAAGGCAGAGTGTATTATATCAATGCTTTATGCTTTGGTGTATACCACAATAAATTAGATATTCTTGAAACAAGCATTGGGCGATATGACATGGAAAGTTTGGGCGAACTTGAAAAATGGTATGCAGATTAGTCTTTAGTTATTTTAAGAATATGATGCCCTGTCAGCAATGATGGGGCTTTATCATTTTATATAAGCTCTTTTGACTTTAAAATCCTTAAAGCCCTATCAATCATATTTATATAATTAAACCTTTTCCTGTTTCATCGGGAACTTCAGCACCATATTTTTTTTCAAAGTGGTGGAGGAATTCAATATAAAACACCTTATACTATGAACCAATTAATTAAATTAGGTTACCTTAAAAAATTATAGCATTATGAATATTGAAAGTCTTAAAAATAAATTAGCATTATTAGATATACCTAAAATTTACTCTATGAACTCATTTAAACTTTTTTCTTCTTAAATTTTTTTAGTGCAATTACCACGAACGCGAGATAATTGAAGCCTTTCCAGCTTGTCACTGAACCTGTTGAGCAATGAACGGAAGCTATCCATCCATGCATTGGTGCGTTCAATTGAATATCTCTCATCGTAGAGTTCCTGGTCGAAGTAATCATCCCTGTCTTTATCGCCATTGCGCTTGTTTTGACATACATTCGCATTGATCTCCTTTTTCTCGCAAGCCCTGCGGAACTCCTTTGTGTCAAAACCTGCATCTGCATTAAGGAACAGCCCTTCTACTGGTATTTGTGCTTCTTCAAGGGTTGCTGTCACAATCTCGAACTGTACCTCAATGTCGAAGATATCGTTGTGATTACCGGCTACTGGCTCAGACATTGCTAAAGGAAGCCCTTGTCTATCAATCAAATAAAGAGCGTTGGTAGTATTACGTTTCTTCCTTCCCTGATATTCGACCTGTTCCCCACCTCTGATCGCTGGGGTATGACTGCCGTCAAGGTCGACACTGGAAAGGTCGAGATTGGATTTGTAGCGTTCCAAAAGCTTTGTCCAGCACTCATACCAGAAACCACAGAGGCACCATTTACGGTAATGATGATAGACCGATTGCCAGCTTAAATATTTCTGGCCAAAAAGGGCTTTGACAGGTAACTGGTGCCATTGCACTCCAGTCTTTAGTTTATACAAGATCCCGTTGACTATTTCAGTCAAGGGAGCCGTGGGCTGGAAACCTCTACTTGTTCTTGGAATAAATGGCACAATTTCAATTTCTATTATATCTTTGTCTAGTACTGTGTACATAAAGGGTTGTTTTGGATTGTTTTATGTTTTGCAACACAAATATCCGCAACCCTTTTTTATTTCTGGAGAAAGCTTAAATCCCTTCATCTAAAGAAGAAAATTCAAAATTTTGTTTAGTGCAAGAAAATAATTTTTGGCTTTTTTTTAAATTAGAAAACAACAATAGAAAATTCTTAAAATTTTTCGAAAACGAAATTGATACTACTACTTTTTTTTGAATTTTATGGAAGACAATTTTAAGATTGAAAAGGAAATAACTTTTATAGCCAGCGTAGCTTATAAAGACATTTTTTTAATTAATAATTTTAACATATGGAATATGGAATGGAATCAATTAAATAGATCATTTTTGGTTAAAGACCCAAAATACCATAATATGCATTTATTTAATTTTAGAATTCATAATGAAAAGTCCATAACTCTAATTGCTGGTGAATTCTCCAATAATATATGGTTTTTTTTAATTTAACATTTAATTATTAAATTTCAAATTATTGTAGTTTTAAGACATTTCGAATAGGCTGTCTAAACTATTTAGATAGCCTTTTTTAATGATAAAGTTTTGAGAAGTAGTTTTCTTTCTTAAACTAATTTCGCTCTTTTGACATTTTTTCTTAAAACTATGTAAGTGGAAAAATAGGCAAGTTTTAAACCACATAATATTTGATTAGGAGGCGCATTAGTTGGAGGCTTAGCAGGAATGATTGGCGCCGGTGTTGGAAGTGTGGTGGCTGGAGGATCATTTTTTGGAAGTTCAGTTGCTACAACCTTAGGTTTTGGTAGTGGTTTCATGTTTGGGTTTGCAGGTGGCATGGTTGGTGGCGCAGGTACAGCCTGGATAAACGGAGCGAATTTTGGTGATGGCTTAAGTGCTGGCTTGAAATCTGGAATAATTGGAGGAATTAGTGGAGGACTAATAAATGGAATCGCAAGTGGGATACGTGCCAATAAGATTGGATTAAACTTTTGGAATGGTAATGGTACCGCTGAAATGCCATTTGATAACTCATTCGCCGGTATTGGCGACAAGGTTGAATATTCTAACGAATCAGCAAGAAGTTTTTCAGATTCTCATTCGGAATTAAAGCGACTTTCCTCTAATGTAGATGATCTCTATGCAGATGGATCTGTTCCCTCCCATAAACCATATTCTAGTTCAAACGGATATTTAAGGAATCCAGATGGTAGATTAATAAATGGGGTTACGGTAAAAGCAGGAAATACTATCACCGTTTATCTTTCAAAATCTGCATTTCAAAGTTCTGCTCAGTTATATATGACAATGCATCATGAATATATGCATGCCTATTTTTTCTCCTCGAGTGGGCTAAATTTCAGTAGTGCTACACAACATAGAATAATTGATAATTGGCATTACGATCAAGCGCTTCAGTGGAGAAGTTTAGGGCCATTCCCATACGATGTATTTAATAATCCTTATTTTAACTTTTCAAAAGCATTTTTACCTGTAATGAACAATCATTACTCTAACTTCGGATTTAAATTAATAAATAACATGCCATGAGAAATTTTTTAATAATATGCATTTTTTTAAATATGACATTAAATATTCAGAGTCAGGAGACTACTTTTTTAAAAACTATTAAACTTAATGCAAAAAGAAATTTAGATAAGCCAATAGTATTTGAAGATTCTGAATCTATTACTATAGTCCTAGAGAAAGAAGAATTTATAAATGCTATAAAAAATGAACTCTCTAATTTAAATTCAGAAAATAAAATATTTGAAGCATACGCAAATTTGTTAGATTATTTTCAAGAAATAGAATATGCCAATAGCTCTACTCTACAGGAAAAATTATTATTGAAACCATTTTATTATATATTATCTCAACTAATTCAAATGGAGTGTAAATTGACTATTAACCTTAACTCTAATAGTCTTAAAACGATTGATAAATATGAAAAAAAAATATCCAACTCTAAAGAGGGGATGTATGAATCCTACTTTGTTTATAAAAGTGGTCAGATAATTCTTTTTCAAACTTTAAATTATTCAATTATTGAATAATTATTCACATTCAACCCTGATCATTATGTATCACCCCATCCAATCCCCTAAACTTTAACCGGTATTCGTATGTATTGAATAATCCGTTGAAATATAATGATCCAAGTGGGGAGTTTATTTTTGCTGTTTTGGCTGCAATCGCCTATGGTGAATTAATAGGTGCTGCTACTGCGGCAGCTGTATATACTATTAGTGCCATCGCAACAAATTCATGGAGCTGGAATGGATTAGGTACTTCAATCCTATATGGAGCTATTGGAGGTGCAATATCCGGAGGTCTAAGTATTGCAGCTACTCTTGCCAGTACAAGTACATCCTCTTTTTTGCAAAGTACAACTATGAATATGTTTTCAGAAATAGCATCACAAGTGGGCACAAGTGCAGTTATGGGCGATAAAATATCCGTTGGGTCAGTAATTGGGTCTATGGCGGGAGGATTTGTTGGAGCCAAAATTGGTAATTGGAGTGGTACAAAAGGAGGTTGGTTTAAAAATGCTATGGGTAAAATTGGATTTAACACATTAAAAGGCGGCGTTAGAGGTGCAGTAACCGGGGGTGTTGGAACAGCTATAAATGGTGGCAACATCGGGAAAAGCATGCTTCTAGGTGCTAAAAATGGAGCTACAGGCTCATTAATACAATCTTCTTTCATGATTGGAATTTTTGGAGCTACTTATAAACCATCCGGAAATCAATTGAAATATGCGAACAAAATGGCTGAGTCTTTTGGGCTCTCAACTGGTGATGTGGCTTGGCGAAAAGGGGGGCTCTATCAAGTTTTACAACCTTTTTGGACTGATGGATATGAAAGAGAAGTAACTTGGCGTAGGAACGTGGCTACTTTTTCCAGTACAGATCCTTCTACAATGGCTCATGAATATGGACATATAATACAAGTAAATCAACAAGGTTGGGCAGCTTTTCAGGGAAGAGGAATTTTTGAACAATTGATTTATGGCGCAAATGCCTATAGCTTCGGCTTACATCCAAACTCTAATGAGGTTGGTGCTCGCATAATGGCGAGAGACTTGGGAGGAGCACCTTATTATTAATCTTATAACTTTTTTATGAAAATTAAATTTCTGATAATCCTAATTTTGATGTTGGTTGGATGCTTGGTCTTGCCAGCTCCAGATTTTTATGAATATAAACCAATTTACCCAATTCATAATAAACCTCGATTGAGAGTTCATGCAACAGTTGGTAAAAATCAACTGGTAGATATTTCAACTTCTATTTCTATAATTTTGAAAAGCGATGAAAAGAAACTGATTGAAAACGATTTTATGTTGGAGACTAATTATAAAGATATTAACTTTTCAACTATCCATACAAATCCTAAAAATTACACATCTATGATTGGGATAGAAGAAATTGATACTCTAAAATTATTTTTTATATCTACACCGATGAGAAAAATCAACAAAGATGAATTTCTTAATTTATGGAGAAAGGATACATTAATTATTAATTTTAAATTTGGTGCAAAGACATATCATTATCTATTCATGGGCTATCAACCTAATAAATAGAGTGAATTTTTTTTATAATAATATGCATTTTTTCAAATATGACATTAAATAGTCAGAATCAGGAGACTACTTTTTTAAAAACTATTAAGCTTAATGCAAAAAGACATTTAAATAAGCTAATAGTATTTGAAGATTCTGAATCTATTACTATAGCCCTAGAGAAAGAAGAATTTATAAATGCTATAAAAAATGAACTCTCTAATTTAAATTCAGAAAATAAAATATTTGAAGCATACGCAAATTTGTTAGATTATTTTCAAGAAATAGAATATGCCAATAGCTCTACTCTACAGGAAAAATTATTATTGAAACCATTTTATTATATATTATCTCAACTAATTCAAATGGAGTGTAAATTGACTATTAACCTTAACTCTAATAGTCTTAAAACGATTGATAAATATGAAAAAAAAATATCCAACTCTAAAGAGGGGATGTATGAATCCTACTTTGTTTATAAAAGTGGTCAGATAATTCTTTTTCAAACTTTAAATTATTCAATTATTGAATAATTATTCACATTCAACCCTGATCATTATGTATCACCCCATCCAATCCCCTAAACTTTAACCGATATTCCTATGTATTGAATAATCCGTTGAAATATAATGATCCAAGTGGGGAGATTTTTGGTACTATTTTTACAGCAATTACTTCTGGTTTTAAAAACATTTTTAGGCACGGAGTAAATTTTGATCATTACAATTGGAATAAATTAAATAATGCCTGGCAAATTGATAAAGGTCTATTTACAGGTAATTTTGGACAAATATTATCAAAGTTCACATGGGGAAGGTTCAATACATTTGTCGGAAATTTAACTGCTCATGTTTTAAATATATCAGGAAAAGTTTCTGGAGTGTCACATTTAGAAGGTGCTGTTGCCTTATCTGGAGTTACCTCCGGGGATAACGAAGCTTTTACTTTAGATAATTATATCTTTGGCCCAAAAGGATTTAGAGCAGACTGGAAAGACCATTTATTTGTTCACGAATATGGACATTACATACAAAGCAATTGGTTTGGTCCCGCTTACCTTCCTATTGTAGCTAAAACAAGTATTATTAGCGCTGCTTTTGATCAAAACCATGAAAGCAGATGGTTTGAGGTACAGGCTAGTGCAATGGGCGCCAAATATTTTGATAAAAGGTATGGTAGCGGAGCAAGTGATTATTTTATTGGGAGTCCTGATCATTTTGACATGCAAACTTTTAGCACAGGTGGAAATACACGGTATTTGAATCCAAGAACCGGAAGTTTCGATCAAAACGACCATCCTATCAATGGAGCAGGGTTTCATTGGTTTGATCTTATCGTTCCATTTACAGGACTAGGAGAGAGTTTTACTTTAGCACTTTTATTTTAAAAACTATAAAAATGAAAAACTGTCTATTAAAATTATGTATTATTTCCATTTCTCTTTTGCTGATGGGATGTCCTGAATATGATGAGTTTGATATTAACTTCAAAATTATAAATGAGACTCCAAATAAAATTTATATTATTTACGATCATCAGGTAGATTTTAACCCAATAAGATATCGTTATCCGAGCGATAGTATTGCTGGTATGGGTATGGATACCTATGCTACACAAAGTGAATGGTTTGATCAAAATCGAATTTTGACAATATTAATTGTTCAAGAGCATATTTTTTCAAGTTACGAGTGGGAATATATTGTGAGTAAAGAACTATATACCCGTACAGATCTTACGAAAGAAGGTTTACAAAATATCGATTTTGAAATTGTTTATAATGGGGAGTAATTTATTTTAGCAGAGCAAGTGCAGCTTCCATATCGGTTCCCATTTTAGCCACTACAATTTAAGGAGCAGCCATTGCTCGAGGCTTAACTACCACCGGTTCTGTTATTAGTGGTGTAGGGCATGGTATATTTACAGGAGATTGGAGTCGTCTTGAAAATGCTGGAAAAATTGCGTTAGGGAATTTTTATCTAGATGAGAACAGAAGTTTCTTTGGTGGCGTATTACAGGGCATTAGCAGGTCGACATGGGAATTACCCCAAAATACGCTTGGATATTCTTATTCACAAATAAGAAATACGTTTGGCAAAGTAGATGATGTACGCTATTTTGGAGGAGCTACTTTTGCCATTAACGAGCATTCTCCTAAAAGAAATGGTATATCTTTTAGCAATTATATTAATGTAAATATCAGACAAGAATTGCAGGTTAATGATCCTCAAGGTTGGATGTATAGTGAAGACGGATTGTTTTGCCGTAAATATAGGCATACTTTTCAATCAGAACGTTTTGGGCTCTCTTACCTATTTGGAGTGGGTATGCCAAGTATTTTAACAGCGAAATCAGATAATCATGACTTTGAATGGTATGAACCCCAAGCCAACCGATGGGCTTGGCGATATGCAAATAAACACGGATTTATGAATAATTGGTTATATCCTAATGATAAGCCCTTACGTTGATATTATTTTTAAAATGAAATCATAGATTATGAAAAAAAGTATTTTATTGATAGTACTATCTGTTTTCTTGTGGGCTTGTCCTTCTGATATTGGAAGTGAATCAATTGCTATTAAAAACAATTCTGATCATATTATATATTTTTGGTATTCCTCCGAATATGAAAAATTCCATTTTCCAAATTCACTTCCTACTAACATTCCTTTAATAATTAATTCTATTGATGCAGGTACGGGTACTGGAGGAAGCGCTGGTCAATACCCGAGTTGGCAAAAGATATTTTCCAGATTACCGGGCGATAAATTTACCGTTTATTTTTTTGAAACTTATCCGGAAACACAGGAAGAATGGGATGAGCTTCTTGAAAACGAGCAGGAAAAAGTATATCGAAAAGATGTTACCTATGAAGAGTTACAAGCTACTGATTTCTATATATATTATCCTTAAAATATATCAAAAGAGAGATTATGAACTAAATTGGGTTATTAGATAGGTAGCAGTTTTTGTGAGACCCCGATCATTGGTTAGCATCCTTATGATATCGATTTAAGTAAATCTAAAAGACAGAGAGAAATCTTTGTATGATTTCTCTCTGTCTACACTTTGACCCAAATTACCTGCAATAATCAAGTTCAGGTTTATAACAGTGTACTTGGACAAACGTACGCTGTAACCGGAATCGTAGTTTCTTTAATCGATTTAAAGCCTCCAATAACATCGGTTAGCTGAGACCAGCCACGTTGTTGTAAAATGGATGCTGCAATCATACTTCGATATCCACCAGCACAATGCAACACAAATTCCTGTTCTTTTGGGAACTTCTCTAAATGTTGATTTATCTGGTTTAGCGGAACATTTACAACACCTTTAATATGCTCTGAATCGAATTCACTTTTCTTACGCACATCAATAATCACAATATCCTGCTTCATTTTTTGTTCCAGTTCTTCCGCAGTAATCCGATTTATGGTATCAACATCCTTACCGACTGCTTCCCAGCTTTTCATTCCGTCTGCTAAATATCCCTGCGTGTTATCGTAGCCTACTCGGCTCAATCTTGTAATCGCCTCTTCTTCTTTTCCTACTTCAGTAATCAATAAAATAGGAGTTTCCAGATCAGGTATCATTTCCCCTACCCAGGGTGCAAAACTTCCCTGTAAACCAATATTTATACTATTGGGAATATGAGATTTAGCGTACTTATCGGCTTCCCGGGTATCTAAAACCAGTGCTCCTTCTTCATTGGCCAAGAGTTCAAATTCATCAGGAGTTAAAGCTTTTGCCGCCTGCTTCATTATTTTATCAAAG
The DNA here is from genome assembly GCF_000023465.1 of Zunongwangia profunda SM-A87. Taxonomy (NCBI): domain Bacteria; kingdom Pseudomonadati; phylum Bacteroidota; class Flavobacteriia; order Flavobacteriales; family Flavobacteriaceae; genus Zunongwangia; species Zunongwangia profunda. The sequence continues at coordinate 3,268,914 of NC_014041.1, forward strand.
CTCTTATAACCACCAATATTCAACAAAACATTTTTCGGAAAATATTTTGGTGGTGCAGTAAGCCCGGTTAAAAGTTCTTTTATAAACTCTTCTTTGGTCATATCTGCCCTTAGTGCATAATTCGTTTTTTTCTGATTGCCTAGGGTATCTGTAGTTTCTTTACTCATTTTTTTACCACAAGCCGATCCTGCACCATGATTAGGATAGACTATAAGATCATCATCTAATGGCATTATTTTATGGCGAAGGGAATCAAATAAATATCCGGCAAGTTTATCTTCAGTTAAATCTGAAATCACGTGTTGCGCAAGATCCGGTCTACCCACATCACCGATAAATAGGGTATCACCTGTAATAATCCCGTGTTCGTTACCCTTATCATCAATCAATAAGTAGGTAGTACTTTCCATCGTATGACCTGGAGTATGAATTACCTTTACCTTGTAATCACCGATCTTGAAAATCTGACCATCTTCAGCAACTAAAGCCTCATAACCTGGCTTGGCATTAGGCCCAAAAACTATTTTAGCTCCGGTTTTCTTTTGTAAATCTAAATGACCGCTTACAAAATCGGCATGAAAATGAGTTTCGAAAACATACTTGATTTTCGCATGGTCATTTTCTGCTTTTTGAATGTACGGATTAACCTCTCTTAACGGATCAAAAATTGCTGCTTCGCCTTTGCTTTCGATATAATAAGCGGCATGAGCCAGACAACCGGTATATATTTGTTCTACTTTCATAACTTATAAATTAATGAAGCGATATTGTTAATTTCTAAGTGTAAAAATAATAGAACAATAATTTTTAGACGGTAACTATTGTTACAATTTCAATATTTAATCCCTATCCCTCATTGAGGTTTTCATTACCCAAGGCTTGCCTCGAAGTTATAAAAAAGTTTTTTCGATTCATATCTCGCGGGCTTGTCCCAAGGTTCTTGATTCCAGGGTCTCATAGCTATCGCTTAACTTATGAAACGTAAAACCTCATCCCTATTTCCAGGTATCACGACAGTTCTGGATTAAGGTATCATAGCCTTTGGTGATGGCAAAATCAAATATCATTTATAAAAAATAAAAAAGGAGATTCCGTAGAACCTCCTTTATATAGTTAAGCGAAATAACCGAAAAAGCCTGTAAAACCAAGCATGTATTGCTTTTACGGTTGTAAAACTAACTAAAAACCTAGCTTAACTAATCTTATTCAGTAACATTAAAATGAGCATCTGTAGTGGCAACATTTCCCTCGTGGTCTGTTACCTCTAGTGATAAATGATATTCACCTGTTGCAGCATCTGCAGGTACATCGATATGCTCATGAAAATCTACACTGGTTACCTCTTCGTAATCAAAAGATTTTTCAAACTCCCATCCATTTTCTCCATCTTCAAAGTGAATATGTACTTCTACTGTCTCTATACCATGGTCTCCTGATATTGCAGCTTCAACGTGCAATTCTTCTCCGGCTTTTACATTTTCATCTACTGTCATGTCTGCAATTGTAATCGCATCAGCATCGTTATTTCCATCGGTAATATGAAAGTGAGCACCTTCTGCATGCGTATGTCCTTCAGCATCAACAACTGTAATCGTCATATGGTATTTTCCTAAAGCTGCATTTTCAGGAATATCGATATGCTCATGAAACTCGGCTGAAGTACCAGAGTAATCTTCATAAGTTTCATCGAAAGTCCATTCTATCTCTCCATCTTCAGGATCTAGACCGTGACCATGGATATTTACAGAAACAGAGCTTATTCCATGTTCTGCAGTTAATTGTGCTTCAGCATGCAACTCCCCTCCACGAACGGCGTCTTCACTTTCGATATCTGTGATTGAAATCCCATGTTCTTCTCCTGTATGATCTTCACCTATAATAAACTGTACATAAACCTGGTTTTCGTTACCTGACACATCGATTACAGTAATTCCCAAATGATAAGGACCTTCTGCTATGTTATCTGGTATTTCGATATGCTCGTGGGCATGATAAGTCTTAGGTGTTCCCTCTATTTGGAAACTTTGATTATAGGCCCATGGGCTAATTGTACTAGCCTGTTTTGTTCCTACAGTATTATTTAAAACACCGGAGTGTGTATGACCGTCAAAATTGTTATGAATGTCAACTTTATAAGATGCTAAAGCATCGTTATCACTTAAATCGATATCAAAATGCAATTCTCCACCTACCTGAAAAACTTCGTTTTCTACCGGATCGTTAATGGTAATTTCTGGTTTTTCACTATCCAGAATTTCATCGTCATCATTGCTACATGAAGCAAAAAAAGTAAGTGTAAAAAGTGCTATAAGTTTTATTGATAAATTCTTCATCTTAAAATTTAGTATTATAATTAATTATCCTTTCGAAGGATTCACGCCGTTGGGGCTATATTATTTAAATTTGGTAATCTGTATGTGTACTTAAAAACAACCATCGGCGGCCCCCGAACGTAAAATCTTAAGTAATAAAATGCTTTATGGCTCCTACTAATATCATAGAAAACATTCTTAACCACTATCAGTACAGATTCTTCTATATAATCTATCTTAGGAAAGATCCCGCGATATTCTGCCTGCAAAAAGTGATTACAGATATGTGGTGAGGCTATTTGCTGAAAACTAAGCTCATGAACCTCGAAGGAATTAGCATGCTCGTTTAAAATGATATGTGCGGACCATAAAATTGGACCCACCGGCAATAAAGCCAGCAAAAACAGACTACTATATTTTAACCAAAACTTTTTCATGATTGCCCAAAAGGAATTTTAATACTCAGTTGAATATTTCTTCCCATTTCTGGGATCTGCAATCGTCTGTAAAAACTGGTGTGATTAAAGTATTTAGTATTCAATAAATTATCGATCCTAAAATTAATGTTGGCTTTAAAACCATCAAATTCCAGAAGGGTTTGATAACCTACTCCCCACAGAGAATATCCTGGTGTAATTTCCTCTCCTTGCGCAATTCGATCTTGCTGCATTACCGATCTATTACTAATACTTACTTCTGTAGCATTAAAAATTTTAGAATCGGTAAAAAGCTGATATCCTACCTCTGTAAACACATTATTGGCCGGAGTAAACGGCAAAGGATAATTTCGCGACCGGTTGGAAGTGAGTTGTTGATTGTAAATATATTCTCCTGCCACACCAAAATGCCAGCGTCCAAGCTCTTTATCAACCTGAAGTTCTACTCCGCTAAGCAGCGCTTCAGATTCAGTATACTTATATAATTGGCCTGAGTGCGGTAATAAAGAAAAGGTTCCACTAGGACGCAGAAAAATATAATTATTGAAAAAATAGGCATAAGGAGTTAGATTAATATTCCAAGAATTTTCCCTGTAATTTAAACTCACATCTGCCATAAATCCCTGCTCGGGATCCAGGTTAGGATCACCCTGCTCATGTCTAAACGAACCATGATGAATACCATTGGCCCCAAGTTCTATGGCTGTGGGTAAACGAAAAGCGGTTCCCAAATTAATCTTGCTGCTAAATTGATCATTAAACTGATGGTCCCAGCCCAATCTTATATTAAAACTTGTAAAATTCCTATCAAGATCCTGACTACGTTGTGCGTAAGAAGTCGCGGTTTCTTCAGATTGATTATTTCCTATCAAAAACTCATAAAGGTTAGGATCGTAATAGCCCTTCATATCTATCGTACCGTAATCAAAACGTAGTCCTAAAGTCCATAAGTTCTCTTGCGAAGGTTCGAACTCATGGATGGCGAATATGGCATAGTTAGCCGATTGATATTCTGGTAAAAGAAAATTGAATCCTTTGATTTTGTTAGATTTCCATTGGGTATCCAGTCCTAGGCGGGTTTCATGTTTTTTGCTAAAAGTATGATGGTATGTTGCTTTGGCTCCATAAGTATCTAAATCAAAATCCAATTCCAAATTTGGATTAATTTCAGGGGGTTGCTGTCCCGCGTAATGGGTATGAAACAAACTCCATTCCTGGCGATGATTTCTTTGGAAAGAAAGATCTATATCCAATTCTCCATTCTCAAAGACAAAAGTCGAATTATTAATAATCTTAAAGTGGGTAGCACGTTGAAAGGGTTCTTCTATATTTCGAGTATCCCCATCAGGCTCTACCCTGCTTATATCAGGAATTCCGTGTGAGCCGGGAAAGAATCCCGATTTTTGATATACTTTACTTAGACTTATTGTTGAGGAAAATCGTTCTTTTACGAGCCCAATTTGGGTATACCAATCCAGCTCTTTACCTGCGGTATTTTTTAATTGCTCGTCGTAAATAGGAATATCGAAATTAAGATATGAAATTTGATCTGTAGGTAATTTATAATCTCCAAAAGAAAGCCCCGTTAGCTTTCCTTTTACAAACCAATCATCTTTCTTATAAGCGATTTGGGCAGAGCCACCTAAACTATTATTTACGCTTTTCGCAAAGGTATACACACTACCAGACAATCCCTCGTTAGGAATATTGTTGTTTTTGATACGTACTACCCCTCCTAGAGCATCACTACCATAGGCGATAGATCCTACGCCTTTAATAATTTCAAGATCCTCTACCTGTAGAGCGTCAATCTCCAAACCATGATCGGCACCCCATTGCTGTCCTTCCTGTTTCACTCCGTTTTCTGCTACTGCAACACGATTTAAGCCAAGACCACGAATAATAGGTTTTGAAGCTCCAGAACCAATTTGCATCGCATTAAATCCCGGTAATTTTTCGAGACTAGAGGCTAAAGAACCAGAAAATTGATTTTGCAAATAATCATTATCAACATATAAAACTTGCTGACTGGTCTTTTTATGCTGATGCCCCTCCAACATCACTTCATCCAGACCATTTATCGATTGCTTTAAAACAAAATCTAATGTTCTATTTTTATGAAGTTGAACTACGGTATCTACCGGTGTAAAGCCAATAATTGATACATGAACTTTATAATTCCCTTCAGGTAATTTTGCCGAATAATTGCCTTCTTCTGAAGTCCAGAAATATTGTTCACCAATTTTAACATAAGCCCCATCCAGGGCACTCCCTTTAGGCGATTTTACGTGACCTGATAACTCAAAAGTCGAGTTTTGAGCAAAAGCATTTAAATTAAATAGGGATAAGCATACAACTATCCAAAAAACTCTCATAAGATAATTCCGTAACTAAACATGTAACATGACCTGAAATAGAAGAAACAATTTTCAGGTATTTAAAACATTAATTAAGCACGGATAACCGGGGGAGCCCGTAAAGAAAAATAAGGATCTGGAAACTCCCAGATAGTTTGTGTAAGTGAAAGTGAATAAACCAATTCTTTAGTCGGAATAAAAAGATCGAAAGTGAAAAACTCGAGGCTATTAAAGCCGGAAAAATGAAAATCACAGATTTTACAATCCATACCAGACTTCACGATATTCTTGTCCATCTGAACAATGTGAGTATGATCTTTTAATCCCGAATGCTGAGCAAAGCCGTGTTCAAAAATATGAACATAGGGATATACCAACGCAAAAACAATTAAGAGCGCGGTAAGAATAACAGTATATCCTGATGCTTTTTTCATTGACCGCAAATGTAGGAACTATTTATGCGCTTACAAGAAATTTCTTCTTAAAATATATAATCGATTTACCTAATTTGGTTAAAAATCAAGATATCCTAGTTTTAAAAAAAACGAAATGCATTGACTTTCAATACTGTATGTTTTAAAATAACTTTTGTGGATTGAAACTTTTATTCGTCTTCTTTTTTCAGCCAGAGTTGTTCCATATCTTCTAGTGACCGGCCTTTGGTTTCTGGTACAAACTTCCAAACAAATACTGCAGAGATTACCGCAAAAGCACCATACACCCAATAAGAAAATCCATGATTAAAGTTTTCTACTAAAAATGGATTATTGTTCATTATTGGGAACGTCCAGGAAATAACAAGATTCGCCAACCACTGTACCGCAACCGCAACCGCCATCACTCCTTTAATCGAATTTGGGAAAATTTCTGAAAGTAATACCCAGGTTACCGGTCCCCAGGAAACCGCAAAAGCAGCAATGTAAACCAACATAAGTATTAGGGACGTAAAGCCTACGGTACCGGCAAATAAAGAAAAACCTAAACCTATCATGCTTATTCCCATCACCACACTACCTATCAGCAATAACTTTTTACGTCCAAAATTATCTACCGTCATAATAGCAATTACCGTAAAAATCATATTTATAGCTCCTACAATTATAGTTTGCAACATCGATGCATTGGTATCTACACCCATTCCTTTAAAAATCTCTGGAGCGTAATACAAAACCACGTTTATTCCTACAAATTGCTGAAAAACCGAAAGTAATAAACCAACAATAATTACCGGCCATCCATAAAATAACCAGTGTGCTTTCTTGGTTTTAAATGAGTTTTTAATCTCAATAAGAATACGATCTGAAGAAGCTTTCACATTCAATTTATCCAAAATCGACTTGGCTTTATCTTCATTTCCTTTCATAACTTCAAAACGCGGGGTTTTCGGCATAAAAAGTAAAAGCACAAAAAACAGAAAAGCAGGAATTACCTCAGATAAAAACATATAACGCCACCCCAGATCTGTAATCCACTCTTCGCTTTGTCCCTGTACGATAAAATAGTTTACAAAATATACCACCAACATACCGGTAACAATGGCGAGCTGATTACAGGAAACCATTTTTCCCCTGATATTCGCAGGAGCCATTTCAGCAATATAAAGTGGTGCCAACATACTGGCGATCCCAACACCCATTCCGCCAATAATCCTATATATGATAAATGAGGAAAGGGTCTGAATCCCAAAAATATTAAAAGCCTCAGGATATCCAGATCCTAAAGCCGATAGTAAAAACAGAACAGCCGAAATCACCAAGCCGTTTCTACGCCCAACAGAATTCGCTATAAAATCGCCGAAAGAAGCTCCTAAAATACAGCCCACTAATGCGCTGCTAGTCATAAAACCTAATATCGAATTTCTTAGATTCTCGGTTAAGACATCGGGAAGATCTAAAAAGTATATTTTAAATAACGGAATCGAAATAAGAAGAAAAATAATAATGATAGCGATGGATGTCTTTTTTTTAAAAAACTTAAACAGAAAGTAAAAAAATAAGACTAAAATTCCCATAGAAGTAATGCTAATAATACTCTTAAATTCGATAATAGCGCTAGAAGCTAAAACGTTATCGCTATCGAGCGGATTAATGAAATAAGTATTCATGGCCCCTACCGCACCAGAAATCACTGCGGTATCATACCCAAATAACAAACCTCCAAGACTTGCTACAAGTGTGATTAGGATAATAAGTTTATTGTTGAAAGAGTTATTGTTTTTCATTCTACTAATAGTTATTTAGACTACAAGTATAATCTAAATTTATATATTTTTCAATAAATAAGCTTCTTTTTTATCAGTTAATAATTTTAACTGCCGCAATTCATTCAGAGCGTCAAAAATTCATGTTTAAAATTGCCAATATTTGCTTGCCCATGCAATCCATGTACTCCAATTTGGGCCGGTACTATGGCCGCCTGCATGCTGTCTAAAGGCAATTTCTCCATCTACTAGAGCGGTACCCATTTTTGGAAATCCTGAAGTTTCAAGTCCTTTTTTCCCTAACAGTTCATACACCGGTGTGGCGTAAACACTAGACAAAAACATTCCTTTGGCGTCTACCCACTGTCCTTCGATAAGATGTGAACCAGCACTTATAAATACTGGTCTTGGTGCACAAAGAGCAATTAATTGATGGGCATCTACAGGTAAATCTTGGGTTTCCATTACCGAGGCATATTTTATAAAATTTCCGCAAAACCAATGATACTCACCTGGGCTTGCAAGATTTTCTACTTGTTCTCCAAAATTTCTACGTAGCAACGAAATTCCTCCCGCCCCGGCCGAACCAAAGAAACCAAGAGAAATTCTTTGGTCGAAAGCCATACTAACTATGGCAGCTTTACCATATCTGGATACGCCTTCTACTGCAATTCGGTTTTCATCTATTTTTGGGTTCGTTTCAAAATAATCGATGGCTCGACTTGCGCCCCACGCCCAGGCTCTTAAAACTCCCCATTCATCGGGTTTTCTTTGCTTACCATGATTTACCAATCCTATGATTCCGGAAGTCAGCCCTGCACCATTATCAGCCTGAATACTACTAGGCACTAATATAGCATACCCCATATTTTGCGATAATAATTGCTGTTTCCATTTAGGCTCATAGGAAGAAAAGAAGTAGCTGTCTGGTTCATCATTAGCCCTCATGAAAGGAGATTTTATAAACCCGAATTCCATAGCTAATGGCACTGCTTTTTTTGCGCTTTTAGGTATCCCAACTAACAGCTCGATTTTCACCTCAACTGCCGGATAGGCAGAATTATCCACAAGCCCTTCTAAAAGAAGCTCGCTTACCGGATAAGAGTTTATAAGAGTATCTTTTTTAGAAACAATATTCCATTTTACATCTGGAATATGATCGGGTAAATGACCATAGATTGAAGTTTCAAAATCTTCAACAATTTCGGGTCTTCGGATTTCCCACCATTCCCTGGAAGTATTTATTTGTTTACCTTCATTGCTAACTAATACTTCAGGTAAAACATAAGATCTTACTTTACTTTCATCAAAATTGGCAGCATTTGGATCAGTTGGATCTCCAGAAGGCCCCTGTCTATTTTTAGCAGTGATTCCTAACTGATGTTTCATCTGCATAAAATGCTGATAGTTTAGTTTATGAATACTATCCTGAGAAGATTTTCCATCCTGAGCTTCCGCACAAAGACTTAACAGAAAAATACTAAGTATAAAAATATCGGATACTGACCTTAGTTTGCTCATAAGCTTATGAATACTAGATAGAAAAACAGCCTAAAACTGCTTTCTTTATATTTTCTAATTCCTTTGTTAAACCAATTAGGAGCACTCATTATTCCATTTAAATTATAAGAATTGGTCGAGTTCTGGTTTTATTTTTTAAACAAAGACAAATCAACAGCCTCCCCCATCACCTCATATCCTTTTTCGTTGGGATGCAAATAATCACCAGATTGTAAATTCTTAGCTATTACATTGGGTTCTTCTGGGCTTTCCAAAACTTTAGCAAAATCGATCACAGCATCAAATGCTCCGCTATTTCTAATCCAGTTATTTACTTTTTGCCGGGCCTGTTCTCTAAAGTCTTTATAATAGAAAGATTTTTGAATGGGAGTAATGGTACCACCGTAAACCTTTATATTTTGAGCATGTGCTTTTTTAATCATCGTTTTATAGGCTTCAATTAATTTATTCGCTACTTTAAAGGCAGCGGTACTATCTGGTGTTGCACCAAGATCATTTACACCTTCCAGAATGATCAAATACTTTATTGAACTTTGATTTAAAATATCACGATCAAATCGGTTTAATCCTGTGGGTCCCAAACCACCTCGCAACACAGCATTTCCACCAATTCCCATATTAAGCACTCCTATATTTTTTGTTCTGGAATGCTGAATTAACCTTTCGGCTAAAATATCCGGCCAGCGATTTTGTTTATTGATGCCTGACCCACGGCCATCGGTGATCGAATTTCCCAAAATTGCAACGGCTGAAGCCTCTTTTCCGGCCATAACATCAAGTGTATTTATTATATACCAGTGGTCTGTAGTTATCGCATTCTCAAAAGCATTTTCTTTAATATTCTCGTTTCCTTCGACTAAATAGGAAGTTGTTCTAGAACCGGGGTGCCCCGTAATTTTTTCTGCAGTTTTGCCGAATTTTATAGTAATCGCTAATCTGTCGCTTGCCTCAAATTCAAAGGCCAGTGCATCCGAGAATACGGCTTCTCCGGCAGGCATAGTTACTTCAGGGCTTCCATTAAATTTCAATGTTTTTACCGTTGAAGTTTTAACCAAGGGCTGCTCTGTCACTATAGCAATCTCTACAGATATCATTTCCACCGGGAGATCACTAAACGCATTAGAAAATTTTAAGCGAATGCTTTTCCCTCCCAGAGACGGCCTAATAATTTGCCGCAAAGTATTACCAGTTAATCCCGGTGCCGGCGGAACGTTTCTTGGCTCTACCAATTGTGGAGCCGTACTCCAACTCCCAACCCACTTTTGTTGATTTTTAGAATCGTTTTGAACGATAGAGGAGGAAGTTCCACAAGACGCTAAAAGCATTAGAAAAAGTACAAAAATCACATTACGCTTTCCTATAAAACCTTTTACGAATCTATATTTTAAATGTCTTGACATTCTAAAATCTTATTTGTTAAAGCTGAATTTGATATTCCCTATTTATCTTCCCTTGCTTTTACTGAAAATTGATACACTGTTGTTGAAGAAAACTCTTCTCCTGCCTTTATAACCACTGAGGGAAAAGCGGGTTGATTTGGTGAATCGGGGAAATGCTGTGTTTCAAAACAAAACCCGGAACGTTTTTCATAATTCCCTGGCTCATTGGGAATTTTCAAGCTTCCATCTAAAGAATTACCGGTGTAAAACTGCATTCCCGGCTCGGTTGTAAATACCTCTAAAAACCGACCGCTCCCCTCATCATAAGCGGTGGCAGCTAAAGTCAAATCGGAATGATCTCTATTTAAAACGAAACAATGATCATAACCTCCGGCTGTATTTAACTGGTCATCATTTACATCGATAGCTAAGCCTATTCTTTTTGGAATCCTAAAATCAAAAACACCATCTTTTACAGGTCTAATTTCCCCTGTTGGTATGTTTCCTGAAGTTGGCAAAAAAGCATCGGCATTAATGAACACCTCATGATCAGTGATTTTCTTGTTAAAATCTGCTGTTAGATTAAAATAAGAATGCTGAGTGAGATTAATCACCGTTTCTTGATCTGAAACTGCATAATAATCAATCTTTAACTCATTCGCATTGGTAAGTTCGTAATACACTTTCACTTTTAAATTCCCGGGGAATCCCATTTCCAAATGCGGACTATCATAGGTTAAAAGCACTTTAGTATCACTTAGTTTTTTTACAGTCCAAAAAACGGCATCAAAACCTCCAATACCGCCATGCAGACAATTTGTCCCTTCATTATTATTAATCCTGAATGATTGCCCATTCAATTTAAAGCAGGCATTTGCTATTCGGTTAGCATATCTCCCGATTAAAGCACCGATAAATGGATTGGATTTTAGATAATCTTTTGTATTTAAATGTAAAACCACATTCTCAAAATTTCCATTTCGGTCGGGAACTTCAAGATTGGTAATTCGTCCTCCATAATTAATTAAATGAAGCTTTAATCCATTTGCATTTTTAAGGAGATAAGTCTCAGTTTTAAATTCCGTATTAATACTCATTGCTATTTTTTAACAGGTAGCCCAGGCTTTATTTTTAAGATAAAACACAGGTTCATAAAATTTACCGTAACTATCTTCGGGGCACGCCCACGAAGCATTTAATTTAAACAAGAAATTTTTAAAACGAGACATCCCGATAACTATCTGGATCAAAGCATTTGATATCGATTATCGAGGAAAATTTTATCTGTTTTGTTTCCATTGGTCTGTTCTAAATGGTGATGCCGGAAGGTCTTCTTTATTATATAAGTTCGCATTCTCCGGGTTATCGGCCCACGCGTATCTTACCGCCACGGGATGCTTTACCTGCGGGCTATAAACTATGACCTTGTCTCCTTCAATTTTCGCTTTAGCCCAAACAAATTGCTTATCGTTTCCGGCTATGGCAAAACCTTTTAATTCTTGATTATTTTTTATTTTTAATCCGCTGCCTACAGCATCAAAATGTAGGATAATTGAATCATTTTTTATTTCTGAGGAAGTGTAAATGGGGCCAGAAGGCACTACTGAAGCATCTCCATAAGCCAGGTGTTTTGCTGCAGTGGCCAGGCGGTCACTTACCGTTTTTTTATCTAAAGGATGGATATCATTCCATTCCCCAACATCAATAGTTACTGCCATACCGGTCTTGGGTACATTTAGGGCTGCCTTTTGAGCTTCACGAAGTCTCGCCCAATTCGTGTCTGTCGGATTTTCTCTACTTTCCATAAAATTAGCCAGCTGAACAAAAAGAAAAGGGAAATTTGAAGCCTCCTGATGCCAGTTTTCTCGCCAGCTCTCAATCATCTTTGGAAATAATTCACTGTATTTTTCAGGTTCACTGGTGTTTGACTCTCCCTGGTACCAAATGGCTCCTTTAATAGAATATTTAAGCAAAGGATGGATCATCGCATTGTAAAGACCTGTTGGTTTCCAGCGATAAAAAGTTTGTGGTTGCAAAGCTTCTGTCGCTTTCCCCACTTTATATTTCCAGGCTCCTTTAAGGTCAATGCGTTTTTCTGGAAAATTAAACTCATAAGGTTTATCTGTTACAAATCCGCCCCGTCCCCTTTCACTAATTAGTTTTACCGTGATAGTATTTTCACCTTCGCGAAGAATATTTTCAGGAATTTGATACCTTCTTGGCGGGTATTGATAGGTGGTGTTCCCTACAAAAGTTCCGTTTACAAAAACCGAATCTGCATCTACGATCCTCCCCATTAAAAGTTCTGCTGGTTTTCCCGAAAATTCACTTTTTAAATCAAATTTCTTACGAAACCAAACCACTCCGTTTATCGGTTGTTTCAGTAAACCTGGTAATTCAAATTCTTCCCAGTCGCTATCATCAAAATTAGCAGTTTTCCAACCTGATTTTAAACCAGCATCTTCAGCAGTAACAGTGGTGTACCAGTTGCGAATCCGGTTTTGATCTAACTGCTCCAGACTATCAATTACGCCTTCTGGTTTTAGTTTTTCGACTTCAGCAATTGCTTCAGGGAAATTTTTAAGGGCCTTTTCACTCATCCATGCTTCTACCGGTGAGCCACCAAGGCTAGCATCGATTAAACCAATTGGTATTTGATATTCTTCATAAAGATTTTTAGCAAAAAAATAAGGAATTGCCGCAAAACCTTCAATGGTATTTTGGTTTACCGAAATCCAGTTTCCGCCAGAAAAATCGTCTAACTTCTTCGTTAGATTATATTCTTTGGGTACCTGAAAATATCGAATTTCTGCATTATCAGCCGATTTTATTTCTTCAGGATATTTAGGTGCTACACGAGACATTGGTAACTCCATATTCGACTGGCCAGAACATAACCAAACATCACCTACATAAATTGAATCAAGCTGAATGCTGTTTTTTCCGGAAATTAGCATGGTATAAGGCCCACCAATGTTTGGATTTTCCAGCAAAATCTCCCATTTCCCATTTTTGGTACTGGTATTATAGTTTCTTTGCTGAAAACTGACTTCGATATCTTCCCCTTCTGAAGCCCAGCCCCAAATGCGTACATTACTATTACGCTGTAAAACCATCCCATCGCTTACCAGTTTTGGCAAGCGAACCTGGGCAAACAGCGTATTAGCAAATAAAAAAATAAAAATGTAAAAAAAACGCATTGTTTAATTGATTGAATCCTGAACTGCAGCGTTTATAGTTTGGATTGAGCCATCTTCATTAAAAGTAAGTTCGGTCATTTTCACGCTTCTTAAATATGTTTTTCCTTTGGAAAGTGAACTATCATGGAAAAATAAATACCATTTTCCATTAAACTTAACGATAGAATGATGATTAGTCCAACCTAAAACCGGTTCTAATATCACGCCCTGATAAGTAAACGGACCATAAGGACTATCTGAAGTTGCGTATACAATTTTATGGGTATCGCCAGTCGAATAAGATAAATAATAAGTATCATCCATCTTATGCACCCATGCTGCCTCAAAAAATCGACGATCGTTATCCCCGGTAAGAAGATCATTACCCTCTTTGTCTAAAATTCGTATCCTTTTAGGTTCTTCGCTAAATGAGGCCATATCATCAGCCAATTTTGCAATTCTTGGCTCAATAGCCTTTATGCTATCTGCAGGATATTTGTCTTCATCAGCAAAACTTCCGGTTTCCCAACGTTGCAATTGGCCACCCCAAATTCCTCCAAAATACATATAATATTCACCATTGGTATCTTCAAAGACTGCAGGATCTATACTAAAAGATCCTTTAATATAATCGGGCATCGGTTTAAAAGGGCCTTCTGGCTGATCGGCTACCGCAACCCCTATTCTAAAAATATCATTCTTGTCTTTTGCAGGGAAATAAAGGTAATATTTCCCGTCTTTCTCTGCCGCATCGGGCGCCCACATTTGCCGTGCTGCCCATGCTACATCATCTACGTCTAAAACTACTCCGTGATCTGTAACTTCTCCACCTGCACTATCCATAGAATACACATGGTAATCTCTCATATTAAAGTGATTTCCAAGGTCATCTTCAGGCACTCCAGAATCAAAATCGTGACTAGGGTAAATATAGATTTTATCGTTAAATACATGAGCAGAAGGATCTGCGGTAAAATCTTTGGTTACGAGGGGCTCGGTTTCTACTTTTCGAACCTGATTAGTTTGATCTGTTTGTGGAACTTCAGACTTTTCTTCTACTTTCTCGTTTTCCGCATTATTTTTACAGGATGTCAAAATTAAAGTGGCTAAAATTGTAGAATACAAAGAGAGCTTATTCATTTTCAGTTAAGTTTTTAAATTACGATTATAAATATATAAAAATTAACTCAATCGTATTCGTAAATTAAAAATAGCATAAAGTTTTGATTTAAAATGTTTTACACTTTAAACGAAATAAAAATTTTTGCTTAACATTATAAACAAAAAGCAATCGGTTGCGTAAACCATAGAAAAGACTAAATTTGTTAAATCGTTTAAGCTCTAAAGTAGAGCAAAATTCGTATTTTGCTAATGATGTTGAAAACATCACTAAGCAAAGCATACACCACACCATTAGCTGAAAGAACTAAAATAATGAGCAAAAAGAAAAATAAAGTCGTTACCATTTACGACATTGCCAATCAGTTGAATTATTCTCCCAGCACCATTTCCAGAGCGCTTAAGAATCATAAGAGTATAGGAAAAGATACTACAAAGCAAATACAGGAGACGGCTAAAAAACTTGGATACCGACCTAATTCTTTAGCTGCAAGCCTTAGAAATAACAGGAGTAACAATATTGGTATCCTGATTGCGAGAATTAATCGCCCCTTTATTTCCTCATTAATTAGCGGTGTAGAAAACTCAGCCCGGGCCGCAGGATATAATGTTCTTATTAGCCAATCTGATGATAACTATAAAAATGAAGTAGCCAATGCAAAGGCGCTTTACGATAGTCGCGTTTGCGGAATTGTAGCCTCTCTTAGTATGGAAACTAAAAATGTTGATCATTTCAAGCAATTTATTGAACAGGATATTCCGGTTGTTTTTGTAGACCGTGTACCTTCAGATCTTAATAGCTATCGGGTTATTATCGATAATTATTCGGCTGCCTATAAAGCTACCGAGCATTTAATCCAGCAAGGATGTAAAAGAATCGCACATTTTGCGGGAGCACAACATCTTAATGTTTATAAATTAAGAAAAAATGGCTATATCGATGCATTAAAAGCTCACGATATCGCTCCAGATAAAGACTTACTGATTTATATGAATACCTTGAGTTTTGAAGAAGGTAAAGAGGCGACTTCTAAACTCCTAAACATGAAAAATCCACCAGATGGTATTTTTTCTTCTAATGATACCGCGGCAGTAAGTGCTATCATGCAGGCAAAAGAAAAAGGCGTTAAAATCCCTGATGAACTAGCGGTTATAGGATTTAACGATGATCCTTTAGCTTCTATAGTAGAACCTGCCCTTTCTACAATTTCCCATCCCGCAATGAAGATGGGTGAATTATCTACCAAACGTATTTTAGAACATGCCGATAAAGAAATGGAAAAAGGAGTTTCTGAAATTACCATTCTGGACACCGAAGTCATAATAAGAGCTTCCAGCCAACGCATAAAATAAGTGTATCCTATAACAATATAAAAAGGCTTCCCGAAAAGAGCTTAAAGGCCAAATAATTCAGGTAACCACAAGCTTAACTTCGGGAATAAAATAACCAGCATTAAAGAAATTAGCATTCCTACAAAAAGCGGCATCAAAGGCTTGATCACTTTTTTGATACTGGTATTGGCCACTCCTACTCCTATAAACAAAACCGACCCTACCGGTGGTGTACATAAACCAATGCATAAATTTAATACCATGATTACCCCAAAATGAACTGGATCTATTCCTAAAGCTGTTACTACGGGTAGAAAAATAGGAGTAAATATAAGCACAGCGGGGGTCATATCCATAAAAATCCCTATCACCAGTAGAATCAAATTAATCATAATCATCACGACAATGGGGTTATCACTGTACCCTAATAATGCTGAGGTTACCTGCTCTGGAATATCTGCATAAGACATTACCCAGGACATGGCTATACTCAAAGCAATAAGGATCATGACCAACGCAATGGTTTCAGCTGATTTTATCAGAATTCCTTTTAATTTATCTAAACTTAGCTCTTTATAAATCAAACCAAGAATTAAGCAATATACTACTGCTACCGATGAGGCTTCTGTTGCCGTAAAAATACCACCAACTATTCCGCCAATAATCACTAATAATAACATCAAACTTGGTAAGGCATCCAAAAAACTTTTTAACACCTCACTGACCGAAGCTCGTTTAGCCGTAGGAAAACCTTTTCGTTTTGCCCAAATTAAGGCAATGATCATCAAGATCAAACCCGTTAAAATCCCAGGAATATAACCTGCTAAGAATAATGCGCCTATACTCACCCCTCCGCTGGCTAAAGAATAGATTATAAAAATATTACTGGGTGGAATCAATAATCCCGTGGTTGCAGAGGTTACATTTACGGCCACACCATATTCTTTGGTATATCCTTCTTCTTCCATTTTCGAACTCATAAAACTTCCGATTGCCGCCGCAGCTGCACCGGCTGAACCGGCAATAGCGCCAAACAGCATAGCTGCCACAATATTAACATGGGCCAAACCGCCAGGTAAACTACCAACTAGTGACTTTGCGAAAACAATAAGACGCCTGGCAATCCCACCGCTATTCATTAAGTGCCCTGCCAAAATGAAAAACGGAATGGCTAATAATGAAAAGCTATCCAGCCCGGTAACCATACGCTGAGCTATAGTTGCCACTGCTGGTAAAGAATCGATACTAAACAGCAGGGTGATTAAAGAAGCAATACCTATACTCCAGGCAACCGGGACTCTTATCCCAACTAGAATAATAAAACTAATAGCAAGTATAAATATTTCCATCCTTATCGTTTTAAATCTTTAATTAGAAAACTTATCCGGTAAAAAAGTATACAGAAGCCTGTTATTGGCAAAATAAGGTAGATATACCCCATGGGAATTTCTAAAGCTGCTGAAGTTTGCCAAAGTTTAAAAGAAACATAAATATATCTAAAGCCACCTACTATAAAAATCGCGAACACAAATAAAACAATAAGCAAACTAACGATCAGGTCCATAAGCCTACCGTATTTTTTAATCATCTTCTCTGGCCATAAATCGATAACAATATGCCCTTTTTTCCCCGAAACATATGCCGCTCCTAACATGCTCACCCAAATAAGCAGAAACCGGGCAAGCTCTTCCGTCCAGGAACTTGGGCTATCCATTATATAACGCGCACCTACTCCCCATAATACCGTAATAAGCATTATGCTTAGTAAAACAACAATGATCCAGCCCAGATAAAAATCAAGTTTCTTCATGGTTGTATCGCTTTTATTTTCTGGATTAAATCGTATAAATCGGGATCTTCAGATTGCAGATCGGTAATAATCTGCTTACTTTCTTTTTTGAATACTTCAATATCCGGTCGAGTAACTTTCACTCCTGCCTGTGTGACAGCTTCAAGCGATTCTTTTTCGGCCGTTTCCCACAATTTGCGCTGTTCTATCGCTGCTTCCTGAGCACTGATGCTTAGCACTTCTTTTTCTTCTTCTGATAATTCTGAATAAATAATAGAACTCATGACCAAAATATCTGGCAACGAACTATGCTCATCTAAGCATAGATTCTTACAGATTTCATAATGCTTAGAAGAATAGAAGCTGGGCAGATTATTTTCGGCAGCATCCACCACGCCCTGCTGTAAAGACGTATACAGTTCTCCCCAGGAAACCGGTGTTGGTGAACCTCCCAGTGCACTAACCAGCTTAATGGCCGTTGGGCTCTGCATCACCCTCACCTTTAATCCTTTTAAGTCTGAAGGTTCCCTGATTGGAGTATCTTTAGTATAAAAGCTACGGCTACCGGCATCAAAATAAGTTAATCCATGTAACCAGTATTTTTCTCCATCAGCCAAGAGATCTTTCCCTAAATCACTATCATATAAAGCGTAGCGTTGTTCTTTCGATTCAAATAGATAAGGATACCCAAAAACCTTGAGTTTTGGTGAAAAATTTTCCATTACTGCTGAGGAAACTTTGGTCATGGCCAAACTTCCCAGTTGCAGTAATTCTAAACATTCCCGCTCTGATCCTAACTGACTGCTGGGATATATCTTTATTTTCATTTTACCGTCAGAATGAAAAGCCACTCTTTCGGCAAAATATTGCATTGCTTTGTGCACAGGATGATTATTACTGAGACTATGGGCAAGTTTTAATTCTTTTACTGAAGAATCTACATTACATCCAAATAGTAATAATAATCCGAAAACAAAAAACAATCTTTTAATCATCATTGTAATGATTTCGCTTTATAACTTTCATCTCTAAAACTTAAAATAATCCTTGGCATTGACATAACAAATATTGGCAATGGTACTTCCTACCAAATCCATATCCTGGGGTAATTCACCCGAAGCCATTTCTTTTCCGAAGAGGTTACACAACACCCTTCTAAAATATTCGTGCCTTGGGAACGAAAGAAAGCTTCTGGAATCGGTTAACATCCCAATAAAACAGCTAATTAAACCCATATTGGAAAGCGCATTCATTTGCTTTTCCATTCCGTCTTTCTGGTCCAAAAACCACCAACCCGAGCCCCATTGTACTTTGCCTTTTACGCTGCCATCGTTAAAGTTACCAATCATGGTGGCAAATACTTCATTATCGGCAGGATTCAGGTTATATAAAATAGTTTTGGTCAGTTTATCTTTTCCATCTAAGGTATTCAAAAATCGGGACAATTTTTCGGCCTGACTATAATCGCCTATCGAATCCCAACCGGTATCGGGCCCTAATTGCGCTAACATTCGTTTGTTGTTATTCCGAAGCGCACCTAAATGGAATTGTTGCACCCATCCAAATTGATGGTAGGTTTCACTTAAAAACAGTAAAATCGCAGTTTTAAATTTTTCAGCATCTGTGGCTGAAACCTCTTTTCCGGAAAGCTTGTTTTTAAAAATCGCATTGATTTCAGCTTCAGTAAATTCAGCAAAAGACATTGCGTTTAATCCGTGATCACACAATTTACAGCCATTTTCATCAAAATACTCGATACGCTTCTGTAACGCATCTTTTAAATCTTGAAAACTCTGAATATCAACCTCAGCAACTTTTCCTAATTCTTGTAGATAATCGGTGTAGCCTTCTGCATCAATCAAGATGGATTTATCGGGACGAAAAGCGGTACTTACTTTAATGCCAATATTTTGTTGCTTGATGCTTTGGTGATGTTTTAAATCGTCTGTAGGATCTTCAGTAGTACAAAGCGTTTCCACATTCATCTGCTTTAACAATCCTCTACACGAATTTTCTTGTTGCTGCAATTGTGCATTTACGTTTTTATAAATGGTAGAAGCATTGTTTTCATTCAGCAATTCATCAATCCCGAAATAACGTTTTAATTCTAAATGCGTCCAATGATACAATGGATTGCGAAGCGTGTGCGGAACGGTTTTCCCCCAGGCTTCAAATTTTTCTTGATCACTGGCATCACCGGTAATGTATTTTTCATTGACCCCCAAGGTTCGCATCGCACGCCATTTGTAATGATCGCCATTAAGCCAAACACGAGAAATATTTTCGAATTGTGTATCGGCCTCAATTTGCGCGGGAGGTAGGTGGTTATGATAATCGATAATCGGTTGGTTTT
This sequence comes from Zunongwangia profunda SM-A87, assembly GCF_000023465.1. NCBI lineage: Bacteria > Pseudomonadati > Bacteroidota > Flavobacteriia > Flavobacteriales > Flavobacteriaceae > Zunongwangia > Zunongwangia profunda. The sequence continues at coordinate 3,288,892 of NC_014041.1, forward strand.
TGGCATACTGATGGTATAATTCTTCAGCATATTTATTTTCCAACAAAAAATTATCTGTTATAAAGGTTTTCATATTCTTATTTTAGCTGAAATTGGATCTTTTTTAGCGCTTTTTTTCCTAGTTCTTCATTTCTCTTCAACGGACTGCTACCACCTATATAAATTTCAAAAGCTCCTTTTTCCAGCTTTTCCTTTCCGTTGTCATCAATAAAACTCAACATTTCAGGAGTAATTTCAAAAGTCAGTTCTTTTGATTCCCCTCTTTTAAGATGAATATTTTTAAAAGCTACCAGTTCGAAATTAGGTACACGAGAAGAAGCTTTTACATCCTTTAAGTATACCTGCACCACTTCATCGGCTTCAAAATCACCAGTATTTGTTACACTAATACGAGCTTCTACTGATTCTTTTTTCTTTATTTTATCCTTAGATAATTTAATTTCAGAATACTCAAAATCGGTATAACTTAAACCATAACCAAAGGGATACATGGGTACTACATCCATATATTTATAAGTTCTACCCTCCATCGTATAATCTTCGTAGGCGGGAAGATCTTCAATAGTCATTGGGAAAGTGATTGGCAATCTACCTGAAGGTGAATTTTTACCGAAAATGATATCGGCAACAGCGTTCCCGCCTTCTTCCCCAGGGTACCAAACCAGTAATACCGCATCTGCAAGTTTATGTACTTCAGTTAAGTTCATCGGACTACCACCGGTTACAATAGCAACTACCGGGCGATCTTCTGCCGCCTCGCTAACTTTTTGTAAATAATCGATCTGGTTTTGCGGTAAATTATAATCCATACGATCACCAAACGTTGGGGAAGCAATAGATTCTCCTTCTTCACCTTCTAAAAGTCCAGAAATTCCCATCACCACAAAGGTAGCATCGCTATTTCCGGCATTCGGCGAAGCCCAGTCCTGTGGATTTTCATTGGGAAGATTAAGCCTTGTTCCCATTCTGTATTGTAACTGACTCTCAGGTTTTATAGCTTTTGCGATGCCTTCTAAAACGGTTACCATATCCGGGTTTACTCCGTGATAATTGCCTAACAACACCTCAATATTCGTAGCATTTGGACCTGTTATAAAGTATTTTGAAAGATTGTTCTTTAACGGAAGAACTCCGTCATTTTTAAGAAGAACGATAGACTTTCGAGCCGTTTCCCTGGCTAAAGCTCTATGCTCGTCACTATTCATCACCTCAACCCCAATTTTATTATAAGGATTGCTTTCTTCAGGGTCAAACAAACCTAATTTAAACCGGGTTTCTAATAATTTATGCAAACGTTTATCAACCAATTCTTCTGAAACCAAACCGTCTTCTACCGCTTTTGCTAAAAAATTATAGGTATCTCCACAATTTAATTCTATACCTACTTCTACGGCTAAAGCAGCAGCAGCTTCTGGTGATTCTACAATATCGTGACCGCTTACAAAATCCTGTAGCGCCCAGCAATCACTCACCACATGGCCATTAAAGCCCCATTTATCTCTAAGAATATCATTTATTAGGCGGTTATTCGCGCAACAAGGTTCGCCATTCGTGCTGTTATAAGCGCACATGATCGTTTCTACATTGGCATCTACCAAAGTTTTAAAAGCCGGCAGATAAGTTTCCCAAAGATCTTTTTCACTTACATCTGCATTAAACTCATGCCTTAATTTCTCTGGCCCACTGTGCACTGCATAATGTTTTGCCGCAGCAGCCGTTTTTAGATATTTATCATTATCACCCTGTAAACCTTTTACAAAGGCTTCTCCCAATTTGGAAGTTAAATAAGGATCTTCACCATAAGTTTCCTGACCTCTACCCCATCGCGGATCCCTAAATATATTCACGTTAGGCGTCCAAAATGTTAGTCCGCCATATTTTCTATGATAACCATGTTTTACCGCATTATTGAAATTAGCACGTGCTTCATCTGAAATCGCTGTAGATACTTTTAAAATTAAATCGTCATCAAAAGTAGCCCCCATCCCGATAGCCTGAGGAAATACAGTAGCTACCCCAGATCTTCCCAAACCGTGTAAAGCTTCATTCCACCAATCATAAGCAGGAATTCCCAATCTTTCAATGGCGGGACTGGCATTTAGCATTTGCTGTGCTTTCTCTTCTAACGTAAGCCGACTTATTAAATCGTCTATTCTCTCGTCCATTGATAAATCTGTATCGTAAAAATCAAATTCAGATTTATCGATTTTGGTCTGCTGGGCATGCATGATTGCCGTTAAAAATAGCATTAACATGATAGCAAAGAGCTGTCTATATTTTTTCATTATTGATAATATTTACAGTTTAATTTTAACATAAATCGATTAATGAGGTGAGTTAACAAATAAAACATAAAATCAAATTAAAAACAACCGATTGCGTAAATTATTTTGTTTACACTCTTTTTTTACATAATTTTCAATCCGCAATCGTTTGTTTAGTTAAATCAAGGTCTCAAAATGAAAAAAAACATACTCTGCTTATTTCTAATAGTGATTAGCTCCCTTTCTTTTAGTCAAAATCCTTATGATCTGTGGCTGCAATATGATAATATTGAAGAACAGCATATTCTTGAAACCTATAAAAATCAGGTTTCTAATATCTACTTAAGTTTAAATTCGGCTACCGGCACTGTTATTAAGGAAGAAATCCAAAAAGCTTTTAAAGGTTTATTGGGTATTGAACCAAAATTCGATTCCAAAACACCTAATATTATCATTTCTACGCTCGACAAGTTAGATCCCTCGTTACAAAAAAAGCTACCTGAAATCTCCAAAATGAATGATGAAGCTTATGTTATCCAATATATTTCAGATAGCAAAGATGCACAAATCATCATTTCAGCTATTACAGAGAAGGGCTTATTATATGGCGTTTTCAACTTCATTAAGCAAATGCAATTGCGCAATGACTTATCAAAATTATCAATATCGGATTCGCCTAAAATTCAAAAAAGACTTTTAAATCATTGGGATAATCTGGATAGAAGTGTGGAACGCGGATATGCCGGATTCTCTATCTGGGATTGGTATTTATTACCTGAATTGATAAAACAGGAATATATCGATTATGCCAGAGCCAACGCCTCTATAGGGATTAACGGTACTGTACTCACTAACGTAAACTCTAATGCTTTGGTATTAAGCCCAAGATATATTCAAAAACTAAAAGCGCTGGCTGATGTTTTTAGACCTTATGGCATTCAGGTTTATCTAACCGCAAGATTTTCGGCACCTATAGAAACCGGTGATTTAGAAACGGCCGATCCTCTTAATGCTGAAGTTAAGCAATGGTGGAAAAATAAAGCTGACGAGATTTATGCTGCAATCCCCGATTTTGGAGGCTTTTTAGTAAAGGCGAACTCTGAAGGACAGCCAGGTCCAAATAACTACGGAAGGTCTCACGTAGATGGTGCAAATATGCTTGCTGAAGCTGTTGCTCCTCACAATGGGATTATCATGTGGCGTGCTTTTGTATATTCTGAAGAAAAACCTGAAGACCGCGCAAAACAGGCCTATTCAGAATTTAAACCTTTTGATGGAAAATTTAAGGATAATGTGTTGGTTCAGGTAAAAAATGGAGCTATCGATTTTCAGCCACGAGAACCTTTCCATCCTTTATTTGGTGCCATGCCAAACACTCCTTTAATGATGGAATTTCAGATCACACAGGAATATCTGGGCGGAATGTCTCATTTGGTCTTCCTACCTCAACTTTTTGAAGAAGTTTTAGAAGAAGACACCTATACACAAGGCAAAGGAAGCACAGTAGCCAAAATAATAGATGGACAACTAAGCAATAAAAAGCTTACCGGGATGGCGGGTGTAGCTAATATAGGAACGGCAAAAAACTGGACGGGCCATCCTTTTGGTCAGGCAAACTGGTATGGCTTCGGCAGGCTTGCCTGGGATCCGGAAACCAGTGCTAAAACCATAGCACAAGATTGGCTTAAAATGACCTTTACGAATGATAGCGATTTTGTAGATCCTATGACCAGATTATTACTAGAATCCAGAGAAGCGGTCGTTAATTATATGACGCCGCTTGGATTACATCATATTATGGCAGCAAATCATCATCAGGGCCCCGGGCCATGGGTTAAAGATATGCCCAGACCAGATTGGACATCAGTATATTATCATAAAGCAGCCGCAGACGGAATTGGCTTTGACAGAACTTCAAGCGGAAGTAATGCCTTAGAGCAATACGCCCCGGAAATTCAGAAAAAATATAGTGATCCCGCAACAACTCCAGACAAATATCTGCTTTGGTTTCATCATTTACCCTGGGACTATAAAATGAAAAGTGGAAAAACACTTTGGTATGAAATTGCAGCGCATTATCAAAAAGGAGTTGAACAGGTTGAGGGTATGCAGAAAACCTGGCAAAAAATGCAGAAATATGTAAATCCGCAGGTTTTCGAAAAAACAAATATGCTCTTGAACATCCAGTTAAAAGAAGCTAAACAATGGAGAAATGCTTGCCTGCTTTATTTTCAGCAATTTTCGAAAATGGATTTCCCGGATTTCATTCCTGAAATGACAAAAGACCTAAACTATTATAAATCATTGAAGCTGCCTTATGCTCCCGGTATAAGCCCTTCATGGAATTAAAAATGATATGAACTCGAATTTAACTGCTATAGTAACCGGTGGTAACGCCGGACTAGGATTTGCCACAGCTAAAAAACTTTGTAATGAAGGAATAACTACATACGTTATTGGCCGAAACAAAGAAAAAACTTTAAAAGCCTGCGAAGAAATTGGCGAATACGCAAAACCATTTATTTTAGATTTAACCGATTTGGATAAAATCCCTGCGGCGATTACCGAAATTGCTAAAGAAGCAGGCAGAATCGACATCCTGGTTAATAATGCAGGAATCAACATGAAAAAAGAATTTCTGGAAGTCGAAAATGATGAATTTCAGAACATCTTGCATACAAATGTTACCAGCGTTTTTGCTATAAGCCGGGAAGTTGCAAAAGTGATGAAGGAAAACGGCAAAGGAAGTATTATCAACATCAGTTCAATGGCTGCGCAATACGGAATTCCACATGTTATTGCCTATTCTGCAAGTAAGACTGCGGTAGAAGGTATGACCAGAGCTATGGCAGTAGATTTGGCGAAGTTTGGCATACGGGTAAATTGCGTGGCTCCCGGATTTATTAAAACAAATATGTCCAGCAAAGCTTTAGATAGTGATCCCGAAAGAAAAAATAAAGTACTGGGAAGAACTCCTATGGGTAAATTAGGCGAACCGGCAGATATCGGTGACGCTGTTTTTTATTATGCCACAGATCTTTCAAAATTCACTACAGGAACAGTGTTACCTATCGATGGTGGTAATTCAATTGGCTTTTAAGCATACAAAGTAAACGATCCTGAGCCAAGGCTCGGAGCTTTTAATTTCGATGATCGAACAAAACAATAAAAGAATTAACCAGACCTGAACCTGGTATACATAATGCGTAAAAAATGAAACATAAAAAACAACTGCACTATCTTTTGATCTTATTGCTTTTTGGCATTATTTCGTGTAAGGATCAGCAAAAAACAAAGGATATTACTGCTAAAGAAGACCCAAAGAAAGAAAAAGGACTCAAAGATTATTTTGCCGAAGATTTCCCTATGGGCGTTGCGGTTTCACCGGCTTCACTTGAAGGAAAATCAAAAGAATTAATTTTAGCGGAATATAACAGCTTAACTCCTGAAAACGTAATGAAAATGGGGGTAATTCATCCAAAAAAAGATGAATTTAACTGGGCACCAGCCGATAAAATAGTAGCATTTGCTCAGGAAAACGGGCTTAAAGTACGCGGTCACGCCCTGGTTTGGCATCAACAAACCGGTGACTGGATTTTTAAAGATGACAAGGGCAATGATGTTAGCAGGGAGGTCTTACTAGACCGAATGAAAGCTCATATCGACTCGGTTGTTGGTCGATACAAAGGAAAAATATATGCCTGGGATGTGGTGAATGAAGCAATTGACGATAATCCGCAGAACTTTCTAAGAAATTCAAAGTGGCTTGAAATCATCGGAGATGATTTTCTTACCAAAGCATTTGAATTTGCTCACGCAGCCGATCCCAATGCCAAGTTATTTTATAATGATTACAATATTATTATTCCGGAAAAAAGAGACCGCGTTTTAAAACTAATCGATAAATTGAAAGCGGAAGGAGCGCCGATAAACGGAATCGGAATACAGGGACACTGGTCTGTTTTTAATCCAAGTGAAGAGGAGTTACAACAGGCTTTAAAAATGTATACGGAAACCGGTCTGGATGTGCAGATTACCGAACTGGATGTGTCTCTGTATAAATGGGAAAAAGAACAACGGGAACGACGCCCGGGCGATTCAGATGAGTTTACCGAAGAACGTAAACTTGCCCAAATAGAAGCCTATCAAAAGTTCTTTAAAGTATTTAGGGAATATCGAGATAAGCTTACCGGGATCACTTTTTGGAATATTGCAGATCGCTATTCCTGGTTGGATCACTATCCTGTAGAAGGACGAAAAAACTATCCATTATTATTTGATGAAAATTACCAGAGAAAACAAGTTTATGATTCAGTTATCAAATTCAGTAAAAAGTAGCAAGCATTTATTTTCAGCGCTTTGTATTCTGTTAAGTGGCTTGGTATATGGACAAAATAATATTGTCTCACATACATCTGGCGAGGGCAGTTTCGGTTTAGTAACCAGCAAAAAGACTTCAAAATTAGTATTGGACACTTCAGATTTTGAAGGGGTAAATATTGCCGCAAAAAACCTTCAAAAAGATATTGAACGAGTTACCGGAAAATTACCTGAGTTTATTTCCGAAGTAAAAGGAAACGGAAATGTAATTATTGGGACTATTGGTAGAAATAAAATGATCGATAGCCTGATTCAGCATCAAAACATCGACGTTTCTAAAATTCAGGGAAAATGGGAAGCCTATAGCATTCAAAAAATAGGGGAAGATCTTTTGATTATTGGTAGCGATAAACGCGGAACTATTTTCGGTATATACGAACTGTCAAAGCAAATTGGTGTTTCTCCCTGGTACTGGTGGGCGGATGTGCCGGCAAAAAAAGCAGATGAATTGTATATTGACAACGCTGGCTTAACCAGTACCGGTCCTAAAGTTCAGTATCGTGGGATTTTTATTAACGACGAAGCTCCTGCCCTATCCAGTTGGGTTACCGAAAATTACGGTAAGTTTAATCATGAATTCTATGAGCCGGTTTTTGAACTTATTCTACGCTTAAAAGGAAATTATATGTGGCCTGCAATGTGGGGAAAAGCTTTTTATGATGATGATCCTGAAAATGGTGTTTTAGCAGATAAATATGGCATCGTTATGGGAACCTCTCACCACGAACCACTGATGCGCGCCCAGGCTGAATGGGGACGCTATGGTAGCGGTGACTGGAATTATGAAACCAACGCAGATACTTTAAAAAGCTTTTGGCGCAAGGGGATTGAACGAATGGGCGACCGTGAAAGCCTGGTTACCATTGGCATGCGTGGCGATGGGGATGAACCAATGACTGAAGGCACCGCCATTAGCTTACTGGAACGTATTGTTAAAGATCAGCGCGAGATTATAAGCGATGTGACCCAAAAACCAGCTGAAAAAACACCGCAAGTCTGGGCACTTTATAAGGAAGTTCAGGATTATTACGATCAGGGAATGCGCGTACCTGATGATGTAACCTTACTACTTGCCGATGATAACTGGGGAAATATCAGAAAGCTGCCTAAACTTAAAGATAGTACTAGAAGCGGAGGTTATGGGATCTATTATCACTTTGACTATGTTGGCGGGCCAAGAAGTTATAAATGGATAAATACCACTCAAATTTCCAGAGTTTACGAGCAGATGTCGCTTGCTTACGCCTATCATGCCCGTAAGGTTTGGATTGTAAATGTTGGTGATTTAAAACCTATGGAGTACCCTATTAGTTTCTTTTTAGATTATGCGTGGAATCCGGAAGCTATTAAAATTGAAGAACTAAAGGCTTATCCTGAACAATGGGCTGCCGCTCAATTTGGAGAAAAGTATGCGCCTGAAATTGGAGAATTGCTACAAAAATATACCACGTATAACAGCCGAAGAAAACCCGAATTGCTATCTGAAAGAACCTATAGTCTAACGCAGTTTAATGAAGCTGAAGAAATCCTAAATGAATTTAATACATTAGAAAAAAAAGCAGATGAAATTGCTGAAAAATTGGCTCCAAAGTATCAATCGGCTTATTTTCAACTGGTGTTACACCCGGTAAAAGCTTCCGCAAATCTAAACAGAATGTATATCGCAGTGGCTAAAAACAAGCTTTATGCGGAACAACAAAGAAATACCACTAATACTCTTGCAGAAAAGGTTTCAGAATATTTTGATAAAGATGAAGCATTGACTTCAGCCTATCATACTATTGAAGATGGCAAGTGGAACCATATGATTTTTCAGCCTCATATTGGTTATTCTTCCTGGAGCGATCCTAAGCAAAATATCAAGCCGGAAACGATTAATATTGAAGTTCCCGAAGCAGCTGGTTTAGGTGTGGCTATACCGAATAGCAAAGATTATTTTCCAAAAAACACGGATCTTAGCTTACCAATATTCGATAAAAACAATACTGAATCTTATGTTGAAATTTTTAACCGCGGAAATGAAAAATTAGAAGTTAAACTAAAGAAATTGCCTAAATGGCTAAAAGCTTCTAAAACTAAAGCTGAAATTGGTGAACAGGAGCGTATCGTTTTAGCATTAGTTTCTGAAAAATTACCTAAGAACAGTACCAAAGAAAGTTTTGTAATTCAATCTGATAATGAAAAAGTAAACATAGAGGTTTCTTACCAGCCATTTAGTTTTGCTCCTAAAGGTTTTGTGGCTAAAAACGGAATTATAAGTCTCCCTGCAAACAAATTTTTGGAAAACAAAGGCTGGGAAATAATTCCTGATTTAGGGCGAAGAGACATTGCCTTAAGACCAGAGAGCAGTTTTAGTCAGGAAGCTTCTGAAAATGCAAGCCTAACGTATCAATTTACGATTAAAGAAAATACTACAGCAAAAATGAGCTTTTTAATCTCACCAAGCTTAGATTTCCTCGATAATGGCGGACTCAAATTTGCTTACTCCATAGATGGTGGTACGCTAAAAACCCTGAATTTGCTTAAGGATACTAAAGATCACTGGGGCATTGCTGTAAGTAATAATGTCACTAAAGTTGTTCAGGATCTAAGCTTAGAAAAAGGGGTGCATCAACTAAAGATTTATGCGGTAGATCCGGGAGTTGTGTTACAGCAAATTATTATTGAAACCAATACCTCAAATCCGTTACAGACTTACTTAGCGCCAAAAGAATAATTGTATGTTCCATATACAATTAGTTTAGTTTAATTAGAGTAAAGCCGGGTGGTACCCGGCTTTTTGTTACTCTTCTTTCTATCTAAAAATTCTGTTTAAAATATCATAGAATATCAAAAAGAAAATCCTGGGATAAGCAAGGAGATTGGCGCTTATAAGTGAAGTCAGTAATTGAAAGTTAAGTGTGGATCACTATTAATAAGCGTTTAAATTTAAAAGCAAAGAATAAAAATAGGGTAGTGATAATTGATAAATTAATTATCCCGATCCAGGCCGCATGGATCCTATATTTACAGGACACAAGGCTCAATTAGTTTATTTACTATAAACTATAGGAGAATTTCTTCTCAAGAAAATCCACACCATATTCCAGAGAAAAACTTATTACAGCCAAAAATCCAGAAACGAATTAAAACCTGTATTTAGCTGTAAAAAACAAAAAAGAGAGCTTTAAAGCTCTCTTTTCTATATTATTTAAAAAGTTCAATTCTATTGATAGCCAGGGTTCTGGTAAGCATCTTTTTCTGCTTGTGATACATCCAGATTATCTAATTGTCCGCGAGGTATTGGTCTTAAATAATGATAAGGCTCAATATTCCTATTCGTTACGGTTGGGGTATGATCTGTGGCATCATTGCCACCAATCATATAAGATCCAGCTAATTCGTTCCATTTTTGAGTACGTACCAGGTCATACCAACGATAGCCTTCACCAAAGTATTCCCGGGAACGCTCTGCCAAAATAAAATCGATATCTATAACATCTGGCGTCGCTGCTATCATGGCCGCACTATTATCCTCGATACGTTCTTCCTGTTCGCCGTTATCATAACACCATTTGCCGGCTCGCGCCCTAATAACATTAATTAAATCATAAGCACTATAACTTCCTGTTGCTCCTTTTACGGCTGCTTCAGCCGCCAGGAAATAAAATTCAGAATATTTTGCTATTGGAAAAGGACGGGTTAGTGCTCCATTAGGAGATCCTAAACCACCTCCGTTATCCGTGCGGTAAGTCCCTAATTTCCATAAACCTGGATAAAACCTTCTATTAATTTCATCTGGGTTTATAACATAATCTGATCTTCCTGGAAGTTCTCCCCCTCCGATGTTAGCACCATTTACATAAACAACATTATCATTATGTTCATCTAAAAATGATATCACCGCATCACCTGGGGCTATTTCCATACCATTGGCTGCCGTTAATGTAGGTTCAGTTGCACCACCTTTATCCCAGTTTCCTCTATAACTGGTGACAAATGTAGCATCATAGCGAGAATCTAATTCTTTCTCTTCAAAAGTTTCTGTTAATACACCAATAGGTGGTGCCATTCTTGTCCAAGGCCTACCATAACTTTGAGCAGCTTCTCTTTGTACTGCAGAAACGCCATCCACACTTATACTGGTGTAGTTAGATGTTACCATCCAAACTGCTGTATTAGCACTACCCTCTGGACCACTATATCCTAAATCTGCCCCGTTATAAAGTTGGCTATCTTCAGTACGATCTGCATATAACATCATTTCATCATGACGATCGTTCGTGGCCACATGTACATTATAAAAACAATCTAGTAAACGATAAGGGCCTGGATTCTCAATTCCCTCAACAGCTAGATCATAGGCTTTTTGGAAATAATAAGAAGCATCCTGACCATCCGGATCTGTTCTTGGCGTTTCAGGATAGGTAGGAATATTATTAGGATTCTCTAACCACCAGGCATAGGTTAAATAAGCTTTTGATAAAAACAGCCGAGCTACGTTCTTGGTTACTGCTCCGGTTAAACGCGGATTATCAGGTAAATCGTTTACAGCTGTTTGTAAATCTGGCAAAATAGCCCTGGTATAAACTTCAGGTACTGTATTACGCACAGAAGTCCTAACGGCAGAATTATTAAATGCTAATTCACCAGAACCCAAATCTAGTGGTACACCACCATAATTTTGCACTAATAAAAAGTAATTAAATGCCCTAAAAAACCTTGCTTCTGCAATTAGCAAATTATCGAGTCCTACCCCTTCAGCATTTTCAATAATACCGCTAGCCGTATTTATTGCGGGAAAAGCATTTCCCCAAACAACACCTACTGAAAATCCACTTTCTGAACTTAAATTACCTTGCCCGGCAAGATCTAAATCATAAAAGTTATTATTGGCACTTTGGGCGGCAACATATTCATCTGTACCTGTTTCTGTTAAGTTTAAATAATATGCAAATCCAAAGACGTTTCGCATATTCTGATATAAATATGTTAATCCTCCCTGAACCCCAGTTTCTGTAGTAAAAAAATCTGGAGTAAATACTCCTCTTGTTTCTTCTTTCAGTATATCATCTGTACAAGATTTTAAACCGAATACCGACACCATTGAAAATATGGCTATAGGTATAATTCTAAATTTTCTCATATTTTCTATTTAAAATGAAATGTTTAAGCCTATCAAATAATTTCTTGTAGAAGGAATGTTAGTTCCAATAGTTGGTATACCCCTGGAAATATTACTAGTATTTACAGCGGAATTTTGACGATTACCATTACCATCAACTCCTGAATTTGTAATCTCTGGATCTAAACCAGATTCATCATGAAAAGGTGAAAAAAGTACGAACGGGTTTTGTGCAGATGCATAAACACGTAACCTCTGCAGTCCAATATTGGTAATAAAATCTTGTTCAAAATTGTATCCCAAAGTAATTGAACGAACTTTTAAATACGAACCATCAAAATACCCTAACGTACTTGCATACTCCTGGTTATCTCCACTTTGAAGTCCTCCCGGAGCAGGATATCTTGCATCTGTATTGGTTGGCGTCCAATAATCTACCGCAACGTTATTTTGTCTACCGGTTAGCAAATTAAGATAACTACTGGATGAATAGAGTGTACTCACCAAAGTACCACCGTGCTGGAAGGTTCCAACCATACTCAAGTCGATATTTTTATAAGCTAAACGCGTATTAAAACCACCCTGAAAATCTGGAGTTGGATCTATAATTACCCTGTCATCAGCTCCTATGGGGCGTACCGGAGATCCATCTGCATTATATTCCCCGGTATATCGTACTTTGATCATCCCTGCAGCACTGGCACCCGGCTCATATTGTTGCAAGTACTGAAAATCCGGATCAGACTCATTCCAAAGTCCTACATATTCATAATCATAAATTACATTAATAGGAGAGCCAACAAACCAAAGGTTTCCTTCATCTCGTTGTTGTCCCGAAGCTAGAGCAGTAATTTTGTTTTGATTGCTGTAAAGATTGATTCCGGCATCCCAAGTAAAACCATCTGGATTATCAATTATAGTTCCGTTTAATGAGATTTCAACTCCCTTATTCTCGGTTTTACCTATGTTACTGGTTATATTTCCTACACCAGATGATGCAGGAAGTCCCAGTGCGTATAAAATATCATTGGTTTTGGTTATATAATATTCAACCGTACCAGATAAGCGGTTATTAAACAGTCCAAAATCAAGACCATAGTTATACGTCTGAGAAAATTCCCATCCCAGGTTGGCATTAGGTACCTGATCTATAAAGTAACCGGTAGCAAATGTACTACCAAAGTTATAATTTACCGTACCGAGTCTACCCTGAACGGAATAAGGGGCTATTGCCTGGTTGGAAGTCTCACCGTAACCGGCACGTATTTTCAATTGGTTTAGCCAACTTACATTGTCCATAAATTTTTCGTTACCAATATTCCATCCTACAGATACTGCAGGATAGGTCACCCACTTATTACCCGGGGCTAATCTAGATGAACCATCGGCACGTATGGTCGCTGTCATCAAATAACGATTGTCGTATTGATACATTACCCTCCCCATATAGGACAGTAATCCAGTAGCAGAATATCCGGTTCCGTAATTTGTTATATCCTCAGAAATTGCTGAATCCAGATTATACCATAAAGAAGACTCATCAGGAATATTCCTTGCTGTTAAGCCTACATTGTCATACTGTGTATTTTGAGCAGAAAATAATCCCACGAAGTTTACTTTGTGTTTCTCAGCAAATGTTCTATCGTATAGTATTTGATTTTCTACAACATAATCTCTTGTTATAGAACTATTATAGCTTCCAGATGAGGGGTTTTGTTCGTTATAATTAAAAACGCCCTGCCCTGTGAAGTCTCCATCTCTATCAGTTCTAAAATTTAAACCAAGATTAAGTCGATATTTCAATCCTTCAATCCATGGTATTTTAACTTCAGCATAAATATTATTATAAGAGCCGTAATCCAATTGTTCATTTTTCCTTCTATCTCCTATTCGGTTTACTTCATTCCTGGTAGGAATCCAAAGGTTATCAGCTTCTGTTTGAAGCCTCACAGATTCTAAAAAATTTCCATTTTCATCATACGGACTTAAGAGCGGCGAGGCGGCTAATGCACCAAATACTCCTACAATACTACTGCTTTTGTTGAAGTTCATTACTGAATTCAAACCAAATTTAAATAAAGAACCTACTTCCTGATCAACCTGAGCTCTTAAAGAATATCTCTGGAAAGAATCTTCTGGCACCACCGATGTTTCTTTAAAATACCCCATTCCTATATTAAAAGAGCCTTTTTCAGAACCTCCTTTTACGCTAATATCATGAGTTGTTTGAAGTCCGGTTCCGTATAAAAGATCCTGCCAGTCTGTATCATTAGCAAGATCTTCATCGCCACCCAAACCATAAATTGGGCTACCACCCTGATTAGGATGAGCTGCAACATCTGCACGTAATTGGGTAAGTTGCGCTGCATTCATCATTGGATATTTCGCAAACACGTCTTTTACTGCATAGTATGTATTATAAGAAAATGTAGCTTTTTGCCCCTGTCTTCCCGACTTTGTAGTGATAAGGATAACACCATTGGCACCCCGTGAGCCGTAAATAGCTGTGGCAGATGCATCTTTAAGTATATCAAGACTTTCAATATCATTAGGACTGATATCACTTAGACCACCAGAAAAAGGAATCCCATTAAGTACAATTAAAGGATCATTATTACCAGAAAGCGATCGGGTACCACGAATTCGAACCTGCGGGGATGCCCCTGGCCTGGTACTGTTGGTAGAAATATTAACACCAGCGGCACGTCCTATAAGTGCTTCTTGAAAGTTAGCCGTCTTTACTTCGTTTAATTCTTCTCCTTTTACTGAAACCACTGATCCAGTAACAGATTCCCTACTTTGTGTACCATACCCCACCACGACCACTTCGCTCAAAGCTTCGGTATCGTCTTGCATGGTTACGTTAATCTGTGTTCGCCCGTTAACTGCGATATCCTGAGCTCGATAGCCCATAAAGCTATAACTAAGGGTAGCATCTGATGGCACATTATTTAACGTATAGTTACCATCAAAATCGGTTGTTGTTCCCTGACTGGTTCCTACAATGAAAACATTTACTCCCGGCAGTGGTAATCCATCTGCGTCAACCACTTCTCCACTTACTGTTGTATTTTGGGCGTACGCACCAGTAAATACCAACAAGAAAAACAGAAGTGAAAATTTGGGCATCCTGCCCAAACTCCTTACATAGTTAGTAATTTTTTCCTCCATATTAATAAATTTTAAATTAAGAGATTTAAATCATATTAGAATGACAAAAATTAATAGGTTAATTTTTTGATATGATAAATATATTATAAAATTACCAATTACGAAATCGGTTGCGTTAATTTTTATATTCAAAATGACTATAAGCAATGCGATTTATATTTAAATAACTGTAATACAGTATTTTAAAATTTTATAAATAATTTAAAAAGATGGATTATAAGTAAAATTACTCTCCTTTTTCAACTATATAAATTGTTAATATCAACTATAAATAGTAAAAAAATACTTCATTAAAGATTAAATTATAGTTAATGAGGATAAAATATTAATAATGCTTCAATTTTAAGCGTAAAAATTACATATAAAATGAATACGCAATCGGTTGCTTTAAAAATCATGAAAAAGACAATAAAAACTGCGTCTAAAAAATATAAGGAATTACCTGAAGAAAGATTTTGGGTACAGGAGAATAGAATTGAAAATAAAATAGAAGTTATTGGAGTTGATGATATGGAGATTCCACTATTTATATACTACACCAATTTTAATTTATTAAGCGTAAACTGTTGAAGTAAATAAAGCAGATACCCGTATAATGTCCCAAAAATGGCCCCTACAATGATATCACCGGGATAATGAACGCCAAGATAAACCCGACTATAGGCTACAAAAGCGGCCCAAATTAATAAATACCAAATAAGTCCAGGAATTTTCTTTTTAAAAATAGATCCTAAAAAAATTGCTACAGCAAACGTACTTGAAGCATGAGCCGAGTAAAATCCATATTTACCGCAGCGCTCTGCCACGATCCTGGCAAATTGGGTTACGCCTTCCTGCCTGCAAGGACGCGGACGCATAAAAAAGTCTTTAAATACGTTGGCCATTTGATCGGTACAGGTGATTAAGAGTGCAATAAAAATCATTGTGATCACACTATACTTCCAGCCAAATTTCTTAAAAAGAAGGAATAACAGAAAAGCATAAAGTGGGATCGCCATCCATTTATTACTAATAGCAATCCACATCCAATCCCAGGTTGCAGAACCAAGATTGTTTAAATAAAGAAATAATTTGTGATCTAATTCAATTAATTCTTCCATACTTTTTTTATTCCATAATCGAGATTAAATGCTCCGTTACAGTGTGGACACGGTAGCTTTCGAGACTGAGATCGCGATACCTCGAAATTAAAATCATTACTAATAAATACCTTGTGCATGTGCCCAAAAGCACATAACTGGTTTAGTCCTCCTCGTATCTGGATACTTCGCGATCATAAAAGTCATTCGCCTGCTGAATCAAACTTTCGGCTTCATTCGCCAGTTCTTCTTCATCTGCTTTATCAAAATCTTCAAGCCATTCCACCTCATCATTTTCAAGATTAATAATGAAACGGGGGAACTCTGTGTGAATCACAAAAATCGCATCTGAATAGTCGGTATTATCACCCAATAAAAATTTAGGAAATTCCATGGTATATATTTTTAAACAGTTTCGGTTTTAATTTCTTTCGGTTTATTTGCAATCAATTTATGGCTTAAATAATTGAATCTAAAATACAACATTAATGCAGAAGCCGTTAATCCTGCCAGTAAGCCCATCCAGATTCCCATACTTCCCATATTTTCAGCTTTTCCAAAATACCAGGACACCGGAAAACCAATCATCCAGTACGCAACAAAACAAATCGCAGTTGGGACTTTTACATCTTGTAAACCTCGTAAGGCCCCCAGAATTACTACCTGCATTCCGTCACTTAACTGAAATAAGGCCGCTACAATTAATAATTGTGACGATAAAAGTACAACTTCGGCATTGTCTATATAAAAAGTAGGCAACCAGTCTTTCAACAAAATAAAACCTACTGCGAATACAGCTTCAATAATAAAGACAAGTAGGAATACCGACATGGCAATTCGTCTCAAATCTTTATAATGATGTAATCCTTTTTGATTTCCAACGCGTATGGTTGCAGTAACCCCAAGGCCTACCGCGATCATAAAGGTCATCGAGGCTAAATTTAAAGCAATTTGATTTGCTGCCTGCTGATTTGTTCCTAAAAGTCCTGCCAGGAAGACGGTCGCTGTAAAAATAGCTACTTCAAATAACATCTGTAAGGCAGTTGGCAGACCAAGATTTAAAATCTTCTTAAAAATATCTATATTGAATAATTCTTTTTTAGACCAAACGAAGTAGGGTTTAAATTTAGATTTTCGTCTTAAAATTTCCCACACAAACCAAAGCATAAAGAACCTTGAAATCAATGTTCCTATCGCTGCACCTTCTAAACCCAACTCTGGAAAAACCCAAATTCCGTAAATTAATAAATAGTTGAATAATACGTTAACCACATTAGCTAATATAGTAGCATACATTGAATATTTGGTTTGAGATAAACCATCGGCAAATTGTTTATAGGCCTGAAATATCATTAAAGGGAGCATCGAAAAAGCTACAATTTCAAGATAAGGCATAGCATACTCTACTACTTCAGGAGGTTGATCAAGATAATATAAAAGTGGTTTTGCCAGTAATAGCAGTAGAAAAAGAAGTATACCGTTTATACCACAAAGAATAATCCCGTGATGAAAATAACTTCTTCCCTTTTCGATGTCTCCAGAACCATCGGCCTCAGCAATAAGCGGAGTAATCGCAAAAGAAAATCCAATCCCTAAAGAAAGTGCAATAAACACCAAACTATTTCCTAAGGAAACTGCGGCAAGGGGCGCAGCACCTAATCGTCCTACCATTAGATTATCAGCGAGACCAACAAGTACATGTCCCAATTGACCTAACATCACCGGATAGGCTATGTTTAGATTTTTCCTGAATTCTTTTGTGTAATCTGAAAGCTGCAAAACCAAAAATTTAGTGCGCAAAGATAATGGCTTTTATCCGGCTTCAAATTGATTTATCATTAAAAAATCCAATTTAAGAATCTGAAAAATAGAAGATACTTAGTTTTGTTTTCCTAAAATTAATTCTTCATAAGATTTTGCTTTCTGGAGCTCCAGAATCCACTTTACTTCAAACTTGCCATAACCCAAAGTTTTTATTCTTTCAATCATAAAATCTCGAAGATCATCTAATGTTATATATTCATTCGTAGCTTCAAAAATCAATTCTACCTTATAGATATTGGGCAAAAAGAAAAAAAGCTTTCTAAAAATCGATTTTGGTTGTTTTTTGCCTGTGATCTTAAAAATCTTTCCGTGACTATCACAAAACAATTCCTCATTTAAATATTCCTGAAAATAACTTTCAGTATCATTATAGATAAAGGCATCTAAAAGCAAAAAGGAAGTGAGATCTTCCTCTTTGTTAAAATTCGGATTTGATATGTTAATCGCCGGGAACCTTATCAATTATAAACCGTATTTATCTACCAGATAAATTAAAGATGTCATGCTAGCTGCACCTAACTCGAGTTCTCTTTTATTGATTTTATCGAAAGTATCTGTAGCAGCATGGTGATAATCAAAATAACGTTGAGAATCTGGTTGTAAACCCGCTAAAACCGTTCCATCACCTTTAAGCGGACCAATATCTGCACCTCCTTCTCCTTCTTTAAAAATATGTAAATAATACGGTGCAAATAAGCGAGACCAGTTTTGTAGTTTTTCAAGTTGGACATCATCAGCATGAAACGTAAAGCCCCGTGGTGTAAAACCACCCGAATCGCTTTCTAAGGCAAAGATATGATCTTCGCTTTTTTCCCTGGCAACCTCAGCGTATTTTAATCCGCCTCGCAATCCATTTTCTTCATTCATAAACAAGACTACGCGTATACTCCTTTTTGGCTTATACCCCATCTCTTTAAACAGTCGTAATACTTCCATCGATTGTACACAGCCCGCTCCATCATCGTGAGAGCCATCTCCTAAATCCCAAGAATCTAAATGCCCTCCTACAACAATATATTCATCGGGATACTGACTTCCCGTAATTTCTCCAATAACATTATAGCTTTTTACATCCGGATGGGTTTCACAATTCATTTTAAAATAGACCTTAAGATCTTTTTGCAACTTTAAAACCGAGCTTAAATATTCAGCATCCTTAGTACTAATGGCCGCAGCCGGAATTTTTTGATCTTCAGCAATATCACCGTAATACATACTACCGGCATGTGGATATTCATCGATGCTAAGGTTCATCGATCTAACCAGTACACCCACGGCCCCATATTTTGAAGCTTCAGCAGCTCCATTAGCACGTTGATCTACTGCGCCTCCGTAAGCTTTAAACGTATGGATATTTGTAGCATTCATTGGTCGATTAAAAAAGACAATTTTACCTTTAATTTTATTTTCGCCAAGTGCGGAAAGTTCTTCAATGCCCTTCACTTCGATAACCTCAGCTTTGGTTCCTCCTTCAGGGGTAGCAATAGAACCTCCCAAAGCGCAGATATTAACAGGTGTAGCACTTCCCGGAATCGTTTCGATATACGCGTATTCACGAACCCCTCGGGTCCATTTTGGCACCATCACTTCCTGTAGCCAAACCTTATCTAAGCCAAGACTATCCAACTCTTTTTTAGTGTAGTCTACCGCAAGTTGCGCATTGTAGGATCCAGAAAGGCGACCACCGATACTATTGGATAAATGCCTTAACCAATCATAGCTTTTACCATTGGTTAATGCAATGTTATAAATTTCTCTGATTTTTATGGAATCACTTTCTATCGAAGATTGCCCAAAAACCGGCAATAAGAAAAGTAGCAAGAGGGGGAAAAGGATTTTCTTCATCATTGGGATAAATTTAAGCTTAAATTAACTACAAAATCAGTCAATATAAAAATTAAGTGGACTTAAAGCATAATTTGAACTAATGCTAAACAGAAATTAAGAAAGGAAAACTAAAAATTACCATAGCATTACCAAATAAAAAAACCTTTGATTTTTGTTATATTCGCAGTCTAAAAGATCGAATTTTGACTCAGGAAGAAAAAGCAGATATTATTAAAAAAGTGACCATCCTTTTAAAAGAAATCCCATCATCTATGGATGTGGTTAAAAAGGGAGGAAACGAGCACAAAAGATATAAATATCTTGCTGAACACATGGTGAATAAAGCTATTGAAAAAGATGCTCTTATTGTAAGTGAAGATGGAAATGGGATTGCTATTTTATTTAAAACCAGTAAAAAAGATGAAAACTTCTGGAAAAATGCCTGGTCAGAATTAGGCTTAGTTTTTAATGTTACGGGTATAAAAAATGCCTATAAAATTTTAAAAACCCAGAATTATATCAAGAAACAGCGTCCACAGGAAGGTGAATATTTGTACTGCTGGTTTTGGGGAATCCTCAAAGAATCCCGTGGCCCCGGCACACAGGTTGGTGTACAAATGAAAAATGAGTTTTACAGACGCGCTAAGCTTTATAATTTACCGCTTTATGCGGAAACAAGAATGCGAAAAAACGCGATTGTGTATCAAAAATTCGGATTTCAACTTTTCAATAAATGGGATCATCCCAGTGGAGATACCATGTATTTTTTAAGATATATTCCTGAAGAAAAGGGCGAATAACTTAAGATTTAAAACCCTGGAAATAAAAAGAAAGCCGAATCTTATAATTCGGCTTTCTTTTTTTAACTAACTAAATAACCTAAACTTAAGATATTTCTATCATTCTTTTAGCCTGCACTTTAGCTTCTTCCTTTTTTGGAAGTGCAATTTCTAAAACCCCGTTATTGTAATTCGCAGAAATTTTAGAATTATCTACTGTTTCAGGTAAACTAAATGCTCTTTTAAAAGTACTATAGCTAAATTCTTTACGAGTATATTTTCCGCTTTTTTCTGAAGTTTCTTTTTCTAATTTTTCTTCAGCTGAAATGGTTAATACATCGTTATCCAATTCAATCTTAAAATCTTCTTTGGATTTTCCAGGAGCTGCAACTTCAACGATAAAATTCTCGTCTGATTCGTGAATATTAACCGCTGGAATCCTTGTTCCTATATTATTCACGTTTGTAGTTCCTCCTAACCAATCTGTTTTAAACATATCGTCAAATACAGATGGCAACCAGTTTTCATTTCTCTTAATTAGACTCATAACATTTATATTTTTTGTTAAACTTTATTTCTTTTAAGAACACTTACCTAATAGCAATTTAAATTCCAATTAAATTTTAACGTCATTTTGGCAGTTATAACGGTTTTTAACATGACTTTTTAACATGTTTAGGGTTTTTACAGCTATATTAGCTTCATATTAACTGTCAAATGAAAAAACTATTTACCCGGCTACTTTCTTTTTTTAATGCTATTCGCAGTCGGATCGCATTTTATCCAACCGTAATCGCTTTATTAGGGTTTCTATTTACATTTCTAACCTTATTCTTGGAAGAACATGGAGCTTCAGGTCTTTTAAGAAAAAACTTTCCGTCTCTTATTGTTAATAGCGGAGATACGGCACTAAGCGTTTTAGGAGCAATAATTACGGGACTCATCTCGATGATGGTGTTTAGCTTTTCTATGGTAATGGTATTGCTTAATCAGGCCACCAATAATTATTCTCCAAGATTACTGCCCGGCTTAATTTCAGATCGTAAACACCAAACAGTCTTAGGGATTTATCTTGCAACCATACTCTATTGTATTTTTATCATGGTTGCTATAGATCCGGACGCACCCCCAAAAGATTTACCCGGATTTTCAGTATTTTTGGGTATTCTTTTTACAGTGATCTGTATGGGAGCATTTATCTATTTTATCCATACCATTTCCCAAAGCATTCAAATAAGTAATATCCTCGAGTATATTTATCATGAATCCAGAAACAGGCTTTATAAATTATTGGACAGTGAGCGAAATCAAACGGACAGTTTCCCTGATACGGATAGCTGGCATGTCTATGAAGCAAAAAAAAGTGGGTATTTTCAAAACCTATCGATTGCGAACATGCTTGATCTTTGTGAAGAAATAGAAACCAAATTTCATGTTTTACCTATAAAAGGTATTTTTATTCTTAAAGGCACCCCAATTCTTCGGTCAGAAAAAGAACTGGATGATGAAAAATTAGATGAAATTTTAGCGAATTTCAATTTTGCACGTAAAGAACTGGTTGCCGATAATTACGTGTTGGCTTTTAAACAAATTACTGAAATTATTGCCAAAGCAATGTCTCCCGGGATTAATGATCCCGGTACCGCGGTAAATGCTATCGATTATTTAACCGAATTACTGGCCCTTAGAATGCTAAAAAAGGATTCGAGTATTATAAACCGCAACGATAAGTGCCTTTTAAAATTGAATACCGTAGATTTTAAAGATTTACTCTATAATATACTGGTAACCATTAGAACCTACTGCTCACACGATCTAATTATCATTCAAAAAATTGGCGTGATGTTCCACTATTTACTTCAGCAAGAACAAAAAGAAGATTACTATAAAGATATAATTCTTTCCGAAGCTAAGTGCTTTTTCAGTAGTGCTTTGGAAGCCGTAGAAACTAAAAATGATATCGAAACGATAAAGAATTATGCTGAAAACTTAAAAATTAAGCTGAAAACCGACTAATTTCAGAATTATTCAAAAAATACCTGTCATTGGGTATTTATCCTTCAATCTATTTAGCTAATTTTATTTTCACCTCCAATCCACTGAAAATTAATGTGCTAAACAAGTATTTTCTTATTATTTGCTTTCTTCTCGCATTTTCTGTAAATGCTTCAGAAGACGATACACTTTTTGTAAAAGGAGTGTACTCACAGCATATTGTTGACTTTTTCCAAAGATTTGAGGACTGCAAGGCAGAATCTAAAGAAGAAATAATTCAGCATTTCAACAAAGGAGAATTCCAGGATATGGCTCCTAGCCGAATCGTAAATCTAGGGTTTACCAGTTGCTTAAATTATTTTTCATTAAAGGTTACAAACGATCAGGCTTTCGCAGAGGACTATTATTGGAGCTTTTATAATGACGGAATTTTATTCACTTTATACGAATTGAAAAATGGCCGGCTCATAGAAATTGGAGAAACCTCTGTAGCTCAAAAACTTGAAGAAAGACCAACGCCAATTCGATGTCTTTCTTTTAAGGTTGAAATGCAAGCTTTCGAGACCAAAACTTTGATTTTAAAAACTAAATTACAGGGACACTCTAATTTATATTTTCCTACAGATTTTACTACGGTGGAAGATATTCTTATTTATGAGGCTAATAATTCATTCCTTTTAGGCCGGTACTTTGGCTACTTTACTTTCACCGCTTTATTCAATCTATTCCTGTTTATCCTTATACGAAGAAAACTGTATGGTTTTATGTTTGGCTATATTTTAAGCATGATGGCCTTTAATGCCATAGAATATATGTACGATGTGCATTTGGTTCCCGATTTTCTTCATCGCTTTTGGACACACTTCCCAAAAATGTTTTTTGTGCTGCTATCGTCATATTTTCACACAAAAGTATTTCAATACTTTACCGCTCACAAAGAGCATTTCCCAAAATGGAATTCGATATTAAACCTTATCAATAATTTCATCTTGTTTATTCTTATTCTTTTTGTAGTGATCAAGATCGTTATTCCGCAAAACACCGCTTTTTTTGACCAATATCGGCTTTTGCTATTTCTTTTATTTTTAATCAATTTAACGGTATTGGTGATCAACCTGTTTTATTCGATTTACAAAAAGAATAAACAATCCGTTTACTACATCTGCTGTAACTTTTTACTTATTCTTTCGCTACTTTTTTATATCACCAATACTTTTCAGGTAGGGGGCGCAACCATTTACATGCCACCAGGGAACATCATTAACAGCGTTGCTTTTGAAATTTTAAGTTTAACGATTGCTTTCTTATTGAATTATAGAAAAGAGCTTAATGAAATGAACCAAAATCTAGCCGCTGCTAAATTAAAAAGTGAAAAACTAAGCGAAGAACTCATTGAAGTACAGGAAAATGAACGCCAGATCATTGCAAGAAATCTTCATGACGGATTAGGAAATACTATGAATGCCTTGCGTCTTTTACTGGAAGCTCCCTATAAGAATGAAAAGCAAATTACAGGAATATTCAATCTTGCAAAAGACCAGTTTCGCAATTTAATCTACCAAATATCACCTAAAGAAATAGAAAAAATTGGTTTATACACAACTATTCAGCAGGACTTAGAGCTTTTTAAGAATACTTCAATAGCAGTGAATCTTACCCTATTGGGAGACGACCATACCATAGAAAACATTAAAGCGGTTAATATCTATCGAATCTTTCAGGAGCTTATTTCCAATATCATAAAACATTCGAAGGCAACGATTGTTGACATTACCCTAAATTGTGATGAAA
This sequence comes from Zunongwangia profunda SM-A87, assembly GCF_000023465.1. Taxonomy (NCBI): domain Bacteria; kingdom Pseudomonadati; phylum Bacteroidota; class Flavobacteriia; order Flavobacteriales; family Flavobacteriaceae; genus Zunongwangia; species Zunongwangia profunda. The sequence continues at coordinate 3,313,106 of NC_014041.1, forward strand.
GTACCTGCAGCCTTCAGATAGAAGATAATGGTATAGGCTTAAAAAAAGAAAACACTAATGGTATGGGAATAAAAAATATAAAATCCAGGGTTTCTTATCACCAAGGAATATTTCATATAGAGAATACCGGGAAAGGCATGATAAGTATCATCGAAATACCTATTTAAAATGAAAGCAATAAAAATCGTACTGGTTGATGATCATTCCTTATTTACAGAAGGACTCATGCAAATTTTAGACGCTATCGACGATTTACAGGTTATCGCCACATTTAGGGATGGGGAAACCATGCTGAAAAGCGACGAAATCCATAAAGCCGATGTGCTGTTACTCGATATAAATCTGCCTGGGAATTCTGGAATTAGTATTGCTGAAAAAATGAAGCCTTATTTCGCTTCTCTAAAAATCATCTGTTTATCTATGCTTTTTGAAAAAAACATTCTGGATAAACTTAAATTTATAGGTGTTGCTGGTTATCTGCCAAAATTTGTCCATACTAACGAGCTTATTGAAGCCATAAGAAAAGTAAGGATTGGAGAGACTGCTTTTTATGAAGAACACACAAAAGCGGTAAGCAATATTAAAATATGGACCAGCGATTTTAAATTGACTAATCGGGAGTTAGAAATCCTTCAATTAATTAAAGATGGAAAAAGCACCAAGGAAATTTCGGAAATCCTGCACCGTAGCCAGTTTACTATCGAAACCCATCGTAAAAACATGATTAGAAAACTAAACCTTAAAAATTCAAGCGGACTTCTTCATTTTGCCATGAAAAATCTTACCTCTTAACTACATAAAATCAATAGAAGCAGTATAAAAAAAGGCTCCGTTAAGGAGCCTTATAGGGTATGACTATCTGGTTAATTTTTTATATTTAATTCGTTTTGGCATTACGTCACCGCCAAGACGTTTTTTCTTGTTCTCTTCATAATCAGAGAAACTACCTTCAAAGAAATATACTTGCGAGTCGCCTTCAAAAGCAAGAATATGCGTACAAACCCTATCCAGGAACCAACGGTCGTGGGAAATGACCACAGCACAACCTGCAAAGTTATCCAAGCCTTCTTCTAAAGCTCTTAGGGTATTCACATCAAGATCGTTGGTAGGCTCATCCAGTAGCAATACGTTCCCTTCTTCTTTTAATGTCATGGCCAGGTGAAGCCTGTTTCGCTCACCACCCGATAGCATATTCACTTTCTTATTTTGCTCGCTCCCGCTAAAGTTAAATCGGCTTAGATAAGCTCGTGAATTTACCTGTCTGCCTCCCATCATGATAAGCTCCTGCTCATCACTAAAGTTTTGCCAGATGGTTTTTTCAGGATCAATATCAGAGTGACTTTGATCTACGTAAGCGATCTTTGCCGTTTCACCAACATCAAAAGTTCCTTTGTCAGGCTGCTCTTCACCCATTATCATTTTAAAAATTGTGGTTTTACCGGCACCGTTTGGTCCTATAATTCCTACAATTCCTGCTTGCGGCAAACTAAAATTAAGATCCTCATAAAGCAATTTATCTCCAAATGCTTTACTAACACCGTTCGCGTCGATTACGTTTGTTCCTAATCTTGGCCCATTTGGGATGTAAATCTCAAGCTTTTCATCCATTTGTTTTTGGTCCTGACTCAGCAGCTTGTCGTAATTTTTAAGACGTGCTTTTTGCTTAGACTGGCGACCTTTTGGATTCATTTTCGCCCATTCCAGTTCGCGTTCTAAAGTTTTCTGGCGCTTGCTTGCCTGTTTTTGCTCTTGCGCCAATCGCTTGGATTTTTGATCTAACCAGGAGGAATAGTTTCCTTTCCATGGGATTCCTTCACCACGATCTAATTCTAAGATCCAACCGGCAACATTATCTAAGAAATAACGGTCGTGCGTCACTGCAATCACCGTTCCCTTATATTGTGCTAAATGGTGTTCTAACCAATGTACAGATTCGGCATCCAGGTGGTTGGTTGGCTCATCTAAAAGTAGAATATCTGGCTCTTTTAGTAATAAGCGACAAAGCGCTACTCGCCTTCTTTCCCCACCAGATAATACTGAAATTTTCTTATCAGCTTCCGGAGTTCTTAAGGCATCCATCGCAATTTCCAGCTTGGTATCTAATTCCCATGCATTGCTGGCATCAATCTTATCCTGAAGTTCTGCCTGCTTATCCATAAGCTTTTGCATCTTATCAGCATCTTCATAAACCTCAGGCAAACCAAACATGTCGTTAATTTTGTTGTACTCATCCAGTACTGCAACAGTTTCAGCAACACCTTCTTTTACAACCTCAAGAACAGTTTTATCTTCATCTAACTCCGGCTCCTGCTCTAAATAACCAATACTATATCCTGAAGAAAATACTACATCTCCCTGGTAGTTTGTATCTCTACCTGCGATAATTTTTAATAGGGTAGATTTACCAGAACCGTTAAGACCAAGAATCCCGATTTTTGCTCCATAGAAAAAACTCAGGTATATATTTTTTAAAACCGGTGTATTCGCAGATTTGTAGGTTTTAGTAACCCCACTCATCGAGAATATCACTTTTTTATCATCTGCCATGTAATCGTAATTTTTTGGTTGAATTAATCTTATTAATACGGTTCCAAATGATCAAAAATGCATTTGAAACCGCGCAAAAATACAAATAAAGAAATACAAAATATTAGTGATCTCCTAAAAGTCGAAGTAAAAGAATCAACTGCCCGGTATGATACGCATTATGCTCTACTACAAGTAATAGCTCTCGTAATAAGGTATGATCTTCACTATTTTTTACCGGTTTGTTTAAATCGTTATTTTCATTTAAAATATACGCTGCTAAATCCTGCCTTTCTTTAAAAAAGTTAGACTTTAACTCCTCCCACTCTTCTTTAGTTTTTGGAGATCGTTTTTTATCCCAATAGCCTTCTGGCCATTTTGGCGTTTTATAATCATCTAAAGTGATATAATCGAGAATGTCTTTTTGCGTATAGGTAATATGATAGAATACCTCATAAAAAGAATACGGTAATCCATGTAATCTCTCGCCAATCTTGTCGAATGACACTTCTTTTAAAACTTTATCAATAGGCATAAAAGCCTCACCACCCATAAGATGTTTTACCAGCTGTGCTCTCTCCATAAACCTTTCTTTTTTAAATTATAAAATCAAATTCGGCCTTTCAACGCATTAAAAACCCAGGAAATGGCAAAAAAACCAATTCCTACAACAGAAAAACCTATTGCGTGATCTCTATATTTTAAGACACCCAGTAGTACGATCGCCGTGGCTACTAAAAAAATAATAAATGAGGCCCAGGCGAAAATGGTGTTCTTATTTAATCCCATAAAATCTTGTTTAAGACACAAATATCGGATATTTTGATTAGTAATTTAAAAATTGAATACTCCGTATTTTGTATTTTAGCCAATATTGTGAAAATTTTTAAATTATTTTTGAAAACAATTAAGCAAACTAAGGTTAAAATTCATTTTTACTCATTTTAAAATTGCTTCCAAAAAACTGTCTATATGGATATTACCTTCAATAAAAATGAAGATCATAATAAATTATTAGTTTCAGACTTAAATCACCACCTAAAAAGAGTGTATTTGGGAGGTGGCGAGAAACGTATCGAAAAACATCACGCCAAAGGAAAAATGACCGCCAGGGAGCGGATTGATTTTTTACTGGATACTCCTGAATCTGCGATAGAAATTGGCGCTTTTGCCGGCGATGGCATGTACAAGGAACATGGCGGTTGCCCCAGTGGTGGTGTAGTCGTAAAAATTGGAAAAGTTTCTGGCAAACAATGTATTGTAGTGGCTAATGATGCCACCGTAAAAGCAGGAGCCTGGTTTCCTATCACCGGAAAGAAAAACCTGCGTGCCCAGGAAATTGCTATTGAAAATAAGCTTCCCATCATTTATCTCGTAGACAGCGCAGGTGTTTATTTACCGATGCAGGATGAAATTTTCCCAGACAAAGAACACTTTGGAAGAATCTTTAGAAATAATGCCGTAATGAGTAGTATGGGCATCACTCAAATCGCGGCCGTAATGGGAAGTTGTGTTGCCGGGGGTGCTTATTTACCCATTATGAGTGACGAAGCTATTATTGTTGAGAAAACCGGAAGTATTTTTCTTGCCGGAAGCTATCTGGTTAAAGCGGCGATTGGCGAAACCATCGATAACGAAACACTTGGCGGTGCGACCACACATACCGAAATTAGTGGCGTGACCGATTATAAGGCCAAAGACGATAAAGATGCACTCACCAAAATTCAAAATATTATGGATAAAATTGGCGATTTTGATACTGCTGGTTTTAGCCGAAAAAAGGCGTTAAAACCAAAATTAGAACCTAACGAGATTTTTGGGATTTTACCTAAAAAGCGTTCCGATCAATATGATATGATGCAAATCATTGAACGTTTGGTTGATGGATCTGATTTTGAAGAATATAAAAAAGGTTATGGCGAAACGATCATCACCGGTTATGCTCGTATAGATGGTTGGGCTGTTGGCATTGTTGCCAATCAGCGTAAAATCGTTAAAACCAAAAAAGGGGAAATGCAGTTTGGCGGAGTCATTTACTCTGATTCCGCAGATAAAGCCACTCGCTTTATTGCAAATTGTAACCAAAAGAAAATCCCACTAGTGTTTCTTCAGGATGTTACCGGATTCATGGTGGGCAGCAAAAGTGAGCATGGCGGCATCATCAAAGACGGTGCGAAAATGGTAAATGCAGTAAGCAATTCAGTAGTTCCAAAATTCACTATTATTATTGGTAATTCCTATGGAGCCGGTAACTACGCCATGTGCGGTAAAGCCTATGACCCAAGATTGATCGTTGCCTGGCCAAGTGCAGAGCTGGCCGTTATGGGCGGCACGCAAGCCGCAAAAGTGCTGGCTCAGATAGAAACTGCTTCATTAGAGAAAAAAGGGGAAAAAGTAGATGCTGAAAAAGAAAAAAAGGTTTTTGAAGCCATTAAATCCAGATACGACGAGCAAACCTCAGCATATTATGCAGCAGCCAGGCTATGGACAGATGCGGTGATTAATCCTATGGATACCCGCAAATGGATCTCAACCGGAATCGAAGCTGCAAATCATGCCCCAATCGAAAAAGATTTTAATTTAGGGGTTATTCAAACTTAACCTCAAAATGATAAGTTTGGAAAATCGCACCTAAATTATAGAATTTAGTCACAAACCACATTGTTTAATTTAATCATCAGGAATGAAAAAACTTCTTTCTACATTTTTGTTTTCAATACTTGCTTTTACGGCTTCCTCACAAGTCCTAAGCAATAAAGAAAAATATACCGAAGCTGATACCCTTCGCGGTTCTTTACGAGCCGAGCGTGCGTATGATGCGTTAAGATACCATTTAAAACTGAAGGTAAATCCTTCAGAAGAATTTATTGATGGTAGCAACATTATCACTTTTAAAACCGAACAAAAATTACCGGTAATGCAAATCGATCTATTTGAAAATATGAACATCGATTCGATTGTTTTTCATGGTAAAAACTTAAAATATAACCGAAAATACAACGCTGTTTTTGTTGAATTTGAAGAAGCTCTGGCCAAAAACACAACAGATTCTTTAGAGTTTTTCTATTCTGGGCACCCCATAGTAGCCAAAAATGCGCCCTGGGACGGCGGTTTTGTCTGGACACAGGACAAGCAGGGAAATCCCTGGGTTGGTGTGGCCGTTCAGGGAACCGGCGCCAGCTTATGGTATCCCAATAAAGATCACCAAAGCGACGAGCCAGAAAGTGTGCAATTGGATATTGCAGTACCAAACGGACTAATGAATGTATCAAACGGTAGAATGATTGGCAAAAAGGAGCTTGGTAATGGTTATACCGAATGGAGTTGGAAAACCGTAAATCCAATCAATAACTACGATGTAATGATTAACATCGCTAACTACGAACATTTTTCAGATCAGTTCCAGGATCTTACACTGGATTATTACGTACTTCCTTATAATCTTGAAAAAGCTAAAAAACAATTTGAAGAAGTAAAAGATATGATGGCTTGCTTTTACGAAAAAATGGGACCTTACCCCTTTGTAGAAGATGGCTATAAACTAGTAGAGACTCCGTATCTTGGAATGGAGCATCAAAGCGCAGTTGCCTACGGAAATAAATATATGAAAGGCTATTTAGGCCGGGATCTTTCTGGCACGGGAATAGGATTAAAATGGGATTATATCATAATTCATGAATCGGGACACGAATGGTATGGCAATAGTATTACTGCAAAAGATATTGCAGATATGTGGATTCACGAAGGCTTTACCACCTACACCGAAGCTATTTATACTGAATGTGGCTGGGGAAAAGAAGCGGCTTTAAAATATATAAAAGGACAACGTTCTAATATCCAAAACAGAGCGACCATAATCGGTGATTACGGAGTAAATGCTGAAGGCTCTGGGGATATGTATTTTAAAGGATCTAATTTACTAAATACCATTAGAAGCATTTATGATAATGATGAACTTTGGTGGGATACCTTTAGGGATTATACGGCGACTTATAAACATAAGATCATCGATACCAAAACCGTTGAAGATTTCTTCAATAAACCTATAAAAACAGATTTAAAGCCGGTATTCGATCAATATTTAAGACATACCAGAATTCCCGAGTTACAATTTAAAAAAGATGGTAAAACTTATGCGTATCGATGGAGAGCAGATGTTCCAGAATTTAATATGCCGGTAGATGTATTTATCGACGGCAAAGAAACCCGTCTAAAACCAAGCTTAAAATGGAAAAAACTAGATAAAAAAGTATCTGGTGAAGATTCAATAAAACTCAATGATCTTGAATTTTACGTAAACATGAGTTTTAAATAAAAATACGAGTTATAACAGCTTAAGAATAAAGGTTGAGATTTGATAATTTCAGCCTTTTTTTATAGGTTTAGTTCAATTTCTGTTTTCTACCCATAATAAAATAGAGGATTGTCCCAAAAAAACTAAAGAAGATCACGATAAGTAACCACACTATTTTATTATTCCCTTCAAAATCGTTTTTTACGATATCTATGATGGCTAAAAGGGGAAATAATAATCCGAACAAAAAAACTATTAAAACTATAATAATTTGAGGAGCACCAATGGCTAGTATTTGATATAACATCGTTAATTGATTTTTATAAAACTAACGTTTTTCATCTAAAAAAAATAAATTTTATAAAAAATGCTTAATCTGTATCGTCCAGCTGAAAAATCTCATTTACTGAACAAGCAAAAATTTTAGAAAGCTTTAAAGCAAGAATCGTAGATGGCGCATATCTATTTTTCTCCATAGAATTTACTGTTTGTCTGGAAACCCCAAGTAATTTTGCTAAATCCTCCTGAGTCATATTCTTTTTGGCGCGCTCAACTTTAATTGTATTCTTCATTAATTAAATCTTTTCATGAAGTAAAAAACGCCAAAATACCATAAGAACATCGTAAAAAGTAACTGATTAGCCTGGAGATCGATCTCAAAACTTCCATTAAATAAAATACTTCCAAAAGGACTTATAAGGGCAAAAATAACTCCGTATAAGAAAGTAGCTGCAAAAGCTAACAATCTCAGTTTCATACTACGTTCATCTTCTACCTTTTCCTTTGAAAGAGCTAATACCAAAAAAGCGATCAATACTAGATCAAAGAAACCATTTTTAATAATTTCATTTTCTACTGCTATAAGGTCTATACTAGAAATAATAAAAAGCACTAAAGAAATAGCGAGTAATACATAGCCAACTATTTTAAATTTATGCGGAAGTAATTTGAGATCTGTATTTTTCATTTGTAAAGAATTTAAGTCTAAAAGACAAAAATACTTTACATCTCAAAAATATCAAACTATGCTGTTGTTAAAAAAATTGATTATACTCGTTTTAAGAAAAGAGCGATAACCTCATTATTTGTTATTTTTAAAATTGATTTTCGAGAAAATTACCCCACCCTGCTTTTTAGGGTGTTATCACGATGAATTTTCCCACTGGTAGTTTCTTCAAATTTTTCAACAAAATAAATCTTTTTTGGATGTTCAAACTTTTCTAAAGATTTTAGATTCGCGATGTTTTCTTTCATTTTTTCTAAACCTTCTTCAGAAAAAGCAGCTTCAATAAAAAGTACCAGTTTATTTCCTAACGCATCATCTGGAATTGATGTTATAAAAAAGCGAGAATCGATAATTTTACCCAGTTTTTTTTCAATTTCTTCGGGATGTAATTTTACTCCTCCACTATTGATCACATTATCAATCCTACCTTTCCAATTAAATTTTTTATAGGTAAGAATATCAACAACATCATTGGTAACAATGATCTCATCTGAAAGATTTGGTGCTTTAATAATCAGACAACCGCGTTCATCTTTACTTATATTGATATTCGGTAATACTTTAAAAGGGCGTGATTGCTTCTTTTTTTTCGTAGGATTTATACGTCTTGCGGCAATATGGGTAATAGTCTCGGTCATACCATAAGTTTCATATACCTTGGTATGTACCTCTTTTACCATTTTCTGTAGTCTAAGCGACATAGCTCCTCCTCCAACGATTAACTTTTTAACCAGGTGTAAGCGGGCCACCGAATTATCCAGCTGAAAAGGCGTCATGGCACAAAAATCATAAATTTTAAAAACCTGATCTAAAGGTGTAGCAGAGGGAGGCACTAAATCGAGTTGCCAACCACAAACAATAGCTCGAATGATCATCATTTTACCAGCAATATAAGTTGCAGGAAGACAAAGCAAGGCTTTAGTGTCTTCTGGAAGATCAAAATATTTGGCAGTGGCTAGAGCCGAATTGACCATGTATTCCTTTTTAAGCCGAATGGTTTTAGGTTTCCCTGTAGATCCTGAAGTTTTTACCTCTACAAACTCCTGAGGCTTTAACCAGTCCAGAATAAAACTTCCTACTTCTTCTTCAAAAGCTTCTCCTTCTTTTATAAAATGAAATGCATGCTGTCGTAATTCAGCATTACTGAAATGTCGCTTATTCAGCTTAAAATTAGGATGCGTTTCCGGAACCTTATAGAAGTCTGCCATATTGCTCTAAATATGATTCAAATCTGACTAATCTACGTTATCAAATTACTATTATAAGTTTAAAAATAGCTAATTTTTAGTAATCTCCGTTAATTTCAGATAAATCTTCAATATCTACGACACTATTAGAGGCAATAATTGCTGGTTTTTCCACTTTGCCAAACAGTCGATTGCTCCAGTTTTTCCAGTGATATTTCTTTGCATAAATCAAAAGAATTAAAGGATAAATAACCAAAACGCTTACCCAAATATCCCAACCGGCAACAGGACTGGAAACATCGCGTAAAATAGATTCTGTATTAAAAGCAGTCCACTCTGCGGTTACCAGTAGAGCAGCTACTAAATTATTAGCCGCATGAAATCCTAAAGGCAATTCCAAACCTTCGTCCATCAGTGTCATGATCCCTAACATAAAGCCGGTGCCTATATAGCTTACCATCACCAGATCTCCCATTTGGCTAACTTCAGGGTTCCAGTAATGCAAGCCACCAAAAACGACCGATGTAATCACCAAAGGAATCCATCTATAACCTGTTTTAATCCCTATGCCCTGCATTAAATATCCTCTAAAAAAATATTCCTCAAAACTGGTTTGTAACGGGACCATTACAATGGCAATCGCTGCCAATATTAAAAATGGAACCAGATTAAAATTAATCGTATAATCCTGTGGATTAATAAAGAAAAAATCAACAAGAATTAAAGTAACATTTAAAATCACAATCAAACCGAACGAGAACCAAAAACGTCCCCAGTCAATCTTTTTTCGGCTCGTGGTTAATTCTGTAAATGACTGTCGATGCAAATTTTTAACCAGAAAAAGCAGCGCTCCTAAGCCAATAGCAAAACTTAGCAAGAGAAAGAAAAAAGTGAGATTACTATCTAAAGCACTCATCATAGTAGCTTCATCCACCGTACCGAAATCTGCAGTAACACCAAGTTTAAAAATAACAGCTATTGCTAATGGAAGTTGCCCCATAAAAAGCGCTACGATCGTAACAATTGTACCTATAATATATCGCCACGCATTATTTTTGCTTTTAAAAGCCTGTTCTATATACATTTGTGTATTTAAAATTTAAAATACCAGTTTAAACCAGGATTATAACTAATTTGTCCGTTTTTAACCTCTAACGGACTCTCAACATTATTCGTGTACAAATTTCCCGTTCCTAATCCCTGTGGCATCGTTACATTTTTCTCGTAAGTAAATTGAGAAATAGCATTTAAACCAATATTACTCTCTAACGCGCTTGTATTCCACCAGCCAATATTATTATTTTCAGCTAGGTCTATCCATTGCTGAGTTCCTTTAAACCCACCAATAAGACTCGGTTTAAATATCAGATATTGGGGTTGTATGGTTTGTAGTAATGTTTTCTTTTTTGTTACATCAAAGACACCTATCAACTCTTCGTCTAGGGCAATTGGCAATGGAGTTTCGGCACAAAGCTTTGCCGTTTCTTCCCAATTTCCCTGTTTTATCGGCTGTTCTATGCTATGAAGTTTTAATTCACTTAAACGCTTCAGTTTTTCTAATGCATTTTTAGGATCAAAAGCACCATTAGCGTCTACGCGTAGTTCTATTTCTTCTGCAGAATATTGTGACCGAATATATTTAAGCAATTCGATTTCAGTATCAAAATCTATAGCTCCAATCTTCATTTTGATGCAATTAAAGCCCGATCTCAATTTATCTTCTATCTGGGATTTCATAAAATCTTTTTCCCCCATCCAGATGAGTCCGTTTATTGCAATGGCATCTTCGCCTTTTGTAAATGCTGAGGAAAATAATTCAAACTCATTTTTATTTTTGAGCGACTGAAAAGCCATCTCGATCCCAAACTGAATACTAGGAAATTCAATGAGCGCTTCCCAAAGTTCATTTTTTCCAAGATGGATATTTTCACAGGCCCATTTTAGCTTTGCTTCATAATCTGGCCTGTCGTCGATACTTAACCCCCGTAAAATGCCGCATTCACCATAACCAAAATTATCACCATCCTCTATTTTGATAAACCAGGTTTCCTTAACAGTAAGAACGCCCCGCGAAGTTCCGCTGGGGCGTTTAAAATTTAAAATATACTTTTTATAAGTTGCTTGCAACTGCGTTGTCTTTAGTCTGTTATTATTTTAGATTTTTAGTAAACTAGAATGAAATTCTTGTTAGAATTTTTAATAATTTAATGTCGGATTATGATCTTAATGTGATTCTAAGTTTTGAATTCATTTTTATTATTTCGTGAAAGTTCTTCAAAATTATTCAAATCTAAAAAATTAAGATCATTTACAATGATTAATTGCGTTTCCAATTCGTAACATGAACCTAGCGCAATCGCTAAAAATCTAACATTTTAATCTACTAATAATCGAAGATTCCAATAATCTAATATTCTTTAAAATTAAACACTTAATTTTTCACCAATATCCAATAAGATCAACTCCTTACCTTTATCCGCAAATTTCTTTTTAGCTTCAGCATGATCAATTTCGATATAACCAAAAGTATCATAGTGACAGCCTAAAATTCGCTTACACTCAATAAAATCACTGGCAATGACCGCTTCATCTGGCCCCATAGTAAAATTATCTCCAATTGGTAATACCGCTAAATCGAGTTTGGTAAATAACGGAATTAACTTCATATCCATACTTAAAGCCGTATCTCCGGCGATATAGAGATTTTTCTCTCCTGTTTGAATAACAAAACCACCCGGTAATCCACCAGAGGCACCATCAGGGAAGGTACTACTATGCCAGGCCTGTACATACTTTACCTTTCCAAAATCAAATTGCCAACTCCCTCCATGATTCATTGGATGTACCTTAAATCCTTTTTCCTCGTAATAGGAAGCGATTTCGGCATTACTTACAATAACCGCACCTGTATTTTTTGCCACGGTTTCTACATCTAAAACATGATCCTGATGGGCATGTGTTACTAAAATATAATCTGCTTTTATTTCTTTTAAATTGATTTTATCCTTTGCGTTTTCATTTCCTGAAATAAAAGGATCTACCAGAATATTAATATCTCCTATTGTAAGGCCAAGACAATTTTGACCATAAAATGTAAGTTCCATAACAATTTTATTTGATTTGCACCTAAAATACTAATTGATGCCTGGAGAAATAGAATTTAGAATTCTATAATTTTGTTAAACTTCAGCTTAAAAAATCTGGCCAACAGCAAATAGTAAAGACATGCCAAATGTTGATAGTGCCAGTACCTTAAGCTCTGGATCCAGTAAAGCCGGAGACTCATTTTGCATCACTCTTTTAAGGTGAAGAATAAGCGGAATAAAGGCGATATAAAAAATAATATCATCCCATCCTTCAAAAATCAGGGCTGAATATATCGTCATAAGAAAGATGGCTCCAATAATTAAAAAATAGTGATAAGTTTTTGCTCCTTTCTCGCCCAATTTTACCGCTAAAGTAATTTTTCCTGATCTCTCGTCAGGCACTCTATCCCTCATATTATTAAGATTAAGCACACCGGCACTTAAAAGTCCTATGGCTGCAGCCGGTATAAGCACTGCCCAATCAAAATCATTGACATATAGAAAAAAGGATCCAAAAACCGCGACGATCCCAAAGAAAATAAATACGAAAATATCCCCTAAACCACGATAGCCATAAGCTGAGTTTCCTACGGTGTATTTTATTGCCGCCACAATAGAGGCTACACCTAAGCCAATAAAAATAAGACTATACATAAAATCCTCACTATCAAAGGATGCATAGATCAAACAAATAGCCAGGATAAAGGTGATGATTGAAGTGAGGATAATTCCCCTTTTCATTTCAGCATGCGATATTAATCCACTTTGGATGGCTCGTTGCGGGCCTATACGTTCATCGTTATCTGTTCCCTTTACTCCATCACCATAATCATTTGCAAAATTAGATAATACCTGAAGCCCCAATGTTGTGGCCAGTGCCAATGAAAAAATTCCCAGACTAAAATAGCCTTGCTGGGCTGCGATGGTGCTGCCCACTAAAATTCCCGAAATGGATAAAGGCAAAGTTCGTAATCGGGCAGCATTTACCCAGGAATTTATTTTTCTCATTTAACGCATTATTTTAACCAACACTTCTTTTAAAAGATCTCCTGAAGATAAATTTACGGCACCAACCCCCTTACTCTTTACATCAGCTTCCTGCAAAACATTTATCGCATAACTCACTTTTTTCATCGGATAATTTCTGGCAGCCAGGGTATAATCGTTCACAAAATAAGGATTTACCTTTAGCTGTTTTGCCACATTCATTTTTGATTTATCGGATAAACCATGATATTGCAACAATTGCGAAAAATAAGAGAACAATAGGGATATGGTAACCACCAGCGGATTATCTTTTGGGTTTTGCGAAAAATAGTTGATAATGCGATGTGCCTTTATCTCGTCTTTTAAACCAACAGCTTTACGTAACTCAAAATTATTGAAATCTTTACTAATTCCAATATTTTGTTCAATTAGCTCTGGTGTAACATCGGTTCCTTTTTCACAAACCAATTGAAGTTTTTGCAATTCATTATCGATTTTCCCCAAATCTGTGCCTAGAAATTCAACCAGCATTTGGGAAGCTTTTGGAGATATTCCCAAACTTCTTGATTTTAAATTTCTCACAATCCAATCTGAAACCTGGTTCTCATATAGTTTTTTACTATCCAGAATTACTCCACTTTTCTTGATAGTTTTATACACCTTTTTACGCTTATCCAGCGTTTTATGTTTATAGCAAAGGACCAAAACTGTTGTTGGTTGTGGATTTTCAGCATAATCACTCAGTTTATCGATTGTCCTTGCAAGATCCTGAGCTTCTTTTACAATCACCACCTGTCTCTCGGCCATCATAGGATAGCGCTTGGCATTTCCCACAATGTCATCAACATTGGTATCGCGACCGTACATAATGATTTGATTAAATCCCTTTTCTTCTTCATGCAATACATTGTCCTCGATATAATCGGCAACTTTATCCACAAAATAAGGTTCTTCTCCCATTAAAAGATAAATAGGAGCAATTTTTCCATTTTTAATATCGGTCACAATTTGTTTTGCGTCATCCATGCAGAAAAAGAATCTTTTAGGCTGAAATTAGTTTTACCCGTAAAGGCTTTTAGATGTTGTATTCTTTAGTATTTTTGAGGTCTATGATCGACCTTAATTTTCCAAAATATAATTTCAGGTTCAAAAATAGTCAAAATAAAATAGCTGTTTTCGACGAACTAAGGAAAAAATTTATCATTCTCACTCCAGAAGAATGGGTACGCCAACATTGTACGCAATTCCTCAGGCAGGAAAAAGAATTCCCAAAAAGTCTTATTAATGTGGAAAAGCAACTGAAGATAGGCAAATTAACCAAACGTTACGATGTTGTGGTTTATAATAATGATGGCAGTATACACCTTATTGTAGAATGCAAAGCACCACATATTAAGATCACCCAAAATGTTTTCGATCAGATTGCGCAGTATAATATGACCTTAAATGCAGAATATTTAATGGTAACCAATGGTTTATCCCATTATTATTGCAAAATGAATTACGAAGCCGGCGAATATGAATTTCTACAGGAAATCCCTGCTTACAAATCGGCATAAATGAAAATAGCAATTGTCATATTAAATTGGAATGGGAAAGCTTTGTTAGCGCAATTTTTGCCTTCGGTGATCCAATTTTCTTCGAGAGCGAATATTTATGTCGCCGATAATGCTTCCACCGATGATTCTATCGATTTCTTAAGAAATGCTTATCCTGAAGTAAAAATCATTCAGAATAAAGAAAATGGCGGCTATGCCAAAGGATACAACGATGCATTGAAAGATATTTCAGAAGAGATCTTAATTCTTTTAAATAGTGATATTGAAGTAAGTAAGGACTGGCTAAACCCGATTTTGGATATTTTTCACAAGGAATCTAAAACTGCCGCCGTCCAACCCAAAATATTAGACTTTAAGAATAAATCGTATTTTGAATATGCCGGAGCTGCAGGTGGATTTATTGATAAATATGGTTTTCCGTACTGTCGTGGAAGGATTTTTGAAACTATCGAAGAAGATAAAGGCCAATATAATGATGAAGTTGATATTTTTTGGGCTAGCGGTGCCTGTTTAGCAATAAAAAATGCTGTATTTAAAGAAGTTGGAGGTTTTGATGAAGATTTTTTTGCCCACCAGGAAGAAATAGATTTATGCTGGAGAATAAAAAATCTTGGTTATTCGATAAAATACACTGGAAAATCATGCGTTTATCACGTTGGAGGGGCAACATTAGATAAAATGAATCCTAAAAAGACCTTTTATAATTTTAGAAATAGTCTTTTTATGCTGGTTAAGAACCTTCCTAAAGAAAAAATGCGTAAAATTGTGTTGCAAAGAATGGTTTTAGATGGTATTGCCGGACTTAAATTCCTTTTTCAGGGAGATTTAAGACATTTTTTGGCGGTATTGAAAGCTCACTCTGATTTTTATGTCAATTTTTCCAAAATGACTAAAAAAAGAATTGAAAAATCATCTAAATTTACATACTTTGATGTAAAATCTATCGTTTTTGAATATTTTGCATTAAAAAAAACAACTTATAAAAAATTAATATAAAGCTCATCTAAAGTATTGTTAATACTACTTTTAAGCTTTATATTTTTTTGATACTTTTGGAAAATCTAACATTAACAATAATTACAATAAGTTATGAAAAAAATCATGCTTTTATCAGCCTCTGCGGCTATCTTGCTATCTTCATGTGTTTCTAATAAGAAATACGCTGAACTAGAAGCGAAACAAAAAGAAACTCAAGACCAGCTTAATACCGCCACTGTAAAATTAAATGCTTGTCTTGAAAGTAAAGACGAAATGACTGAAAGGATTAAAGTTCTTAACAATACAAATGCTGCTTTACTAAACAATGTTGGTGATCTTGCAACACTTTCTAAGAAAGAAGCTCAAAATTTAGAGCGTTCTCTGGAAAGCATCAAAGAAAAAGATCTTGCTATCAAAAGCATGAGAGATGCGATCAACAAAAAAGACTCTGTTACTTTAGCTCTTGTAACAAGCTTAAAAGGAGCTATTGGAAACATGAACGATGACGATATCGAAATTAATGTTGAAAAAGGTGTTGTTTACGTTTCTATTTCTGATAAATTATTATTTGACAGTGGTCGTTACAACGTAACTAACCAGGCTAGAGAAGTTCTTGGAAAAGTTGCTACAGTAATTAAAAATAAACCAGACATCGAGTTTATGGTAGAAGGTCATACAGATGACAAATCTATATCTACTTCTATGTTCCAGGATAACTGGGATCTTTCTGTAAAGAGAGCTACTTCTGTAGTTAGAATTCTTCAGGACGAGTTTGGTGTAGATCCTAAGCGTATGACAGCTGCAGGTAGATCTTACTACATGCCAGTAGCTTCTAACGCAACTGCTGAAGGTCGTGCTAAAAACAGAAGAACAAGAATCGTTGTTCTTCCTAAACTAGACCAATTCTACGGAATGATCGAAGAAGGTATGGAACAAGCTTCTAAAGCCTCCAACTAATAAGATCAACCATCTTAATATCAAAAAGCCACGCAATTGCGTGGCTTTTTTCGTATCATCCAAATCGATTATACATTTAATTTCTAAGATTTAAGAAAATCAACCACAATTTTGTTCACCTGTTCTTTATGCGTAAACACTATTCCGTGAGGACCACCTTCAATTACTTTGTACGTACTGTTAGAGAGCATATTATCACTCTTTTCTCCTGCTGTTTTAATCGGTACAATTTCATCTGCGTCACCATGAACCACCAGTGTAGGAATATCAAACTTTTTTAAATCTTCTCTAAAATCGGTATATCCAAAAGCATCTATACAATCTAATGTTGCCTTTGCAGAAGCTTTAGTTGCAATAGTCCAGCAATAATGCAATTGCTGCTTACTAACTTTATCCTTGTTCTCTTCAAAATTAACAAACTGTTGTCCAAAATTCTCTAAAAAAGCTGCGCGATCCTTTCTAATTTCTTTCTTAAAGCCCTCAAAAACATCCTCTTCGATTCCTTCAGGATTATCCTTTGTCTTTAACATATAAGGCGGTACAGCAGAAATCAATCCTGCTTTCAGCAATTTTTTTGTTCCATATTTACCAATGTATCTCGCTACTTCTCCACCGCCCATAGAAAAACCGATGATAGAAACCTGAGTAAGTGTAAGTTTTTCTATAATATCATGTAGATCTTTCGCCAGGATATCATAATTATACTCTTCCCAGGGCTTATCGCTATCTCCAAAACCACGACGATCATAAGCAATCACTCGAAAGCCTTCATTTACTAAAGTTTCGATTTGATATTCCCACATACGATGACTTAAAGGCCACCCGTGAATTAAAATTACCGGTTTACCCTTGCCGTAATCTTCATAGAAAAGCTTAATGGGTTTTTCTTTTTCTACAGAAGTTGTTTCAATAAAACTCATAACTTATTTTTTATTTTCCCCTGAATTTAAATATTTAAGACTTCAAATCCTTAAATAAAATCCATCTTAACCAGTAATTAACTGAACGTAGCCATTATGTTATGATCTCATTAAAAATTTCTTTAGAGCTTGAGTTAAACGCAAAATCTTTCGTTAGTTCTAAACGGGCCGATTTTTAAAATTGTAAAAAACTTACTCAAAATAAAAGAACATTTTTTTAGTATATTATATGACCAATTAATCAAAAACGACCATGATTTTAAGAATCCCTAAAAATGCAGAAAGGGCAAACATCCCTTTGCCACCAGAGGACGGTTTTTTTATCTCAGAGAATATTGCAAACCATTTAGATGTACCCCTACATTTTCATCCCGAATATGAATTATCTTTTATAGAAAACGGGGAAGGTTTAAAAAGAATCGTGGGAGACTGCCTGGAAGAGACTGTAACCCCGTCTCTTGCCTTAATAGGTCCTAATCTTGCCCATGGTTGGGAGGCGCACAGATGTATGCGGGAAGGCATTCATGAAATATCCCTGCATTTTCAGAACAAACTTTTTGGTGATCAATTTTTAGGACTAAAAGTAATGCTACCTATTAAATGGATGTTAGAACAGTCTACCCAGGGAATTGCTTTTTCTCCCACTACCGCAAAGCAATTGTCACCAAAAATAAAAAATCTATCAAAAACAGCTGGCATCCAGTATATCCTGGAGCTTATTTTTATTTTACATGAACTGGCAATCTCCAAAAATAAGTGTTTATTATCTACCCCCCAGCAGTTTAAAAATCCTAAAGTAAATAGATTAGCGCTTGTGAATCATTATTTAAAACATCATTATAGTCGCAAAATAAAATTGGCTGAAATATCAAACTTTATGAACATGAGCCCGGGCTCTTTTAACCGTTTTATAAAAAAGAAAACCGGAAAAACCTTTACTGAATACACCAACTACCTAAGGCTAGGCTTTGCAGCGAAACAATTGATCGAAAAAGAAACAAGCATTGCTGAAATTGCTTTTAGCTGTGGGTTTAATAATATTGCACATTTTAACCGGGTCTTTAAGAAATATAAGCATTGTACACCCAGCGAATATCGTAAAGAGTTTAACTCACTTAAGTTGGTAGGATAAGAACTCTTAAAAACTGTTTCTTAAAATTACCAATCTAAAACCTAAGATCGGGCCCAATAGACCTCCTCTGGAAAACTTTTTTTGCAATTCTAAATCTACCAAAATGTAAGCGGACTATTATACGATCCTAGGTAAGAATAAAAAAACTCCCGCTACTAAATAGCGGGAGTTTTTTTAAAACGAAATTTACCTAATAACCAGGATTTTGCTGAAGCGTAGGCCCCTCTGCAGTTGTGCTTAAATCTATTTGTCGCTGCGGAATAGGAAAATATCTATCGTTAGTATTAAATTCGGCTCCACGAACATCGGTGGTAATTTGCCCCTCGTATTGTACAAAATCGTTTAATACCTCTTGAGCTATCCCCCATCGAACCAAATCAAAGAATCGATGACCTTCCATTCCTAATTCCACCCTTCTTTCAAACATAATTGCTTTCATAGCCTGCTCTTTAGAAGTGAAATATCCATCGGGATAGCGCTGAACGTGATAATTTGCAGCATAATCTTCCGAAAATCCCTGCATCGGATTATCAGGATCTATATAATCTTTTAACCAACTATCAGGATGATCGGCTATCCTTCCGCGTACACGGTTTACATACGATAAAGCCATAGTTAAGCTTCCTGCCTGTGCTTCAGCTTCGGCGGCCATTAATAATACATCAGCAAATCTTAGAATATTTACGTTAATGGCATTTCCTGGTGCCCAGGCACTCTGGTCTGAAAATTCATCTGCATTATATTGCCAGTAGATGTGCTTTTTAGGTGCATAAGGCCCTCCGGAAGATTGTTCTCTTACCCAATCGTAACCCGGGTGATATCCCCAATCATGATATGGGATTCCGCGTCTGCCCACTGTCCAGTCTAGTCTTGGATCTAAAGATTGGGTATCTGGTGTAAAAGCCTCATTGGAAAGAATTCCCATATCGTTCTTTACAGGGGTATTATTATAGTTGTCCAGATAAGGTAATCCTGTACTCTCGCTAGTTCTAAATGCATTTACAAGATCCTGTGTAGGCTGATAAAAGCCACAACATCTAAACGGACTATTATAAGGATAAGATAACATAAGGCCCTGATTTGCATTTGCAATTGTATTGGTACCATCGTTAGCTACCATTTGTATGGCAAATATCGATTCACTACCATTTTCATATAAGGCATTAAAATTATGGTGATAATTGTCTAACAAAGCATAGGCTAAACCTCCAGAGGTTTTTCCAGAACTAATAACCTCGGTAAATATTTCTTTAGCTTCAGAAAATTTATCCTGAAAAAGATAGGTTTTACCAAGATAGGACGCAGCAGCCCATTTATTGGCACGCCCTATTTCAGTTTGTGTTTCAGGAAGATTTTCATAAGCATATTTGAAGTCTTCTTCAATATATGGCCAAATATCCATATCGTTAGAGACATAATAATCTTCTGTAGTCTCATCGATCCAGGGCACCATATCAAACATCTTTTTCAATTCAAAATAATAATGCCCTCTTAAAAAACGTGCCTGTCCTGATATATTTGCTTTAACATCCTCGGCTATCCCTTCGGTTTCATTCAATACTTTTAATACGGAATTAGCTCGGGTTACCCCCTCGTAAACCGCTTTCCATTTCGAATTAAAAAAGCCATTACTGGCATCTACACTATAAGTTGCTATAGAATTTATTGCTGGTTGATCCCCTCCGTCACTTCCTTTATGGGCATCACCTCCGCTAATATCACCGTAAATCCAATTAGAAGGCGCGGCTTCCCAGGGAGATCCTCCACCCAGTGCGAGCACAGTACCATTATCCTCATCCTGACCGTCTAAAGCCGCATAAGCCGCTATTAATAGCGCTTCTACTCCTTTTTCATCGCTTAAAGTCTTATTGTCCAGTGTTCCGTAAGCGGGTTTATCTAAAAAATCCTCTGAGCAGCTATGGAATACTACCATACCTAATATCCCTGCTGCAACTATATAAATTGTTTTTTTCATATCACTCTTTTTTAAAACTAGAAACTAAGGTTTACACCAAAAATTAATTTTTTAGGGGTTGGATACGCGCCCTCATCAATACCAAAAGCCGTGGCAGAACCGGTAAGTTCAGGGTCTATACCAGAATATTTAGTAATTGTAAAAAGGTTAGCGCCCTGTACATACAGATGTAATTGGCTAAAACCTATTTGATCTAAAAACGCATCCGAAAAGCTATATCCCAACTGAATATTACGCGCCCTTAGATAAGATCCGTCCTCTACAAAATAGGAATTTGGAACATTTGCGGTACTAAAGCTGCCTCCTGTTTCCTGTATAGGAGCCGATGCATTATTATTTTCAGGGGTCCAGGAGTCATATAAAGCAGTATAGCTTTTTGCCCCGTTAAAAGAACTATAGAAATCATGCCACCAGGTAACCTGATTCCAAATATCATTCCCATAAACACCGTATAAAAACATGCTAAAATCCCAATTTTTATAGGTGAGCTCAATATTTAAACCAGCCGTAAAATCTGGATTCGGATTTCCTAAAAACTTACGATCTTCACTGCTAATCAAACCGTCCCCATTAGTATCTTCGTAACGAAAACGACCTACCCCTATATCTGACTGATACTCTGCGCTTGGATCGCCCAAAATTTGTTGTGCCTGTTGATTGGCTTCATCTACTTCTGCCTGGCTGTTCCAAAATCCAACGATATTATATCCAAAAAACTGTCCAACAGAATGTCCTATAGCATTTCTTACAATACTACTTCCGTTAAACCTGCGAGCTTCTTCATCAAAATAAGAAACCCCATCTGCTATATTCCTAATTTCATTAGTATAGGTGGTAAACGTAAGTGTTGAATTCATTTTAAAATCTGAAGTCAGATCGAAAAATGCCGTGGCAGAAAGGTCTAATCCACTATTCTGCATTTTAGCGATATTCACATAGGGTGCTTGAGATACTCCCGCAGTTCCAGGTAATTCGGGATTATATAATAAATCTACCACGTCTTTACGGTAATAATCTGCTGAAATTTGTAGGCTCCTGTTGAATAAACTGGCATCGATCCCAATATTTGCATTTATATTTTTCTCCCATTGAGCGCCAGGATTACCTATACGTAATCGTTGAAAACCTTCTATGATATTACTATTAGTCCCATTCAAATCGTAATAAGAAGATACTCTGCTACTACCGTAGGTGATAAAGGCATTGGCTGGATCAACGTTATTTTGATTACCCATTACCCCATAACCACCTCTCAATTTCAAATCGTTTATCCAATCTACATCCTCCATAAACGCTTCTTTACTAATTCTCCATCCCGCACTTGCTGCTGGAAACCACCCATGTCTTGGATTGGTAAACCTGGAGGTCGCATCCCTACGTATAGTTGCTCCTAATAAAAAGCGATCGTTAAAGGTATAATCTAGCCTTCCAAAGAGCGAAAAAAGAGCATCTTCAGTATAAATTCCATTGTTGGTTTGTGTACCGGAGCCGGTCCCTAAATTCACATAATTAGGATCGAAAGAATAAAAACCCTGAGTAATTGCCGTGATTAATTTATATTGATTGGAATAGGCTTCGCTACCTATTAAAACTGTTAAGTCATGAAGATCATTAAACGTATTTTGATATTGAAGCGTATTGGACCACGTCCAGTTATAGCCGGTACCTGCATCTTCTGTGAGCTGATTATAAGTGGTGTTTTCCGCATTTTCATAAGTGGGATATGCAAATGTCTTTGCGGTTGAGTTAGAGTACGTACCTCCAAAGCTGGTCCTTGCGGTAAATTTTTCCAGAAAATTTAATTCTGCAAAAATATTTCCGAAAACCTGATTGGTTTTGCTATAATTATTCCGATTTCTTTCTAAAATAGCCACAGCATTCTGAGAATTTCCTAGTGATGGGGCCTGGGTACCGGCAAAATTCCCTGCTATATCATATACCGGTATGATTGGCTGACTGCGGTAGGCATGGTTTATAGGGTTCTCTCCGGTTACATCAACTCGATTACCATCAGAAAGCGAAAAAGAAATATTCTCCCCTATCCTAAAGTTATCGGTAATGTTAAACTGACTGTTTACCCTGATGTTATACCGTTCAAAATAAGTATTGATCAAGGTTCCGTCCTGGTTCATATAATTTAAAGAGAATAAGAAGTTTCCTTTTTCCCCACCCTGACTTACAGCGATATTATGGTTGGTGATAGGTGCATTATTAAAGATCTCCTGAAACCAGTTAGTGCCATTCTGGTTCGCTCTAATAATTTGGTTAAAGCCATTTACTGCATCAGAACTTGTATAATAGGGATCTACGTAATATGTAGATTCATCAACTTCACCTTGAGCGGCTCCTCCCGGCAAAATATAATAAGGAAGTACGGGTTGCGCTCCAGACCCATATTGCCTATCGGTAATGCCTGCCCCGGGGTTGGTATTTTCCATAGCCCTCCATCTAAGGTCTGCATGCTCCTGCGGATTAAGTATATCGTAAACATTTCCTTTAGGAACTATTTGCGTACCGTAAAAGGCATTGTAATTAACTTTAAGTCCGCCCTTTCCTTTTTTAGTCGTTATAATTATCACTCCATTGGCGGCACGAGCACCATAGATAGAAGCAGAGCCGGCATCTTTGAGCACCTGCATGTTTTCGATATCATTTGGGTTTAAGTAATTGATATTTTGTGTAGGTACTCCATCTACAACATATAAAGGAGTACTGTCCCCAAAGGTATTAATCCCACGAATCCTTACCTGTGGCGCCTGGCCAGGTTGCCCAGAACTGGTAACGGTTACCCCTGATGCCTGTCCTTGTAACTGTTCGGTTACCTGCGGACTGGGCTGTCTGCCCATACTTTCCATATCTACTACGGAAACGGCTCCGGTTAAATCTGCTTTTTTCTGGGTTCCATATCCCACCACCACAACTTCATCGAGTGCTGAGGTTGCTGGTGCAAACGAAACTTGTAATTCGGTTTTGCCATTTACGGCAACTTCCTGGGTTTCATAACCCACAAAGCTAAAAACAAGAATTGCATCTGAAGGAACCTCTATTGCAAATTCGCCGTCAAAATTTGTGAGTACCCCATTAGAGGTTCCTTTCTCCACAACATTTACACTGGGAACAGGCATGCCCGTATCTGCTTCGGTGACCATACCGGTTACCAGTATATTTTCCTGAGCCAGTAAGGATATTGGTAGTATCAATAAAATAATTGCAAGTAATGGTACTTTCATATATAGTTTTTTAGTTGGTTATATAAATATGATTTATAGTAAATTACCTTTGGGCGATACCATAAGGCATTACCATAACATCCTCATTCTGATAATTATCAGAACGGGATTAATGCATTTAATCTCGATTATCGAGTAAAGGCTAACTTCGCTAATTTTAGTTTTGGTGGGTGGGGTCTATAACTAAGAGCAACATTTAAAATTGCTAAATTAAGATGTAAAATATTTTCTTTTCAGAAAGAGATATTGGCTGTAGGATTTAAAATAATTCATAAGGTTAAGGGGGTAAACTATAAAAAAATACAATACCGAAATTAAAAATCATAACGACAAATTTTATAAACCTATTCAAACGAAAACGTTTTAGTAAATACATTTTATATTTTTTTATCGATTATATTTTTTAGTATTAATCCTGTGAAATTTTTCTTGATGGATTATTGATTCATTTCGAAGAATTGAATAATCAAACAAATAGATATCAAAGAAAAAACTATTCGAATATAAAGAAATGCTTAAAGTTGGGATAATACTTATTTGTCAAAAAGCAATACTATTTTGTCAAATTATCTATTTTAAAATGTTTTTGTATTAAATCATTAAAACATCAAACATAATTTAAGTCAATATTATATAAAGACTGATTCCAGATGATTAATCTACCAAATTATCAATACCGACTGAATAATGCGTTCTTTTTTATAAAAAAGGAAAGGTATAAAATAGAGTCTGGCCTTAATCACCTCCTTCGAACTCTTCCACTGTTTTTTATGCGCTTAGATAGACGCTATTTCAAAAAAACAGGTATTCTTTATTAATTATCGAAGCCAATTTGTTCTATATTAAAATAAGTATCTGCCATGTCAGTAAGTACACTTAAACTTACTGTAGACCGAATTCTAAATTCCAAAGTTTCCCCTTTTTCCAGCCTTACCAGCCCGTTTATTACCCGTGAAGGAGGATTTACTCCTACATCTATTAAATTTAGCAGATTAACCCGAATATTGGAATAATAGTCTCTGGCAATATAAGTTTCCTGGCCACCTAAATTTCGTTTTACGGCAGCTATTCCTATATCGCCAATAAAAATTTGATTCATTGTTATTTTTGCATCAATCCGATATATACCAGAAGACTTAGCTGTAAATATATTACTGCTTGTATTAAACTCTGAGTTGCTATCAAATTCTGTATTATTAAATCTCAATTTTTGCCAGGAATTCAAGCTTATATTTAAACTTAATATGGCGTTTGTGGTAGACATTCCTCCTTTTACGATGGTCTTGCCTACTGCATTTATTACCTTAACAGCGGGTATCCGCTTTACTATTCCTTGTCCATCAATAACTAAAATAGAATCTTTAGCACTGGCCAGGCCCCCTATTGGTGTAGTGCCGATCCTCAGTGTACCATTAACATCTAATTTAGCTTTGGGATTCGTTGTTCCTATACCTACCTGACTATAAATTGAATCACTTAAAAGCATTAGGATAGACAGGATTAAAAATTGATAAATTTTATGTTGTGTTTTCATAAGCGCTCTTTTTTATTTTACGATAATAAAATTAGATCTGCGATTTTCTTCATGTTCTTCGTCATTACACTCTACACCATTAACACAGCGGTTAAGGATTTCTATTTCTCCGTAGCCTTTGATGCTTACAATTCGGTTTTCAGCAATACCTCTCGAGATTAGATAGTTTTTAGTTGATTTTGCGCGATTTTGAGATAACAATAAATTATAGGTATCACTGCCCCGGGAATCGGTATGGGACTCGATTTTAATCTTCATCTCGGGAAAACTTTCCAATACATAAACAATATGATCTAGCTGTTTTGCCGCTCTGGGCCTGATATCATATTCATTAAATTCAAAAAATATAGGATCGATCTTTATTTTCTCTTCATCTCCATCAATTTCTACTAAATCGTTGTAAGAAGAGAGTAGAAAGTTTACGCCATCCAACGTATCGCGGTGTACATTTCCTGTAGTAATCGATTTTACAGCTATAGAATAGTTATTTTTGGTACCAGTAACTAAGAATGTATTATTACAGGGAACTTGTGCTAAATAGATTCCCTTGCTATCGGTCATCACCGTTTTTATCTTGGTATCGAACTGATTTTTGATGATTACAGATGCATTCGCTAGTGGTTTCTTAGTAAGCGAATCCAAAACTTTTCCCGCCATCAATTGATAACAGGAACGGGTAAAATAGTAAATATCATCATCACCTTTACCCATACTTCGGTTAGACGACATATAACCTTCTTCTTGATTTTCAGCAATGATATACGAAAAATCATCCTTACTGCTATTAACAGGTTTTCCTAAATTCTGCGGAACACTAAACCGAAAATCCCCCAAATTTTTAGCCTGGAAAATATCCAAACCACCTAAACCATAATGCCCGTCTGAAGAAAAATATAAAACATCATTCTGATAATATGGAAACATCTCCCGACCTTCGGTATTGATTTGAGCCCCAAGGTTTTTTGGTAGTGTCATACTACCATCTGGATTTAGTTGAACCATATAAAGATCTGTATCTCCAAATCCCCCTGGCATATCCGAGACAAAAAATAAATATTTCCCATCTGCACTAAGCGCCGGATGTCCAACCGAATACTCCTTGCTATTAAAAATTAGGTCTTCTATACCCTCAACTTCACCTTCTACAATATGCCCTCGCATCACATGAAAATTATTCACCCCGTTTTTATTAGACCATTTGTTATTTTTGCTCATGTTAGTGGTGTAATAAATGGTATCCAATGCGTTAGAAAATGCTATAGTTGCATCGTGATAACGCGAAGCTAAACCTTCCATAAACAGTTGTTCATTTATAAGCTCGCCGTTATTTTTAGTGCGATCAGCGATATACAGGTCTAAATATGGCTGCTGATTCCATACATATATTTTATTACTAGTTTCATTATTTTTTTTGCTTGAAGAATACACTAACTGATCGCCATAAAATGCAGCACCGAAATCTGAATTCTCACTATTAATCGATAAATTATAAAGCACGTAATCTGAACTTTCTTCCTTCAAATCGCGGAGTTCTTTTCTCTGCTCTTTAAACCGATTGATAAGCATAGGATTTTTTTGACGTTTTAAATAAATTTCAGCTAACGCGTCAGCTTTTTCATAATCCTGCACACCACGCAAAGTTTGGATATACTTAAACAAATACTCGTTTTCCATCGCCTCTCCCTGGATTTTGTACAATTGGGCATACCATTTTAAAGCCTGTGGGATCTTACTAATAAAATAGTGAGCATCCCCGGCATTCTTAAGGGTTTCTATTTCTCTTTTATCAGTTTTTTCTAAATAATCATCATAAACTTTTGCGGCCTCTATATAATTCATCTCCTCAAATAATTGATCAGCATGCTTCACACGCTGTGCCTGAAGCGATATACCCAGAATCAAAAAAATCGATATTATATAGTAGTTTTTCATAGCGATTAAGATTAGAAAAAGCGAGGAGATTTAATTTTATTATTCCCTTTCAAAAGGTCAAAACGCAATAGAATCTCGTGAGTACCATCATTATACTTAGTAAAATCTGTAGTGGTGTAATCATATGAGTAGCCGACAAACAAACTTCTGGAGATTTGAAAACCAGCCAGCAGGCTTACCGAGTCGTTCCAACGATAAGCCGCTCCTAAATTCAGAAATTCCTGTAATAAAAAATTTGCTGATACATCTACAGAGACCGGTGCACCGCTAACGGCCTTCACTAAAAAAGCAGGCTTAAGTTTCAAGTTTCTATTGATATCGAATACATACCCTCCCATTATGAAATAATGTAAACGATTGGAAAGAACCGCCTCCTGTATATCATCATAATAATCTGAGCGGATAAAATTGGGGATCGATGCTCCAATATACCAGCGATCAGAATACCAATAAGCACCTGCCCCCAGTGAAGGCATGATCCTACTGTCGATATTGTTATTTAAAAGTACATCTTCTGGATCGTAAAATCGTCCTTTACTCCAATCTACATTTAAAACACGGGCGCCCCCCTTTACTCCAAAGGCAAGCTTAGTGTAATATCCGGTTTGAATAGTATAAGAGAAATTAGCATCAGCAAAGACTTCGCTCGAAGGACCAAGTTTATCATTCACGATATTAAGTCCCAACCCCATTTTTTCATTTCGAAGTGGAGAATGCATACTAAAGTTTTGAGTCTCTGGAGCTCCATCCACACCCACCCACTGGCTACGATAAAGCAATAGTGCTTGCAAGCTTCCCGTGCTTCCCGCATAAGCAGGGTTAATTGACATGGTATTAAACATATACTGTGTATAGTGTGGATCCTGCTGTGCTATCACCTCTTTTGTTAGCATGAGCATAAGGAGAACAAAGCAGGATTTTAAGTTTTTATATATATAAGCTGTATTCATAATTCTATGTTTTCTTTAAGATTTAATTTTATTGATACATTATCTCATTATATATAACCATCCCTGGATGTTTACATCTTCTACTTCTCCTCTTCCATCTACCTTTAGGACATAGTAATAAGTTCCTACCGGTAAAGGCTTGTTGGTGAATATCGCACCTTTATTTGCCGTGCCATCCCAATCATTTTGGTATCCCCTGGTTTCATATACCAGATCTCCGTAGCGATTGTAAACCTCTAACTTGTTATTTGGATAATTCTCAATACAATCAATTCTGAATACGTCGTTGGATCCATCATTATTGGGAGTAAATTCATTATAAACAAGAAGACAAATTGGATTAATTGTAATTTGCGCCTCATTATTAGCGGCATTAATATCTACTGGATCGCTAGATACGAGTTCTACCATATTCATATAATCGTCGCCTTCTAACACTTCTACCGTGACGCGAACTTCTGCGAACGCATTGGCTCTTAGCATTGGTATGCTCCATTCCTTACTTACCATACTGAATTCGCCCATTGCAGCGGTTACCGATTTTAATCGATATCCTGAATCAATTATATCACGAATCATGATATCCCTGAAATCACTATTCCCCAGATTATCAACCCTAATCGTGAAGGTAATATCATCACCAATCATTGGCGAGAGGTTATCTACGGAAATACTCAATGCAAGGTCTGAACAGTTGACTACGTTCACATCAATCATTTCCATAAGTTCTGTTGAGCAATTACCAGTATCCATGTATGAAACACTTACTGAAGTATTTAAAAGGCTTGTCCATCTTACGGTAACTGAATTATCAGACAATTCTCCGCCAGCTACAATTTCACCTCCATCAATATCCCACAAGTAATCTTCTTTACCGGAATCGGTAGTGTAAGTTACTTCCTGCATTAAACAAATTCCGTCTAAAAGACCATCTATAGTTGGTGCTATGTTTGTAGCTAAATTCACCCTTACCGCTAATAAGTCATTACTTGCACAGCCACTGGATGGATCAAAACCAGCATAATAGGTCATTCCATCTACCAGAATTTCTGTATCATCGAGTAAGGTATCCCCTTCTTCATCAGCATACCATACCACATTGCCTTCATTGGTCATCAAATCGGCTACCGTGGCTTCTCCACAAAAACTTTGGGTAGCCATATCCGTTGTAGGGGTTCCCGGATCGCTAACATTAACGGTAATCATTGCCGCTTCACCCGGTAGGTTTTCACATACACCGTCTCCGCTTACCGTTACATAGTAAGTGGTTGTTTGCGTGGGCATCACTTCTAAGTCGGTCAGTTCCATAGTCAGATCAGCATCTGTATAAAAGGTAAATACTGGATTCGTTATTGAGCTACTTGCCGCCAGTTCTACACTGCCGCCAGCACAGATATCGAAGTTCGTAGTCAACAGATCATCGGCGGTCGCAGTTGGTTGAATCTCCACCCTTACCGCTAATAAATCATTACTTGCACAGCCACTGGATGGATCAAAACCAGCATAATAGGTCATTCCATCTACCAGAATTTCTGTATCATCGAGTAAGGTATCCCCTTCTTCATCAGCATACCATACCACATTGCCTTCATTGGTCATCAAATCGGCTACCGTGGCTTCTCCACAAAAACTTTGGGTAGCCATATCCGTTGTAGGGGTTCCCGGATCGCTAACATTAACGGTAATCATTGCCGCTTCACCCGGTAGGTTTTCACATACACCGTCTCCGCTTACCGTTACATAGTAAGTGGTTGTTTGCGTGGGCATCACTTCTAAGTCGGTCAGTTCCATAGTCAGATCAGCATCTGTATAAAAGGTAAATACTGGATTCGTTATTGAGCTACTTGCCGCCAGTTCTACACTGCCGCCAGCACAGATATCGAAATTCGTAGTCAACAGATCACCGGCGGTCGCAGTTGGTTGAATCTCCACCCTTACCGCTAATAAGTCATTACTTGCACAGCCACTGGATGGATCAAAACCAGCATAATAGGTCATTCCATCTACCAGAACTTCTGTATCATCGAGTAAGGTATCCCCTTCTTCATCAGCATACCATACCACATTGCCTTCATTGGTCATCAAATCGGCTACCGTGGCTTCTCCACAAAAACTTTGGGTAGCCATATCCGTTGTAGGGGTTCCCGGATCGCTAACATTAACGGTAATCATTGCCGCTTCACCCGGTAGGTATTCACATACACCGTCTCCGCTTACCGTTACATAGTAAGTGGTTGTTTGCGTGGGCATCACTTCTAAGTCGGTCAGTTCCATAGTCAGATCAGCATCTGTATAAAAGGTAAATACTGGATTCGTTATTGAGCTACTTGCCGCCAGTTCTACACTGCCGCCAGCACAGATATCGAAATTCGTAGTCAACAGATCACCGGCGGTCGCAGTTGGTTGAATCTCCACCCTTACCGCTAATAAGTCATTACTTGCACAGCCACTGGATGGATCAAAACCAGCATAATAGGTCATTCCATCTACCAGAACTTCTGTATCATCGAGTAAGGTATCCCCTTCTTCATCAGCATACCATACCACATTGCCTTCATTGGTCATCAAATCGGCTACCGTGGCTTCTCCACAAAAACTTTGGGTAGCCATATCCGTTGTAGGGGTTCCCGGATCGCTAACATTAACGGTAATCATTGCCGCTTCACCCGGTAGGTTTTCACATACACCGTCTCCGCTTACCGTTACATAGTAAGTGGTTGTTTGCGTGGGCATCACTTCTAAGTCGGTCAGTTCCATAGTCAGATCAGCATCTGTATAAAAGGTAAATACTGGATTCGTTATTGAGCTACTTGCCGCCAGTTCTACACTGCCGCCAGCACAGATATCGAAGTTCGTAGTCAACAGATCACCGGCGGTCGCAGTTGGTAGTACATCTACTTCAAATGGAATTCTTTCCTGAATCAGACAACTATTCCGGGTAATTTCTAAATAAAATATTTGGCTGGTATTTATTTCTGACGTTGTAAAACTTCCGCCCGTGGCCAATAGAGTTCCTCCCGTTGGAGCATCGTACCAAGAGTATGATAATCCTGTTTCGGTTATGATATCAAAATTTATTGTTTCTCCGGCACATATTTCTACGATATCATTATCGACTTCCACTTCTGGCACCACAATATAGGCGCCATAGATATCTACACTGGTCAGGGCCGATACCAATCCCATATTACGGATCTCTACCCTGTCATAAGTGTTCTTTGCTTCGAAAATTGCATTGAACCTATTGCCAGACAGCAGACTTAAGTTCACTAAGGCATCATTAACATTTAATTGTTGTACCTGGGTCGTCCCGTTATACAAAGTCACCTGTATTCCGCCAAGTACCCCTATATCTGCAAGGCCTCCCGGAACAGCCAGATCCAAACGAATACTGTCGCCCGAAACTCCTGACTGTGGAAAAATAAGCTCCTGATATACCGAACCACTAACCCCTACTCCAAGGGTCAACCGGCTAAAATTATTGGGATCATTGTCCACGGCATTACCCGCATTGCTTACCCCACAACCTATACATAAAAGCCCGGAAATACCGTTGCCCTGTGCATTTGCTGCCGAACAATCCACAAGCGCTTCGATAGCTTCAACCACAAGAGTTACCTGGGTTGCTGTAGAGACCTGATTGGTAACAGGATCCCGTGATATTACCTCATAGGTGTAAGTCCCAGGTACCAGTGTGGATGGGGTCGTAAACTGATCCCCAACAAAAACTTCATCGCCTTGCTCATCAAACCATACATAGTCTACAGGGGAAGGATTATCACTACTGGCCATAAAACTTACGCTCTCCCCTTCTGAAATCGTCGCAGTAGCAGGTACCACTTTGGGTGGTAATAAATCCCCAAGTAAGGTAATGTTCGCACTCGTGGGTAAACTTATACATCCTGATCCGGAAACCGCTACTACACTATAACCGGACGAGGCGGTTACATCGGTTAGTTCATACGTCTCCCCCGTATGGACTATAGTGGATGTATCCCCCTCTGCATACCAGTTATAGGTTAGGCCAGTATCAGCATCGGCAACCTCAAAAGTTACATCTCCACCTGAGGCTACTTCAATAGAGCTTTCTACCAGTTGCGGTGCATCCGGAAGCGCTTCAACTTCTACACTTATCATTGTAGGTTCTGATTCCGTGGTACAACCTGCAAGGCTCTGGCTAACATAATAGCTATAGCTTCCCGAAGAAACATCGGATAGCTCATAATCCGTACCCGTATAGACCGGACTGCCACCACTGGATACAGAATACCACCGATAGGTGGAACCCGGCATAGGGCTTACCACAGATAAAGTCAAATCACCACCAGCACATAATTCCGCAATGCCACCCACAAGGGAAGGGGAAGTTAGCTCGGGTTTTGACGGGCTCTGCCCTATTTCATAAATATTTAAACCACTTAATGTCTCCAATAATCCACGACCAACGCTTATGCGTATCTTATCAAAAGATTGACTTATAGGCACGCTCAAAACTTGCTTATCAGAGCTTCCTCCTAATAAGGATAAACTAACTAACGAACTTCCTAAATCAATATCTGCTAGTTCCTGTCCGTTTAAAAAGGCCTTAATTTCAACTGAGGATGATAATAGACTAAGATCTAATAGCCCAGTAGCCTGACCTTGCAGAACAATCCTCGCTGATTCCCCAGGTAAACTATTTCTATTAAAAGGCACTTCTAAAAAGGCTTCTTCTAACAAGCTTACATTCGCCCTTAGCTCAGCACGTGAATTATCATCTCCATCTATAGCATTTGAAGGATTTCTTACCACATTTAATAAACTAGCTACATCCAGGCCATTCCCACTAACACCATATAATATATCCAAGGCTTCAGGACAACCAGTTTCTCCGGTATATTCATAATAAAAAGCCTCATAAACATTGAAGCTTGCGGCTAGACCTCCTAATGAGATCTTTACCCCATCATACGCTACTGATGGTATAAATGTTATTTCTCTTTGTTGTGGCCCTGATAATAAACTTGCTAAACTGCTTAGGCGGACTTCATTACCAACGGTGTTTCCTGTATTATTTATGGCACTCCCAACACCGTTAACGGCCTGTATAGTTACATTGTCTAACAGGGATAGTAATTGACTCTCTGATCCTACTTTTAGAGTTACCGGAGTACCTGCCGGAAGTTCTTTTCCAAATCTTAAACGTAATGAAGCCCTTGAAGAACCGGATAAAGATAACAAGGTATTCATTTGAGCATAAGTTTCCAGATTTTGATCTACAGCTGCATTTGCATTCTTTATATCTCTATTTAAAAGTACAGTGCTACTTGCTTGAAAAGTAGTTGCATACTTTCGCTCTTTAATATCTTGTGCAGAGCAAATCGTTGAAAAACTTAGCAGAAATAATAAAAATATAGAATAATAGGCTATTCCATATTGGGTTAGTAGTTTAGTTAATTTCATACACCTGAGATTTTTTGACGTATTAAAACCCAGATTAGCATGTACATAATATTCCTACCCCAGCTCTAAAACTAAAGCCAAGTATAAAATTGGAACTATCCAATTTATTACCTAAATGAATAAAACTTAAAGTAATACTAATCTATACCTAATCTATTTAGGAGGTTATAAATTAATCCTCTAGTAGGGTTTAGAGGTTGGAGTTAATAATGGGGAGAAAAATTAACTCAGGTTTTATTAAAAATTAATATGATAACAAATATGTAGAAGTGTTTTTATATTCTTAACATGTAGTCACTTCTATTATTAATCGAACATATTTTTTTCAATTTAAATACTGACTTAAAAATAGATCTTTACTTGTAAAAAGTAAAGAAAACAGCTGCGACAAAAGTACGACCATCATTTAAAAAGCTAATAATCAAAATATTAAAAATAAATATTTGTAAGATTAAACATACATTTAAATATCAATTAAGAACTAAAATTCATGTTCATCGTTAATTTTAGTAAGATAATCGTAGAAGTTTTCTTCAGAAGTTAAGCCCATTTTTTTTCTTAATCTGCTTTTTTTCTTTTGTACCGACCGGTGCTCAATAAAAGTGTATCTAGCAATTTCTTTTGTATCGAATTTTAGGTAAATCATCGCACAAAATTTCTTATCGGAAATAGTTAAATTGGAATGCTGTTTCATAAGGGCTCTATAAAAATCAGAATAGACTTCTTCAAATCTTTTCAAAAAGGTAGAGTCATTATTTTTAGCCATTATTATAACTTCTTCAAAAGCCTGATTGAGTTGATTTTTTAATTGCTTCGTTTCTTTTTCTTTTGCTATAGTGATCTTTTTTAAGTTTGCCCTGGTCATCAAAAAGAAATAAAAAAGGAAGCCTGATAAAGCTATAATTACACAACCTAAAAGGTTTACAGATGTTTTATTTGAATCTTCATTTTCTCCATAGCTTTCAGGGACTTCGGAGACTTTTCTCAACTTATCGAATAAAGCAATTGATCTTTCATTTTTCAATTTTGATATACTATCCAAAACTTCTTCATATTTTTTGCTATGATAATTTGCCTTTATAGTATCGTTTAATTTGAGGTAAGTTCTACCTAACTGATTATAAATATTTGGATAAAGAGACCAGTTTGCAGTTTGCTTTTCAATAATATCTAAACTTTTAAGATAGTTGGAAAGTGCCAGTTTATAATTCTGTTCTTTAAAATAAAATTCACCCAGATAATAAAAATGAGGAAATTTTTTAATGTAGTCGTTTTCATTGTTTAGACTTGAGTCCAGAAAAATAAGCGCTGAATCTGATTGATGGATGTGCTGATAGTATCCTCCTTTTAAAAGAAGATAATCATTATATTCCTTTGTTTTCTGGGGTTTTAAAAGAGAATCTGCATAGCGATCTGCACGTCTCATATATTTCTTTAAAGAATCAAGGTTCTTGGTAATACTATAATAATTACCTAAATTCAGAGCAATTCTCATCTTTAATAGATATT
Source organism: Zunongwangia profunda SM-A87 (assembly GCF_000023465.1). Lineage (NCBI taxonomy): Bacteria > Pseudomonadati > Bacteroidota > Flavobacteriia > Flavobacteriales > Flavobacteriaceae > Zunongwangia > Zunongwangia profunda. Next base: position 3,348,310 of record NC_014041.1, read on the forward strand.
TATCATCCATTAATTGAAATGAGTTTAGTGTATCTAAAATATTTTCAGCCTTTTGTAGTTCCACAAAATATTGATCTTGCCAGCCATTATGCAAGTAATTGATTGCTAAATTTTCCCTGGTTTTAACTTCCAGGATCGGGTCGGTTTTAATATAAGTCTCCTGTAACACTTCATTAAAAAAATATAAACTGCTCTTATTCATTTCCAGACTAAACATCGCTCGGCCAATTTTATAATAGCTTTTTGCTTTGAATTCACTATTATTATTGTCATCTGCCCATTGCATCACCTGATAAGCATATGCTATCGATTCCATTTCTTTAGAAAACTCAAATTTTTTGTCGGAAAGTAATAATAAGCTATCCTGTTTTTGAAATACCTCCTGACCATAGAAAGGAGATGACAAGGATAAAACCGAAACTAAAAATAAAAGTATTTTAATATGAGCGCTTTGAAAAAAGTAATCATGTACCATCTGATAAATACAAAATTAAATTTTGATAATAATAACCTGGACCATCTAAGCAAGAGCATTCCTATAGATTTCCGTTTTTGAAAAACTTGTTCTAGGATTGCCTTACTACGATTGATTATCTACAATAAAAAATCCTTTTTTTGTTTAATAATACTTACGTAAAAACCCAGCTGGTGGACTGAGTTTTTTTCGTAATCATCTACTTCTCAAGTAAATAATAATAAAAAACACTAAGTGAATAACCTATAGAATGCATAGGTTATAGTTGATATGCATATGGCCAAAAATTATGGATTATCATATAAACATTAATAAAAATCCAATATCCTAATTTTTTTTACTAAAAACAGATCCTGTTTTGCTAAACGTTTATTAATTTTTTCTATTTATTTTCCAATACCCCAATGAATCCCCAAAAAATACGGTTAAAATAAACTGTTATTTTTTTCTCAATTATTATCAGGTTTTAGGCTATACATAATTGATTTACAGAAGCTATAAACCTATATTCCAAGCCTTTAATCAAAAAAACTGCTTTAAGTTATATTTATTATAAATTGTTATAGTAGCAATTTGATGTAGTATCTACTATTTTTAAGATTTTAATACCTGCTAAATCTTAAGGTAGCCATTTTGATTTCTTAAGAATATGCAGCTCAGGTGTAGAAACGCTTAAGTTTATTATTTAAGCGTTTTCATATATTTTTTAATTGACCGGTTTTTGGTTTCATCTAACAGGAAAATTTTAAAGTTCAAAATAACATACTTGAAACTTAAAGAAATAAGTCCTCATATATTTTCATAGTAAACTACTCAGGAATAAATTCTTAAAACATTTATTGTTACATGATCTTTTATTTCGAGATTTCTCTGTTCCAAATTCTCAACCACCAAATATGGCAGTTCACACTATCCCTTTTTGCTTATTTTACGAGAGGTTTAATTTTTTAGCATTAATTTATCTTTATAGAAAATTTTATGAGTACCCGTTAGATTGGCAGATGGCTGTATTTTGAATTTATAAGACGGAAGAGTGTTTTTAGAATGCTTGAACTTCAAAAAATTAGCCCAACATTGTCCCTATATCAATTCCGGTAGAATAACTAAGCAATAAGGATAGTAGAACATCGAATTTTTATTAGGAATGATATCATTTCAGCCAGGCTTTATGTATGTTTGTCATTCTATTCCTTGTTTTAAATTACAGTTCTTGCTGCTAAGACCATACTACAAATTATGAATAAAAATTTATTGCTTTTCGCCTTCTTCCTTACTGCTTTATTTAGTGCCTGCCATAAAAATGATGATCAGGAGCCGCTACCCAATAGTATCGCAAATCGCACCAACCTTATTTATATTGTAGCCGATAACAATTTAAGTGCTTATGCCAGCCGGGATATTGAAGAAATGATTATGGGGTATAAAAATGTAGACCAACCAGAACTTAATAACCTGCTGGTATATATTGATGATTATTCTACCCCCCGCTTACTCCAGATCAAAAAACAGGGTTCACAGGTAATTACCGATACCATTTATAATTATACCGAGCATAATTCGGTAAGCAAAGAAGTTATGTCTTATATTATTGGTCAGGTTTTAGAGGAATACGAAGCTAAATCTTACGGGCTGAGCTTTTGGTCGCACGGCGACGGTTGGCTTCCGGCTACTGACCAGGCAAAAACAACGGTTAATTCTAGAGCTTTTGGAGAAGATAGGGATAATAATATGTATGGCGAAGGCAAACGAATGGATATTTTAGACTTAAGGAAAACACTGGAAGAATTTCCTAAATTTGATTTTATTCTTTTTGACGCCTGTGATATGCAAAGTATCGAAGTAGCCTACGAATTAAAAAATACCGCCGATTATTTTATAGCTTCTGTTACTGAAGTTCCCGCCTATGGTGCTAATTACGCAGATATGGTGCCCGCGCTATTTTCTGAGACTAGAACCGCTGAACAAATTGCGGAGGCCTATTATCTGGAATATTCCGAAAATTACGATAAGGGTTTGAACGAAGAAGTCCCTAGCCGCAAGTTTAATATTAAAAATTCTGCGGCAACTACGACAAAGACTATTAGTACCACCAACAAATATCCGTATGGCATAGCAATTTCGGTTATTAAAAGTAGTGAATTGGATTTTCTTGCCGAGGCGACAAAAGCAATTATCCAGGCCGAAAAATCTAAAGGACAGCCAATAAATACAAAACAAGTAACTAATTATGATAGTAATTACTATAACTTTTATTATGATTTGGGCAGCTATATTTCCAGCTTAAGTTCTGCAGACCCCGGTATATTTCAGCAATGGGAAGATATTCTGGCAAAGGTCGTTCCGCTTAATCTGCACACTCCTACGGTTTACTCCTCCTATGCCAATGATTATAAAGGAGGAATCATTTCTATCCGAAATTCTTCAGGAATTAGCGTTTTTATTCCCAACAATAATAATTTTGCCGATGCCGTACACTGGGAAAAATATCCTGAACTCACACAAGCCTACCAGGTAGATCGGTTCTATTCATATTACCTGGATTATTATCATAATTACCGTTGGTCTGTAACTATGGGATGGTAAATTAAAAAATTAGGACTAAGGTGTAAAAGCTATTTTCACTAAGCTTTGCCAAATGTATAAGCGCAAGAATCCGATAAAGCACTGTTGGATTTTTAACGCCTATATTCTATGGTAAAAGATTAAAATACAAGTATAATTTTATAAAAAATCAAAGTCCGGTTCTTCGATTTTGTTAGTTTTATATAGCATTTCATTAGATGTTAAACTTAAAAAATGATAAATTACCTGCTTAACGCACATAAACCTAAGTACCTACACTCATTTATTCCTCTAAATTTTCATTAATTTAATTATATGATTTTTCCTTAGTTTTATGGGAAGTATCATACCCAAGTACTAATACGCTTATGATGCATTTATTAATAACCGAATTCTAAAAATGATGGATAAAGACATAGACAAAATCTTAACAGCTAAATCTGAGCAGGTAAAAAAACTTCAGGAAATTGTAAAGAAAGCGATTGAGGAAGAAACATTAATCACCAACAACCTGCTAAACCCACCAAAGGAAATACTTACCCGGGGTCAAACAATTTCTGATAAGGTTGCTAAATTTGGAGGCAGCTGGGCATTTATAATTTCTTTTTTTATCGTTCTGGTCGTATGGGTTCTTTTTAACACCTTAACCCCAGCAAGAGATAATTTTGATCCTTATCCATTTATATTAATGAATCTTATTCTTTCCTGTATCGCAGCGCTGCAAGCTCCGGTAATTATGATGAGTCAGAACAGGCAAGAAGAAAAAGACAGAAAAAGAGCTGAAAATGACTATTTGATCAATTTAAAGGCAGAATTAGAGATCAAGGCATTAAACCAAAAGATTGAACTTTTAATACAGGAGCAGGTACAAACTTTATTTGAAAGTCAGGAAGTGCAGTTGGAAATTTTAAAGAAACTTGAACAAAAATTATGACAACATCCTTTTTTACCGATTTTAAAACCGTAATAATAATAGGGATCATTATCGCAATAACCTTCTCTTTAGCGCTGGCTTTTAAATTTTTATCCAGAAAAAAAATAAATAAGCTCGTTAAAACAAAGCATATAGACCCAACAAGTTATCTTTTTGCTACAAACTTAATCACCGCAATAATTTTTATTATAGGTATTTCCCTGGCTCTAATTCAAATACCTGAAATGAAAACGCTGGGGCATTCGATTTTAGCGGGAGCAGGTATCATATCGCTTGTCGCGGGCCTGGCTTCTCAGCAGGCCTTAAGCAATATAATGAGCGGGTTTCTTATTGTGTTATTTAAACCTTTTAAAATAAATGATAGAATTACTTTTAACCAAACCTATACCGGAACGGTAGAGGAAATCAATTTAAGGCAAGTGATCCTTAGGGATTTTGAAAATAACAGGATTGTGGTTCCTAATTCCGTAATAAGCTCGAATGTGATCGTGAATTCTAACTTAAATGACACAAAAATCTGTAAAATGATCGAAATTGGTATTGGCTATAGTTCTGATATAGGAAGAGCTCTAAGCATAATGGAAGAGGAGATTAAAAAACATCCGCTCCACATCGATATTAGAACACCAGAGGATATAGAAAACGGCATTCCAGAAGTAACATCCAGGGTTATTGCATTAGCAAACTCGTCCGTTACATTAAAAGCATGGGCTTACGCAGATAATACGGCCAATGGATTTAGTATGTATTGTGATTTACTCCGTTCCATCAAAGAACGATTTGATAAGGAAAATATTGAAATACCTTTTAACTACCAAAACCTAATTATAAAAAAAGAGGATTAAAAATATACTCCTCTCATAGTTATGACTTCCCTTTTTCGTTCAGGAAAGATTGTTATACTTAGGACGGATTATCTTTTAAATTCTTAAGTGACCTGTTTAGACTTCGAACAGAGATTCCCAGATAGGCAGACAGATCTGATTTTGAGATTTCAACATTATTCTGTTTTTGCATTTCAATAATCTTTTTCAGAGAATATTCAATGGCATATAATTTTTGGTGTGAGGCCTTTTTACTGGTATTGATTATTCTCTCTGCAAACGAATGAATGATTATTTTATTTAGAGCAAAATTTTCATTCAACAGTTTTAAAAAGTAGTTTTTGGAAATCTTAAAAGCTTCGACTTCAACGATCGCTTTTACCGAGCATAAACAGGGCTCATCTCTTATGATTTCGAGTTCCCCAAGTATTTCACCGGTACTTAAAAACTCCAGGATATATTCTTTTCCGTTTTCCTCTTCAAAATAGACTTTGCAAATTCCCGATTTTATCAAATACAAATTTCTAGTAATCTTATATTGTTCCATTAAAATTTTATCGGCCTTAAAAGAGACCAATTCAATCTCGTCATTATCATTTGTAAGTTTAAAATGATCCTGTATAAATTTTAAAAAATCCTTATTTACCCTAACCATTTTTTCGTGGGACAAATGTCCTTGATTAAAAATTAATTTGAAAAGAAGTTTGCATCTCAAACAAAGATAAGGATGATAATGAATATAGAAACAATAGCCCTGGATGCGGATGATACTTTATGGGTGAATGAGCCCTATTTTCAGGCTACAGAAAAAGAATTTTGTGCTTTATTAAAGGATATCATGCCCGAGGATAAAATTTCAGCGGAACTCCTTAAAACCGAAATGAAAAATCTCGAGTTGTATGGTTACGGTATTAAAGGTTTTATGCTTTCCATGATCGAAACATTATATAAAATTACCGATGCAAAAGCCGATATAAAGCTTGTTCGGAAAGTAATCGATTTGGGCCACGATCTCATTCAACAACCAGTAGAACTTATAGAAGGGGTTGAAGATACATTGGAAAAATTAAGTAAGAAATATAAACTGGTATTGGCTACAAAAGGTGATCTTTTAGATCAGGAAAGAAAATTAAAAGCTTCTAAGCTTGGTAAATGGTTTGTACACATCGAAGTTATGAGCCATAAGACTCCTGATAATTTTCGTAAACTAATTCGTCATTTAGAGATCCTGCCAAAAAACTTTCTTATGGTTGGGAATTCGATACAATCAGATATTATTCCGGTATTAGAAATCAACAGTTATGCTGCACATATCCCCTATAGCATTACCTGGAATCATGAAAAACATGAAAAAGAACTGGAACATCCAAACTTGTTTAAACTAGAAAAAATCGAAGATCTCTTAAACCATTTAATTTAATGAAGAAGCATATCAACCTGGACAACTATGACAGAAAAGAACAGTTTAAATTCTTTAAAGGTTTTGAAGAACCTTTTTTTGGACTAACTACTCATTTAAATTGTGAAAACATCTATAATTACTGCAAAAAAAAGAAAATTCCCTTCTTTGCTTATTATTTATATCAAACCAATAAAGCAGTTAATCAAGTCAACAATTTTCGGCAAAGAATTATAAATGATCAAATTTATCAATTTGATGTTATCCATATTTCTACAACTATAGCCAGAAAAAACAAGACTTTTGGTTTTTCGTATCTTAAGCACAGTGAGCACTTTAACGAATTTCTTGATCAATTCGTTAAAGAAAGAAAAAGAATAGAAAACTCTGATTTACTTATGCCGGCAAATATGGATGAGCAAGTAATACATTATTCTGCTATTCCCTGGATTAATTTCAGTTCTATCTCACATGCAAGAAAATTTTCCATTAACGATACTTGCCCAAAAATTACATTTGGAAAAATCCATAAAAGTAAAGAAGGCCTTATGATGCCAGTTTCAATTCACGCCCATCATGCGCTTGTGGATGGTTATCACATAGGTCAACTAGTCCAAATAATCCAAAACAACTTTAATAACAATGAATAAGAGGTAATCCCCCTTATCCTTACTGTTTTATGACGTTATTGCTCTAGCTTATTTAAATAAAAAAGACTGCCTTTTTCAGACAGTCTTTTTTGTTTTGAGACGATTATCGTAATTACCACCTATCGATCTCTTTCTTCAATTCTTCTTTGGACTTACCGGTTCTTTCCTGCAGTCTTCCAAGCATTTCATCAAATTTCCCCTCAGAGTAGGTTGCATCGTCATCAGTTACTTTCCCGTACTTCTGCTTAAATTCACCTTTTATCTGTTTCCATTTTCCTTCTAGCTGATCATTATTCATAACATTTGTTTTTATTGGTTAACAATATAAAGTTACAATATCAATCAGCTGATTAATCATAAGAAATCGCCATATTTTACTTAAGCTTTTGTTATTTTTAACCTGAAAAAAATGATGATGAAAAAATTAGCAATATGGGGCCTGACGGGACTGTTTTTTTGTTCCTGCGCCACCACCAGAAAAATTGAAGATGACAGATTACAAATTCGTTTTCTGGACGAATATGTTATCGACAAAGATCTTAAAATAGACAACACTAAAGTTGGTGGTCTATCAGGTATCGATTATAAGGATGGTAGCTATTATTTTATTGTCGATACACCGTCAGATGCCCGTTTCTATCAAGCCGAAATTAAGCTTTCCGCAAATAAAATTGATACCGTAAACTTTAAAAAAACGGTAATGATCGAAAAGACTGCTGAATTCTTCAAAGATCATACTTTAGATCCTGAAGCCATTAGGTTTTTACCCGAAGAAAATCAAGTGTATATTAGTAGTGAAGGGAGCATTAATAACCAAAAAGATCCTTCCGTTTTTATTTTAGACGAAAGTGGAAATTTTAAGGATGCTTTTGAAATTCCTCAGCATTTTACTGCTCAAGGCGAACAAAAACCCAGACATAACGGGGTTTTTGAAGGTTTGGCGCAGTCTTACGATGGTAACGGATTTTGGGTGGCTACCGAACTTCCGCTGGAAAAAGATGGCCCCAAACCTAAATTATTTCCTACAAAATCATTTACCAGAATTACTTATTTCGACAAAGACATAAAAAAAGCAACCAATCAGTTTGCCTATCGATTGGATGGTATATCAAAAATTCCATGGATGTATTTTGCTGTAAACGGGGTTACGGAGCTGTTAGAGTATAAGGAGGGAAATTTTTTGGTATTAGAACGCGCCTATTCTGCCGGTCATGGCTCACATAGCAACACCGTGAAAATTTTTGATGTTGACACTAAGAGGGCGACAAATATTTTAGAAAAAGAATCACTTAAAAAAGCTAGTTTTTCGCCAGCCAGAAAGCGTTTGGTATTCGATTTTAAATCGGTTAAAGATCAACTAACCGATAAAATCATCGATAATATAGAGGGAATGTGTTTTGGCCCAAAACTCGAAAATGGTAAACAGTCTTTACTACTAATTTCTGATAATAATTTTAATAGCTTCGGGAGACAACTAACACAGCTTATTTTAATGGAAATTGATTTTAAGGAATAAACACAATTAGCTTGGTCTCAAATTTAAAACCAAAACGGGAAAAAATCATGACACAAAATATCAAATATCTTTTCTTAAGTCTTGTATTAATAGCTATTTCCTGCCAGCAAAGCCCACAAAAAAACATAGAAACAGCGCAGCCGAAATTCGATCAAATAAGCACGTATTATTTCATAAGGCATGCTGAAAAAGATACTACCGATAGAGAAAACCGCAATCCTAGATTAACTGAAGAAGGGAAGCAACGAGCTGAAAATTGGAAAAATGTTTTTACTGCCGTAGATTTTGATGCTATCTATAGTTCTGATTTTATTAGAACCAAAGCAACGGCTCAACCTACTGCACAAAGTAAAGGACTCAAAATTGAAATCTACGATCATACCAAATTAAATTCCGAAGCATTTAAAAAAGCTACTAAAGGAAAAAAAGTACTGGTGGTGGGACACACCAATACCACCCCGTATTTTGCCAATGCTGTGTATGGAGAAGAATATTTTAATAATGATATTGATGAAGCAGAACATGGAAAATTATTTATTGTTCAGGTACATTCAAATGGAAAAAACTCTATTCAGCAGTTAACCATAAACTAATTTGAGTTCGATTTAGAAATCCCTGATGCTGAGTAAATATTGCAAAAGATTTTATATCCAAGCTTGCAATTTACTTGTATTCCTTACAAATTTCGATGAAAATTCACTCGATGAACCAAATACCTGTACTAATAAGCTTAGGCTATAAATTAATTTTAATTTGTAAATATTTTTGAAAATATTTAGAGTATGGAATTTCGGAATGGCGAAAATAACTGTTATTTAAATGACCGATAATCACTAAAAAAGGGAATTGAAAAGCAAAAAGCCGTGAAAATCAATTCACGGCTTTATCCAACCAATTGCGCTGAAACTAAATTCAGCATCTTAAGTGTTGTTATAAATGTTTTATCCTTGCAGAATATTAATTGCTTTGGTGTTTACAAATTCTTTGATTCCAAAACCACCATGTTCTCTACCATAACCAGAGTTTTTAACTCCGCCAAAAGGCATATTAGGTTGCGCCACACCAAAAGAATTAATAAAAACCATTCCGGTATCAAAATGCTTTTCAGCTAACTCGATAGCTTTTTTCTCATCCTTAGAGAAAATTCCACCACCAAGACCAAACCTACTATCGTTCGCAATTCTCATCGCATCTTCGTCGTCCTTTGCTTTAATGACAGAGGCTACTGGTCCGAATAATTCATCATCATATGCTGGCTGTCCAGGATTCACATTTGCCAATACTGTTGCTGGGTAAAAGAAGCCATCTCCGTCTGGAATTCCACCGCCACAAAGAACTTTAGCGCCATTTTTCACACTTTCTTCCACCTGCTCATGTAATTTCTCCCTCAAGTCCTTACGTGCCATTGGGCCAATTTGTGTATCCTCTTTTGTTGGATCACCAAATTTTACATTTTTCATTTTTTCTACGAAAGACTCTAGAAAAGCATCGTAATTTTTCTCGGTTACCACAAATCTTTTGGCTGCTACACAAGTTTCTCCGTTATTATAAATTCTACCTTTTACACTCCATTCTACAGCAGTTTCCAGATCTGCATCATCTAATACCAAATACGCATCGTTAGAGCCTAGCTCTAGTACTGTTTTTTTAAGGTTTCCTGCGGCTTTTTTAGCCACTGCTCTACCCCCATTAGGACTTCCGGTAAAGGTTACTCCTCTTACAAAATCATTATCGATAATATCATCAGATTGATCATGATCTATAATCAATACGGTAAATAAACCTTTAGGTAAACCGGCTTTCTCAAAGATTTCCTCTAACATCAAACCAGATCCTGTTGTACCCTCAGCATGTTTTAATAATACTCCATTACCAGCCATTAAATTAGCAATAGCGTATCGTACGACCTGGTAAGCAGGGAAATTCCATGGTTGTATTCCGTAGATAACTCCAATAGGAGAATACGTAATGATTCCACGTCCTCCATCAGGAAGTTCACGCTCAGGTTCGTTAGCTAACTCTTTTTGACCATTTTCAGCGGTGTATTCACAAATAGCTGCACAAAGATCAATTTCTTCTTCAGCCTGAGAAACAAGTTTTCCCATTTCGCTGGTCATAAGCTTGGAAAACTCCTCTTTATAATCTTTTAATGTGCTTCCTATTTTTTTAAGCACTTCTGCTCTTTCCGCTAAAGAATATTTTTTCCACTTCACAAAGGCTTCGTGACATTTTTTTACGGCTTCGCTCGCTTCTTCATTGGTCATTAACGGATAATCCTTTAGGCTTTTACCTGTAGTTGGATTAACAGTTGTAATTGTTTTGTTTTCAATTAATGTACTCATAGCTTTTAATTTTTTTCTAAGGTACATTACCATGAATGGCCTGGCTGATAAATCCCCGTTAAAGCTTTTTGAATTTCAAGTTAATTGAGAATTATTAACAGAAAATTGTCTTCATTAAATCTTTGTTCACAATAGAGCAAATTAGACTTTATTTTGTTAAATTTATTTTTCATTTCTCAATATTTATGCGAAGATTACTTTCCTTATTTCTGGCATTAAGCGCAATATCCTGTGCTTCTAAAATGAAATTAATAGGAGAAGCCGTTCAGCAATTTACTCCGCTTCATAACAATGATGCCGTTGTTGTTATAGAAGAATATAAAAAGATACCCGATTCTATTCCTACAAAAACTATTGGGGAGTTTCACTTAAAAGATGGTGGATTAACGGTAGATTGCAGCTACGAACATGTATTGGACCTGGCCAAAAATGAGGCTCGAAAATTTGGCGGCAATGCCATAAAAATTACGGAACATAAATTACCCAATGCATTATCCACCTGTCATCGGCTTAAGTTTAAAATCCTTAAAATGGATGATATTTTTCCTTTTCAAGAGATGCTTATTTGGAGTAGCAAACATTCATTGGACTGGAAATATTTTAAAGGTGCCCCAAAAATAGAACGCCCTTCTTTTCTTTGCGCTACTTTAAATGTAGATTATAAAAATTATAAAATTGGCGGCAAAGGTAGCATTGAAGTCTTACCCATCATTGTTCTTAACTGTAGTTATATTCAGCCTCAATACCAAAACCAACATCAATTAGAATACAATCAGCTTAAGTTTGATTTACTAGAGCTTTACGCCCGAAAAATGCGCAAGGCTTTTAACGAAGCCAATATCGACTCCCAGATGAAATGGCAAAAGTTCGCTGAAAAAATTTATAATGATATTTTTAACGATTTTGAAACCGAAATCTATTACCTGGAAACCGAAACTAATTTTGGTTTGGAATATACAGAAACCTTACGTTGGAAATATCGTTTAAAAGGAGACCTGGCGGAAACTAGTTCTTTTAGCACCGATACTATTTAATTTTTTTAAAATTAAAAAATGGCGACAAACTGGGATGCGCAATTATATAATACAAAGCATGATTTTGTATTTAATTACGGAAGTGCTTTAATCGAACTCTTAAAACCGAAAACAGGGGAACTTATTTTGGATTTGGGCTGTGGTGCGGGTCAGCTTACTGCAAAAATTGCCAGTAGCAGCACCGAAGTTATTGGAATGGATGCATCTGAAAGCATGATTGCAAGTGCTAAAAAGAATTTCCCCGATCTTGATTTTAGAGTAGCTAATGCCGAAGATTTTAATTTTCCCGAAAAATTTGATGCTATTTTTTCTAATGCCGCCTTACACTGGGTAAAAGATTATAAAGCGGCCGCCATAAATATGCTAAGACATTTAAAGAAAAATGGACGTGTAGTACTGGAATTTGGCGGTAAAGGAAATGTGCAAAAAATTGAAACAACGTTAAAAGCGGTATTATTAGAAAAAGGATATCAAAATCAGGCCAATATTAACTTATGGTATTTCCCATCGGTTGCAGAATATACGACTGTTCTGGAACAAACAGGATTTGACATCCGTTTAGCCGAATTATACGATCGCCCCACCAAATTAGCCGATGCTGAAAGCGGAATTACAGACTGGCTTTCGATGTTTGGAAAGAGATTTTTTGAAGGTATTCCCGATGTTGAGGCTGAAAGTATTAAGAACGAAGTGCAAACAAGATTAAAAACAACACTTTTAAAAGAAGATGGCTGGTATGCCGATTATCGAAGGTTACGAATAATCGCATACAAAAACACATCCAATGGATTTTAAAAATATTGATTATCTAAAATATGGTAGCAATATTCAGCAACTGGCGTATCGTGCGTGAACTTTCAGATTTAAAAATCTTTTTAGTTTTACAAGAATTTGAGCCTGTACTTACAGGAACCATTCCGTTAGATATTGCCATTACTTCCAGCGACCTGGATATTTCCTGTGCGATAAAAAATCATGATGAATTCAAACAAAAACTGTTTGAGCATTATAAAGAGCAACTCCAATTTAGTTGTAGAACGAAATCAAGATTCGAGGAAACGGCCAGTATTTGCAGTTTCAAAGGCCAAAATTTCGAAATCGAAATCTTTGGACAAAACCTTCGGGTAGCAGAACAAAATGCCTATCGTCATATGATTATCGAACATAAAATCCTTCAGGAAAACGATGAAAAATTCCGTAGAGATATCATCAAACTTAAAGAAAGAGGACTAAAAACAGAGCCTGCCTTCGCAAAACTGCTTGGGCTGGAAGGTAATCCTTACCAAGCGCTTCTAGATTACAAAGCAAACTTATTCTGAAATATTAACCTTTACGTCTTCAGTAATTATTTCAGAAAATAATTTAAGCTTACCGGCCTCATAGAGTGCATCCAAATTTTCTAGTGGCGTAGAAAGATCATCTTCAGCATAATTTTTATAATCTACAAAACGTAATCCGTTAACTATTCTTGGGTTAAAAGCCGCTCTAAAACGAATTCCGCCAGCATTCACGTGATAACTGTACGCCAGATAATCTACTGTAAAAGTGCTGGTATTTATCCAATATAAATATTCATCCTCATAATCGGTGCCGCCACCATCCTGATTAAATGTCACTTTGATCTCGTAATATTCTTTTCCTTTGATACTGTCCTTGCCCAGTAAATTTTTATTCACAGCATCGCCATTTAAACCATAAGGAAGTTGCACGAAATAATGTACCGAATTTACCGAATTTGAGTATTTACTAGCTATGGAATCAAGCAAACTAAGTTCCTTATTATTCCTGTTCCTTGTAAAGCCGTTATTGGTTACTATATCGGTAATTTTATTTCCTAGAGAATCTTCCTGAAGGCGCTCCAAATGAAACCTACCGTTCTTTCGGCTACTTTTATACTGCTTGTCGCGAAAAGTAAATGAGATATTAGCTGAATCATATTTTTCACCTCCGGCAACTTCAATGGCTTTGTTTATAATTTGATTAGCGTCAAGCTCTTTTTCCTGACAGGAAATAACTACCAATAAAATTATGCAGAGTAGGGTAACTTTTTTCATAGCTCAAAAATAGTCGGCAAAGATAATAAATCCTTTCAGGTAGTCCAGATATTATAGAGCGTGATTGAAGTGAAATGGAAATGAATCACTACCTTTGTTTGTTACGATTTCTTTAAAATCCCTCAATAATCTTTTAAAGCTTACTATTTTTGCAGTCTATAAGAGGTACGTCTGGGATTTTATGCTATTATGCTTTAGAACCTCTAACATAGCAGAACATCGAAAATTATGAAATTTCAATGTAAATGAAACAAGCAAATACTATAAATATAAAAAACCGAAAGGCTAAATTTCAATATGAATTCCTGGATAAATATATAGCCGGAATTAAATTAGCCGGAACAGAAATTAAAGCCATACGCCAGGGTAAAGCTTCGATTGCCGAAAGTTTCTGTGAATTTCAGGACGGTGAATTATATGTGATCAATATGCATGTTGAAGAATATTCTCATGCCACACACTTTAACCATAATCCAAAAAGTGAGCGTAAACTTCTTTTACAGAAGCGGGAATTAAGAAAACTGGAAAAAGAGGTGAAAAACGGTGGATTAACGATTATCCCGCTTCGATTATTTATTAACGATCGCGGACTGGCAAAAATACAAATTACGCTAGCCAAGGGTAAGAAACTTTATGATAAGCGAGAAACCATTAAAGATCGGGATAACAAACGTAAATTAGATCGCATAAAAAAGGAGTATAATTAAAAAACTATACTCCTTTTCGTTTGGAAAAAATAATCTAATCTACTTTAACTCCCCGTAATTAAAAGCCTTATCTAAATTGGCTTTAATCGTTTTACGATGAATAAAGAAGTTTTCATCGTTGCTTCTTTTTAGAACTGCAAAAGTTCCTTTATTTGTGTTTTCTATAGAAATTACTTCTACTTCCATTCCATCCAGTTTTTTATAATTTGGTCGTTCCCCCTGCTTCACCAACATATTTAATTTTGGAAGTTTTAAAGAATGGAACTTTAAATTACTACTGGAATTAATCGTAAAAATATCTCCCTCTTTTACATTTTCAGATTGTTTCTGGCCGTAACTTATGCCAGAAATCAATAATCCTATAAAAACTAAAATATTAAATCTCATAGCGTTAATTTTTCTTTTTGATTTACATCAAAATTAAAAGACTCACTTTAGAATATTATTGGATTGAGATTAAAATCTGATTAGAAATCGTTAATACATTAATAATAAAAGTTAAATTTTACGAAAACATCAAAATATGAATTTATTAATTCTCTGAATCTCAGAAAAATAAAAAATTTTAGATATTCACCTTTTTGACAATACCAAAAAAAACCTGTTTGAGTATAATGCTCAAACAGGTTTTTGCTGTTTTGAAATAATCGTAATAACTATTCTTCTTCTCCGCTAGTTTGCGGTTCCTCCTCTTTAGAGAAATCGGTATATCCGTTTTTAGTAAGAAGATTATACCACTGGATAATTTTTTTAATGTCACTCAGGTATACGCGATCTACATCATAATCCGGCAACACTTCAGCAAAATAATCTTCCAGTTGGGCTTTAGAAGATTTGTGGCTAATTGCTTCACCACCATCTTCTTTTTGCTTTATATTTTCCAGTACCTGTCCAAGCGGTACTTCTTCTGTATAGGTATAAATCGCGATCTCGCTAAGAATGCTCACGTTATGACGCATATTAACGGCGATTTTCTTTCCATCCAAGATTGATTTTGCAATAAATCCTCCTCTGGTTTGTGCAGCAAGCTCATACAAACCTGGTTTTCCTGATATTGCTAAAATTTTATCTAATCCCATAGTGTCTTTTGAATTTGGGTGGCAAATATCACACCCCGCTTTAAATTATCAAAAATATTAACGACCTTTTTTTACGCTAGGAAAGCGCATCTTATAATCCACTTTAATCTTACCTGAAGAAATCTTTTTTAAACGCCCGTTAATCAGTCGTTTCTTAAGGCTAGAAATCTTTTCAGTAAAAAGAATTCCTTCCGTATGATCGTATTCGTGTTGTACTACCCGTGCGGCTAAACCAGTAAAAGTTTCCTTTTTGGTTTCAAAATTCTGGTCCTGATACTCGATAGTTACCTCTGGCTTTCTAAAAATATCTTCTCTAACATCGGGAATGCTTAAACAACCTTCAGAAAAAGCCCACTCGTCTCCGGTTTCTTCGATCACCTTGGCATTAATAAACACTCTTTTAAAGCCCTTTAAATATTCCTTTTCTTCCGCAGTTAAATCGTCATCTTCGGCAAAAGGTGCTGCATCGATTACGAATAAACGAATAGGAACCCCAACCTGTGGTGCAGCAAGCCCCACACCGTAGGCATTATACATGGTATCCCACATATTACTTATTAATTCCTCTAACTTCGGATAGTCCTTATCAATTGGTTTTGCCTTCTTTTTCAATACCGGATCACCGTAGGCAACTATTGGTAAAATCATATATCAATCTTTAATCGCTGTTTAAAATGTAATGTATACTGTTTAAATGATAAATGCCTAATGGAAAAGGTATTGTATCATCAGTATTCCTTTATTTCTAATGCTTTTACAGTAGCGGAAGCTATCTATAAAACTTGTACCCTTCAATTTTATTATTTTCAAACTTTCTACTTTCTCCCTTTTCAATAAAGATACGACTGCAGGATAATGGTTGCACTTACCTCATCGACCAAAGCTTTGTTTTGTCGTTTTTTCTTTTTGAGTCCGCTATCGATCATCGTCTGAAAGGCCATTTTACTGGTAAAACGCTCATCGACACGAACCAGCTTCATTTCAGGAAATTTTTCGGTAAATTTTTTAAGAAATTCAGCTATAAAAACTTCACTTTGGCTGGCCGAATTGTCTTTTTGCTTTGGCTCTCCAACCACAACTGTTTCTACTTTTTCTTTTTTAAAATAATCCTCAAGAAAATTTAAAAGAGACGAAGTATCAACAGTGGTGAGTCCGCTGGCAATCATCTGAAGCTCATCAGTAACGGCTATCCCCGTTCGCTTTACCCCATAATCTAATGCCATTACTCTTGCCATACTTCAAAATTTATGCAAAGGTAAGGTTTATATCCATAGCTCCCCAAAAATTACATTGAAGCTCTTATATTTGCTAAAAATTAGATGTATGGATCACTTAAAAACAAAAATCGAAGCAGCCTGGGAAAACCGTGAGCTGTTAAAAGATAAAGAAACTACGGATGCCATTAGAGAAGTCATTACTCTTTTGGACGAAGGTAAACTAAGAACAGCAGAGCCGGTTGAAGGTGGATGGCAGGTAAACGAATGGGTAAAAAAAGGAGTGGTTCTTTACTTCCCTATTCAAAAAATGGAAACCCTTGAAGCTGGTATTTTTGAGTATCATGACAAAATGCCTCTAAAAAAAGGCTATAAAGAAAAAGGAATTCGTGTAGTACCAAACGCAGTAGCCAGACATGGTGCTTACATTTCCAGCGGTGTGATTATGATGCCAAGTTATGTAAATATAGGTGCATATGTAGACGAAGGTACAATGGTGGATACCTGGGCCACAGTTGGTAGTTGTGCACAAATTGGTAAAAACGTTCACCTTAGTGGTGGTGTTGGTATTGGTGGTGTTTTAGAACCATTGCAAGCCTCTCCTGTAATTATAGAGGATAATGCATTCTTAGGATCTCGAAGCATCGTAGTAGAAGGTGTACGTGTCGAAAAAGAAGCAGTACTTGGTGCTAATGTTGTACTTACGGCATCTACAAAAATTATTGATGTAACCGGGGATGAACCCGTAGAAATGAAGGGGATTGTTCCGGCAAGATCTGTTGTAATTCCTGGTAGTTATACCAAAAAATTCCCGGCAGGAGAATTTAATGTACCCTGCGCATTGATTATAGGAAAACGTAAAGAAAGTACCAATAAAAAAACGTCTCTAAACGATGCGCTTAGAGAATATGATGTAGCGGTATAAATGAAAATTCTGGTAATACAACAAAAAATGATTGGGGACGTGCTTACGTCCTCAATCTTATTTGAAGCACTTCGGAAAGCCTATCCCGAAGCGCAATTGCATTACCTTATTTATCCTCATACCAAAGCGGTTGTAGAAAACAATCCGTTTATCGATAAGTTGATATTTGGTAAAAATACGCTTCCGTTTTATAAACTGGTAAAGCAGATTAAAATTGAAAACTATTACGCTATTATCGATGCTTATTCCACTGTAAAAACCTCAATTATCACCAGTTTTTCGGGAGCAAATTATAAAATTGGATTCGATAAAAAATATACCCGGCCATTCTATACGCATGTTTTTAACAGAACTATTGAGGCCAAAACAAACGCAGGTGCTGCGATCGAGAAAAGAATGCGATTAGTAACGCCTATTATTAAAGATGCTCCGCTACAACTAAAACCAAAAATATTCTTAACTGAGACGGAACGTGAAAAAGCAAAAGCAAAGTTAGTTGAAGGCGGTGTAAATATTTCAGATTCCCTCTATATGATAGGCGCTTTAGGAAGTTCTGCAAAGAAAACCTACCCACTGCCCTATTTAGCAAGGGTCCTGGATCAAATTGCAGCTAAAGAAAATACTTCGATCTTATTCAATTACATCCCGAGTCAAAGAGAAGAAATCAACACTTTGATAGGACATTGCAATACGCAAACCCGGCAAAAAGTTTATCTTGATATCTACGGCGAAAGTCTTCGGGAATTTTTAGCTCTTACCAGTTTCTGTGATGCGATAATTGGTAATGAAGGTGGCGCCATAAACATGGCAAAGGCTCTAAATATTCCTTCTTTTGCTATATTTTCACCAGCTTTAAACAAAGCCAACTGGAATATTTTTGAGGATGGAAAACACAATGTTTCGGTGCATTTAAAAGATTTTTCTCCAGAATTATTTACAGATAAAGACCAGGAGTATTTGCATAAAAACGTCTTTGAACTTTACGATAAATTTTTACCAACATTGATGGAAAAACCGTTACATCATTTTCTAAAAATAAATGCGAAATGACCTATCGTTTTCTTATTTATATAAGTCATACTTATGCCTTGCCTATCGGTTTACCACTTCAGGAAGAAATTAAGCAAAGAAATGATGAAGTAAAATGGTTTTCTGAGTTGGAGGCCCCTAAAAGTTATTTTCCTGAAAACGGGGAATTACTAGCGACTATCGAAGAAGCTTTAGCCTACAAACCGCATATTGTACTTTGCATTACCGATGTGGTTGCCGATTTTCTACCGGGATTAAAGGTGCAGATATTTCATGGATTTTTAGCCAATAAACACACCGATAAAAAAGGACATTTTAGAATTCGTGGCTTATTTGATCTTTATTGCACCCAAGGGCCATCGACCACCATTCCCTTTAAGAAAATTCAGCAAAAAAAGAAACATTTTTTAGTTCGTGAAACCGGTTGGTCTAAAGTTGATCCTTTATTTAAAATTGAAGAAAACCACCGGGAGAAACCTACAATTTTACTTTCTTCAACCTTCTCCCCTAAATACAGCTGGTTGTATAACGAAGAAGTAATATCCGAAATACAACGTTTATCGAAAACCGGGGAATTTAAGTTTTTAGCGGTACTTCACCCAAAAATGGACAAGGATAAGATTGAGATTGTACAGAAAATGCAGCATGAAAATTTTAAATATTACGACACTACCGATATTATTCCACTATTCCGCCAGGCAGACATTATGTTTTCAGACACGACCTCTGCGATAACCGAATTTATCCTTCAAAAAAAACCTGTGGTGACCTTCAGAAATAATAAACCTGCCAGTCACCTCATCAACATTTCAAATCCTGAAGCAATCGAAAGTGCCATCAGGCAAGCTTTTTCTCCTTCCAGGGAACTTTTGGAAAATATCGAATCGTACATCTATGATACGCATCCTTATTTTGACGGCAAAAGCAGCGAGCGCGTAATTTCTACCTGCATTGAAGTTTTGCATACGGATAAATCTGAATTATCCAGCAAGCCATTAAACCTGGTAAGACGCTATCAATTAAGAAAAAAATTGAATCATTTTACTTTTAAAAGTTACAGAAAACCTTTTACCCGATAATCAAAATTAGCTATAAACAGAGTATTTTCCTTTGATCTATAATAGGTTAGTTTTTCCAGAATTTGAGCTTTTTCTTTAATCTTTTTTTTCTAAAAAATTTCTCCTGAAATTCCTGTGTGTAACCCCACATAGTTTCAAAAACTTCATTCTCATTCCAGGCGGTAAGCTGTGAATACTCATTGGCCATAATCTGAATCATTTCCTTATTAGGCGTTAAACGAGAGAAATTTTTCATACGTTGTTTAAAATCCAGTCGCTTAAAATTCATTCGATTTAAATCGACTAAAAAGAATTGAAAACCTTCACCGTCGATCTGAATTAAAGTGTTGCCGGGAGAATGATCTAAAAATTCTATATTTTTTTCGTGAAGATCGTAAGTAAATCGTGTAAAAGCTCTTAAAACTGCTTCCTGATGCGCAGCATCTTCAAATTTTTCGATATCCCTAAAGGTAAAATCATATTCCAAATGATCACAAATGTAATAGCTTCTGCCAAACGTAAGCCATTTACATTCTTCGGCATAGGCCACGGGAAAAGGTGTTCCTACTTCGCGAGATAAAAGATATTCGGCATAACTAAAACTGCGCTCGGCTTTGGATTTTCGAAAAAAACGATAAACAAATTTATTAATCAGATTAGGGATTCTAAAGGACTTCACATTTACCGATCTACCATTAAGATCGAAGGTTTTAATGGTATTTCGCCCACTGCTAAGTGTTTTCCCTTTTTCTGAAAAATCAGATAAAATCTTTTCGATTTTTTCAGACTGATCCTTAAAAGCATCTGCGTATACGATTTTCATCAAGATTAAATTTTGTTCATGCTTAAACCCGCGCTAACGACCGCAAAAATAATATTTCAATAATTGAATGCTTTAGATAATTAGGGTTTATTAATCCTAAACATTTTGATAAATATCCAGTGTTTTCTGTACTAAACATTCTACACTAAACCTTTCCTTACAAATATGAAAAGATTTCTCAACAAACTGCTCCCTAAGCTCTTCATTTTCATATAGTTTCTCAATATAATCTCCTAAATCTTCATACTCTTCAACCTCAGCATAAAATCCATTTTCAGCTTGCCTTATCGCATAGGGTATCACTCCTACATTGGTAGAAACTACCGGTGTTTTATAAATCATAGCTTCCAGTACAGAGGTTGGACCGCCTTCTTTTTTTGAAGACATCAGGAAAAGATCAAAAGCTGAAAAATAGGAACTGGCATTTTCCTGAAAGCCCAGCATGAAAAAATTTGAGTTCAAATTCAAGTCATTAACTAATTCCTTCAATTCGGCGGTTAAACCGGAAAAGTGCCCAATTTGGAAAAAATACAGATTCTTATATCCTTTTTTATTGATCAGGTAATTGGCAGTATTTATTAAGGTTTTTAAGTCTTTGGATCTGGTGTGGTTTCCTATATTACCAATTATAAAAGCATCTTCTGGCAAATTATATTTGCTTTTTAGGGATATAGGTTCCCAGTTTTCCCAGGTAACACCATCCCATACTATTTCTAGTTTACTTTTGTTCTTTAAAGAAATTACATGCTCCAGATCGTCTTTAACTCTTTCTGACACACATATAATTTTGTCAATTTTTCGGTAATTGTATTTAAACTTACTTAAAAAAGACATGTTTCGGCTTATGCCTTTTTTAGAGAGCACTACCTTTGGTGCCAGCCCATAAAATAAATCAGCCAATACATAGCCGGTTAAAAAATTCCCTGTATGCACATGAATAATATCAGGTGCATAACTTTTAACCACAGCGCTAAATTTCTTTAGAAAATCAAAACTATAGGGCTTTTTATAAGCGACATTGAAGATTTTAATTTCGTCTTCCTTAAAAATATCTAACAAGGGATTTTTATGATAGCAAAATAAAGCCTGCTCTATTCCTTTGCTATTTAACCCACGCACCAAATAGAGCAATTGCTGTTCATTACCGCCCCAACTTCTGGCTCCATTTACATGTAAAATCTTCATCGTTGATTTTTTTTATCGGTTTTTTGCATATTTAAATACAAAAAACAACCAATCTTTTCTTCACTACCCTTAGTTTTGCAAACATATACAATATTAAGTAATGGAAGATAAAAAGACTGAGATTCAAAATTGTTTAGCCGTTCTTAAAAAAGGTGGAATTATCCTTTATCCTACCGATACGGTTTGGGGAATTGGCTGTGATGCCACCAATGCAGATGCTATTGATAAAATTTTTGCCCTTAAAAAAAGAGCAGAAAGCAAATCGATGATCTGTTTGGTTTCAGATTTTAAAATGCTCAATGAATATGTAGAAGAAGTTCCTGAAGTGGCATACGATATTCTGAAATATGCTGCAAAACCAACTTCCATTATTTACGACGATCCCATTCGTGTGGCTGAAAATATAATTGCTGAAGATAACACCCTGGCCATACGGGTCACTAAAGATCCTTTTTGCAAAGAGCTCACTAAGCGATTACGCCGGCCTTTGGTCTCGACCTCTGCAAATATTAGCGGACAGCCAACACCGGCTTCTTTTTCCCAAATTAGTCCTGAAATTTTAAAAGGTGTAGACTATGTAGTAAATTTGCACCGGTCTAAAAAATCATCAAAACCATCGGCTATAATTAAACTTGGCAACGACGGGACGGTAAAAGTGATAAGGAAATAGTTATAACCCACGAATATAGTTAAACAAGATTAGCCAAATTTCATCAGGATTTCATAGACCTAAAAGATATCTTTTACAAAAATTGGTGTATTCGTGGCAAAGAAAATTAATGTAGTGAAAAATTATAGCGAAGCTCTAAATCATCAAATTTTTAAAGTAATTGCTAAGGCAACCGAAGAACTTCAACTAGACAGTTACGTTATTGGCGGATTTGTAAGAGACTTTATCCTGCAACGTGGCAATGCTAAAGATATTGATATTGTTGCTGTGGGCAGTGGGATCGATTTGGCTCTAAAGGTTTCACAACTTCTTCCTCATAAACCAAAAGTACAGGTTTTTAAAAACTATGGTACTGCTATGCTGCGCGCGTTTGATATGGACATCGAATTTGTAGGCGCCAGGAAAGAAAGTTACGCTGAAGATAGTAGAAACCCTGTGGTTGAAAATGGTACGCTGGAAGATGATCAGAATCGTCGGGATTTTACAATAAATGCCTTAGCCTTAAGTTTAAATACCTCAAATTATGGTGATCTACTGGATCCTTTTGGCGGACTGGCAGACCTAAAATCGCAGTTAATAAGAACACCCCTTGAACCCGGAGTAACCTACTCTGACGATCCGCTTCGTATGCTAAGAGCGATACGTTTTGCTTCCCAGCTAAATTTTGTAATAGAAAAAAAATCCTTAGATGCTATCAAAGAGCATCATAAGCGTATAAAAATCATATCGAAAGAGCGAATTACAGAAGAATTACATAAAATCTTATTATCTAACCGGCCTTCTAAAGGCTTTGCGCTTTTACATAAAACAAAACTTTTAAAAATAATCCTTCCTGAACTTACCGCTTTGGAGGGTATAGACGAAATTGAAGGACAGCGCCATAAGGATAACTTTTGGCATACCCTTGAAGTTGTCGATAATATTAGCCAAAATACTGATAATCTTTGGTTGCGATGGGCTGCTTTACTTCATGATATTGGTAAAGCACCAACCAAGAAATTTCATAAAAAGATTGGATGGACCTTCCATGGGCATGAATTTGTAGGATCTAAAATGGTTTTTAAATTATTTAAACGACTTAAAATGCCATTAAATGATAAAATGAAGCTTGTCCAGAAAATGGTATTAATGAGTTCACGGCCAATCGCAGTGGTCGACGATGATGTAACCGACTCGGCCGTACGGCGATTAATATTTGATGCCGGTGAAAACATCGATGATCTTATGATCTTGTGCGAGGCAGATATTACCACTAAAAATCCGCGTCGCTACAAGAAATATCATAATAACTTTAAGATCGTAAGGCAAAAGATGAAGGAGGTTGAAGAACGTGATCACGTTCGTAATTTCCAGCCGCCTGTTAGCGGGGAAGAGATTATGGAAACCTTCAACATCAAACCCTGTCGAGAAGTGGGTATTATAAAAGATGCCATTAAAGAAGCGATCCTGGAAGGTGATATTCCAAATGAACATGCAGCTGCAAGAGAACTTATGCTAAGCAGGGGTAAAAAACTTGGACTAAAAGAAGTATCAAAGCAAGATTAAAACATCAGGAAATTCCCAATAATTCACTTTAAAAATTTAAATTGTGTATCGAAATTCGGTAAAAATTGCACTTATTTTAGTGTACCTGGTCATCGTAGCAGGTGCCGTAGTAAGAATGACGGGAAGCGGAATGGGATGTCCCGACTGGCCTAAATGTTTTGGTTATTACATTCCTCCTACTCAGGAATCCGAACTGCTATTTCAGGCAGAAAGGGACTATGAAAAAGGTCAGGTAATTATTGTAGACGAAAGTTTAAAAGTAGCTAAAAGCGATTTTACTTCGGCAGAACATTACAACCCGAAAAACTGGGAAAACTACACACGGCATGATTATGCCGTTTTTAATCCGGCACACACCTGGACAGAATATATAAACAGGCTCGTAGGAGCACTGGCAGGATTTGCAGTGTTAATCATGGCGGTGTTATCTTTTAGAAAATGGAAAACCAGAAAACGGCTTTGCATTTTATCCTGGCTTTCGGTTTTTCTAATGGTATTTCAGGCCTGGCTTGGTGCCACCGTAGTGTACTCAGTATTAGCACCGGTTAGAATCACCTTACATATGGTCATGGCTTTGGTTATCGTAGCGATATTGCTTTATATCCTGGCCGATTCTTCTGCTAAAATTTATGCTTTCAAGGTTTCTAAAAGTTTTAAAGCAGTCGTCCTTGTTTCGATCATTTTAAGTTTAATTCAGGTGATTTTAGGAACCCAGGTACGACAGTTTGTAGACGAACAGGTAAAAGTTTTAGGTTACGGTACCCGCGATTTATGGCTGAATAATCCAGAGATCTCTTTTTATATTCACCGCTCCTTTTCGGTTTTAATATTTTTAGTAAATCTTTTTATCTGGTGGAAAAACAAACAAAAATTCTATAAACTCGGTCTAACCAATTGGATCATATTCTTGATTGTGATCGAGATTTTTACAGGAATGGGGATGTATTACCTGGACTTCCCATTTTTAAGTCAGCCACTACACCTGGTGATTGCTTCGGTATTATTCGGAGTTCAGTTTTATTTATTATTAGAATGTTTTAAAAGCAGCAAACCGCTTAAAACTTCTTAACTTTGAAGCTCAAAATTTTCAATTATGGTTTATCGATTTAGAGTAATTCTAGACACGGCAGAAGATGTTTTTAGAGATATTGAGATTTTAAAAACCGATACGCTCGAGGATTTACACAATAGTATTGTGCAGGCGTTTGGTTTTGACGGAACCGAGATGGCTTCGTTTTACTTAAGTGATGACGAATGGACACAGGGCGAAGAAATTCACCAGTTTGATATGAGTGGTGGTGACGATAGCATTCGTTTAATGAATGAAACCGCTTTAGATAGCGTGCTTTCTGAAGACCAGACCAAACTACTTTACGTATACGATTTCTTTAATATGTGGACGTTTATGGTGGAACTAGCGCAAATTGCAGAGATTGAAGAAGGTCGTGATTACCCAAATCTAATGTTTGTACATGGGCAAATTCCTTCTAACGCACCAGATAAAGAATTTAAGGCTGAAGAAGATCCTGCGGCAGACGAGAATTTTAATGACGATTTTGATGTAGACGATTATGACAGTTTTTCTTTTGACGAAAACTGGAACTAATTTTCTATATTTTACGTAGTAATTTTACCGACTTTTAATTTTTAGACTGAATGATCAACTTATATAATGCACAAATTGAATCATTATCGATTCATCGTGTGGGTAACAAAAGCCGTAATGAAAACATTTTTTTATCTGCGGCACCCTACCAGTTAAATGATGAAATTACCCCTTTAATCAAGGAGTATTTTCTGAAGCCTTTTAGGGAAAAAGAAGAGAATTATTACAAATTTAATCATGAGACTGATTTAGAATTTAACGAACTTTACAATCTGGCAAATGCCATTTTTGATAATCCAGAAAATATCCACGAAGCATCAAAAAAAATAACCACCTTACTTTTTGAACAATCAGCACATCCACATATTAAAAGTGGCGAAGTGTATGTGGTATATTTTGAAAATGCGCAGCTGGATAACGAGAAACTTCCAGCTATAGGAATTTTTAAATCGGAATTAAAGCACGATTTCCTGCAATTTCAAGAAAAAGGAAGCATACTGGAAATGATCGTTCAACAGGGGATCAATCTGCAAAAATTAGATAAAGGAGCTTTGATTTTTAATAAACAACGGGCTGAGGGTTATAAGATTTTATCGATCGATTCTAACAAATATGACACTAAATACTGGTTAGAGAACTTTTTGGGTGTAGATGTAATGGCTGATGAAAATTATTACACCAAAAAGTATTTAAAATTCTGCCAGAATTTCGCCAAAGACGTCGTGTTACCTGCAGAAGATAAAAAGGAAGAAGTGATGTTTATGAACCGAAGTATGGATTACTTCGCGAAAAACGATGATTTTGAGGAATCCAACTTCTTAAACTCGGTAATTGATAATCCGGATCTCGTTCCTGAATTTCAGAATTATAAAACCGAGAAAGCGCCAAAATATAAGATCGAAGATCTAACCACCTTCCCTATCGCCAACAAAGCGGTGACTGATGCACGTAAAAAGCTGAAAAACGTGATTAACCTGGATACTAATATTCAGATTAAAATGGATTTTGTAAATGCAGAATCAGCAGACAAGTTTGTTGAAAAAGGTTGGGACGAAGAAAAACAAATGTATTATTACCTGGTGTACTTCAATAAAGAAGAAAAAAGCTAGACAGATCATAAAAAAATAAAGGTCGAAATTATCCAATTTCGACCTTTGGTTTTTATCACTTATTCTAAAACTTCTATAGCTTCAAAGATATAGGCTTCATGATAATCACCAATAATTCCAGAATTCGAGTGAGAGAACACCATTCTATCTTCAGATAGTTCTGATAATCTATAACTAGAAAAAGTAGAACCAAAAACTGTATGATCTTCATTTGCATAACCTCTACCAAAACTCAAATAAATACTTTCAGGATCGCCGATCATTTTTAAAGTAGCCGAAAATTGCTCATGATCTGCACTAAAAAGTCCCTCGTCTAAATGATCGAAACAAAGTACTTTTCCATAAGTGATTTCTACTTCTTTATTAGCCATAAATGTGTACACATCATCACTTACACAATCTGCAGTAATAAAAAAATCATCAGTTTCATCTGAATAGTCATCAATCACTTCTACTAGACGCCATGATTTCTGACTGTCACCATGAATTAATGACATATTGGATTCTGGAAAGTTTGGTATTCGGTTTTCATCGTCATTTGCACAATTCATAAATGTAAATGCTAATACAATGACGCTTAATAATTTAATTGATTTGTAAAGTTTTACCATAAAGTTTGCTTAAATTTGATGTTCTTATTGAGTCATTAATAAAATATCAAAATCTGCAAACCTAAATAATTTTTCAGGTTTATCGACTTCCCCAAACTTTTTCAGTACTAAAAAATTTCAATAGAAATTCATCTAAAACCGAAAGGTTTTACTGCAACAACCTTTTCATATTTACATCTTCGTAATTACGTTGCACAAAATCTAGCGCAGTTCTTAGAATTTGTCCCATGGTGCTGGCGCGTTTAAATTTCACATCTTTGGTAAAATGGTATAACTCAGTTCGCAACTGATTTACATTTTCTCTGGTTGACACATGATCGTTACTCATACATTTAATCAATCGCTTAAACCGTGCCTGGGTGTTAATCATCCTTTTAGCCAAAAGGGAACGCTCTTCTTTTCTATATTGTTCGATTGAAGACAATTGAAGTCGCTCTGAAACCAGTTTTACCATCTTATAATTCTCTTTAAAAAACTGTGGACGATATACCTTAAATTTCCCTTCAAAACATTGTTGATCAAAATCTATGGCTCGTATTTGATATTGGACATGATCAAAATCGTGAGTTGGGATCACTACATAATTGTACGATCGCATATCGCCCAAAAGCCTAACCGTACAACGTTCATTAAACTTTACGAATTGTTTGGCGATTTGCGCTTTTTCCCATTCCGATAATCTTGGCAAATGATCTTCGATAAAAACATCTCCGGGAATTCCAGCAATATGAGCTTCGATCAAGGTGTCTTTATACACCAAAAAAGTAATACGGTGGGGAGATAATAAATGCTCTAATTCTAAGCCGTAAATTCGGGAAGCATCTGCCTTTTTAACATAGAAATAAGTAAAAACATCGTTTAGGATATTTCTAACTTTTATGCGAAAAGGTTTAGAATTCCCAAAGGTACAGTAATCAATAGCATCAACAGCCAAAAACTCCAACATATCATCGCTACCATCAGAATGCAAGATATTATAGATCTTCTTTAGGCTTTCGTCGATCTCCTGTCGTTCAAATTCAGGATAATAACAGCGTACCCAGTAGGTATCTTCATCATCTTGATCATATACCACTACAGATCCAGAAAACCGCAACAAGTCTTCATAAAACACAGGGATTTTTGTGTTTCGGTTATAACGTGCCAGATATTTATTGAAACGTTCGTTTACAGGAAAAGAAGGTTTCTTTTTAGACATCAGTTTAGGTTCCATATTCTTGCGCTTTTTAAGTGTTCTGAAGAACGTCTGAAGGTATTTAAAATATTAGGATTAACAGAATTCCAATTTCAGATAAGTTTTAAAAATTAGAAGCTAAAACCTCAATTATCAAGTAAAAATAAAGATAGTAAGGGGAAAACTGTAACAAAAATGTAAATTAGTCGTCGTGTAAGAAAAGAAACCATCTATTTTGGAAACAATCCTTAGCATTAATCAATTAACAAAAGTTTACGGTCCCTTAAAGGCCGTAGATAATTTATCCTTTACGATCGAGAAAGGAAACGTGTACGGAATTTTAGGACCTAACGGAAGTGGTAAATCAACCACCTTAGGTATGGTTCTTAATGTGGTAAACAAAACCTCTGGAGACTTTAAATGGTTTAACGGCTCCGAATCTACACACGAGGCTTTAAAAAAAGTAGGAGCCATCATCGAGCACCCAAATTTTTATCCTTATATGACGGCGTCACAAAACCTTAAATTGGTTTGTAAAATTAAAGGTGTACCAGAACATAAAGTTGAAGAAAAATTAGAAATCGTTGGATTGCTGGATCGTAAAGACAGTAAATTTAAAACCTTTTCTCTAGGGATGAAACAGCGTTTAGCCATAGCCTCTGCCCTACTTAATGATCCTGAAATTTTGATTTTAGATGAACCTACTAATGGATTGGATCCACAGGGAATTCATCAGATTCGTGAGATTATTCGTAAAATTGCTTCTAATGGCACAACTATCTTATTGGCATCGCATCTCTTAGATGAAGTAGAAAAAGTGTGCAGCCATGTGGTGATCATCAGAAAAGGAGTAAAACTATATAGCGGACCGGTTGACGGTATTAATGCCAGCCATGGTTTCTTTGAATTGGAAGCTGAAAATACCGAATTACTTGAGCAGTTATTAAAGCAGCATCCTTACATCGGAAAAGTAAGTCTTAAAGGAAATTTGGTTACTGCGATTATCGAAGAGCCGATGAGCGCATCTGAAATTAACCGGTATCTTTTTGAAAAAGGACTTAGCCTTAGCTATTTAATAAAACGAAAAGAAAGCCTGGAAGAACAATTCCTTCAACTAACCAATCAAACTAGCGCCTAATGTTACGACTCTTAAATATAGAATTTTTAAAACTTAGATATAGTAGATCATCAAAGATCCTTATTCTCACCTATTTTATCTTAATCACGTTTATCGCCCTTATCGCATCTATAGAATTCCCCATTGGACAGGTCAATTTTAGAATCGCAGATCAGGGAATTTTCAACTTTCCGTTTATCTGGCATTTTAACAGCTATATCGCGGCTACACTAAAACTATTTTTAGCTATCGTTATCGTTTCGATGATGTCTAACGAATATAGTAACAGGACACTAAAACAAAACCTTATCGACGGCCTGTCAAAAAAGGAGTTTATTTTATCGAAATTTATTACGGTGATGGTATTTTCTGTCGTTTCTACTATCTTCCTTTTTGTGGTTTCATTGCTATTAGGCCTTTCTTTTTCAGATTATAACGAGTTTTCGATCATATTCTCTGACCTGGAATATATCCTGGCCTATTTCGTAAAACTGACCGGATTTTTTGCCTTTTGTTTATTTTTGGGAATTTTGGTAAAACGCTCTGCTTTTGCACTTGGTTTTTTGTTTATCTGGTGGATTGTAGAGAGTATATTATACGCGGTTCTAAAATGGCGAATTTTTAGGGGCACTGATATTGCAGATAAAATCGTTCAATTTTTTCCACTAGAATCGATGAGTAATTTGGTAAAAGAACCATTTTCAAGACTTAATGCTGTAAAATCTGCTGCAAATCAATTAGGATCTGCTTTCGAGAAAGATTACGCCATACATTGGTATCAGATTCTTATCGTATTGGTTTGGACTGCCCTTTTTGTATATTTTTCTTATGCATTATTAAAGAAAAGGGATTTGTAATATTTTATAGCTATGAAATTAATTCAGAAATCGGGATTAAGAAGAAAAGAATTTGAATTCCTAAATAACGGTGAGTTAATTGTCAAGGAGAAAAGATTTCTGAAAACAACCGAATTTTCCGTCAACATAGAACACATAGGGACTAAAAAACATATTGAATCTCATTCCAGAACCGGATTAAAAATCGTTGCATCATTCTTTTTTCTAATTGCTTTTAGCAGTTGGATCGCTCCTTTTTTTGAGGAGAAAAGTGAAATTTCTGAAAATATTTTATTGGCAATAAGTGGTTTATTTATATTTGGTTTAGGGGTAAGCTGTTTTTATGCACCTCTTAATAATTTTCTTACTTTACATGGTGGCCAGGTCAATATTCAATTCTTTTTAGATAGTCCATCACGACAAAAGGTGGAAGATTTTGCCGATCGTATTATTAAAATATCAAAAGAGAAAATTAAGAAAAAATATACGCGAATCGATCCTGATATTCCTGAAGATGTTTTCATGCAACAACTACATTGGTTATTGAACAACGATTATATAAATGAACAGGAATATGCCGAAAAGAAGAATGATTATAAAATATCTAAACTTACCAGATAATTCCAAAATTTCATTTATTAATCTTTAGCCTATTATTTCTTAAGCCGCATTTGAATAGGCACATTTATTGCTTAACTTCGTAAGGCTAAGAAAAAGAACGCATGAAATTTAAGATTGAATCTGACTATAAACCTACCGGAGACCAACCTAACGCGATAAAACAACTGGTTGGCGGAATCGAAAAAAACGACCAGTTCCAAACCCTTTTGGGGGTGACCGGTTCCGGAAAAACTTTTACCGTTGCAAATGTTATTGAAGAAGTACAAAAACCAACGTTGGTTTTGGCACATAACAAAACACTTGCCGCACAGTTATATTCAGAATTCAAACAATTTTTCCCGAATAATGCGGTGGAATATTTTGTTAGCTATTACGATTATTATCAGCCGGAAGCTTTTATTCCCTCTTCCGGAACCTATATTGAAAAAGATCTTTCCATAAATGATGAAATCGAAAAACTACGCTTAAGCACGACCTCTTCCCTTTTAAGCGGAAGAAGAGATGTAATCGTGGTCGCCTCGGTTTCCTGCCTGTATGGTATTGGTAACCCGGTAGAGTTTCGTAAAAATGTGGTTTCCATTGAACGGGATATGGAAATCTCCAGAACAAAATTTCTGCACAGCCTGGTGCAAAGCTTATATTCCAGAACGGAAGCTGAGTTTGTTCACGGAAATTTCAGAATAAAAGGGGATACCGTTGATGTTTTCCCTAGTTACGCAGATAATGCGTTCAGAATTCATTTTTTTGGTGATGAGATTGAAGATATCGAAGCTTTTGATCCTGCTACCAATGATGTTATCGAAAAATATGAGCGCTTGAATATATATCCTGCCAATATGTTCGTGACATCGCCTGATGTTCTTCAGAATGCGATTAGAAACATTCAGGACGACCTGGTGAAACAAGTCGACTATTTTAGGGATATCGGAAAACATCTTGAAGCAAAAAGACTGGACGAAAGAACTAATTTTGATTTAGAGATGATTCGCGAACTGGGTTATTGTTCTGGTATCGAAAATTACTCGAGATATCTTGATGGTCGCCAACCCGGCACACGTCCTTTCTGTCTTTTAGATTACTTCCCGGATGATTTCTTAATGGTTGTAGACGAATCTCACGTTACCATTCCCCAAGTTCATGCTATGTATGGAGGTGACCGTTCCCGTAAAGAAACTTTAGTAGATTATGGTTTTAGGCTTCCCGCTGCAATGGATAATCGTCCGCTGAAATTTGAGGAATTCGAAATACTTCAAAATCAGGTGATTTATGTAAGTGCTACTCCGGCTGATTACGAACTTCAGAAAAGTGAAGGGGTTTATGTAGAACAGGTAATTCGACCAACCGGACTTTTGGATCCGGTGATTGAAGTTCGCCCAAGTCAAAACCAGATCGACGATTTGATCGAAGAAATTCAAATACGGGTTGAAAAGGATGAACGTACGTTAGTGACTACCTTAACCAAAAGAATGGCGGAAGAACTGGCGAAATACCTGACCAGGATCGATATTCGTTGTAGGTATATTCACAGTGATGTAGACACTCTGGAACGTGTAGAAATTATGCAGGATTTACGTCGTGGACTTTTTGATGTGCTTATTGGGGTTAACCTGTTACGAGAAGGGCTGGATCTCCCCGAAGTTTCTCTGGTAGCAATAATTGATGCCGACAAAGAAGGCTTTCTAAGAAGTAATCGTTCTTTAACCCAGACCATAGGACGTGCTGCAAGAAATGTAGAAGGGAAAGCAATTTTGTATGCTGACAAAATTACGGACAGTATGCAAAAAACCATGGATGAAACCGAATATCGACGTACCAAGCAAATGAATTATAATAAAGCTCATAATATTACGCCAAAGCCTTTGGTTAAAAAATTAGAGTCTTCTACGCTTGTTAAGAAAAAGCTTGAAATATTTGAAGGTGACAACAAGCCTCCAATGCAAGCTGCCGAGGAAGAAGGAGCTTATCTAACAAAACCTCAGATCGACAAAAAAATCCGGGAAAAGCGTAAACAAATGGAAACTGCCGCTAAAGAACTTGACTTTATGGAAGCTGCCCGATTACGTGATGAAATTAAGATATTACAGGATAAATTAAAGGATTTAGCATAACACGCCTTTATAATTAACATATAAAACATTGACTCATAGCGTTTTAATTTTTATTTTTAAATAAAAATTAGTTCCCCAGAAACCTCTAGCTTTTTAGCAACCTAAAATTTATTGCTATGAAAAGTTATGTATCAGTATTATCATTTTTTTTAGTTGTCTTTTCCACCCCGGCTCAGGTAGGTATCAATACAGAAGAGCCAAAGGCAAGGTTAGAGATAAAAAGTTCAGATACCGAGGATCCTTTAAATACCGATGGAATTTTGATTCCTCGTATTTCAAGGTTTCCCTCAGATGATCCTACGACAGATCAAAATGGCATGATGGTTTTTCTTGCTACTACTATTCCGGATTACTCAAAGGGATTTTATTTCTGGAGTGCTGAAGAATCTTCCTGGTTTCCTATTCAGGGTAATTCTTCCAAAGCTAATTTTTATGAAGCCAAAAAAGAAACTTCGCCAGAAAACATAGCCTCCTCCATTTATCGTAAAGGTAATATTGGTATTGGTACTGATGATATAGAGGCTAAACTACAAATTGACATTGTTGCCAATAGTGATGAGGATATCAAAAAAGGAATAAAAATAGACAATCAAAATTCTGAAGAAAATAACCTGACGACTTATGGTATCGAAAATATCAACCGAAGCTTAACCAACGGTACAAAATATGGAATTAAAACCAATGTAAGCGGATCCGGATCGGGAATTCATTATGGAATCTTTAATGAAACATTTCAAAGTACAGGAACAAACGATATCTATGGAATTTTTAATCGTGTAGGTCGTACGTACGGAGCAAAAAGCAATAATTACGGAGTGTATTCTGAAATTGGAAGTTCTACAGCTCAGGGAAATATTTACGGAATTTACAGTAAAGCGCAGGGTGATCGCAATGCCAATATTTTTGCCGGCTACTTTGCGGGTCGCCTGGGAATTGGAGCTACTCCTTCCACAGAATACGTTTTCCCCTCTGAAAAAGCAAAGGAAGAAATGGTATTGGCACTCTCTGAAAATGGAATAATGCGATGGCGACCACCTACCTATTATCCATATGTTTCCTCTACCAGTACTACGGGAACATTTACTATTGAAGATCATCTGGGAATTCTAAGAATAAATGATAATCTAAGTTCGGTTCAGCTTCCAGAAGCCTCTAAGCATAAAGGAAGAACTATAATCTTAGTATCCTGGCCCACTACTTCAGATAAACCTTTGTCTTTTATAGATGGGGATGATTTATTTGATGTTACCACCAACAGTAAAGTTACAAGTATTGAAAGAGGAACAGTACTTACGATTTTAAGTGCAGGGAACAGATGGCTTGTCATTAATAAATACCAATGAATGAAAAAAGCTAAATCTTAAGATTTAGCTTTTTAATATACTTTGTTTCTCAGGCTGTTAAACTTTACTGGCAAAAAGACTAACATCTTCCTCTGTAATCTCTGCTCCTCCCAAGATCAATAGTCGCTCTACAACATTTCGTAATTCTCTAATATTTCCTGTCCAGTTGTATTCTTTAAGCTGATTAAGCGCCGCTTGAGTAAAGGTTTTTTTGTTTGTCCCCTGCTCACTGGCAATTTTTTCGGAAAAGTACTCTACCAGTAGAGGAATATCTTCCCTACGATTGTTTAAGGAAGGAACTTCTATCAAAATTACCGCAAGCCGGTGGTATAAATCCTCTCTAAACTTTTTATCTTCAATTTCTTTTTTCAGATCCTTATTGGTAGCTGCGACTACACGTACATCTACCTTGATATCCTTATCGCTACCAACGCGTGAAATCTTATTTTCCTGCAAAGCCCTTAACACCTTAGCCTGAGCAGAAAGACTCATATCTCCGATTTCATCCAAAAAAATGGTTCCTCCATTCGCTGCTTCAAATTTACCAGCTCTATCTTTATTTGCTGAAGTAAAAGCTCCCTTTACGTGTCCAAAAAGTTCGCTCTCTATAAGTTCTGATGGAATCGCGGCACAATTCACTTCGATCATCGGTCCTTTGGATCGTTCACTTTTCTGGTGAATCCAATGCGCCACAAGTTCTTTCCCGGTTCCGTTAGCCCCGGTTACTAAAACACGTGCATCTGTAGGAGCAACTTTTTCAATAATTTCCTTAATCCTATTGATCTCTTCAGACTCTCCAATCATCTGAAAGTTTTTGCCTACTTTCTTCTTAAGCCGCGCATTTTCCTGCACCAGTTGTTTTCGGTCTAAGGCATTACGAACAGCATTCAGCAATCGGTTTAAATCCGGCGGTTTAGAAATATAATCGAAAGCCCCCATCCTCATGGTTTGCACGGCAGTATCAAGATCTCCATGCCCCGAAATCATCACAAAGGGAATTTCAGGCTTAATTTTACTGGTCGCTTCCAATACCTCTACACCATCCATTTTTGGCATTTTGATATCACAAAGTACCAGATCATAATCTTCCTTTTTGATTAATTCCATCCCAGCCAAACCATCTTCGGCTTCGGTAACGTTATAATCTTTATTTTCTTCGTTTAGAATTTTAACAAGCACCCGTCTTATGGCTGCTTCATCTTCTATTAATAATATTTTAGACATTAAAATACGCTAAATTTAAGTCCGCCACGCGCATAGAATGTGTTTACAGAATTAATAGTATAAACATCATTTCTATCTACATCGCGCAAACGAATATCATTCATAATTGTATGACCGGCATAAACATATAGCCCTAGATGTTCAGTAATGCTATATTCATATCCCAAACCAGCTAATATGACGGTCATAGACATACTATCGGCCAAAGCGGTACTATCCTGAACTGACGGGGTAATATCAAAATTGTCCTGAACATTGGCATAAAAGCCATCTAAAGTTACAAAAGCCTGCAGAACATTACGGTTGTTAGCGTGATATTTTAAGTTAGTTTTAGGAACTCCCAACATATACGACCATTTAGGATGAAATTTTTTATAATAATGCGCCACAGGCAACGGGAATGGAAAACCAGTAGTCGTGGAATAATGTAATCCAAAAATTATACGGGTTGGTTTAAGTATATCTTCTCCTTTTTTAATCTTGATAAAATATACTGCTCCTTCATAAATGATATCATCACTTAGTAGGTGGTTAGTCGAAAAGTTAGAAGCTGCCTTTGCCCCTGTTTGCAAGCCCACTCTCCAGTCATTGTTTAAATGAAAAACATAAGCTAAAGTTGCAGTAATGGATTGAAACCGATCTAAATGAAATGTTTCAAAAGAAGTATCATCATAAAATTTAAAATTTACATTTCGATATTCTATCCCTGGCACTAAATAACTACCTTCTTTCTTCAATTTTATGGGAAAATTGAAAAAAGTTCTAAACCTCCTAAACGAATTATCAGAATCAGATTGGGGAAAATAAGTAAATTCTATCCGTGCCAGATCTGTTAATTGTGCTTTTGCCGAGAATCCAAAAAATAGCAAAAAGAATAGCACTAAAATACTTCTAAAAGTGTTTTTCATGTTAGTCAGTTTTTGGTTGATTCGGGGTATGGATTAAATGAACATCGCGTTGTGGGAAAGGGATGCTTATGCCATTTTGCCTAAAACTATCGTCGATTTTAAAACGTAATTCACTTTTTATTTTTGGATCGGTAAAACTATCACCGATGTAAAAATACACTCCAAACAATAAAGCTGAATCTCCAAAATCTTCAAAAAGCACAAATGGTTTTGGGGTTTTAAGCACTCCTTTTTGCTTATCCACACAATCCAAAAGTAGTGTTTTGACCTTTTGAGTATCACTCCCATAAGCTACGCCCACATTTACACATTCTCTGGTGGTACGATGATTTTGGGTATAATTATATACCGTATCACTTATAAATTTATGATTTGGTATAATCATTACTTTATCATCCCTGGTAAGCGCTCTGGTTGTCCTTAATTTAATTTCGAAAACTCTGGCAACTTTATTATCTATTTCTATTATATCACCTACCAATAGGGATTTATCTAAAATGATAAAAATCCCCCCTATAATATCCTGGAAAAGTTCTTGTAAGGCTAAACCTACTCCAACGAATAAAGCGGCTGAAGCGGTTAGTAAAATCGAAATATCAACCCCACTTGAGCTTAGGGTAATTAAAATTACAATAAGATAAACTACGTACTTTACAAACTTAAAAGCACTTATAAACTTTAATTTGTCCTCGTTTAAAAGTTTACCCGCAATAAAATTACGTATAAGCCTGAGAATAACAGAGGTTAAAATAAATACAAAAATCACCAGTAAAACTACACCTACGGTGAGTTTAAATGGTTGACTAAGCAGGTTAAAGTTTAAAAACTCTTTTATACTTCCCCAAATATCCTGCTCTAATACTTCTGAAATCTGATTGGCCGTTTCGTTTTGCATTCTAATATTTAAGCCACTTATAAATTTCTTTATAACTAGCTTTCTTACCATACATTAAAATACCAACACGGTATATTTTTGCTGCTATCCATACCACTGTCGTATTGGTTAGCAGCAATATAAGAATAGATAGGGAAATTTCCCACCATGGTACTCCAAATGGGATACGCATTAACATAACTATAGGAGAAGTTAAAGGAATCATTGAGAAAATCGTACTTACCGTCCCATGAGGATTTTCTATTACCGCAAAAAATCCAACATAAATCCCAAGCATCAATGGGATAATAACCGGTAGCATAAATTGTTGCGTATCGGTCTCGCTATCTACCGCTGCACCGATAGAAGCATAGATTGCACTATATAAAAAATATCCGCCTAAAAAATAGATCAGGAAATAAACAATTAAACTAAAGATTGGTAGGTTAAGCACATCGGCAACCAATTGGTTCACTTCAGGAATATTTAATTGATGTGTATCTATCTGGCCGGGTTGTGCATTCATTAAATCAATACCAAAATACAATCCGGCTATCGTATATAGAATTCCGCCTAAAATGACCCATACCGTAAATTGTGTGATTCCTGCCAATGAGGTGCCCAGTACTTTTCCTAACATTAATTGTATAGGTTTTACTGAAGACACTATAATTTCAATTATTCGGTTTGTTTTTTCTTCAATAACAGATCGCATCACCATATTCCCATAGATGATAATAAACATCATCAATAAGTATCCGGCTGCACCTCCAAAAAACATTCGGAGATAATTCGCCATTTTCGAGGTTGTTTCTCCGGAAAAATTCTGAATTTCTACATCGACCTTTGTTTTTACAGCATCGATCTGTGCTACATCTATACCACGTTGAATCAGCTCATTTCTTTGTAATTTATTGGAAATGATTTTTTCTATATTCTGAACCGTTCCCAAACCGGGAGATTCTTCCCCAAAAAATTCTACCTTTCCCGTAAGATCATAATTATTGTCGGCTCTCGGAATATGTATAAGTCCGTAATATTCACTCTCACGGACGATTTTCTTGGCTTCCTCTAAAGTTTTATCAGAGAAATTTAAATATTGAAGATTTTCATCATCCTGAAATTCTTTTAGAAACAAACCAGTTTCATCGTGCAGTCCAATAATATGCTGTTCACTACTATTCAGCATACTTAAATAAGCAATTAAAGCAAACATTCCTACCAGTATAAGCGGACTAAGAAATGTCATTACGATAAAAGTTTTATTACGAACTCTCGCTAAATATTCCCGCTGAATGATAAGTTTTAAACTACGCATTATGAGTAACCGTTTTGATGAAAATATCGTTTACCGAAGGAATCACTTCTACAAAATGATTGATCCTTGCTTTGGTTAATAAATACTGAATTAAATCATTAGGATTTTCGTGAGGTTGTAACTGAATACTTACTTTAAGATCATCATTAATACTCTTAAAATGAGCTGCACCTACCTTAAATTTTTCCTGAAGCTCGGCCATTAAAGCTGCTTCGTGTTCGCACTCTAATCCTACTTCAAAAGTATTGTTTTTATATTCTTTTTTTATTTCAGAAACCTTACCATCCAATAATTTATTAGACTTATTGATAAGCGCCATATAATCACAAAGTTCTTCTACGCTTTCCATACGATGTGTTGAAAATAAAATTGTAGCGCCTTTTTCTTTTAATTCTAAGATCTCACGTTTAATGATATTAGCATTTACGGGATCAAAACCACTAAAAGGCTCATCAAAAATTAACAATTTTGGATTATGAAGCACCGTAATTACAAATTGTACTTTTTGCGCCATTCCTTTAGAAAGTTCCTGAATTTTCTTATCCCACCATCCGGTAATTTCCAGTTTCTCAAACCAGTATTGCAATCGTTGCTTAGCTTCAGCCTTAGAAAGTCCTTTCAACCTGGCCAAATAGAGCGCCTGTTCCCCTACTTTCATAGACTTATACAATCCGCGTTCCTCGGGCAGATAACCAATATGCTGTATATCTTCTGGGTGCAAAGGTCTTCCATCAAGATATACCTGGCCTTCATCTGGCATCGTTATCTGATTGATTATCCTGATGAATGTGGTTTTTCCTGCACCATTAGGGCCTAACAAACCAAAGACACTCCCTTTAGGTATGGTGATCGATACATTATTTAGTGCAGTGTAACCTCCAAATCGTTTATAGATGTTCTCTGCAACCAAAAGATTTTCCATAAAATAACTTTAGAGGTGTAAAGATATTCAAATACTATTACAGACTTGAAAATTGGTCTGGATAATTTATAAATTCAGCTTTAGGCATAAAAAAACTTCCTTAGTGTAAGGAAGCTTATGAATGTTTTAAAATTTATTTTTTAATAACTGGTAGCAAAATAGTCTGTTGGGGTTACCAGTTGATCGATCACATGAATAATTCCGTTCTTAGATTCGATATCGCTGGCTATGATATTTGCACCTCCAATGGCCACATGTTGGCCATTCAGCTCAGTATTAATTTTAATCGATTTATCTTCAGAAACCGTAATGACTTGCGAGCTATTAAACTCATTTTTAAGCACTTTTTGAGGAATGATATAGTGCTTTACAAATTCTACTAATTTTATCTTATTTTCAGGATTCGTAAGTTGAGACAACTCTCCTAGTTTCATATCTTCGAAAGCCTGATTCGTAGGCAAAAAAATAGTATAACCTTCTACATATTCTACCGATGTATCTAATCCTGAAGCTTTAAGAAAAGTTAGAAACGTAGAAAACCTGCTGTCCATTTCAGCCAATTCTACGATAGTATACTCGTTAGTATCATCCACCATTTCAAAGAATTTCTCTTCCTGTGCATAGGTGAGGGTAGTTAATAATATAACTACAACAGATAGAATCAAATTTTTCTTTTTCATAATTTTCATTTTTTATTTTTTATTTTTTGAAAATTACTAAAGAACGTACCTGATTACAAGCTGTTTAAAACAGGTTTAGAAAAGGTTTAACGGCGATGTTAAAAAACAAAACCCACCCTTAATTTAATTAAGGATGGGAAAAAAATTGCTATGAAAAAGAAAAATTATCACTAAAAGTCTTAGTGAGAATCAAATATATAAATTTTTTCTTAAAATAAAAGTTCTAAGAAAACATATCTTTAACTTTTTCAAAAAATGATTTATCGCTTTTTTCGGGATTCGGCTGAAAGTTCTCGTCATTCGCCATTTTCTCGAAAAACTCTTTTTGATCTTTAGTTAAGGTTTTTGGGGTCCACACATTTACATGAACCAGCAAATCACCTTTACCATACCCGTTTAAACTATTTACACCTTTACCACGAAGCCTTAAAATTTTTCCAGATTGCACACCTGGTTCAATTTTAATTCTCACCTTTCCGTTTACGGTTTGGATTTCTTTAGATGCGCCAAGAGCTGCTTCAGAAATACTTATATAAAGATCATAATGCAGGTTATCACCTTCTCTTTGTAAACTCTCATGAGCTTTCTCTTCGATAGCTACTAAAAGATCTCCAGGAATTCCATTTCCAGGAGCTTCATTCCCTTTACCAGAGACTTTTAGTTGCATTCCATCTTCTACCCCGGCAGGAATTTTAATAGAAACCATTTCTTCCTGAACTTTCAATCCCTGTGCATCTGCATCTGCCGGTTTTTGATCGATCATTTGCCCACTACCACCACAGGTAGTACAGGGGGAAGCAGTTTGCATTCTACCTAAAATCGTATTGGTCACGCGGGTTACTTGTCCGGTACCATTACAGGTAGAACAGGTTTTATAAGTAGTTCCAGGCGCCTGAACTTTACGCTTTACTTTAATTTTTTTCTCTACTCCATTAGCTATTTCTTCTAACGTAAGCGCTACCCGAATTCTTAAATTACTTCCCTTTGCGCGACGTTGACCGCCACCGCCAAAGCCACCAAAACCTGAGAATCCGCCGCCAAAGCCGCCGCCAAAGATATCGCCAAACTGGCTGAATATGTCATCCATATTCATACCACCTCCGCCGCCAAAGCCACCGCCTTCAAAGGCCTGATGTCCAAATCGGTCGTATTTAGCTCTTTTTTCTTCGTTTCCTAATACCTCGTAAGCCTCAGCTGCTTTCTTAAATTTATTTTCGGCCTCATTGTCACCCGGATTTTTATCTGGGTGATATTTGATCGCCATCTTGCGATAGGCTTTCTTGATTTCAGCTGCCGAAGCACCTTTGCTTATTCCTAATATGTCGTAATAATCCTCTTTCATGGTCTAAGTTTACTTTTAAAAGTTGTACTCCCTACTTACCGGTAACAACTTTTGGATAACGAATAATACGCTCTCCTAATCTATATCCTCGCTCCACAACATCTACAATCTTCCCTTTAAGATCGTCATTAGGAGCAGGAATTTGCGTTATGGCTTCATGAATATCGGCATCAAAAGTGTCTCCACTTTCAACTTCGACAGGTTCCAAGCCTTTATTTTTTAGTGTTTCTCTGAACTTGTTATGAATAAGCTCTACCCCTTTTAAAAGATTTTTGTCTTCAGTCTTATTGATCTCAACTAAAGCCCTGTCAAAATCATCTAAAACTGGCAACATAGCAAGCATTACTTCCTGATTGGCAGTTTTAAAAAGTTCTAA
This sequence comes from Zunongwangia profunda SM-A87, assembly GCF_000023465.1. Lineage (NCBI taxonomy): Bacteria > Pseudomonadati > Bacteroidota > Flavobacteriia > Flavobacteriales > Flavobacteriaceae > Zunongwangia > Zunongwangia profunda. The sequence goes on from NC_014041.1 coordinate 3,390,504, forward strand.
ACGTTCTTTGGAGGTTCGCTTTTTATAATTTTCAAATTCAGCAAAAAGACGTAAAAACTTGTCTTTTTCTTTTTGAAGATCTTCTTTTAACTTATCTGTTTCAGAAGTATCTTCATCTGCTACCTCTTTATTTTCAGACTTTTCTGCTTGTTCTTTTTCTACCTCATCGATTGCTTTATCGATATTTTCCTCTACCTGATCCTTTATTGTGTCCTGATCTTTATCGTTAGCTTTCTTTGTCATTTTTTTCTATCAGTTTTTTGATGCTTAACAATAGTCAAATTTATTGCCAAGCGCTTAGTTGTGTCAAAATGTCACCGATAATTTTTAATAATTTTTTAATACAAAAAAATTTAATTCATATTACTTTTGCGCTTCAACCAAATTGCAAAAAAACTAAATTTCAACAAAATGAAAAAAAACATTTTAAAAGGATTTATGGCCTTAAGCCTTATCGTAGGTTTAGGAAGTTGTAAAAACAATAACAATCATGATAGCGAAGCTGAAGATGCTAAAGAAGTAGCAGAAGCAACAGCTGAATCAATGGAATATGTTGTAGATACTACAGCTTCTTCTATTAGCTGGATAGGTAAGAAACCTGCAGGACAGCACACCGGTACTATTAAAGTTGAAGAAGGAACTTTTAAGGCTAACGACAGTATTATCGAAAGTGGAAACTTTACGATAGATATGATGTCTATAGAAGTTACAGATCTTGAAGGTGACGACAAGAAAAATCTTGAAGCACATTTAATGGGTACTGTAGAAGGTAAAGAAGGTGATTTCTTTAATGTAAATGAATTTCCTGAAGCTACTTTTGAAGTAACAGGAATTTCTGAAACAGATGGTAAAACCATGATGGAAGGAAACCTTACGATTAAAGATGAAACCAAAAATATTTCTTTTCCGGTGTCAATCAACAAAACTGACGATGGTTATGAAATTTCCAGTGAAGAGTTTACTATAGATCGTACTAACTGGAATGTGAACTACGGATCTAAATCTGTATTTGACAGTTTAGGTGATAATTTTATCTACGACGATATTACTTTAAAATTAGATATTAAAGCTGATAAAAAAGCTTAATTTAATTTTTATATAAGACTTAAAGCCGGCAATTTGCCGGCTTTTCTATTTTTTAAAAGTGAACACAAATTCCAATCCAACCCATAAGGTATCATTAGAAAAGTGTTCTTTATTCAAAGCTTCTTTTTTTTTGATTGTCGTTATAAGAAGTTTTTCTTATAACAAATCTTCTAGTGCCGGTTGCAAATGCACATATTCAAAGTGGTATCCCTGTCCTTCAATTTTCTTACTACTTACCAGTTGACTAGATAGTAAAAGCGTGGACATCTCTCCAAATGCAGCTTTAAGCACAAACTTTGGTACATTTGGCAACCATAAAGGTTTATCAAGTTGTTTTGCTACTTCCTGGGTCATTTCTTTATTAGTCACCGGATTTGGTGCTACACCATTAAAAGTACCCGCAAGTTGATTTTCTAAAACATACAGGAAAATCTGGGTCAGATCTTTAATATGAATCCAGGACTGCCACTGCTTTCCGCTACCTAAAGGTGCTCCAATATTAAAATTAACCGGTTCTTTTAGCTTTTCCAGCATTCCGCCATTTTCAGCCATCACCAGTCCGATTCTTATTTTTGAAACTTTAAGTCCTAAATCTTTAAAATTGTTTACTGCACTTTCCCATTGTACCACTACCTTGCTAACAAATGAATCATCTATCTTTTCTTCTTCTTCAAAATAAAGCTTTTGTAAAGAACTTGGATATACCCCAATGGCACTGGCTGAAACAATGTGTTTAATTTGGTGATCGTTTTTTGATAAGGTATCAAAAAGCAGGTTGGTACTTTCTACCCTGCTATTTAAAATTTTACGCTTATTTTCAGTCGTCCATCGCTGCGCGATACTGGCACCCACCAGATTAATTATCGCATCCACGTTTTCGATCGCTCGTTTATCGATCTCTCCACCTTGCGGATCCCATAAAAATCCGCGATAATGATCTTTATGCTGAATTTTATCTTTACTAGTTGTAAGATAATTTACATCTATGCCTTTCTCATGGCATAATGCTGAAATTTTTGAACCAATAAGCCCTGTAGCTCCAGTGATTAATACCCGCATTTTTTTCTTTTGAAGATAGTGCTATACTGCAAACTAAGAAATTACTTTAGCGAGCTTTAACAGCCGTATCACCTATTTTTTAACGGCTCTTAACATTTCCCGTTTCCCCGGCGGTCCAGGTAATCTTTCTACCGTGAACCCTACCGCTTGCATTGCTCTTCTAACGCTTCCTTTCGCTGCGTAGGTTACCAAAACTCCGTTTAATTTTAACGAATTATACATTTTTAGAAAAATTGGCTCAGTCCACAATTCAGGCTGGACCCTTGCGCCAAATGCATCAAAATATATTAAATCAAAAATAGCACGCTCATCGATTTCCTGAAATGTTTTTTCCTGTTTCTTTAAATTAAAATGAGCAGTTATAGGCAGCATTTTTTCCCATTCGGCATGGTGCATTTTATTAAACACCTCTGCCGCAGTTTTAAAGTCCGGTAATACAGATGCATAATCCAAAATTGCTAATTCTTCAGGTTTTACAGGATACGCCTCAACACCGGTATAATTAATTGTTATTGCGTCCCCGTAAAAAGCGGTAAGTAATGCATTTAAACCGGTTCCAAAGCCAATTTCTAAAATCGAAAGTTCATTCTTATTAAATTCGGCTACCGTGAAATCCAAGCCAGTTCTTATAAAAACATGCATCGCTTCCTGCAAAGCACCATGCTTGGAATGGTACTGTTCATTCCATTCTGGAATATGAATAGTAGACGAACCGTCTCCGGTTTTAATGATTTTTCGTTCCAAATATTACTGTTTTAAAAGTACTCCATTAGCTAAAAATGCCAATTCTTGCTTAGGTTCTGTAATGGCAGCAATCTCTTGTGCAGATTTACCGGCGTCTTCGGCAAAATGCTGTTGATCCTTTACAGATACTTCTTTAAGAAATGCTTTTCCTTCAACCACCACTTGCTTCCCCTCGATATCTTTAGGTACAAAAAAGCCGTAATCTTTAAATTTTACGCTAACATCTTCATCACCTGGGATTTCTAGATTCATCCAGCAGCCTTTCATTTTACAAACCGAGTTTACCGTAGTGGTAAAACTGGTAGTAATAGTGTCCCCAGGTTTTAACTGGGCATATTGATTGGCCATTGTATTTGCATCTATCGCAGCTTCTGCATCAACGTTGTCACCAAACCTTGCGTAGGCCAACTCTTCATTACTGGTTGAAGTCTTTACAGTTTCTTGCTTTTCTTCTGAATTTTTACACCCTATCAGTGCACAGCACAGTACAATTGAAAATATAATTTTTTTCATATTAAATCCTTATTGGTTTTTGCCTGAATATCACCAAAAATACCAAAAGTTTAGATTTTAATTTTACTTTTATTTAGGTAAATTTGAAGTTCTTAAATAATATAAAATGGAAAACATCGCGACGAAAGTAAAAATCACCAAAGCATCTTCTTCTAAATTATCCAGTGTAGATTTTAGTAATCTTACCTTTGGTAAAGTCTTTACCGACCATATGATGGTTTGTGATTATAAGGATGGTTCCTGGCAAACTCCTGAGATTGTTCCTTACGGACCTTTACAAATGTACCCATCTGCAAAAGTATTTCACTATGGGCAGGCAGTTTTTGAAGGAATGAAAGCGTATAAAGACGATGAGGATAAAGTATGGCTTTTTAGACCAGAGCAAAATTTTGAACGTATTAATAAGTCCAGTAAACGTCTTGCTATCCCTGAATTTCCTAAAGGTCATTTTTTTAATGGACTGGAAGAACTACTAAAATTAGACAAGGAATGGATCCAAAAAGGTTTTGGAAACTCCATGTATCTTCGTCCTTTTGTCATCGCTACTGAACCCGGTGTATCTGCTTCTACATCTAGTGAATATAAATTTATGATCTTGTGTTCTCCTGCACAATCCTATTATAGCGGTGAAGTTCGCGTAAAAGTTTCTGAGGATTATAGCCGTGCTGCAGATGGAGGGGTTGGTTTTGCAAAAGCTGCCGGGAATTATGGGGCTCAATTCTTCCCTACAGATATTGCAAACAGTGAAGGTTATCAACAAATTATTTGGACAGACGCGAACACACACGAATATCTAGAGGAAGCGGGTACCATGAACCTTTTCTTTAGAATTGGTGATAAATTGGTTACCGCTCCAATTAGTGATAGAATTCTTGACGGTGTTACCAGAAAAAGTATCATCGATCTTGCCAAAGATGCCAATATCGATGTTGAAATTAGAAGAATAAAAGTTGCTGAACTTATTGAAGCGGCGAATGCGGGCGAACTAAAAGAAATTTTTGGATCGGGTACAGCAACTGTTGTGACACCTATTTTAGGTTTTGGTTATAAAGGCGAAAAATACGAATTACCAAAAATTGAAGATTCGTATGCCAAATCTTTTAAGGATCAGTTATTAAAAATTCAATATAATCAGGCAGAGGACAAGTTCGGCTGGAGATACGAGGTAAAATAAAAACACTGCCAAAAGCAAATGAGTTTTTAAACAATTGCGAACCAGGCTCCGGGTTATAAATCCATTTGGCACCAAAAAACTATAAAAATGCGCTGATTCTCAGCGCATTTTTTGTGTTTACAAGTCTTATTTCTTTAACATAGGCTAAATATTTCCATTCAAAAAAAATACATAAGTTTGGCCTTTGTAAAATAGATTTAGAGTTGAGATACTGTATTCTTATATTATTCTTCTTCTGCCTAAAAGTATCTGCTCAAAATGATAGTCTGCAGCGATTTCCGGTTCGTGATTCTATTCAAATAGCCAAAGATCGTAATTTCTACAGACAACTTCAGGAGAAAACGAAGAACAGTAAATTTACCAGGATGCTTTACGATTTAATGTTTGATCCTGTAAACCCTGCAGATGCTAAAACAGCTACCAAAAAAATAGAAAACCAACTACAGCGTGATTTTTCAAAATACCAGGGAAAAACCATACGTAAAATTTATATTACCTCGCTGGATCCTTTTGGATACAGCGAAAAGGACACGGCTGTAAAGCCTACTCAAAAAATCCAGAAAATAGGGAATGTTTTACATGCACGCACCAAAGAGTTTACCATTAGAGGGTTATTATTAATCAAGGAAAACTCCCAAATGGATTCTTTGGAAGTTTTAGAATCTGAGCGTGTTTTAAGAGCACAAAATTATATAAGGAGAACCCTAATACGCCCCACCAATGTTACGGGCGATCCAAACATGGTAGATTTATATGTATATGTGTTGGACAGCTGGAGCATATCAGCAGATGGCAGTGTTTCCAGCCGCAAAGGTGAATTAAGATTACGGGAATACAATAGTTTTGGTTTGGGACATCGCACTACTCTAGCCTACAAGCAGGGCTATCAGAACGAAATAGGAACAGGATATACCTTAGGATATCGAGCTCAGAATTTATTCAATACCTACATCAATGCTGAAGTTTTAAGGGATTTAGATGTTGATGGGACATATGAAAATTTTGCTAGTATAGATCGGGAATTTTATTCTCCCTATGCGCGTTGGGCGGGAGAAATAAGCATCAGGCAAAGCTTTTATGATGAACATATTTATCTTGGAGATCTGGATACATTACTTTTAGAACCTTTAAAATATAGGGATTTTAATGTATGGGGCGGTTACGCCATTCCTGTTGCCAATAAAGATTCTGAAGAAAAATTACCAACCAACCTAATATTAGCGGGAAGGTACACCAAAAGGGATTATTTAGACAGGCCGGGAGAGAATATAGATTCTGTTGCGTATTTCTCGAATAACAATGTTCTTTTAGGTTCTGTGGGGATTAGAGATATTAACTATACGCGAGATCGGTATATTTTTAGAAATGGAGATATTGAAGATATTTCGCTTGGCCACAGCTATTTTATAAATTCTGGAATTCAGCGAAATGCGGGCAATCAGAATTACTTTTATTTAGGGATCGATTTAACCTATTCAGATTACATTAAAAACTTTGGTTATCTAGCAACCAATCTTGGCTACGGAAGTTACTTTTTTAAAAATACAGCACGACAATCACTTTTTAGATTCGGAACCACCTATTTCTCTCCTATTTTCAGGGTCGGTAACTGGTTTTTCAGGCAATTCGCAAAGTCTAACGTCGTAGTTGGTATTAACCGAAAAGATTTTATCAGAGACCGGATCTCCATAAATGATGAAGATGGGATTTATGGCTTTGATACCCATCAGGTTTTTGGAACGCGCAAGTTTGTTTTTAATTTTCAGACACAATCCTACGTGCCTTTTAGTTGGCTGGGTTTTAGGATGAGCCCGTTTATAAATTTTGACCTTGGGTTCATCGGTGAAGCCCCAAAACCTTTTTTCAGTAATGACCTTTATACCAAATTTGGCATGGGACTTATAATTAGCAACGATTATTTTGTATTTGATAATATTCGCTTATCCTTCGCCATTTTTCCTAACATGCCGGGCAGGGGTCGTAATATCCTGGATTTTAACATAAATACCGACAATCAATTTACCTTAGAAAATTATCGTTATGAACCTCCTCATATTTTGGAATATCGATAGATTATTTATCAAGAATTTCCTTTATATTCGGTTTAAAATAATTAGGTCCTTTTAATACTTTCCCATCTTCTCTGTAAATTGGTTTCCCATCAGCCCCCAGTTTACTCATATTACTACGCTGAATTTCATCAAAAACCTCCTCTATTTTATGTTGCATACCATGCTCGATAATGGTGCCGCACAAAATATAAAGCATATCTCCAAGGGCATCAGCAACTTCAACAAGGTCGCCATTCTGTGCTGCTTCAAGATATTCTTCATTTTCTTCTTTCATTAATTCAAACCTCAGCTTGTTTTTAGCCGCTCCCAAACTTGCTATAGGTTGCTCACTTACCCCCAATCCAAAGGCACTATGAAATTGCGTAACCGCATCAATTCTTTTTTTCATTACTTTATTAGCTTATTCGTTTAAATTTGCATAAAAATAGATAAAATGTTTAGCACAGGACAGTGGATATTTGCAGGATTTTTTCTTATCACTTTTATCATTGTAATGATTTTTATGTACAGAAAAGATTTAAACCTTCATCGTAAGTATTATAAGAACAGTATTTTTGTATTAATAGGATTTATTGCATTCATACTTCTGTTATTTGTAATTAAGCTATATTTAAAATAAATGCTTCGCCGCTATTTTACTATCTTAGCAATAACTGTGATTTTATAAGCCCATGAAGATTTTTAAGTATTTACTTTTTTTAATTCTTATCGTACTTATTGGAGGTTCTATTTATATAGCAACCAAAGATGGAGATTACAAATTTGAAGAGACTCAGGTTTTTAACGCTCCTCAGGAAATTATCTTTAACGAAGTAAATAATCTTAAAAACTGGGAATACTGGGATCCCTGGAATCAGGAATCAGACCATCTGATTATAAGTTACGGAGATACCATACAGGGAGAAGGGGCTGTGCTTTCCTGGGAAAGTGATGAATTAAGCGATGGAAAAGTAGAAACTTTAGAAGCCAAGCCTTTTAAAGAGATTATCCAAAAAATCACCTTAGCACAAACCTTTACCAATACTAGCGGTAAAATCTACTGGAATTTTGAACCCCTGGAAAACAATCAAACCAAAGTAACCTGGGGTATGGAAGGTAAGCAAAGCTTTAAGGAAAAACTATCCTTTCTTCTAGCCAAAGAATCCTTAACCCAGATTATGCGACCTAAATTAGAAAAAGGACTTACTAAAATGCAGCAAATAATTACTAACAAGATGAATCAGTACAGCATTAGTGTGGATGGTGTTGTAAATCATGGAGGAGGTTATTATATGTATACTACCACTGCAAGTAAAATCAGTCAGGTAAATGAAAAAATGCGACCTATGGTTACTGAAGTAGCGAATTTCATGCAATCTCAGAACATTGAAAAAATAGGGAATCCTTTTGTTCTTTATAATGAATGGAATCAATCCAATGGTACCGCTATTTTCTCGGCAGGTTATTTTACACCTAGCGAAGTAATCACCCCAATGGATGCCAATGTTCTAAATGGTAACATGCCAAATCAAAAAGTGTTGAAAACCGTTTTAAAAGGTAAATATGACAATCTGGAAGAAGCCTGGAATAAGGCTTATGATTATATTGATAAAAACGGACTTGAAGTTGCGGAAGAATCAAAACCTTTTGAAGTTTATCTAACTAATCCTGATACAACCCCAAATCCTGCAGATTGGGTGACTCATATTTATATTCCGGTAAATTAAAGCTGAATGTTTAAAAGTGCTATTTTAGTATTTCTTGGGGGAGGTTTAGGCAGCGTATGCCGCTATTTGATTAGTAAAGCTTTAAATAGCAGAGGAACAAACTTACCCTGGGGCACTTTTACCGTTAACATTTTAGGCAGTTTTATTATTGGTCTATTATTGGGAATAGCCATAAAAAACAACAATCTTAATAATACGACCAACCTTATTCTTGCCACTGGTTTTTGTGGCGGGTTTACCACCTTCTCTACTTTTTCCTTTGAAAATCAAGCCCTTTTAAAATCGGGCGACTACTACAATTTTGCAATTTATGCCATAGGAAGTTTAATTTTTGGAATTGCGGCAGCAGCTATTGGTCTTTATTTTTCAAAATTGGTGTAATAGCATTTAGAAAGTTTCTACCTACAACTTCAATTTTTACTTTTTTATTGTACACCCCGTAACAAGACGGGGGTAATTTTCTGATATTCACATTTCTTTAAGCTTAACCCCTATTTTTTTAACTTCATTTAAGAATTTTTAATACTTTTAAATCACTAAACCTGAAATTCTTATGAAGAAAATTGAAGCTATTATCAGAAAGTCAAAATTTGACGAAGTAAAAAAAGCCTTACACAGCACTGAGGTTGTCTTTTTTACGTACTGGGATGTTACAGGGGTCGGAAACGAAAAACAAGGTCATGTATATCGCGGGGTATCTTATAGTACCACCGATATACAAAGACGAAAATTATCTATTGTCGTTTCAGACGAATTCCTGGACAACACTGTAAATGCCATTTTAGAATCTGCCTATACAGGTTCTGTTGGTGATGGTAAAATATTCGTTTCCACAATCGACGAAGCTTACCGTATACGTACTAAAGAAAAAGGGACCGATTCCCTTAAATAATTAACTAACATAGAAATAACTAAATTATTATGGAAATAGATGCTGTATTAGATTTAATGTGGATTGTAATTTGTGGGATACTGGTATTCTTCATGCAAGCAGGATTCACACTGGTTGAAGCCGGTTTTACCCGCGCAAAAAACACATCGAATATTATCATGAAAAACCTCATGGACCTTGCCGTAGGTTCTATAGCTTTCTGGGCTATTGGGTATACTATTATGTATGGAGATTCTATTGGTAGTTTTATAGGAACCCCCAGTTTATTTTATGATGTTCGTGGGGATATGCATAATTTATTCTTTCAAACAGTATTTTGTGCTACCGCGGCAACTATCGTATCTGGTGCTGTGGCGGAAAGAACAAAATTTTCTACCTATCTTATCTTCTCTCTATTAATGACAACCGTTATTTATCCTATATCGGGTCACTGGGTATGGCAGGGAGATGGTTGGTTAACTGCACTAGGATTTATCGATTTTGCCGGTTCTACAGTTGTTCATTCTGTAGGTGGATGGGCTGCATTAGTGGCTGCGGCCTTAGTAGGCCCCCGTATAGGAAAATATACCGATGGGAAATCTAATGCAATTCCTGGTCATAACATGCTTTATGGTGCACTTGGTGTATTTATCCTTTGGTTAGGATGGTTTGGTTTTAATCCCGGATCAGAACTGGCTATCTCTGGAGATAGTGCAAATAATGTGGCTGGAATTGTAATCACTACCAACCTTGCCGCCGCTGCCGGAGCTGTAGTTGCTTTATTTCTTACCTGGATTAGATACGGAAAAGCCGATATTTCTATGACACTTAACGGTGCACTTGCCGGTCTTGTAGGTATTACAGCGGGATGTGCCGCCGTAGACCCAATGGGGGCATTTATAATCGGAATTATTTCTGGTATCGTTGTTGTTTTCTCTATAGAATTTATTGACAAAGTACTTAAAATCGACGATCCTGTTGGTGCCATATCTGTACACGGTGTTGTAGGTGCCTTAGGGACTTTACTTGTAGGAGTTTTTGCTACTGATGGCGGACTACTATATGGCGGTGGATTTGGACAGCTTGGCGTACAGGCTATTGGTGTGGTTTCTATTGGCGCATGGGCAATGATCACAACTTTTATCCTGCTTTCTATTCTTAAAGCAGTAATGGGATTAAGAGTTACCGAAAAAGAAGAATTAGAAGGATTAGACCTTCACGAACATGGTATCGATTCTTATCCAGAATTTGGAAGAGATAAATAATAACTCTCCCACACATTAAAATATAACAAGCACACACGTTTACTATTACAGTCTGAAAAATAAAGAAGGAGCACTTGGCGGAGTGCTCCTCTACTATGAATTTTTCTTACTGCTTACTATTAATTCATTTTTGTCGAACAAACTAAATCATGTAAACATGTTAAAATTCACTTTTGCAAATATCCGACTTTTTCTAGTATTTTCTTTGATAGCCTTATTAAATATAGACCTTCAGGCACAAGAAGAAAGTAAAAGTCCTTTTATTATTTCCGGTACTGTAGATGCTTACTTTAGAACTAACTTTAACGGTATAAACAAAACGGTATATGACGACAATGGCGATCCTCTGGAGCCAGCCGCTGCACCAGTAACTTCTTTTGCTAACGACCCTGGATTTGCCATTGGTATGGCCAATGTTATATTGGGCTACGAAGGGGATAAAGTTGGCTTTGTCGCCGATCTTGTAGTTGGACCTCGTGGTGAAGATGCCGTATTTTTATCTACCGGTTCTCCAGCTATTGTAAACCAGTTATATGTTTACTATAATCTTAGTGATAAAGTACGCTTAACATTTGGTAACTTTAATACCTTTCTTGGCTATGAGGTTATTTCACCTGCCGCCAACTTTAACTACTCCACTTCTTATATGTTTTCTTATGGGCCATTTTCTCATACAGGTTTAAAAGCAGATTTTACCATAGATGAAAACTGGAGTGCCATGTTAGCGGTAATGAATCCAACTGATTATACGGAATTCAATCCTATTGGTAAATATACCTTTGGTGGACAGTTAGGCTATGCTAATGATGCTGGTAGTGCTTATTTAAATCTAATTTATGGCGAGCAGTCTTTATCTGATGATGCGTTATTTCAAGTTGATTTAACTACGGGATGGAACCTAAGTGACGCGTTCTATTTAGGATTTAACGGAACCTACCAAACTACAGACGGGGAGGGATTTGCAGGAGCCGCTATCTATCCGCAGTTAAGTACTTCAGATAGTTTTGCTATTGGATTAAGAGCTGAATATTTTAATGAATTAGCTGATGGTGGACCAGCTTATGGAGCCGATACTAATACCACAGCTATTACATTAACCGGGAGCTATACCTACGGAAACCTAATTATCAAACCTGAATTACGATTGGATAGCGTAGATGGCGCTAAACCTTTTATGGATTCTGATCTTATGATGCAGGATAACTTATCATCATTTTTAGTTGCAGCGATTTATTCATTCTAATCAATCAACAAATCGACAACTAACTAACCAAATTTTTATGCATAATAAACCTATCTCCTTTTAGTCTCAATTTTTATTATGCACCTGTCAATGCTTAATGTAAGCCTTTACTCCTGCTGTAATAGCCATATCCAGGTTATTTTCAGCAGGGGGCACAGGACAGGAATACCCGCCACTATACGCACAATAAGGATTATAAGCTTTATTAAAATCTAAACTAATTTTTTTCACCCCTTCTTCGGGAATCCTTAAATCAATATATCTTCCACCTGAGTAGGAACCTTCGCCATTAGTAAGATCAGTAAATGGCAAAAACAAATAATCAAAATACTCTGGATTCTCTTTTAAAGACTGACTTTGATACACCGCTAATTTCATCTTTTTACCTTTTAAGGTAAAGTACAGATCGGCATATTTCACATACACGGGTTGACGATCGGAAGAGGTTTGCATTCTAAAACTAGCTTCATACGGAGTTCTCAAAAATTGAGCATCTACAATAAAAGAAGTATCGATCTCGTAAAAATCGTGTTGCGTGAACGACAATCGTTCATCTTCAGATAATGGTGATTCTTCCGGGTCTTTATATTCTTCGTTAAGATCGTGCTGAAATTTTATTATACTTTCAAGTTGACTTTCATTGGACTGCTGTGCAAAATTCAGAAATGAAATTAATAAAAATACACAGCTAAAAATGGTAATTTTCATCAATTATTTTTTGGTTTTTATAGTATACAATCTTGCAATAGGATATATCTTTTTCTAGCAAAATTCACAATTTGAGCTTATACTGCGGAAAAATCAAGAACCTAGGCGTACCCGCAAGGTATGAATCGGAAAAGCATTAATTACTTCTGGTTGCTTCATTTTTTCCGGTATCTTTTTCTGAATCGAATATGATATATTTTGCTTCGCCGCCATATTCCTCAATTAATAAATTAAATTCAGTACTCATCTGTAAATCCAAGATGCCCTCTATTGTATATAACCTATCAAAATCTTTATAACCGGTTTTTAAAAGATCCTCTAAATATAGCATGGCCGTCCCAGCATCACCATCGTGACCAGCGAGTTGAATAATACTTAAATATCCTTCTGGGTTTTGTTTGTCTACGATCGTTTTAAGGATGGAAATAAAAATCTTTGTATCAATAAAACTTTCTGAAACTATCACATTATTATAAGTCGCGCTAACCAAATCATTTAAATAATTTTCAAGTCGGTAGGCCATATTTCTTTCTATCGTATTTTTTTGCTGCTGTCCTGCCTTTAAATTCTCCATCTGTTCTGCCCACCAACCAATATTATCAAAATTGTTAGTTAAAATATCCATTTCCAGAAAATGAGCATAGTCTTCTTTTTGAAAAGCTTCTTCCTCTTTTACATCAAACCATTTTCTTCGTTGTTGTTTAAAAGTCCTGTCTTTTCGAATACGCTTTTTCAAATTTTTTAATTGATCGTCAAAACGATTAAAATCATCAAATTTCTCTTCTGCTTTTTTCAGCTGTAGAAAGGCTGTATAATAGGCCCCATTACTTATTAAATTGTCGATGGCTTTAATTTCATTCTTAAATATAGTATTGATAATGGTGTCATTTTTTTCTCTTCCGTCATTCTTCATCGCCTCCAGCGTAAATTTCGCCACAGCATTATTAATGGTATAAGTATCCGGCCAGGACTCTGGCCCACCTTCAAAATAATTAACTTCAGTAGGAAAGTCTTCTCCTTCTAAAAATTCTGCCACTTCCAGTAATCCAAATCTGGAGAAATCCCTGGTGCCCGATATTGCTGAAAAAACATAAGGTTTTTTTCTGTTTTCGATAAACTTTCCATTAATCCAGGTTTTGTTCATGGCTAGAACACCACTAATATTCTCGTTAATTAACGGCAAAGCAGAAGCGATTTCTGCCCCTTTATTAATACCGGCGATATACAATAAGTTAGGATCTACTTTAATGGTACGATAAAATCCGTTCATAAATTTTACGGTCTGTAGTATATCTTCCTGAATAGAATCGTTTTCCATCTTTTGATTGCTTGCTGCTATCACATAATACTGATCTTCTGCCGTTTGTCTAAACAACTGCACTGCTTCCCTTCCCTTTCCATCTTGAGCTAAAAGGAAAATAACGGGAGCCGGCTTTTCCACATTATAAGATTTGGGAAGATAAACCGCATAAGTAGCATTTGTAGAATCATTAATTCTTACATTATCGGTTACATTTCCTTTTTGGAGTCTTATCTCTTGCGCACATACTACTGCTGAGAGTAGTAAAGCTAAAAAACAGGTTAATGTTTGTTTATACATAGGTGTTGGATTATCAAATTAATTACCAAAAAACAAGCCTTCAGGCATTTATGAGAAAATTAATGTTCTTGAGACATCCCACTTCAAATAGTTATCGAGATGGCTCTGGAATATTTAATCTCCATTATCTAGTAAATATAACTTGTTTTTAAATTGAAAGCATAAAAAAAGCTTTCACTACTGTGAAAGCTTAAACCCTTTGCAAGTGCAAATTCTATTCCTTTTTTATTCTTTGTAATCTTAATTTTTTATCTGGGAAAAATAATTTGGCCATCAATGAAATTACAAAAAGGTCTGCTGCGACTAAACAAACTACGCGTATAACTTCAATACCGGTAAATCGCAATCCCGTGAATCCAACAAGACCGGTTATTACTGCCAAGATTAAAAACAACACTGTATACTTTTTCATAATCCTTTTTATTTTTTCTCAAAGATACAGTCTAATCACTGAAAATTTTATTAAAGAAATTCCAATTTACCTAAATTTAACTAATCTAAGACAATAATTTAATAACTGTTAATTTACAGGGTATCAACAATTTATTTTTCAGAAAAACTTTACACTTGGTAGAACCTGAAGACTAAAGTATATTTGTTCCACTAAACTATTCGCATTGCACAAAGGACATTCACACAATTATTTTGGATCGTATCGTGACTTTTGGTGGAACAAAAGTTTTCTTGATCTTACCGCCCAAAGGCTAGAATTACATCAATTTTCGAACATGTTGGATGTTGGCTGTGGGCAGGGACACTGGACAAAAACCCTTGCACCATATTTAGCCGAAAAAGCGAGTATAACGGCTATCGATAACGATAGTAATTGGTTTGAAAAAAATAGCGCACTCAAAGACTACTTTAAATTATCGAATATTGGGTTTAATTTAAAGAAAGGTGATGCTGAAGACCTACCTTTTGAAGATGAAGCTTTCGATTTTGTAACCTGCCAAACGGTTTTAATTCATCTTAAAAATCCTAAAAAGGCCCTTAAAGAAATGACCCGTGTGCTCAAACCAAACGGACTTTTACTTTGCGTAGAGCCTAATAATATCATTCAAACGCTTACTAAGAATTCTATTACTCAAAACGATAGTATTGAAGAAACTTTAGATCATATAAAATATCGCCTAATTATCGAAAAAGGGAAAAAGAAACTTGGTGAGGGCGATAATTCTCTGGGTGATTTATTACCCGGCTGGTTTGCATCTGAAGCGCTTAAGGATATTCAGGTTAGATTATCAGACAAAGCGATTGCCATGTATCCTCCTTATGATAATAAAGAGCAAATCGCTACTCTAAAACAATGGATGCAGGGAAGCGCCTGGAAATCTGAAACCCGTAAAGACATTGACTATTTTAATGCAGCCGGCGAAGAATATATGCCGTTTTATTTCGAATACCAGGAAAAATACGACACGCGATCAGATCATATTATGGGTGCCGTACAACGTGAGCAGTATCATGCTGCAGGTGGTTCCCTAATGTACCTTGTTAGTGGGACGAAGTAATTTTACTATTTCTTACCGGTGCATGTTCGATGACATTCGATAAAATAATATGGGTTTTAGTTTCGCCATACGTAATCAATTTATCGATAAAAACTTCCAAATGCCCCTGATCCTGAAAAATTACTTCCATGATAATATTTTCGTTTCCGGTAATTCTGTAACAATTTATTACCTCCTTGAATTCTGTAACCTTTTCCAGAAAAGGTTTTAATCGCCCCATAAAAGCACGTAAGGTAATAATCGCTTTTAAATGGTGTCCTGTTTTTTGGTATGAAACTTCGGTTTTATAGCCTTTTATAATCCCAGCATCCTCCATTTTTTTTACACGCTCTGCCACTGCCGGGGAACTTAATCCTACTTTTCTTCCTATTTCTGAAAAAGAAAGCCTGGCATTATCCTGAAGAGACTCCAGTATCGCCCAATTCAATTTATCTATATTCATATTTAAGGTAAACAAACCAAATATATTTAAAAATTAAAACAAAATAACGTTTTCACCTTAAATATTAAATACAATCTCAGCGATTTCTAGGTAATTTTATAAAAGAAATTCCCCCGTTATGAATGCTTACCAATTGCCAGTTTACAAGAAAGCCTTAGAAATCTTTAAAATTTCGAGTGCTGTATCTTCTTATTTTTCTGACAATAGACATGTTATTGAAATGGAACTTTCTTCAGTGCCCGCCCATAATTATGCAGGCCGCCTGGTAACCGAATCGTTGCAACTCGCTCCCGGGATTGCCGGTGTGATGACAGCCCGAACAAAAGAATTACAATTAAAACGTATCGAGAAAATACGAAAAGCGGCAAAAAGAATTAAATCCAATTGCCGCAATATAGAAATTACCGGTATTAAAGAAACCGAATTTTTAGATTTACTTCGAAGAGAAATTCTTCATTTTGAGCATTTAATTTCAGATTGGATTCACCAAAATCAGAAAAACTAGGATAGCGTTTCTCCACTAAAAAATGCTAATTTTATTCCCTGTATAAGCATATTGGTACCAATAATCGCAATGATTAATCCCATAATCTTTTCAATTACTACAATTTTGTTTTGCCCAATAAACCTAACCAGATAGTCGCTGGAAATAAATGCCAGGTGATTTAACCACATAATCAAACCGAACATTACTAAAATAACCAACAAATCTATATAACCGGCATTGGTGGTATAGTTCATGGCAGTTACAATAGAACCGGGACCGGCAAGAATTGGTATAGCCAATGGCGATGTAGAAATCCCCTCATTAAAGTTAATTTCGCTCTGGTTATCAATACTGGCTTCCTGTGCTCTAATCATTTCGAAACCAACAAAAAATATAAGAATCCCACCCGTGATTTTAAAGGCAGGAATCGTTAACCCAAAAAGGCTAAAAATATATTTACCTAAAATCACGAAGCCAGAAACAATGATAAAAGCGGTAAAAGTTGCTTTCTTAGAAATATTCTTTCGGGTTTTACGATCAGCCTGCTTTGTTAGACTAATAAAAACCGGGATATTTCCAATAGGACTATTTATTGCAAAAAAACCGGTAAACACCGCAATTGCAAATAACCAAACATTTTCCATGACTACCAGATTCTTTAAAAATTATACTGCAAAACTCATTTTAAAAAGCCGGCAAAATTAGAGTGGAATTATCGATTTACAAACAAAAAAACCATCTTTTTTCACAATAAAAAAAAGATGGTTTAAAATGTTGATTTTTGGTATTTTAAGATAGAATCCTAGCAAATATTTATCTTACATATTTCTTCGGTATTGCCCACCAACATCAAACATCGCATTGGTGATTTGGCCAAGACTACAAACCTTAGTTGCTTCCATTAAAACTTCAAAAATGTTCTCATTTTGTACAGCAGCCTTTTTGATGGCTTCTAAAGCTTCCTCTGCTTTCGTTTCTTTAGCCTTATGCAGGGTTTCTAAGGTTTTGATCTGGTTTTGTTTTTCCTCTTCAGTTGCTCTAATCACCTCTCCAGGAGTTACCGTTGGCGATCCTGTAGAACTAAGGAACGTATTTACACCTATGATTGGGTAATCACCATTATGCTTCAAGGTTTCGTAATACAAACTTTCTTCCTGTATTTGTCCGCGTTGATACATGGTTTCCATTGCACCCAAGACACCACCTCTCTCAGTGATACGATCAAACTCGGCATACACCGCTTCCTCTACCAGATCGGTCAATTCTTCAATAATAAAAGAACCCTGAATAGGATTTTCATTTTTTGCTAATCCTAATTCTTTATTGATAATAAGCTGAATTGCCATGGCGCGTCGCACCGAAGCTTCGGTCGGTGTTGTGATCGCCTCGTCGTACGCATTGGTGTGCAAAGAGTTACAGTTATCATAAATGGCATATAATGCCTGAAGCGTTGTCCTTATATCATTAAAATCGATTTCCTGCGCATGTAAAGAACGGCCTGAAGTCTGGATATGATATTTTAGCATTTGTGCTCTTGGATTCGCTTCATATTTATGTTTTAAAGCTTTAGACCAAATTTTTCTTGCTACACGGCCAATCACCGCATATTCGGGATCTACGCCGTTACTGAAGAAAAACGATAAATTAGGTCCAAATTTATTAATATCCATTCCACGGCTTAAATAGTATTCTACATACGTAAAACCATTCGCCAGCGTAAAAGCCAGCTGCGTAATTGGATTGGCTCCGGCTTCAGCAATATGATAGCCTGAAATAGAAACCGAATAAAAATTTCTTACTTTCTCTTTAATAAAATACTCCTGCACATCGCCCATTAAGCGCAGTGCATATTCCGTAGAGAAAATACAGGTATTTTGTGCCTGGTCTTCTTTTAAAATATCGGCCTGAACCGTACCTCGAACCGATGCAAGGGTATTGATTTTTATTTCCTGATATGTTTCCCGTGGAAGAACCTGGTCTCCGGTTAGTCCTAATAACATCAAACCTAAACCGTCATTCCCTTCAGGAAGCTCTCCTTTATAAGAGGGACGTTTAATGCCGTTATCATCATAAAGGGCTTTTAGCTTAGCTTCAACTTGAGCTTCTAAACCATTTTCTTTGATATACTTTTCACATTGCTGGTCGATAGCAGCATTCATAAAGAATCCAAGTAACATTGGTGCGGGACCGTTAATCGTCATACTTACAGACGTATACGGATGCGCCAAATCAAAGCCCGAATATAATTTCTTAGCATCATCCAGACAGCAAATAGAAACCCCGGCATTCCCTATTTTCCCATAAATATCGGGACGATGATCGGGATCATTTCCATAAAGGGTAACCGAATCGAAAGCGGTAGACAAACGCTTTGCCGGCAAACCTAAACTTACATAATGAAATCTTCTATTGGTTCGCTCGGGTCCACCTTCGCCGGCAAACATTCTAGTAGGATCTTCTCCCTGGCGTTTAAATGGATATAATCCTGAAGTATAGGGAAATTCTCCCGGTACGTTTTCCTGTAGACTCCATTTTAAAATATCACCCCATGCCGAGTATTTTGGTAAAGCGATCTTTGGAATTTGCGTATGTGACAGGGACTCGGTATGTGTTTCAATTTTAATTTCTTTATCCCTAACCTTAAACGAATAAATAGGTTCGGTATATTTATTTACCTTCTCCTGCCATCCCAGAATAATTTCCCAGTTATAAGGATCAAGATCCATTTTTACACGATTAAATTCTTTAAATAGAAGACCTAAAAATTCATGATTTTCGGTTTGAGTATCGTCTAGCAATTCTTCCTGTACTAGTCCGTTTTTATCAAGATGCGCACTATATTTTTCTTCAGAAATATTCGCAACACTCAATATGGTTTTATAAATACCGAAAAGTTTTTGTGCAATATCCGACTGCTTTATTGCCGTTTCGTTATAAGCGCGATTATTCTCAGCAATTTCAGAAAGATAACGGGTACGCTTAGGAGGGATCACAAAAATCTTCTCGCTCATTTCCCGGGTTACTTCAAAAGTAGATTCTAATTTTGAAGCTGTTTTTTCATCAATCTTATCCATGATCTTACGATACAGCGTATTCATACCGGGATCATTAAACTGGGAGGCGATCGTCCCAAATACCGGAAGTTTTTCGGCATCTTCATGCCACAACTGGTGATTTCTCTGATATTGTTTTTTTACATCACGTAAGGCATCCTGGGCACCACGTTTATCGAATTTATTGATCGCAACCAAATCGGCAAAATCCAACATATCGATTTTTTCCAACTGAGTCGCGGCACCAAATTCTGGCGTCATCACATATAAAGAGACATCAGAATGATCTATAATTTCAGTATCTGATTGTCCAATTCCAGAAGTTTCCAGAATAATAAGGTCGTATTCCGCTTTTTTCAGGACCTCAACAGCTTCCTGTACATATTTAGATAAAGCAAGATTACTTTGCCGTGTTGCTAGCGAGCGCATATACACGCGTGGGTGATTTATTGCATTCATACGAATACGATCCCCAAGTAAAGCGCCACCGGTTTTCTTTTTAGAAGGATCTACAGAAACAATTCCAATATGTTTTTCAGGAAAATCACTTAAAAACCTACGAACCAATTCATCGACCAGACTGGATTTCCCCGCACCACCAGTTCCTGTAATTCCCAATACCGGAATATTTTTCTCGGTTTCGGCAACCGCTTCAAAATGTGTTTTAAATTCATCATGTTTGTTTTCAGCAAGCGATATTAACCGGGAGATGGTATTTGTGTTTTTAGATTTTAAGTTGGAAGCAACATCGGTATCCTTAGGTAAGGACGGTACTTCCTCATCTACAGTTTTTACCAGGTCATTGATCATTCCCTGTAATCCCAGTTCCCGACCATCATCAGGCGCATAAATTCTGGTAATTCCATATTCGTGAAGATCTCTAATTTCTTCGGGAAGGATTACTCCACCGCCACCGCCAAAAATCTTGATTTGACCGGCATTTTTTTCCTGTAATAAATCGTACATGTATTTAAAATACTCGGTATGCCCGCCCTGATAACTAGTCATCGCAATGGCATGAGCATCTTCCTGTATCGCACAGTTTACCACTTCTTCAACACTACGATCATGGCCAAGGTGAATTACTTCTACCCCGGTAGCCTGGATAATACGACGCATAATATTGATAGCAGCATCATGCCCATCAAAAAGTGAAGCTGCAGTAACAATTCTTATTTTATGTTTAGGTAAATACGGAGTCTGTTGTTCCATTTTCAATAAAGAGTGAAATTATAAGTCGCAATTTACGAAAATTGTAAATAATTTTTGATTATTATGAAAAAAGCATAAATCTTACTTCACATTGGTTCAGTTAAAGCGATTAAGCTAATTTTACTGATATTCGATGCTTTGAGTACATTTTAAAAAACTGATAAATAACCTATCCAATAGCGATTTTACAAAGCATTTAGAAAAGTATATTACCTCAGAGCTGAGGCAGCGATTAAAAATTATTTTTATTCCGAGGTTAGCCTTGGAGCATTTCATCTGGGTTATCGAGTAAAACCTATTAAGCCCAGGTTGGTTTAGCAAACAAAAAAACTGAAACGATCTCATTATCATGCCTAAAGTTACCCTACTTATAAATTGTAAAGACAAGAGCGGAATTATCGCTACCGTAACAAATTTCTTCCATAATAGAAAAGGAAATATTATTTACATCGATCAATATGTAGATACCGAGAAAGGGATCTTTTTTATGCGTTTGGAGAATGAGTTTTCAACTGAATATGATATTGCTGATCTACGAGTGGAATTTGATGAAGAGATCGCCGAAACCTACAATATGAACTGGAAGCTATTTGCAGAAGAACGCATCTTAAAAATGGCTGTTTTTGTCTCTAAATACGATCATTGTTTATACGATATTTTAGGGAGATTTAAAGCCGGAGAACTAAATGTTGAAATTCCGTTTATTTTAAGCAACCACAAGGATCTTGCCTCCATAGCCCGGGCGTTCGACATCCCTTTTTACCATGTACCGGTTACTAAAGATAACAAAGCTGAAGCCGAAGCAAAGCAACTGGAGCTGCTAAAGAAATTTGAAGTCGATTTTATTGTACTCGCCCGTTATATGCAGATTGTTTCAGATCAATTAATCAGTGAATTCCCCAACAATATTATTAATATCCATCATTCTTTTTTACCTGCTTTCGCCGGAGCAAAGCCATATCATTCGGCTTATAAACGCGGAGTAAAAATTATTGGGGCCACCTGCCATTATGTTACGGCTGAACTTGATGCGGGTCCAATAATAGAGCAAGATATTACCCGGATTTCGCATTCACACTCCATAAAAGATTTAATCTTAAAAGGAAGGGATTTGGAAAAAATCGTTTTTTCACGGGGCATCAAGCTGCATATTCAACGAAAAACGATGGTCTTCAATAATAAGACCATCATTTTCACATAAAAAAAGCGCTCAAATTGAGCG
Organism: Zunongwangia profunda SM-A87; assembly: GCF_000023465.1. NCBI lineage: Bacteria > Pseudomonadati > Bacteroidota > Flavobacteriia > Flavobacteriales > Flavobacteriaceae > Zunongwangia > Zunongwangia profunda. Next base: position 3,412,472 of record NC_014041.1, read on the forward strand.
CTTTTTATTCAATACATTTAAATTTTATCGTGCAAATTCTTCCATATTAATTTCTACTCCAAGTCCGCTGGCAATTCGCCCCCCTAATTCAGAATCAGCTCTAAACCAGTGGCACAGCTGGCGCATTATAATTTCATCCTTCTTTTCGCCTTCAATCTGGCTCATTGATCCAACAGTATTTGAAACCAAATTCGATTTCGCTTCATCACTCATAATCCGGTACAAATTACCGGGTTGCGTATAATGATCATTATCCCCTGCATCCGCCGAATTTCGGTCAAACCATTCAGCTTCTGCATCAGTTATCCTTGGTGCTTTTAATTTATATTTTTCATCTACGTTAATATCGTCAAAGCTGTTTGGATAGTAATTTTCGCTTCTTCCGCCATTACCATCAACGCGCATAAAACCGTCACGTTGATAATTATTTACCATATAAGGGCAACGATTTACCGGTATTTGCTCATAATTGGCTCCTAAACGATAACGATGCGCGTCTGGATAAGACAACAAACGTCCTTGTAACATCTTATCTGGAGAATAACCAATCCCATCTACGATATGTGCTGGCGCGAAAGCAGACTGCTCAATTTGCGCAAAATAATTATCTGCATTCTTGTTCAGTTCCATCTTTCCGACTTCGATTAAAGGATAGTCGTCATGGGGCCAAACTTTAGTAAGGTCAAATGGATTCCATTTATAATTTTGAGCTTCTTCTTCCGGCATTACCTGTATTTTTAATGTCCAGGTAGGAAAATCCCCTTTTTCTATGTTCTCCAAAAGATCTTGTTGCGCAAAATCTGGATTCTCACCTGCCATCTTCACAGATTCCTCATCAGTAAAATTCTTAATTCCCTGATCGGTTTTAAAGTGGAACTTCACATAAAAACGTTCATCTTTATCGTTGATTAAAGAAAAGGTATGCGACCCATACCCATTCATATGTCGGAAACCATAAGGTGTACCACGATCACTCATCAATATAAGTACCTGATGCAGTGATTCAGGATTTAATGACCAGTAATCCCAACGCATGGTTTGAGATTTCATATTAGTGAATGGATGGCGCTTTTGAGTATGTATAAAATCGGCAAATTTCTTAGGATCTTTTATAAAGAATACCGGAGTGTTATTTCCTACTAAATCCCAGTTCCCTTCTTCCGTATAAAATTTAAGAGCAAAACCACGTGGATCACGATCTGAATCTGCAGAACCTTTTTCACCACCTACGGTAGAAAATCTTGCCAGCATATCGGTTTTCTTACCAATTTCAGAAAACATTTTAGCCCGTGTATATTTAGTAATATCATTGGTTACGGTAAAAGTTCCAAAAGCACCGGAACCTTTGGCATGTACCACCCGCTCTGGGATTCGTTCTCTGTTAAAGTGAGCCATAGATTCATGAAGCACATAATCTTCAAGTAATAGTGGTCCTCTTCTACCAACGCTTAACGAATCTTCCTTTTCTACAAAAGGCCTCCCGGAAGCCGTGGTTAATTTTTTCTCGTTAGACATAATTCTAGTTTTAGTTTCAATTTTTTAAAGGTAAATAGGATGTTTTAATAATAGAAATCGATAATTTTAATTTATTCATAAATTTTTATAATAATAGATCTACTTTAGATAGCTTATATTTGAAAAAAAGCTCCATGAAAAAATTACTTTGCCTTATTGCTATTTTCACCTTATTTTCTTGTGCTGAATTGCAGGACATTGCAAGCCAATTACCCCAAAGCGGTTATGGGATGACTAACACTGAAATTGCCTCTGGACTACGCCAGGCCTTAGATTTTGGGATCGACAAACAGGTAACCAAACTTACCCGTGAAGATGGCTTTTTTAAAAATGAATTAGTAAGGATCACTTTACCGCCTGAACTTCAAAAAGTGGATAAAACTTTAAGAGATGTAGGTTTAGGTAATCTGGCTGATGAAGGCCTAAAAGTATTAAACCGAGCTGCTGAAGATGCTGTTAAGGAAGCTACCCCTATTTTTGTAAACGCTGTGCAGCAAATAACTTTTACAGACGCACGTAATATTTTGCTTGGGCAGGATGATGCTGCCACCCAATATTTAATAGGAAAAACACAATCACAACTTTACGATAAATTTAGCCCTGTAATAACCTCTTCTTTAGATAAAGTTGGTGCTAATAGGATTTGGAGCAATATCATACAGAAATATAATAGTATTCCGCTCACCAATAATGTGAATCCAGACCTGTCAGATTACGTAACTTCAGAAGCTTTAAATGGCGTTTACACCATGATCGCGGTAGAAGAAAAAGATATTCGGAATGATATTTCTGAGCGTACAACCACACTACTTAAGCGAGTATTTTCACTACAAGATTAAGAAGTCTCAAATATTTTAACATAATGGCAATTTAATCTATAAACTTTAAATTAACCTTAACTGCTACTTAGTATATCTTAAAGCAACTCAGGCTTATCTTTGTTCTATTGATGAAGAACGACTGGATTATGTTTAAAATATTCAAACAAAAGACAAAAGAAGAGTGCATGTGTGAGAAATACACACAGCTTATGCACAGAGCTTATAAATTGGCTCTTGTAGATAAGGAGCGTAGTGATAGGATTAATGCCAAAGCAAAGAAAATATTAAGTGAATTAAGACGTATGCATTATCCTGAAGTGGAAGATTGGGCGACTGATTATTAATTTAAACTTCTAAAATAATCAAAGGCCTTTTTTAATCTTGAGCCATACCAGCTAAAGTATTCCCCATCGACTAACATCGCAGGAATCCCCAATCGTTCTATATGCTTTAAATGATCTTTCTTAAAGGGAAAGGGTTCACTGGACAACAAGACCACATCTGGTGAATATTCGACCAATTGCTCCTCGTCGATGACCGGATATCGATCGTTAGCAATTATATTTTCAAACTTATTTAGTTTTAGAAGATCATTGATAAATGTGTCTCTTCCTGCCGCCATATATGGATCTTTCCAAATTAAGTAAATACAACGTTTCCAGTTTTTATATTGCATTTCTTCAGAAAAAGTTAGCCCTTCATTTTCTAAACAGGTAACTAATTTTAAGGCTTTTTCCTGAACATTAAAAAGTTGCCCATAATCTTTAATAAGCTGAAGGGAAGCTGCAATAGTGGAAACTGCTGAAACATGTACCGGGGCAATTTTTTCTAATTCTGTAACCATATCCCGGGTATTCTCTTCTTTATTGCACAGGATCACATCTGGTCTTAGAGCTTTGATCTTATCAAAATGTACAGATTTTGTGCCTCCTACCACAGTTTTATCCTTTCTAAGATTTCTTGGATGTACACAAAACTTGGTAATACCTACCAAGCAATTTTGTAGACCAAGATCTACCAAAAGCTCTGTTTGACTTGGCACTAAGGAAATGATTCGATTAGGAGTATCCTGAAGTATTAATTTTCGGCCCAAATGATCGAAAATTGTTATCACAACTATTGAAATTTCTGTAATTCTTCAGCCATTTGCTGCTGCAAAATTTCGGCTTTCGCTGCGGCTACTTCCGCAAAATTATTATTTGTTGAGGCATAAATGATCTTACGGCTGCTATTCACTAAAAGTCCAACATTTTTGGTCATTCCGTATTTGCAAACGTCTTCTAAATTTCCTCCCTGGGCTCCAACTCCGGGAACCAGTAGAAAACTTTCGGGTACAATTTTACGAACCTCGGCGATATATTCTGCTTTAGTAGCACCAACCACATACATCAGATTTTCTGAATTCTCCCATGTTTTGGAAGTTTCCAGTACTCTTTTATAAATTTCGGTTTCATCAGATTTTAAAGTCTGAAAATCAAAGGCTCCTTCGTTAGAGGTTAGTGCAAGTAAAATAGTATGCTTGTTTTCAAACTCTAAAAATGGTTCAACCGAATCTTTTCCCATATAAGGAGCTACGGTAACCGAATCGAATCCCATATCCTTAAGAAAGGTCTTCGCATACATTTTTGAAGTATTCCCAATATCGCCACGCTTGGCATCGGCAATGGTATAAATTTCAGGATAGTTATCGTGAAGGTAATCGATGGTTTTTTGCAAAGCCTGCCAGCCTTTTAGACCGCAAGCCTCATAAAAAGCAGTATTAGGCTTATAGGCCACGCAAAACTGATGCGTGGCATCTATAATGGCTTTATTGAAACTAAATATGGGGTCCTCTTCAGAAAGCAGGTAAGTTGGAATTTTTTTAAGGTCTACATCTAGCCCTATACATAAAAAAGATTGCTTTGTTTTAATCTGCTCTACTAATTCCTGCGTGGTCATATTTAGGTTTTAAATGGCATTTAAAATGCCTGATATTAAAATATATCTGAATTCTCTTTAAGCTTCTCCGTATTTTCTACCAATCGAAGCTCATCAATAATTTTTTGAATATCTCCATTTACGATATTGGATAGATCGTAAAGTGTAAGATTAATTCTATGATCGGTTACACGTCCTTGTGGATAGTTGTAAGTTCTAATTTTGGCACTACGATCACCGCTTGAAACCATTGAGTTTCGTTTTGCAGCATCAGCTTCCATTTTTTTGGCCAACTCTATCTCGTATAAACGGGAACGCAATACTCTAAATGCTTTTTCCCGGTTTTTATGTTGCGATTTTTGATCCTGACACTGGGCTACCAAACCTGTTGGCTCGTGTGTTAAACGTACAGCTGAATAGGTGGTATTTACCGATTGCCCTCCAGGACCCGATGAACAGAAATAATCGATACGAACATCTTTAGGATCGATCTCCACATCAAATTCTTCTGCTTCCGGCAATACCATCACGGTAGCCGCTGAGGTATGCACACGCCCCTGAGTTTCGGTTTGCGGCACACGTTGTACACGGTGAACACCAGCTTCAAATTTCATAGTCCCATAAACGTCTTCTCCAGAAACTTCAAAAATCATCTCCTTAAATCCGCCGCTGGTCCCTTCACTAAAATCTACGATATTATGACTCCAACCTTTACTTTCCACGTATTTGGTATACATTCTGTAAAGATCACCCGCAAAAATACTTGCTTCATCCCCGCCGGTACCGGCACGAATTTCCATCACTACGTTTTTGGCATCTTCAGGATCTTTAGGAACCAACATCATCCGTATCTTTTCTTCAAGCGCTGGCAACTCTTGTTTCGCTTCTTCCTGCTGGAGTTTAGCCATTTCTGTCATTTCAGGATCGCTCCCGTCTGAAATTATCTCTTCAGCTTCTTTAAGATTATCGGTAAGTTCAATATATCTTTCACGCTCGTTCATAAGCGCTCTAAGATCCTTGTATTCTTTATTAAGTTCAACATAACGTTTCTGATCGGCAATAATATCCGGCTGGATAATAAGATCATTCACTTCATCAAAACGTTGTTTAACAATATTCAGCTTCTCTAACATACAATTCTTAAGAATTTAGATCACAAATTTACAATAATTTGACTGAATTTTTATCTTCTCTAAACTTTACCTGTTCGTTTTCTTTATTTTGATGATATTCATAATAAATTAAACTTTTTAACGCTTTCGTTTTAAAGCATCAATCACAATTTTATTATATGCCCAATAGTTTTATCGTATTTACACAATTTTATCGTAAATTTTTAATTGCATCCCTTTTAATCAATTTTCTACTATTATCCCTTGGAAGTCCACTTTTCGTAATTGTGCTCGATAAACTCTTCATTGCCCTTATTATCTATCTTTTATATCGGTTCACCTCATTAAAAAACGAGCTGGTGTTTTTTTATAATCTCGGTTTTAGCCGTTTGCAGCTTTTTAGCTTAGCCATCTTAGCTGATATTTTTTTGCTTATTCTTTGCTCCTCCATAAACTATTTAATATGATTTTTGAAATTGATAATGTCGAACTAAATTTTGATAATAAACCAATTCTAAAAGCAGCTTATATAAAAGCAGAAACAGGAAAAGTTACTGGATTGTTAGGTAGAAATGGAAGTGGAAAAAGTAGTATTTTAAAAATTTTATTCGGAACCTTAAAACCAAAACATAAACTATTTAGAGTAGATAACAAACCGGTACTAAAAGCCTTTTACAAAACAGGAAAGATTACTATGTTACCTCAGTTTCCTTTGCTTCCGCCTGGGATTACGACTAAAAAAGCTTTCTACATGTATAAAGTCGATTTTGGAGAATTTTGTGATGTATTTTCAGAAATGTATGCTACAAAAAATCAAAAAACAAAGGAACTTTCTGGCGGGGAACAGCGGATTATAGAAACCTATCTGGTCTTAAAAAGAAATGTAGATATTGTACTATTAGACGAGCCTTTTGCCCAGCTTTCTCCCTTAATGATCGATAAATTTACTGCGGTTATTCAGCAAGAAAAAAAAGATAAAGCGATTATCATTACAGACCATCGTTATGAGGCAATACTAAAAGTTTCAGATCTGTTTTTTTTATTTCAGAACAAGCAAACTAAAATTGTGAAATCTAAAAATGAATTGATAAAATCGGGATATTTACCTCATTAAATTTTAATATCTACATCGATAAATTCTTCTTTTTTACCGAAACTTGTAGCAAAAAGCATCAAAAAGCCCGAGCCAAGTACATTAAAAAAACGATCTGCATAATAAAATTCCGGAAAATCCAGATAATAGGCTATAAAATAAGTAAGATCTGAAAATATCATCCAAAGTACGCCACATAAATAGAATACACTTTTTTGATTACTATAGCGATTACTATAGGATACAGCGATGATCGTTGTGAGTATAGTGATGATAGCAAAACCATAAAAAACCGGATTATAAATTTCTGTAGTATGCGTGAAAGTAATCATACTTTCCAGTTCAACCAGTAAGGCTAGATTAATCGCTACCAGTATTAAACCTATAAAAAGTTCTAATGCCGTTATTTTAAACCGTTTTAATTTCACGAGTCCAATGCTTCCCACCACAATAAATGCAGCTCCTCTGCTTATAAAAGTTATTGCATTAAAAACAGGATCTTCAAAATAAATCAGTGAAAAGTCACAAATAGAAAATAATAAAAAAGTAAGAAATAATTTCCAGGAAAAAGGTTTGTGTAATGCAGCAATGATCATAAAGAAGGCGCTACAAATAAAACGAACCCATCGACTTACTTCTTCATTAAACATCGATAGACTTGCTAAATTTACAGCAACCCAAAATACAATGGAAAAAGCAATTAATTTTCGACGTTCACTCATCTAGCATAAAATCAGACATCCACAAATATAATGAGATATTCCAATAAAAAAAGCTATAAAATTAACACTAAACCAATTTATTTTAATTTTCTCACCATATTTTTAGAATAAACGTAAAAATTACGAGTATTGATAATCCCCAAATTCACTTTTTATACTCAAGGATTTTTTATCTGAAGCTTCTACTCTACCCACTACTTTAGCATCGATATTAAACGACTTGGAGATTTGGATAATTTCATCTGCAAGTGCTGGTTTTACGTAGATCTCCATACGATGTCCCATATTAAACACCTGGTACATCTCTTTCCAATCGGTTTTACTTTCTTGCTGGATTAATTTAAACAGCGGCGGAACCTCGAAGAGATTGTCTTTTATAATATGTAGATTATTAATAAAATGAAGAATCTTGGTTTGGGCACCTCCACTGCAATGCACCATCCCGTGAATTTCTTTATTACTGAATTTAGATAAGATTTTTTGAATGACCGGCGCATAAGTTCTTGTTGGCGACAGTACCAGTTTACCGGCATCAAGCGGAGAATCTTCAACCTCATCGGTTAATTTTTTCCCTCCAGAATAGACTAAATCGCTCGGAATTGAAGCATCAAAGCTTTCGGGGTATTTTTCAGCTAGAATCTTAGAAAAGACATCATGGCGGGCAGAGGTCAAACCATTGCTTCCCATTCCTCCATTATATTCTTTTTCATAAGTAGCCTGTCCAAAAGAAGCTAAACCTACAATTACATCTCCGGGCTCAATATTACTATTATCAATCACTTCGCTACGCTTCATTCTGGCGGTTACCGTAGAATCAACGATAATAGTTCTTACCAGATCCCCTACATCTGCGGTTTCACCACCGGTAGAATGAATTTCTACGCCAAATTCCTTAAGATCCGCAATAAGTTCTTCTGTTCCGTTTATAATTGCTGAAATTACTTCTCCCGGCACCAAACTTTTATTACGACCAATGGTTGAAGACAATAAGATTTTACTGGTTGCGCCAACACAAAGTAAATCATCTATATTCATAATTAAGGCGTCCTGAGCAATCCCTTTCCAAACGGAAAGATCGCCGGTTTCTTTCCAGTACATATAGGCTAACGAAGACTTTGTTCCTGCCCCATCGGCATGCATAATCACACAATAATCATCATCCCCGGTTAAATAATCCGGAATAATTTTACAAAATGCTTTAGGAAAAAGTCCTTTATCTACATTTTTAATGGCGTTATGCACATCTTCCTTTCCAGCTGAAACACCACGCTGACTATACCTTTTACTTACGTCCTGACTCATGAATTTGGTTTAGGCTCCAAAGATAAACAGTTTTAAATTCTTTAAGAAGTTTTAAAACGAAAAAGCCCCGCAAGTATGCGAGGCTTTAAAGAACTTAGATAATATTATCTGGTATAAAGTAACTCACGATATTTGGTTAGTGGCCAAAGCTCGTTGTCTACTAATAATTCTAATTTATCGCAATGATACCTGATCTCATCAAAGTGAGGTTTTACCTCGTTACAATAAGATTCGGCTTTCTTCTGGATATCCTCAATTTTGTTTGCTACTTTTCTGGCTTCGATCATAGCATTTACTTTGCTGTTAATCACGGCAATATGAGTAGAAACACTTTCGATAAGCTCTAATTGTTCTTTGGCGTGCTTTTCGTAATTGTCACCATAGATACTCTTTAAACCGGTAACATTCTTAATCAGGATATTTTGATAACGAATTGCGGTTGGAATAACATGGTTTCTGGCGATATCTCCTAATACACGACCTTCAATCTGCACTCGCATGGTATACTCTTCAAGCTCGATTTCGTGACGGGCTTCGATCTCAATTTTATTCATCACGCCCAAATCTCCATAAAGCTTAATTGCTTTTTTGGATACCTGAACTTTAAGTGCCTCTGGAGTGGTTTTATTATTACTTAGGCCCCGCTTAGCTGCTTCTTTTTCCCAGGCTTCTCCATAACCGTCACCTTCAAACCTGATTTTTTTACTCTGTTTAATATACTCTCTAAGAACGTTGAAGATAGCATCATCTTTCTTCATCTTTTTGTCCTTAATAAGCTTATCCACTTCAGCTTTAAATTCTTTTAACTGTTTGGCCATAATAGCATTAAGTACCGTCATTGGATTAGCACAGTTTGCAGTAGAACCTACTGCTCTAAACTCAAATTTATTCCCGGTAAATGCAAAAGGAGAAGTACGGTTACGATCTGTATTATCGAGTAAAATTTCAGGAATTTTCCCAACTACATTTAGTTTAAGATCTGTTTTTTCCTGCGGAGAAAGTTTACCTGATGTTACTTTTTCAAGCTCATCTAATACCGCGGTTAACTGACTACCTATAAATACTGAAATGATCGCAGGCGGTGCTTCGTTAGCTCCTAAACGATGATCATTGGATGCGCTGGCAATAGATGCTCTTAATAACTCTTCGTTTTCATAAACCGCTTTAATCGTATTGATAAAGAACGTTAAGAATTGAAGGTTTTTCATTGGGGTTTTCCCAGGAGATAAAAGGTTTACGCCAGTATCTGTTCCTAAAGACCAGTTATTATGTTTACCACTACCGTTGATTCCGGCAAATGGCTTTTCGTGCATTAATACTACAAAATGATGACGCTCGGCAACCTTATTCATCACATCCATAATTAAGGAGTTGTGATCTACCGCAAGGTTTGCTTCCTCAAAAATTGGCGCCAGTTCAAATTGATTTGGAGCAACTTCATTATGTCTTGTTTTTACGGGAATTCCCAGTCGCATACATTCGATTTCCAAATCTCTCATATAGGCTAAAACACGAGATGGGATTGATCCAAAATAGTGATCGTCTAATTGTTGCCCTTTGGCGGGTGAATGTCCTAAAAGCGTACGCCCCGCCAACTGGATATCAGGACGAGTAGCAGCCAAAGCAGAATCGATTAAAAAATATTCCTGCTCCCAACCTAAAGTCGCATTTACTTTAGTCACATTCTTATCAAAATATTTAGCAACATCTGTCGCCGCCTGATCTACTGCCTGTAGAGCTCTAAGAAGCGGAGTCTTATAATCTAAGGCTTCGCCGGTATAAGAAACAAAAACGGTAGGAATACATAAAGTAGTACCCCAGATAAATGCGGGAGAAGTAGGATCCCAGGCAGTATACCCACGAGCTTCAAATGTATTTCTAATCCCTCCGTTAGGGAAACTTGATGCATCTGGTTCTTGCTGAACTAAAGAACCTCCGCCAAATTTTTCTATAGCAAGCCCTTCTCCAATAGTCTCAAAAAAGGCATCATGCTTCTCGGCTGTAGCCCCGGTTAATGGCTGAAACCAATGTGTGTAATGCGTTACTCCTTTATTGATCGCCCATTCTTTCATTCCCGCCGAAATATGATCGGCTACGGTACGATTAATTTTTGCGCCGGTTTTTACCGCATCCATCACATTATTATATGCTTCTTTGGTGAGGTATTGCTTCATTACCGACTCGTTAAAGACATTACTTCCAAAAATCGAGGAGCGTCTTCCGGGCTCTTCTATATTTAAAGATTTTCGGTTAAAGGTTTCTTCTATTGCCTTAAATCTAAGTGTTGACATGTTAAGCTGTTATGATTAATAAAATTTTGTTACCAAATTTAAATATTTCTCATTAGAAGACCTTAAAAAACATAAAATAATCTACACCCCCTAATTTTTAAGGGTTATTTTTCATAAATTAAAAATTCTTACCAAATCACCCCTTAAAATACATACAATGTATTCAAAATATTATATTTTTGTTAACGTTAGACGTTCAATTTTTTATAAAAACCGAATTAGATTATGAGCAAATCAAAACTGGAGTATATCTGGCTTGATGGTAGCAAGCCGACTCAGAAGTTACGTGGTAAAACAAAAATAGTTACCGATTTTTCCGGAAAACTTGAGGACTGTGAAGTATGGTCTTTTGATGGATCTTCCACAGGTCAAGCTGAAGGAAATTCTTCTGACTGCCTACTAAAGCCAGTATTTATTTGTCCAGATCCACAACGTAAGAATGGTTACCTTGTAATGTGCGAGGTACTTAATGCCGATAGCACTCCACACGAAACTAATGGTAGAGCTACTATAGACGATGAGGATGATGATTTCTGGTTTGGATTTGAGCAAGAATACTTCCTAATCGATAATGAAACAGGTAAACCACTAGGATTCCCAGCTAACGGATATCCTAGACCGCAAGGACCATACTACTGTTCTGTTGGAGCAAGCAATGCTTACGGTAGAGCTATCGTAGAAGAGCATTTAGATGCTTGTCTTGAAGCTGGATTAAACGTAGAAGGTATTAACGGTGAGGTTGCTGCAGGACAATGGGAATATCAAATTTTCGCAAAAGGTGCTGCTGCTGCTGGTGACGAAATTTGGGTTGCTAGATATTTACTGGAAAGAATTGGGGAACAGTATGGTGTATCTGTAGATTTACATCCAAAACCTCTTGGAGAATTAGATTGGAATGGTAGTGGTATGCATGCCAATTTCTCTAATTCTACTTTAAGAAATGCAGGAAATCGTGAAACTTACGAACAAATATGTGAAGCTTTTCGCCCAGTAGTAAAAGAACATATTGATGTTTATGGAGCAGATAACCATATGCGATTAACCGGAAAACATGAAACAGCTTCTATCCACGACTTTAGCTATGGAATTTCAGACCGTGGCGCTTCAATCCGTATTCCAATCGCAACTGTAGAGCGCGGATGGAAAGGATGGTTAGAAGACAGAAGACCAGCTTCTAATGGTGATCCTTACAAAATTGCAAGCCGAATTATAAAAACGGTTAAAAAAGCAGAATAAGCTTTAGGCTAGATTATAATTAATCTTAGATTAGGCGTTCCTTTTAGGAAACGCCTTTTTTATTGAACTTAATCAATTGATTTCAACACTCAACAAGATCATAAATCCGGTCATGATTTCTGGCTCCTACTTCTTTCATCTGTTCTCTACTCTAGTTGCTAAAGCGAAGCGATCTCTATTCTAACTACTAAATAGTGAATTCAAGATTTACGGTTTTAAATTCGAGGTTTATCCTAAAGGGAATGAGAAGTCTATTTTCAGTATACAGTTTACAGCAACCAGCCGTTAACTAAAAAGAATTCAAAATTCAACATTTTAAAATCTTGATTCCTTGCCCCTGCTTCTATCCTCTATTCTCTAGATCTCGTTGTACTTTCTACTTTCTACTTTCTACTTTCTACTTTCTACTTTCTACTTTCTACTTAAAAATAGTCATATAAAGAAACACAGAATATCCGGCTAAAATCACCAATCCTTTTATTCTACCAAATAAAAATTTCTTCGGAAGAAAAGCTAAGGGCACCAATATAAAAGAAAAAGCAATCATCCAGTAAATATCATTACTTAAAACCTGCTGGGATTGCATAACAATAGGCTGAATTAAAGAGGTTATTCCCAATACGGAAGCGATATTAAATATATTAGAGCCAATAAGGTTTCCAAAAGAAAGTGCTTTTTCCTTTTTCAAAGCTGCAATTACCGAAGCCGCAAGTTCTGGTACGCTGGTGCCTATAGCGATCATAGTTACAGAAATCACACGTTCACTAACTCCCAGATCCCTTGCTAGGGCAACCGAGCCGTTCACTAATAGTTCTGATCCTCCATATAAGGCAGCACCACCAATAATCAACCAAATAATGATCTTAAACCAGGAAGTTCCTTTTAAGCTCTCATCCACCTCTTCAACCACTTCTTCTTTTACCTTACGGCTTCTTATAATTAAAAAAAGTAAATAAAGAATCAGTCCCAATACCAAAGCACCTCCTTCAAGACGATCGATATCTTCACCATTAAGTAAAAAGAAATATAATGCGAAGGAAAACGCCATCATTACCGGCCAGTTAAATTTGTAAAAATCACGATCTACGGTGATGGGTGAAATCATAGCAGTAATACCTAAAACCAAACCTATATTAGCAATATTAGACCCCATGATATTTCCTAAGGAAATATCTGAAAATCCATCTAAAGCAGCCTGTAAACTTACCAGCAATTCGGGTGCAGAAGTCGCAAAAGACACTACGGTAAGCCCTATCACCATTCGGGAAATATTCATTTTAAAAGATAAAGCAACAGAAGACCGTACTAAAAATTCACCTCCTACTACAAGTAAAGTAAGCCCTATAAGTATGTAAACTATATCCATTTCAGCATTTTTATGCGAATATAACTTAATCTTTAGAGCTATTCTATTTCGTAGAATATAGATTTAAAAACTATATAAGTAGTTAAAAAACTAAATTATTCGTTATATTGCAAACATGAAAAATATCGCCTTTTTACTTCTTTTAATCACCATACCGCTTAAAGCGCAAAAAACATATACCGGTAGGGTTTTAAGTGCAAAGGATTCTACGGCAATTCAAGGAGTTTCTATTTATTTTGATGGTACAAGTTTAGGTACAATCAGCAATGCCAAGGGATATTTCAAAATTAAAAATACTGCTTCGAATATTTCTCCGCTTATTTTTAGATCTATTGGATATACCACCCAAACTGTTCCTAATATTTCGGTTTTTGAAGATGAAAATTTTCCCATTGTTTTTCTGCAAGAGAGTATAGATGAGCTAGAAACCGTGATTTTGGAAACCGATCCATGGACACGAGCACATAAACTTAGGGTCTTTAGAAGCGAATTTCTTGGAAAAACCAAAGCTGCCGGCAAGTGTAAAATCCTTAACGAGGATGACATTAGGTTAAAATATAGTCCTTCTAAGCATACGCTTATCGCTTATGCAGACAAACCTGTGATTATAGAAAATAAGCATCTTGGCTATATTATTGAATATGAATTGATGGATTTTACGGTAAAATACAGTGGCGGGAGTTCTGGACTTCGACTAGTAGATTATACCTTTTTTGAAGGTAGCAGTTTTTTTAAAGAGCTAAAAACTAAACCAAAAAAGCGTTTTATAAAAAATCGTGAAGATGCTTTTACAGGTTCATTGCTTCAGTTTATGCGCGCCTTATCAAAAAAGGAACTTGAAGCGCATCATTTTAGAATTTTCTACGATAAATTTGAGGTCCAGCCCTATAAATATTTTGATATCCAACCTGATGCAGACTTTACAAAAGTAACAATGCTGGCAGATAAAATAAGTATTTTACATAACAATCAACAATCGTCCATCATTTATAAAAGTCCTTTCTATATTGATCAATTTGGGAATTTCACCCCTACCCGTGCCTTTAGTATTGGAGGCTTTATGGGACAATCCAGAATCGCCAGGTTGTTACCCTTAAACTATGGATTATAAATTATTTACTACATATTTAGTTTAATAACTATTTTTTTCGTTATATTTATCAAACATTTAATAGAGATCATTTTAGCATGGAAAAATTAACAAATAAAGAAGAAGAAATTATGCGGATTATCTGGAAGTTAGAAAAAGCTTTCGTGAAAGAGATCATTCCGCATATCAAAGAACAAAAACTGCATTACAACACCGTTTCTACCATCGTTCGGAACTTAGAGGAAAAAGAGTATGTTTCGCATATCGCCTATGGGAAAACCCATCAATATTACCCTTTAGTCACTAAAGAAGCCTATCGTAAACAGTTTATGAATATCGCAACCAAGCGCTTTTTTGATAATAGCTACAAGAGCGTGGTTTCATTTTTTGCAAAAGAAGAAAAAATAAGCGCCAAAGAACTCAGAGAAATTTTAGAAATTATAGAAAATAAAAAAGAAGATTAAATCGTGGAATTTTGGAATTATATCCTTGAGAATTTCCTGTTACTGGCAGTATTTTTTGCCGGCTACGAGCTATTTCTTAAAAATTCCAAATTCTTTACTTTTTCCCGTTTTTATTTGATTTTCGGAATACTAATTAGTTTTATTTTACCACTATTTCACTACTCTATACAGGTAGAATTACACCCGGAAGATTTTATGAATGGCACTTCAGTTAATTTTGCAAGTCTCTCTCAAAATCTTACGAATATTAGTCTTCGAAATTCGATAAATTTTGAGGGATTTATTTTTTCAGTTTATCTACTTATTAGCCTGGTCTTTTTTGTACGATTTTTATTTCAATTACTTCAGCTTAAAAAACTAATTATTGCTTCTGAAAATATTTCAAAAATAAAAGGTCTCAAACTAAAGCGATCTCCAAAAAACTGTGGTGCATTTTCGTTCTTTAACTATATATTTTTAGATAAAATTTCAGAAAAAAAGGACAAAAACTATGTATTAAGGCACGAATTAATCCATGCACAACACTATCATAGTCTGGATGTTCTTTTCATCAATCTGGCATCTATTTTTTTCTGGTTTAATCCGTTAATGTATTACTATAAAAAACGAATTATCGATAATCTGGAATTTATTACAGATGATGCCGTAATGGCAAAAATCAGTAGTGAAAATTTAAAAAATGAACTCAAAAATTACCAATATCAACTTTTATCACAAAGCTTAGCTATTCAACATTTACCCATTTTATCATTTAATCATTCATCAATCAAAAAGCGAATCATCATGTTAAACAAAAAAACAGGCAATAAACTACAGCTTTTTAAAATTTTTCTCTTAATTCCGTGCCTTTGTTTTATCTTTTACAGTTGTAATGTAGACGAAGTTGCGAGCCTCGATGAAAATGCTGAATATTCTTTTTATTTTGATAAGAATACCAGCGAAGAAAATCTTCAAAACAGGGTTAAAATTTTTAATCATTTTTACAAAACTGAAGTTGCTTTAAAAATCACCGATACTAAATACCAAAATCAATTTTTAAATCAATTTACAGTATCTCGTAAATTTAAGGATCAATCCAATTTTACATCGGGATATCAGGCAACTGGAATAGCGGAAGAAAATATTAGTTTTCTTGTAACCTACAGAGAAGGGAAGATTATATTAAACTCCAATAACAGTTACAGGATAGAACTAGATAATGATGCTAATCGTATGATTATTTCTGAATCTGCAAATAAAAAATAATTTAATACCAATCAGCTATGCAAGAATTACTGCTCCACCTTTTAAAATCTTCTGCATTAATCGGAATATTTTATTTTGCCTACCTCATTTTACTGAAACAGGAAACAAGTTTTATGCAAAATCGTAAGTTCCTAATGGTTGGTTTAGTAAGCTCGGTAGTGCTTCCATTTATTTACTTTACGCAGAAAGAATATATAGCAGTTGAAACTAATGAGGTGCCATATATAGCTTTTACTCAATTCACCCCGCAGGATAACATGGTGAACGAAGAACCTATAGATTGGTGGCAGATCGGTTTTTATGTTTATTTCCTAGGTTTAGTGGTTATGGTTTTTAAGTTTTTATTGCAGTTATATAGTCTTCAAAATCTTATAAATTCCGGCAAAAAGAAACGCTACAAAACTTTAAAGCTGGTTCGTACTACTAAGAATATTAAGCCATTTTCATTTTTTAAATACATTGTTTTCAATCCTGATAAACATCGCGAAAAACACCTGAAATTAATCTTAAAGCACGAGCAAATTCACGCAAAACAATGGCATTCTCTAGATGTAATTTTTGCATCTATATTAAGCATTGCGTTTTGGTTTAATCCTTTTATATGGCTTTATAAAAAAGCAATAATCCAAAACCTGGAATTTTTAGCAGATCAAGATGCCGTAGCAAGTATCGCTAGTAAACAAGACTATCAAAAAGCTTTGGTTATGGCCACCGTAGGCTTACAACCGGCTATGACCAATCAATTTTATCAATCATTTATCAAAAAACGAATTATTATGCTAAACAAATCGAAAAAGAAAAACAACCAATGGAAACCCCTTTTAGTCATTCCAGTTTTATGCTTGTTTTTATACAGTTTTAATTTAAAAACTGAAAATATTTCTCTTCATTCTTCTACTGAAAAGATCTCGCAATTAAACGATACGCTAAAAAAGAACAGTATTTCTGGAAAAGTATCTTATGAAGAAAATGAAAATGCAAAATTACCAATACGATCAAAAGATTTTGAGATTTTGGGTGAGAACGCGCTATATATTTTAGATCACAAAACCTATACAAAATCTGAAATTACAGGAAACGCCGTAGTGTTTAAATCTATTCAGGTAATAAAACCGAAAACTGCAGAAAAGCAATTTGGTAAAAAAGGAAAAGATGGTGCTGTACTATTATCCAATGCTGAATTGATCGAAGATTTCCAAGGATATTTGAGAGAATTGGATAAACAAGAGGAAGCTATTAATCTTCAGTTTTTAAGGATTACCTCAAGAAAGAAACCCGAAATAATTACACTGCAGAAAGAACAAAGTTCTGTACAACCCCTTCAGAGCAAAACAGTTTCTTCTGAGACAATTGAGGAAAATAATTCTAAAACCACTCAAAATGATGAAAAGGTTAAAATTGTTAGTTATTCTAAATTACTGAAGGATACCCTATATGTTTTAAATGGTGTTCCAAAAAAAGACAAATCCTTTCTTCAGCATTTAAAGAAGGAAAATATTGAAAATATCACCTATATACAAGGCGATAAAGCTAAAGCGCTCTACGGGTCCAGAGTGTCCGAACACGGTGTGAAACTTTTTACTACTAAAGTTGAAGATTCTAATGCTCTCCTTCGTAAAAAGTCAAATCCAATACAATTTATTCGAATAAATGACTCTGCAGTCATAGATGGTAATCGACCTTTATATGTTTTGAATGGTAAAGTAGTTTCTTTGAAAGAATTTAAGCAGATACAACCTGAAAATATTAAAGCTGTTTATGTCATAAAAGGCAAAAAGGCTGCTGCTAAATATAAAGATGAAAATGCAGTATATGGTGTCGTGGAAGTTTACACCATAGATTTTAAGCGAGAATTACCTGGGCAATCTGCTACTAAAGTCTTCGTATATACTATTCATCATTATGAGACCGATGCAGCGATTAATAAAATGATTGCCCTGATTAAAAAAGAATATGATATTGAAGTAGATATTAAAAAATTACATCGAAATACTGATGGCATGATCAACAGTATTAAGATGAAAGCTAAACATACTGGTTCTTCCTCATGGAACGTTACCTATAGCTCTTCTAACAGTAGCGATCATGTCGAAACAATTTATATGATTATGGATACTGAAAGCGATGATTTTAAAATTACGAATCAAAAACCTGAATAGTAAATTCACTAAAAAGCACGTTGTACCTGTATAAAAATGGTTTTTAATTAACACCAGCCTTGGTTCCTGTTAATTTTGAATATCAGGTGAAGCTTACAATAACTTCTTTTTTATTGAGAGTCAATATTTTAATATCTTTGAAATAAACTGACCAAAAATGAAAAAGAAGTTGTTTAAAACCTTAGCAAAACTCAACAAAAAAGTACTGCCCAGTTATTCTAAAAAGGAATTAGATTTGGCAAAAGCCAATAAATTGCAAATGGCAATAATTGGATGGAAAACCTGGGTTACAAAAAACGCTTTAGATTAATTAATGAATCCGCTTATAGAAAACCGTACTCTGCCGCTTTGTCTAAAATAGGCTTATCTCCAGATTCTTCAATTCCAAAGATTTTTCTAATATTTCGTTTCCGCTTCTCTATTGCAGCCAGAGAAAGGGGTATGTAATCTACCAGGTTCTTGGTTTTGGTTCCTTTCGACAGATAATATAAAATTTTACGGTCATTTTCGTCTAATGTAATATTTTGTGTCATTTGTGTTCTAAACAGTTCGCGAACCGTTTTACTGTAAAAAGGAATTCCGCTATTAATAGATGAAATTGCCGAACAAAGCTCTGTTGATCCCACATCACTTTTAATCATTAGGGATTCTGGATTTATGCTTCTTAGAATATTCTGTAACCTGTATTTTTCATTAAACATCGTAAGCACTATCAGTTTAGACCCTGGCGCTATTTGGCGAATCCTAACTCCTAAATCTTCCCCAGAAATTATTTTTCCATCTTTAGAAGCCGGTATTTTTATATCAAGAATAATAATATCAAAACATTTTTCTGCCTGATTGATTTGATGTAGAGCACTATCGACGGTATTAGCCGTGTGCAATAACAAGTTAAATTCGCAAGATTGTAGTGTACTTTTATAGCCTTCGATGATGATGGGATGATCGTCTACAATTAACACTTTTAAGCGCTTAGCCATATTTTCCTATTTTGGTTTATTGGTATCTCTATTTTAATAATAGTTCCTTCCCGGCCACTTTTAAAATTTATTTTACCATGAAGGTTTTGTACTCTGGATTGCATGTTCTTTAAACCAATACCTTTAACATTGGCCTTTACGTCAAAGCCATGCCCATCGTCTTTTATCATTGCCAAAAGCATATTTTCCTGTTTTCTAAAGATCACTACAACCTGTTTTGCATTGGCATATTTAGTCACATTATAGGTAGATTCCTGCATAATACGGAACAAATTAATTTTGATCTTGCTGCTTATTTTATCCCATTCTATAGCGCTGTCGTTGTTTAAAACGACTTCAAATTTACCTAAAATAGACTGCTCGTTTAACAGCTCGTTCACCAAGCTTATAAACCCAGATCGTGAATCAAAAATATTGGCGTCAAGATCATGAGAAATACTTCTTACTTCTTCCCCAAGTCGCTTTAACTCGTTTATATAATTATCACGAACTTTTATCGATTCCTTATCTATTTTATTGTTCAAACTACTTAAAATAAGACGAATACCAAATATTTTACCCAGTATACCATCGTGCAATTCGGCTGCAATACGTTTTTTTTCTTTTTGGCGACCTTCTTCCAGTTTATTTTGTTGATCAATTAATAAGTTATAGATCTCCTCGTTGGATTTTTGTTGCTGTTTTTCTAATTTCAGTTGTTTGTTTTTTATTTTTTGATGGCGAACCACAAATCCTAATATCAAAATGATTAATAAGAACGCTGAACCTAATATTATCCATTTTCGTTGCGCACTTAGATATTCATTTTGGGCAATAAATTCATCTGTTTCATATCTAATCCGGGCGAATTGATTACGGGCTGCCCTTTCTTCTTTTTGCAGGCTATCCTTAAGGGAAATATAGCGTTCCAGGTGATCATAACTACGACCTTTATCTAATCTTGCCTGTAATCGCAAAGATTCTAACAATCCATGTACATTTCCTTTTCGCTCTGCCAACATTCTTGCTTTTTCAGTATACTTCAGGGCTTTTTTCGGGTCTTTATCTTCATAGTATTCAGCAAGATGCATACTCGAAAAAATTAATCCGTTTTCATCATCAATCGACTCCCTAAGATGCGAGGCTTTAAAAAAGTCTTCGGGAAGATTTCCTTCTTTTCCTATCTTAAATTCTGCAAAAGCTTTATTATCAATAATCTTTGCATAAAGCTGTGGTTCTTTTTCAATTAGTTTAGAAAATTTTAAAGCTGCGGCATAGGCTTTTAACGCATCCTGATAACGCGCCATATTCTCATAAACTACTCCGATATTATTTAAGGTTGATGCCTTTTGATAAGTATTATCACCTAATTCCTGCTGAATTTCATAAGCTTTTGTATGGTAGGTAAGTGAATTTTCATAATCATTCATCTGATTATAAACCACGGCAAGGTTATTATAACAACGGTAAATATATTTCTTAGCACCTACAGGTTTAAGAACCTTAAGTGCTCGAATAGTGGTCACTTCGCTTCCCACATAATCTTTAACGTTTGTCTGAAGGATAGCCATATTAATTAGCAATCTTGCAGCATTAATAGGTTTATCTTTGGCAAGATAAAGATCACTTGCTTCTTGATAAGCATTATAACTTTCCCGATAACCGCCAATTTCAGAAAAAAAGAAGCCCCGATCCCAAAAAGCGCCTGCCAGTCCTATACTATCCTTTAAATTTCTAGCGTATTTAATCGCTTTCGTATTGGCCGTTAAAAACAAGGCCGAATCGATAGCCGCACCATAGTAGGACGCCTGGAGATAATTTTTCTTTTTTAGAGTATCGTTTTTTAATATTGCCGTTTGCTGTAAAAAGGTTGCGAGGTTCTTTTTACGTAATGTGATATCTAATGAATCATTTTTAAAATCATCTGATATCCTGACATCTTTAGCAGAAATTTTTTCATCTGTAGATTGATGTTGCCTACAGGATAATATCAATAAAACAATTACTATAAAAAATAAATTCTTCTTCAAAACTTGATGGTTTAAAGCCCAAATTATGAAGTGTGTTGCTTATAGTGAACGATTAAAATTTGGACGTTGATCAATTTAAGAATTTATTATCAATTATCAACGCCCTAACTTTGGCTATTCTTCTACATCTTCTTCCGGTGGGTCTCTTCTTTCCTGTTCATTTTCTTCGCGACCCGTAAAATCGTCAGAATAGGTTTCTTCAAGATCAATAATTTCAGTTTGTTGTGTAGCTTCTGGTTGAGGTAAGGATTCGGGTTCACAGGAATATGTAGTTGCCAGTAAAACCCCAAAGGTGAAAAGTGTAAATAAATTTTTCATGTGTGGTTTGTTTAAATTAGTTTATCTAATTCAGGTAACTCTCCCCCATAGGAGAAGTTATAAGAAGTCTTTGTGAGAAGAGAAAAGAGTATATAGAGCACCCGGCTTTAGGCTGCTTGCCTAATATTTAAAAGGTAGATATGGGTAATTGAATAGAAAATTGAGTTCCTACCGGGTGTTCTAGAACTAACTAAAAATTAACAATAATAAACATGTTTAGTAAAGATATTCGAGTGCAATAATATCATAGTATCCAAAGTTTCCGCTCTCGTTTGCACCAAAGCAGGCAAGCATAACTGAATCTGGATCATAACCTGTAGGTGTTCCTGGGATATGCACTGCTCCATCCGGATCAGCAGACTCTCCGCTTTGCCCACAACTTTGTCTGGAAAACCAGTCGGTATGTCTTAAACCAAGAGTATGACCGATTTCATGTGTCATCACATGCTCATTTGTTGCGGTACTGTAATTCTCCATTCCCGAAAAGATTTGCACCCATTTGTATGGATTTCCGCCTGAAGGGAATCCGGCAACACCACCGGCCTGTCCATTGGAATTTTTATATACTACAATATCATAAGCATCGTAATCAGTACCAAAGGTAAGTGTAAAAGTTAGCCCCATATCCAAAGCATTATAATTCGCTACAGCCCTTTGTAATGCCTCACGCATTTTAGAGGAAAGATTCTGACCATAGCCTGTACCGGTAAAGCCTATAATATTTATGGTTCTTGGGCTATTGACCAAATTATATGTACGATATTGTTTAGAGGTAATATCTGCTGAACTTAATTTATTCAATTGCTCTTCAGATATTGCAATATCATTTTCGATTAAAAAGGAAGCTTCCTTTTTACCTCCTGGTAAGACAAGCTCAAAGGGCTCTACGTAATCGGAATTAAGGTTTAGGTTGGCAACTTTCTCTATGATCTCTTTGGAAACTTGTTGTGAAGCCGGAGCTTCATTATTAAGCAGTTCCTGAGTTTCTGGAGTTGCATCTTCTTTTTGACATGAAGCAAACAGTAATCCAGTTGCCATCAAAACGAGTGGTAGTTTTTTTAATTTCATAAAAGTAGGTTTTTAATTATTACTCAAATTTAACCTACTATACTTCAGGTATTTGAAATTAAACCGTAGAATAATTACGGGAAACCCGTAAATAAAAATCCCCGGAAAAACTTCCGGGGATTCGAAAAATAAGCAGGACTAATTTACTCCAGACCGATAAGTCGCCATTCACTCATTTGGAAAATTGAGGAATCACCATATATATCTAATACAGTTAACTTATAATAGGTGTAAGCAGTATCGTTAGAGAAATTAAATTCTTTAGTTTTATTTCTGCTTTCGAATGACTGATCTGTACGGCTATCTAATTCATCCCAATTCTCTCCGTCATTAGATCCGGAAATCGTCCATGAAGCGGGATCCCGGGATGGAGCGTCATCACCAGAAGTTAGAGTATACCTCACCACTATTTTTGCTTCAGGCAATTCCTGTTGCATCCAAAGTCCAGATTCAAAATCAAAAGCTAAGTATTTTGAATTTGTATCACCGTCGATCAAGCTTGCAGAAGTCTCATCAGGATTACTGGTGTTTTCATTATTTACAGTAATCGTTGCATTTACGGTATAATCTACTGGCTCTGGGGCGGTAAGTGTTTCGAGTACTAATAATCTCCATTCACTTAACTGAAAATTATAATCCCCATTATATCCTGTAATATTCAATCTATAGTATAAATAGCTTATATCATTATCAAAATCGAATTCTCTTGTTTGATTTCTATCAGAGAAAGTTACGTTGGATTTTTCGTCCAATACCGTCCAGTTAGTACCGTCATTAGAGCCTAAAAGTTGCCAGGCATTAGGATCTCTAGAGGGCGCATCATTTCCAGAAGTTAAGGTATACTTATTAACGGGCTCTGGTGCGGTAAGTTGCTGTTGTAACCAAAAATCACTTTCCCCAATTATATTTTGAACATTTCCTGTAAGGTATTTAGAATTGGTATCATTATCAATCAATTTTGGAGATCCTTCATTTGCTCCTGCCCCGCTTCCATTTTCTTTACTTACGGTGATACTGGCTCCAACTGTAACATCGCGAAGTTGCGAGACAGCCTCAAAAGGATAGGCTAAATCAGGAAATGAAACACGAGCCTGCAATAATTCGTTCTCTACATCTTCTGTCCAGTTAAAAGCGCTCTCAGCTATAGGTTGAAGATCTTCTCCAGCCGCACCACTCATAAAGTGAACAAATTCTCCTAAATTCATGCTTCTTGCATAACGATCCCCATCTTTGGGAAAGTTTTGAGAAGTAATATTATAAAAATTATTCAAAAAAGAAGTTTTTCCATAAGTTTCGTAAACTGGCAGAAACCAATCCCTAAACCAGTATACACCGTTAATTTGGGTAGTTGAGTACCGATCTTTTACGGTGGTCGCTTCAGCTTCCATATCGATATTTAAGTAAGTATCGTATACAAAGATTTTATTGAATTCGTCCATCCATAAATCTTCTGCTGGAGAGCCTTCAACACCTTTAGCCGAATATTCAACCAGCTTTCCTATTTGTGAAATAATTAGCGTAGTCTTCTCTTCTTCCATTTCAGCATCATTTAAAGGAATATCAATAACTCCTCCATTTACATCAGATTCAAAGTCTGTTAAAAATTCTGCCCGATCTGTTACTCCTGTATGAAAAACAGCATATAAAATATTATTACCTACATTGTTGTAAGCACTTATAGCATTATCCCAAACATTCTGGGTAAATAGGAAAGGCCAATCTATAGCCCTATCTACGTAATCATCGTAATAAACGGCAACGTTTGTTTCATAATATTGTCGATTTAAAGACTCTTCATGGCCAAACCAGTTTTCATTAAATCCTCTGGCCGGAGCATTTGCCCCATCTGTATTTACAACAGCATCTGGCATTCCTTCAACGATACTACTATCATCTGTTTCACAGGAAGTGATCCCCACCATAAGTAAGGAACCAAGAAGTATTTTAAAAGTATTTTTTTTCATAACTCTATAGTAAAAAGTTAATTATCATTTTAGTCATTAATGTATAATAGGCTCCATTCACCTATTTGTAGATCGGTACTACCTGCATTCTCCGTTATTTTCAATTTGAAATAAGAATAGTTCATATCCTGATCGAATTGAAAAATTTTATTTTGAAAACGTTCCTCAAAAGCTATATCTGTTTGCACATCAATGCTCTCCCAGTTTTCTCCGTCTAAAGAACCTAACAACTCCCAGCTTTTAGGATCTCTTTCTGCAAAATCATTAGCAGATGAAATTGCATAAGCATTAACAGTAGTAGTCTCTTCAAAAGATAAAATCGCCTGGAAATCATCAGAATACGGTCTTAGAAAAAATTTAGTGCTTAGTAAACCATCCGTAAGTTTTAAAGATCCTTCCGGAGCATCTGCTCCATTTAAATTTTCAGCACTTACGTTTAAGGTACCTTCTAAAGCAAAATTTATCGGCTGATTCTCTTCTGGAGTTTCTGAATATTCATAATCCAATTCAGGGAAATCTTCACGAGCTTTGGTAAGTTGCTCTTCATAAATTGAGCTCCAGCCAAAAGCGATCGTTGCTTGTTCCTTAAGATTATGATTCGCAGCGCCACTCCAAAAATGAATAAACTCTCCCATATTCATTCTTCGTGAAAATCTGTTGTGAGCAGCATTTGTTGGAAAATGATCAGCTAGTAGATCATAAAAATTATTCAGCAATGCAGATTCTCCATAATTTGAGTAGATAGGATAAAACCAATTTCTAAACCACATCGTACCTGGACGAGGATAATCATCTACATTATTCATAAAATCATCATAGGTATGTTTGGCGAACTCTTCTTTTCCTATTCCTCTATAAACATCGTATACAAAAATCTCTGCCCATTTACTGTCCCCCCAAATATCCCATGCCGGATTATATTGAATGCCGTTGGTAGCACCTTCAACAATATGGCCTACTTCATGGATCATCATGCTTAAACCTAAATCTGGATCTTCTTCTTGCCATGTATAAGGCCCACAGTCTACAACATTTCTAAAGTCATGACTTTCGTCCATAAATGTTGAGGGATGCCCTCCAGAGTATTTATTGGTATGTAATATGGCATATAACTTTTTATCTTGGCCATAAGAACCGTATACGGTTTTCACATACTCCCATACATCTGAAAATGTAGTATTAGGCCATGTAATCGAACGGTCCACTTCACTATCATAATACAATGCAAGATCATCATCTTCGTAAACCAGTTGAACTAACTCTGTATGATCAAACCAATGCTCCTGCCACATAGCTGGAGCTGCATAATCGTCTTGTACTTCTTCAACTGTTTCTTCTGCTTCCTCGCGATCATCTTCAGGTGATACTTCATGCTCACTTGAGGAACATGAATTCATAAAGAAAAATAGCGTTAAAACAGAGAAAACAATATGGTATGGAAATTTGATCATATTAAATTTCAGGATTTTTTGAATATTGATCCCACAAAGAATCTATCCCTTTACCCGTAAGTTTTATCCAAGAATCCTCTGAGTATGTTTTAGATCTCATTTGTTCGTCTAGTTTATAAACAATAGCATCATCGTAATTTTCACTTAACCAAACTAAAAATCTGGCGGTAATCCGATAACTATTGGTATAACTTTGATTTTCATTAAAATCGGTTAAAGACCATCCGGCTCCCGGATTATCCACTCCATATTTAAATCGCACATAATCTGCTACACCTTCAGAAAGCCAAACTGGCCCACCACCCTGTGGGTATGACTGAATAAGATGCATCACCTCGTGCGTGATAAGATCAATATCAGTTGGTTTTTGTTTTAACCACCGGCTACTTACTGTTATTTCTCCGTTAAAAGCATAAGCCACACCTGTGTAAGAAGTATCGATATTAATGGTAATATGCTTTTGGGCACCTGGATTAAAATCTTTTAAAAGCTTTGGATAAACTGTAAATACGGTAGAAACAAATTTATCCTCGGTTCCCTCTTTTAATGTGGAATCAAAATTTTTAAAAGTAATCCTAAGATTGTCTTTAGAATATTCCTCAACTTCCTGAGCATTTACTTGGAAGTTGACAAAAAAAAGAACCATCACTAATTTTATTATTTTCATCTTTAAATATTTTAGTAGAGTTATCCGCACTTAAGTCTCCTCCCACGCAATACACGTGGGAAAGAGCCTTTGTGAATAAACTAACTCAATTCAAACTTAAAACTTACCATCCTGGATTTTGCATAATAGCAGGATTTGCATTGATTTCGTCCTGAGGAATAGGCCATAAATAATGTCTTTGATTAAATATCCTATTCTCAAAAACGACTTCATTATAAAAATTAGCTTCTTCTTCCGCGTTTATATCAAGACCATGAGCAGGTCCATCGAAATACAATTCACCATTTTTCCAGCGTCTTACATCAAAATATCTTACACTTTCAAAGGCTAGCTCTACTCTTCGCTCTTTATGAATGGCTTCGCGCATGGCATCCTGAGTACCAGGAACTGCTATACCTCCTTCACCATAACCAGGTATTCCTGCTCGTTCCCTAATCGCATTTAGATAAATAAGAATATCTGGGTTACCGGGATCTACTTCATTTAAAGCTTCGGCATAATCCAAATAGATTTCAGCCAGTCTTAACATAGGTATAGTTCGGTTTTGATTTGATCTCGCTCCCGTAATCATATTTTTACGCACAATATATCCAGTAGGAGGATAGTCGTTTCCTCCTGCTGCACGTCCAGAGTTACCATTATACCAAGTCTCTGTAATGATATTGCCCACAGAGGTAGTATTAAGCCATAAGCTATTGTTATAGGTTATCCCCACATAAAATCTAGGCTCCCTGTTTACCCACTGGTTATAGGTTGATCGTTGTGTAAAGTCATAAGGAGCTCTGAAATCAGAAAAACCAGTTTCCATAAAACCAGAATTGGGATCGTCGATTGATCGTCCATTACTCATAAAATAAGCATCGACCATCTCTTGCGTAGCACTTAATCCACCTGCACCCTTTACTTCACTATTACTAATTCCTGAATGTAAAGGCGTAACATCGTAATGATAATAAATTGTTCCTCGCGTTCTTGCATAAATAATTTCTTCATTCCAGTCTTCCAACATTACATCCCGGGTAGAAAGGTAAGGGCTAAATGATCCAGTATTATCATTTTTTCTGAATAACTGAAAGGTTCCTGGAACGAATTCGTCTATAAATGCTTTGGAAGCATTTGCAGCCTGCTGCCATTTAGAGGTTTGGACAGACTGATCTATTAATGAAGTTCCTTCTTCGTTTACTAATTCTGAATAATCGGTATTTCCATTAAATAATGGGCTTGCATTCAACAATAAAGTTTTCTCTTTTATGGCGAGTGCAAAAGGACGGCTCATCCTTCCTGCATTTTGTCCTTTAAAAGCGACACCATCAAGGCTATTGGCTGCTGCATCAAGTTCAGAAACAATATAGTCTACGCATTCCTGCATGGTATTCCTGTTTAAACCTTCAAGATCTGCATCCGGTGATATAGGTTGATCACCAATAAGTACAACTGGCCCCCACGAACGTATGAGATTATAATAGAAAAAAGCACGTAATATTCTAGCTTCAGCCACAAAACGCTCGACACGGTCTGGTGGACAATCCTGACATTTATCTATATTTTCGATAAAAGTAGAAGAGGCTCTGATTCCCCGATAGAAATTGGACCAAAGCGAGTTAACATTGCCTGTTGTGGCGTTCCAATCCCCTATATTTAAATAATTCCCCATGTGAAAGGACCAAACATATTCGGCTTCATCTGAGGCTCCTGTCCAGGGCCCAGAATGTTCTGTGGTAGTATATCGTTGAGCCATTTCATTAGGAATACGGCTATAAATATTCGCTAAATACGATTCTACATTCACTCGTTTTGCAAATGTTGCTTCAAATGTTAGGCGATCATCCGGCACCTGATCCAAAAAATCATCATTACAGGAGATCAATAACATAAATAGTAAAAGTCTTAATGTATATTTCATTTTAATAAGTTTAGATTTTGTTACGCTCATAATTCCTCGATTTTAGAATTAAAATCTAAAGTTTGTACCCAAGGATACTACCGATACGTTGGGATATTGGCCTCCGTTGTGTCCTGTACCATTATCAGTATTGAGTTCTGGATCCCATAAATCAAAATTAGTAAAGGTTAGCAGGTTAGTTCCTCTCAGATAAAATCTTACATTTCCCAGACCTATTCTTTCTGAAATAGTATTGGGTAAAGTATATCCAATTTCAGCAGTTTTAATTCTTAGAAAATTTTGATCTCTCTGCCACCAGGTACTTACCTGAGTATTATTACTTTGCCCCACTCCGGAAGATCCATAAGAAAGCCGGGGAAAAGTGGCGTATGGATTATCATTTTCTGGAGTCCATCGGTCTTCAGCAATTGCAAACAAATTACCACGACCACCATCTCCCGAGAATGGTTGTAATCCTATGCCTCTAATCTGAATATCCGCTGCATTTTGTCCCTGGAAAAACACACTTGCATCAAAACCTTTATACTGTGCACTTAAACCAAAACCGTAGGTGAGATAAGGAATATCCCCTTCACCGATTTGTTGTTGATCGTACGCATCTATACGACCATCACCATTAAGATCTTTATATTTTATATCTCCCGGCATAATTTGGCCGAACTGTTCCGAAATTCCTTCTCCATCATTAGGGGTAATAAATCCGTCTCCGTCAGTGTCATCTTCCAAAGTATATAAACGTTCGGCCACATATCCCCAACGCGCCAGTAACCCAGAACCTCTGCGATCGAGCCATGGATAGGGTTGTTGCGGTACTCCGTTTTCGATTACTTTATTTTTATTATAAGAGAAGGTTCCTCTAAAGCTCAGGCTTAATTCGTTAAAGGTTTTGTTATATTCTATTGTTCCATCAAAGCCTTTATTTTCACTATCACCTAAATTCCCGTAAGGATCACTAACAAGCCCTATATAACCAGGAACGTCGGAACGTTGTAGAAATGTTCCCTTATTGCGTTCTCTAAAGACATCAACTATTAATTTAAAGCTGTTTTCAAAAGCATTAATTTCAATCCCTAAATCTTGTTTTCTGGATTCTGCCCAGGTTACATTAACGCCTTGATAGGTTTCGGCTATTCCTCCAAAAGAAGTTCCTGCATTTTCTCCAAAACTATAGCCGTCCTCCCCGGTTTCTACCCGACTTAAATAAGCAAACCTTCCTGCTCCAGAAGCCGAACCCACCAAACCATCAGAATACCTTATTTTAAAATAATTAATAGTATTTGATATAGACTCAAAAAATTTCTCATTGGATAATACCCAACCAAAGGCTAATGAAGGAAAAAAACCGTAACGATCATTTGGACTAAAGTTTTCTGAACCGTTATAACCGGCATTAGCTTCCACGAAATATCGATTATCATAAGAATAAGTAGCCCTACCCGCAAGTCCCTGATTCCTATAAGGTATAGACCCTACAAAATCTCCAGCGAAAGCATCAACAAAGTCGGTTCTGTTAAATAATAATAAACCTGTTACCTGGTGTCTACCAAAATTGCGGTCGTAATTTAAACTCGCTTCCAGATAAAATCGGCGATTTCCTCCGTTTTCCCTGCTATAACCTAAAAAGTTCCCCCCTTCAAAAGTCTCATTAAGAATAATTTCACCATCTTCAGTATAAGGATATTCCTGATTAACATAATAAGTACTTTCTCGCTTACTCCTAATAATATAATGCTGATTAAACGCATCGAAGGAGAATAAGCCGCTTAAAGACAGGCCATCGGTTAAAAAATTTAAATCCTGGGTTAATCTTAAGTTAGAATATAACTGGTTTTTATTTTCAGAGCGATAACCACGTTTTGTAACATCAGCGTAAGGGTTTCGTAAATCTCCATTCGGACTTATTCCGGGAACATACCCTCCGGGATATAACACAGGATACTCAACAGGTGGAACGAGCATTGCCTGAGTAAAAACAGAATTCGCTCCTGTTCCAGACGGATTATTACCATTAAATGTAGGCCAGTAGGGATAGTTACCATCCGAGATATATCCTTGCACTCCCAAGTGTGCTTTTGTTGTGGACGTAATATCTACCGTAAGGTTAGAGGTGAAATTATATCTTTTATATTTTGTATTCGAATCATAATCTTCCAAGCCGTCAGTTGTAAACATTCCTTTTTCATCATAATAACCGATAGAAATATAATACTTGGCAGCTTCTGCCCCTCCGCTTACATTAGTGGAAATACGACGATTACGACCAAAATCATTGAATATTTCTTCAAACCAGTCCACATTAGGATACAATAACGGATCATAATTATTCGCTGTCCGTTCTATTGTTTCCTGAGTATATCTGGCCGGTTGGCCTCTAGTGGTTAAGGCCTCATTAGCAAGTTCCATATACATTACCCCATCAGCTAAATCTGGCATACGGGTAAAGGTGGAAATCCCTTCATTATAATCTACAGATATTTGAGGTTTTCCCAACTCGCCTTTCTTTGTTTCAATTAAGATCACTCCATTTGCTCCTCGTATACCATAAACAGCAGTGGCAGATGCATCTTTTAATACTGTAAAAGACTCGATATCCCGAGGATCGAGGTTATCTAAAGAACGTTGCACTCCGTCCACCAATATTAGTGGAGCATTACCACCGCTAATATTGCTAATTCCTCTAATCCAGATATCTGCTCCATCATAACCAGATAACCCCGAACGTTGTACACCGGTTAAACCGGCAACTCTTCCCGCCAGCATTGTGGACAAATTAGCGACCGGTTGTTGTAGTTCGGCCGGCTCTATAGTAGATTGTGCCCCTACTACACTAATTTTCTTTTGTTTACCATAGCCTACAAGAACCACCTCATCTAATGATTGTAGATCGTTTTTCATGGATACGTCCAGAACGGATCTTCCATCTACAGCTTGTTCCAGGGGATTCATACCTACATAAGTGAATACTAATGTCGCTCCTTCTTTCACCGTAATGGTATAATTACCATCGAAATCTGTTTGCGTTCCATTTTGTGTTCCCTTTTCCATTACCGAAACTGCCGGTAAAGGCATCGAATTGTTATCTGTCACCGTACCTGAAACAGTAATCGTTCCCTGTCCATAAAAATTCTGGACATTCAGAGTCATTAAAAAAAGAAGTAATAACGCGCTTTTAGGAATCTGCAGTAAAGCATTATCCTTAAAACCACAGATTTTGTTAAAACTTGCTTTCCACCCTTTTTGTAAGAGTAATTGTTTTTCCATGCTTAGTTAGTTTTAAAATTAACATAAAATCAACTAAAATATTTTAGTTAATCGTTTTAGCCAAGAAAATACAATAATTCCACACATTCAAGTAAAAAGTTAATTTTAACATAATTAATTATTAATATTATAAAAAGCTAAATACGTAATTACTGAAATTTTAAAATCAAGAACATCGTAAAATTAAACCCTCAATGAGGACTAATCACACTTCAGCTGCTATAAATAATAAAGAAACTCTGCTATTACGATTACCAAAACAACATTCTGCCGTAGCGACCTCTTAAAGTTCCCAAAGAATGATACCAACACAAAGATTTGGAATATTCAACATCTCAAATAAGCATGTAATTATATTTTTTAAAAGAACTGAAAGACCGCTCTATAAATTTCGACTCAAACCTCAAAAATTAAGCTTTTATTTGTTGCACTCTTAACCCCAACCAATGCATTTAAGACAAGCCTCAGAGAACCGAAAACAAATCGCTACAGTCATCACTTTTTTTACCATTCCCCTATCAGGATTCATGACCGATATTTATTTGCCTTCCTTTCCATCAATGGCACAAAACCTTTCGGTTTCTGAAAAAAGTATTCAGCTTACATTAACCTGTTTCTTTTTAAGCTACGGTTTTGCCCAATTAGTTGTAGGTAGTATTTTAGATAGTCTAGGCCGTTATAAACCAATATTATTTTCTTTAATTGCTTTAATCATTAGCAGTCTCGCGATTACCTGGACAGATCAGGTTTGGCTCATCTGCTTTTGGCGAATCGTACAGGGATTAGGAACTTCGTTTATCGTTGTGGCAAAAAGAGCCTATTTTGTAGATCTTTACGATGAAGAAAAACGGAAGTACTTTTTAAGCTTTTTTACTATCGTTTGGTCATGCGGACCTATAATTGCTCCCTTTCTTGGTGGCTATTTAGAGAGTTTATTTGCATGGCAGGCCAATTTTTATTTTCTCGCTATTTATGCAGGAGCTTTATTTATAGCTGAATTATTTTTTAGCGGAGAAACCATTAGAAATGTAAAGAAATTTAACCTGAAAAAAACTTCGATGCTTTATATGGTTATGCTTAAAAACAAAGCCTTTGTATTTGGGATTTTAATTTTGGGAATGGCCTACTCTACCGTTATGGTATTTAATATTGCCGGCCCATTTGTGGTAGAACATCACTTTGGTTTTAATGCTGTAACCACCGGCTACTGCACGCTTATTCTTGGAATTTCCTGGATGATAGGGGGAATTATAAGCAAGACGTTTTCTAAACAAAACTTTTCTAGAAAATTAAAAGTATCGGCTTTTACACAAATCATACTACTTGTTCTATTTGTGATCGCTGCTGCTCAATTAGACCAGTTATATCTTTTAATCATTTTTGCATTTTTGATCCATATTGTATCGGGCTTTATTTTCACCAATTACTTTACACAGAATATGATCTATTTCCCGAGCAATGCAGGGATAGCAGGAGGTTTAATTGGCGGATTGCTTTATATTATAACCTCTATCATAAGTTTTTTAATATCATCTTCAGGAGAGATCGCGAGTACCTTCGATATGTCCATACGCTATTTAGGTGTTGGCATTCCGCTGGTTTTGGTTATTTTTTATTCTACTTTTTTAATTCTGAAAAAACAACAGAAAAAAGCTAAAATCACAACAGTCTGATCTTTGAACTTTAAGCCAAATTGAACTATAAATTGAAGGTAATTTTTAATGCTACACATTACTACCGACTAATTGATAGACTTTTTATTAAAGGCTTAAAATAAGTTATGCCTGGAGATCCTTTCATTTTCACGGAATTCAGGGATGTGGCCCTTTATTTATTCCGCTACATTGCATAATATATACAAAGCATCATTGGCTATGATCATTTTCCGGATACTCTAAATTGATAATCAAATTGAAAAAACCAAGGTCTCTTTTGAACAGGCATGTCGTCATACTAAGTGCGGGGTTATTCATAGCTTCGCTATGCTTTAAAAGCTACTGTATAGAAGATAATTGTGCAGATGCTATAGGATCTTTTATTCTTGGAACAATAGGCTTTGTAATGGGTGGTGCCCTGATCTGCTGGTTAGCAAATCCCTTTATATTTTTGTCTTGGATTGTCATTAAAAAGTTTCCAGTACTCTCGTGGATACTAAGCGGAATTGCCTTATCAACAGGCCTTTTATTTATGACTTTTGACCGTATCATCATAAACGAAGCCGGACATTATAGTCCAATAACAGGTTATGCTTCAGGCTACTGGATCTGGATTATTAGCATAGCTATAATATTTTTATGGAATAGTTATAAACTTCTGTATAAGCGGTTTGGTATATTAAAAAAATGAAACTATAGAATTGATGGAAATTTGCTTCAACAAAATGTATAAACGCATCCTATTAAAACCAGTTCAAAGAATTCAGATTGTATTTTTTGTATTTCTTATAATTTGTTTTGAGTCCTGCTCTTTACCTAAAAAAATAAATACTACGGTAAAACCTGGAAAAGGAAAAACCCCAGGTTTAGATACGATGGTATATTCTAAATCATCTGTATTTGAAAGAGGATTTGCCCATGTAGAAAATGATAGTACAAATTTCTATATCGATACCACCGGACAGCGTATTTTCGATACTATTATAGATGAATATCATCCCATAGACAGTATTATTCCAACCGGCGCCGGCTATGTTAGTTTACGCAAAAACCAAGACCGCTTGTTAAAAATTGTTAGCAATAAAAATTCCTACGGGTTGGTTGATGATAAAGGAAAAGAAATTATTCCAATAGTCTACGATTTAATTCAATTTCATTATAAACGCTATCTCTCACTTTATAGAAAACAAAAAATGACCTTTGCAGATAGTTGGGGGAACCAGTTATTACCCTTAAAATTTGAAGAAGTAAGATTTTTAACCAACAGGTACTTTGATGTAAGTAAAGGAAATAAGTGGGGTGTTTATGATAGCAAAACCGATAAGTTAATCATCCCAATCGCCTATGATGATATTGACTATTGTGGTGGTTGTGGTCATAAGTCATCTTACATTTATGCCAAGAAAAATGGTAAGTGGGGAATTATCGATTTTAATAATAATATATTAATTCCTTTTAACTATGATCATGCGCATTCTAATATGCGAAGTGACCAGTGGGTCGCTTCATTTAAAAAAGAGGGTAATAATCTTATTATAAATATTCCTTCAAGTAAAGAGTTTGATGATTCTGAGTTTAATTCCCTGGAAATTATAAACGGAGTACTCATTGTCGAAAAGAACGACAAACAAGCGATAGTTAATAAACAAGGCGTACAAATTTCTGATTTCGAATATGATGAAATATCAGCTTTGTATACTAGCTTTCAAAACGAGGCTTACCTTTCTGTAAAGAAAGATGGCAAATACGGTATTCTCGATACCCTTGGAAAAACTATTGTTCCCCCTATCTATCGGGAACGAATTATCCAGATAGGTGATTATTTCTACATCAAGCAAAATGGCAAATATGGCGTATTAACTAAAGAAAATGAAGAATTACTCCCCATAAAATACAAGCAAATCACCGAAATCATCCGACAAACTGCTGAAGGAAATGAAAAGATTGTGTTTCAAATAAAAAATAATGAACTTAAGGGCCTATTTTTTCCTGAAACTGGCGCACTGATCCCTCCCATATTTGACAATGTGCGAGTTTATCATAAAGATCAGGCGTATTATGATAGTGATTTTCCTCCGCAGTTGGTACAAGTCGTAAAAAATAATAAAATAGGCTATTATACGATCAATGGTGAAGAAAAACTATCTCCTTCTTATACTGATATTAGTTTTCTCGGAAAAGATATGGCTATACTGCGTAAGGATAAAGAAACTCAAACCGGCCTATATGATATCAGGCAACAAAAAGTCATAATTCCCTATATTTATGATAACATGAGCAAAATTTCCCATAATCCAGAGCTGATCATGGTTATCAAAAACCAGAAAAATAATAAACCTGCTTATGGAATTTTTAACACCAAAGGCAAGGAAATACTTCCATTACAATACCAAAGCATACAACAGCTTTACCAGCAAAACTTTTTATTGCAGCAACAAGATGGTGATTATTTACTCTGGAATGCCCAAAAGCAAGAAAAAGAGGTATTAGCCTTCCAAAAGGTGAGCACCATAGAAAATTATCCTATTTTAATAGTAGAAAATGAAAAAGGAACAAATCTATATGATGTAAAAACAGGAAAACTATTATTGGATAATATGATGAGTAAAATCATTCGTCTAAACAATGGCCAATTCGCAGTATTTGCTAAAAATGACCAGGACCAACTAAAATACGGATATGCCAATAGCCAAGGAGAACTTGTTGTTCCTCCAATATACGAGCCCGATAATGCTTCCACGGTTTATGATCTTCAGTATCGAAATTATTTCCCACTCTTTAAAAAAGATGCTGTTTCAGATCGAAAATTAATTGGTTTTGCCGACTTTGATGGAAAGATTTTAGTAAAACCTGTATACCATAGTGTTTTCCCTGAGGTTAATGGGAATGGTTTCATCACCGAAATAAACAGAAAGTTTGGATTGATTTCAGCGTCTGGAAAAGAGCTTTTACCCCCAAACTATGATATTAACCCGTTTAGTTCCTATCGTCCTTATGGCAATACTGCAGAATTCAATTTCCCCCTCATGTTTGGTAAAAACGGACAATGGCAATACATTCAAAAAAATGGTAATATTTTACCGATAAGCTCTAATGAGGTGATTGAATTTATAAAACGCAGGCAGTAGTTTCTATAAAAGCTTTCATTAAAAAACTCAAGAAATTTTACTCTTATCAATACAATTAAAAATGTTAGAGAGCCACTTAATCCAAACCGCTATAAAAAAACAGGAAGCATTAAGCTTCCTGTTTTTATGCAATTATCAACCTGAGTTTAAAAATTAAATGCTCTGATCCCGACAGTTATCGAAACAGCACCTCATCATTACTATTTAAACCTGGCGAAGATCATTTATTTTAGTTAAGCAACCACATTTGGGCATTGATATCATCACCTTCAGAAAATTGTCGGTTAATGGCTTCCTCCAGATGCTCAGCGTTATTTGTTGCTTCATCCATTGGATACATCCAACGCTTAGGAATTCTTCCGTTGTTTAAAATCCCTGCTCCGTCAGTATTGAATTCTGGAAATCCAGTGCGACGTTGTTCAAAGAATATTTGCCACCCGGTATTCATAAACATCGAAATATACTTTTGCTCCAAAATCTTTTGAATTTCATTACCAGCATCTAAATCAATACGATCATTATCAAAATAATCTTCAGGCATTGGTGTCTTGAAAAAATCAAAAGAAGCCGCTACTCCATTTCTATAATGTGTTTCAGGATCTACAGCAATCCAGGAACGTACCGCAGCTTCAGCAATAATAAATTCCTGCTCCCAGTAGCTCATTAAAATGCTAGGCTCGTTAACGGGATCGAAAAAATATCGCTCTGCAATCCTACTCGCTTCTCCCGAAACAGCTTTTGAAGTATTTATATTTAAATCTTCACTACCCTTCAATCCTCCGTAGGATTCAAAGTCATTCATATCATCATCAGCCGCAGTTGGTTTAGGTTCTGCAAACCTAAATAATCGTGGATCTTCAAAATCTTTCAATTTATCGACAAAATTTTGTTCCATATAATAGGCTGTTTGTAAATCGTTATCATTAAAATATGGATAACGGTTATCCTGAATATTAAAATAATTTAAAGCTCCATTATCAGAATTTGATGTCATTAAAGGATATTGAGCCGGATTATTAATGATTTCCTGAAATCTTGACCTAATATTTAAATCACTATCTCCCGTCTTATTGGATAAACTCATCAATACCCTTAAATAATAAGCATTAATAAGTTTTCGCCACTTTAATTTATTCCCCTTAAAAATAATATCCCCTACAATAGGTTCTTGATTTTCGGCTAACGCATCAGAGACCGACTTTAGATCATCCAGTACGCTTAAATAAATACTCTTTTGAGAATCATACACCGGTTGATAAATAGCTTCAGTAGCTAAAACAGCTTCAGTATAAGGCACATCTCCAAAAGTACGGGTAAGATCGATTATAAAATAGGAATTGAAAAAACGTCCCAGAATTTGATAAATCTCGATCCCTGCTTTTTCAGATTCTTCCATCATTTTTTTAACTTGTTTCAAATCGTCATACTTTCCAAAACCCGAGCGCTGCCAATTATAATATTGATTAGAGTTAACGCCATTAGTATAGGATAAATATCGACTGGCAAGCGCACTGGATAGACTAACATTATTAAATGCTTTTGTTTGTATGTTGGTTAATAATAATTCTGGACTAACCGAAGTCGCCCGATTAGGGTCTTCCTGCAAATCCTCAATTTTACTACAACTGGTAAAGTAAAAAAGTGGCAGTAGCAATAATATGATAATAGCAATAATACGTTTCATGATTTAAAATTTTGCGTTTAGGTTAATACCAATGCTTCTGGTGGCCGGTGCCTGTAAATTATCCCTTCCGGGATCTGGATCTACATTTGGTATTTTAGAAGAAAGCCATAAATTACGCCCTATAAAAGATAAGCTTAGATTATCAAAAGGTAATTTAGACAATATATTTTCTGTAAAATTGTAACTTAAGGTGACCTCTCTAAGCTTAATAAAATCCTCTTTATAGTAGTGGTAATTTTTATTATAACCATTACTGGTGGTCTGCATAAAGTTGATGTAGTTTACAGGAACATCATTAGGAGCGTAGGTTCTGGTATCATTCAAAATATTTCCGTTAACATCATAGCTAACATTCCCTCCTACTACTTTAACTCCGTTTCCTATAAATGTACTTTCTCCATTATTGGCATCATCACGATATTGATTAACCGTACCTGGTGACGTACCTCCCCACCACATTTTTTGATTGGTGGTTGAATACATTAAACCGCCTAAACGGCCATCAAAAAGAAAAGATAAGGATACATTCTTATAAGATATGGTATTTGAAATTCCATAAGTAAGATCTGGCTCATTATAGCCAATAAACCTGGAATAAGGATCTGATACGGGATAGCCGTTTTCAAAAATCACCTCTCCCGCTTCATTGGTTTGATATACCCCTGCGTAAATTTTATCTGTACGATCGCCCACACGAATAAATCCATCGGTTTGTTCACGATCACCATAAATTTCTTCCTGATATCTGCGATACTGACTTAAGTTAATTTGGGTATTCCATCTAAAATTTTTGGTCTTTACCGGTGTACCGTCCAGTACAACTTCAATTCCTCGACGCTTATATTCGTCTCCATTCAACAAAATACTATTGTATCCGCTACTCTGGGAAATAGAACTGTAAATTAAATTATTATAATCCCTGGTTTGGTAATAAGCGACATCTATTCCTAAACGGCTCTGTAAAAATCTGGCGTTCACACCTACTTCCCAGGTATCAGAGGTTTCGGGTTTTAAGTCGGAAGATAAAAGCTCATTTCCAAAATAGGTAGAAGGTGTACCATTCCAACTGGTTCCCTTGTCGTATGCCTGAATGTGATTATAAGGATTATTCCCTATTTTACCTTCAGAAACCTGGGACCAGGAACCCCTTATTTTTCCAAATGTCATCCATTCTGGTGTATTCAGCAATTCGGTAAATACCAGTGAAGCGGATATAGAAGGGTAAAAGAATGAATTATTAGCTTCTGGTAATGTAGACACTTTATCATTTCTCCCGGAAAGGGATAAATAAAATGTATCATAAAAATCAAAATCTACAAATCCATAAAAACTGTGAATAGTCTCTTTTTCTTCCCTATTGCTGGCGATAAAGGTGACTCCAGCATTATTATCCAAATTGTAAAATCCGGGAATATTTAAACCATCTGTAGCCGTAGAATGGTTGGTAGACTTACGGTAATAATTTACATATGCCAATTCCCCCAGAAACCCCCAATTTGATTTGCAATTTGATTTTCATATTTCAAACCAAAATCAGTAGTAATATCAAAATAAGTAGCATCAACTACCGTAAAATTACCTCTTGAACGCGCACCATACCCAATATAACTCTTGGGCTCCTTATAAGTCCTGTTTAAGCCATAAACATTAGTGCCTCCACGACCTTTTAAGCTTAAATGAGGAGTAAGTTTATATTCTATATTTAAATTTCCAAAGACATTATCTTTACTATATCCACGCTGATATTCATAGGCCTGAAAATAAGGATTATTATAATAGGAAACATTGAAATGACGCTGCTGGTATCCTACTTCACCTTCTCTCCAGTAATTTCTTAAATCACGGATATCCACATCTACTCCCGTCCATAGCACGAGGTTATACAGGTAATTAGTAGGTCCATAACCAACTTCAGGAAAATTATCCGTATACTGTTTATTGTAAGTCAATGCAGAATTTATCGAGAGGTTTTCAGAAGGATTTAAACTTCCGCCAAGGTTAAAAGACGTATTATTTAAATCGGTATTAGGAACAATACCTTTTTGATAAACATTAGAGATAGATGTTCTAAAACTCGCTTTCTCACTTCCCCAGTCTACGCTTACATTATTAGTCTGAATCAATCCTGTTCTAAAAAAGTTTTCGATATTATCTGCTCCTCTGGATACATACGGTAACGGAATAAGTTCTCCGGTATCTGGATTAACTTCACTATTATATTGTGGTGTTTCAAAATAGCCACTAGGAGTGCTAGAATCTAATTGATCTAAGCGTGGCCCCCAAATCCAGCCACCACCTTCAGTTCCAGAGCCACTTCCGTTTACGTAGGCATAAACACCCTGATTTCCGTTTCCATAAGTGGTTTGAACCTCAGGAACTTTTATAAACGAAGGCTGGAACATGGTCGAATTATTTACGGTAACCGTAAGTCTTCCTTTTTTTCCTTTTTTTGTGGTAATCATTATCGCGCCGTTACGCCCTACCGATCCATATAATGCCGATGCTGTAGCTCCTTTTAAAACACTTATGCTTTCGATATCATCAGAATTAACCTTCCATAAATCGGTAGTACGATCTGGAATACCATCAATAACTAATAACGGACTCGCCCCTCGCAGACTAATTTGTGGATCCTGAAATAAATCTGTAGAGTTTTGAATATTTAATCCCGCAACCCGTCCGGTAAGGGAATTAACAAAATTAGGTTCTTTTGCTTTTTCCAGTTGCTGCCCATCAACTTCCTGAACAGCATAGCCTAAAGCCTTTTTCTCTTTCTTAATTCCTAAAGCGGTAACCACAACTTCATTCAATTGGGAAGCATCTTCT
Organism: Zunongwangia profunda SM-A87; assembly: GCF_000023465.1. Lineage (NCBI taxonomy): Bacteria > Pseudomonadati > Bacteroidota > Flavobacteriia > Flavobacteriales > Flavobacteriaceae > Zunongwangia > Zunongwangia profunda. Next base: position 3,453,719 of record NC_014041.1, read on the forward strand.
GCTAAAACAACATCAATAATTGTTTGATCTTTTACAGCTATTCTTTGGGTGCGAAAACCCATGAAAGAAAATTCCAACGTATCACGGGATGTTGCTTCAATGCTGTATTTCCCATCAAAATCAGAGATGGTCCCCTCTGATGAATTAAGTAATAGTACGTTAACTCCTCCTAAGGGAATTCCATCATTATCAGTGATTTCACCGGTAATTTGGTTTTGGGAAAAACCGATAGTCGTTGCTAGTAAAAGCAACAGTAGCGTAATTTTTTTAGTCATAATGCTTAATTATTTGTTTGGGTTGGTGTGATCCATGTATTCAATCTATGATTGGGAGTTTCCATAAGTATTTTATAGATATCAGCTTTCTTCCCTATATTAAATTCAGCTGTTCCATTTTTTATTTTTGCACTCCCTAAAAGCTCATATTCATCCTTCGCGCCATATTTAACGTTATTGGTCCTGGCCACATAAAATTTTGCCGGAGTATCAGTATCGGAAAGTGCTTTCCAATTTAGTTTTAAAGTAGCTCCATCAAGATTCGCTGAGAGTCCTACAGCATCCACCATTCCCAAAAGGGGAACCCCATCCAACTCTTCTTTAACTGAAGTTTCCGGATAAAGCTCAAGAAAAGAAATCATTGTGGGCAGTATATCCACGATACCCGGGATTTGCTCCTTAAAATAGCTATTCCCCTTTTTATTCATCGCAATCCAGGTGCTGCGTTCACGATCAGATTGCCCCCCATGACGTTTTCCATCTTTAGCAGTTCGACCATGGTCTGTGGTTACGATAAAAAGCCAGTCTTCATTAAAATTGGACTCTCTATATTTTATAGCTTCATAAATTTTTCCAATAAGTTCATCCTCAAATGTGATCGCATTATACAGTTGGGGACTATCCCCATACCCATGTCCCATATCATCAGAAAACTCCAGATAAACCCAGGTTAAATCAGGTGCCTCATTTTGGATATACTCTGCAGCCTGATAAGCTACTTTCTTATCTATATTCTTAATGTACTCCCGGTATGGATCATGAGGAAAGTTTAGGGTATCTTTTTCGAAACCATCAAAAGCGTAGTCTATCTTTAGAAAATTCGTACCTACTAGATTCTCACCTAGCAGTTTGGTACGGTTATCTTCCCAGGTAGAAAAAATAGCGGTTTGTTTCTCTGGAAAATCATTGGTAAAAAGCCTAAAAATACTTGGATAATTATAGTTAGGCTGTTTAATTTCATTTCCATATACATTGTGTTTATTAACCCAAACGCCAGTTAATAGACTATTATAACCCACCGCAGATATTGTAGGGGTTTCTGAGTAAGTTCCTTTTCCTCCGCCTACATAAGCTTCAGAAAAATCACCTTTTAGTGAAATTGCATCAAGATTTGGTGTGCTTGTCTTTGGAATCATATCTGCTGCGATCCCATCTACAATGATAAAAACGAGCTTTTTTTCTTTTTGGCGATCTTCCTGTGCAATCATCTGATAGCTACATAAAAGAAGCATCATGGCCATGGAAGTGATTTTAAATTTCATGACAATTATTTTAAGTTAAATTTTGCACTCCAAATGTATAGTGAAGATTCAATAAATTGAATGAACGTTCAATTAATAAAAGTTTACTTTAATGTTCCCTTTATGTTACTAATTATGCAGCATTAGCTTTTGTTAATCAAATTGGTATATTTGCTTAAAAAGTCTAGTGGGGCGTAAAAGTTTAAGTGTAAAAAGGCGTAAGGAGATTATTCAATCCTTTTATAGAATTGCTAAAAAAATTGGTCTCGAAAATACCTCAATTGCCAAAGTTGCAGAAGAAATGCAAATTAGTAGCGGACTGGTGATGCACTATTTTAAAAGCCGCGACGAACTTTTAATTGGCCTTAATGAATATATTCTGGAACGTCACCTAAATATGGTCAATGCTATAGAGTATGGAGTTATGGATAATAGAAAAAGCCTGGAAAACTTTATTACCGACCTATTCTCCAGAAAGTGGAATAAATATTTTGATGATGGTGTTTTTTATAGTTGTTATGCCTTAATTTATCGCAAAGAAGATTTTAATACCAGTTTTAGAAAATATCTGGAAAAACTTCACCAGGTATTACAGATAAAATTACTCGAAGCTAAAAATCTAGGAGTGATCTACAACGATAATATACCTGAAATTACGGAAGTCATTTTTGCCCTCATCGATGGATCCTATTACTACCTTGGAATGTTTAATCAAAAAGATCAAACTTATGAGCAACAGGAAAAACTTTATATTAAATACGCAATTAAGCTTTTGGATTTTTCTTAGGATGTTTTATAATCCTATATATAGCAAATAAAGCTATTAATGCCCATACAATATTCACAAGGATATTCGGAAAATCTTTCAAAGTTGCTGCATTGATAACCAAACACAGCCCTCCTATAACATTTAGTATGTGATATAACGGCCTTTTGGCTGATAAATACCCTGCGCTAAGAAGAAAATAAGCAATGATAAAAATTATTGCTCCGCACCAACCTATAAAACTTATGAATGTCATTGTAAAAATTTATACAAAAAATTTAAAAATTCAGCTTTTATACTAATAGCGTTCCACTCACGCATTATAAGTCAATATATCAAATTTTAAATTAGAATTCTTGATTCAAGAGGGTAACCATCCCTGTGTTATTATACTCCTTATCATTGCCATTAAAGAAAGTTTTTGCAAAGGATCCCAGGATCCGAATCAAGAGACAAGTCTTAAAAAAAGAAAATTCCACCAAGCTGAAAATTGGATAAACCAAAATCTACTCTAAACCTTTCAAATTCCGTGCGACCTTCTCCCTCTTCCTTAATTTTCGCATAACGCAAAAGGCCTGTATTCACTTCAAAAGCAAATCTCTTATGAATCAGATACGAGAATCCGGGACGGATATTTGCACTATAACGCTTATAAGTAGCGTCCTCAGCTCCAGAATAAGGAATTTTTTATGAAAATATTCAATAGAACCCTTTAGGTTAAAAGCCAATTTGTCGAAAATTGGAAAATAACGCTGAATAGTGGGAGCGATGCCTATACCATGAACTGAACCCTCTTCATTATCTAAATTGGTGTAAGTATAACTCAAACCTACACCTACCAACCAATTATCCGAAAAACTATAAGTAAGATTTGGGGATACTTCCAAATTTATAGCATCAGAATCTGTAGCAAATTCATAATAGGAAGTGTAACTGTTTAAACTGGAAAATGAAAAATGACCGCCCAGTCCCCAACGACCTTTTTCAATAAAAATCTCACTTTTTTCCTGAGCATAGCTTAGCTGAGATAATAGAATAGCTGCTAAAAATAATAGTCTTTTCATGATGTATTTTTGACAGGTCAATTATAGCTGATATGATCTGATAATGATATTGGTGGGGATTAAGTTTAAGTTAAATAAACTGTTAAGCCTAAAAAGAAATGGTATTCACTATTTGAACAGAAAGGAAGTTCAGTTTAAGCTTTTTTGTCTCTATCATTTTTAGCGACCGCAAATAAGAATACTTCTATTCCACCTAGAGAATCGTTTTAGTTTTTAAAGAATTTTGAATATTGAATTCATTAATTTAAATAAAGCAACAAAGTTGCGTTTAAAAATAAAAAGAGTTATTGTTGCAAAAAAAAACAATGACCAAATTTTATGTAAAGCGTATGGGACAGTTCGCCCTACTGCTATTTTTATTCAGTGCTTGCGATAGCGATGATGACTTTATGATTGACACTGGTGCCGAGAAAGTACCGGAACCACCAAAAGAAATTGAACCTGTAGGGTATCTGGCTCCTCTTCAATTGCCAGATACCATAAAACTTACTTATGGGGAAGATTTTATTGGTAAACTGCCAGAAGAGTATCAAAGTCAGAATGTAAGTTTTGAACTGCAATTTCACAGTGAAAATATCGAGATAAGCAGTGAGAAAAACCTGGAGCAGGTATTGGGAACGGGAATTTATGTAGAGGAAACGACAAATAAATTGATGATCGATAGTCAGCAACTCTACCCTAATAATTTTAGTTCTTCGGTTAATGGCAATAGGTTACCTGAGGCCTATGAAGTAACATTAACCGCTAGCGCCTCCCCAACTTATTTACCGGTTAGCAAAACATTTTTCCTTAAAATTGCTCCCGCCAGTGTTCAAATTGAAGAAATGGATAATAGTATGGCCATTCCTTTTGCCTATCAAATGTATAAGGATAGTGATGCTATAACTTATCATCTCTCGACAGCAGGTTTAGGTCTCGAAAATACAAAATGGCAATTACATCAAAACGGACGACCAGATCAGAAAGTAATACTACAGGATAACAAAGTATCATTTGCTGAAAAACCTGGAGATCCAGATCAGGAAGCAGAGTGGACTTACGACCTGGTTGCATCTTTAGAACGCAACGGATTTACATTGGCCACACGACAGTTTCGTATACGCTTTATTCCTGAAATAAAATTCCTGTACGGTATGTATTATGCAGATCTAAACCTAACTATTTATACCAATCGATTACATATCCCCCTACATAAAGCTTACCAGTCATCTGCTCCCCAAATATATCCTGAAAAATATAAGAAATCCTTTTCTATACTAAGCATAGAAAAAGATGGGACTGTATTTAGCAACGAGGAAGAAATCATCAGCATAGATCCTGAAACAGGACAGGTTAAGGTTGCTCATAACCACAGTTTAAACGCGGGTGAGTATCTTATTAAAGTTGAAGCGCAAACAACTACAGGATTAAGTTTTAAGACCACTCTTACCTTGATAATGTCTCAGGCTTCAGAAGACAACCATGAGCATTAAATGAATTACTCTTTTCATTCTATTTTTTGATATTAAAGCAGGCTATTGCGGCCTGCTTTAATATTTTAAAACATTAAGCAATAACTACATGACTCCATGCAAAGTCGGTAAGCTTTAGATCGAAAAAGCGTTGTGATAATTTCTATGAAGTAAGAAACCCATTGGCGTTAACCACTAAGGAATAAGGATTAACCGAATTAGTTATTGAGGAATTAAAAATTTTCTGTTCTTTAGATAAAGCTTAAATTTACCCTACCAAATAGGATGATAATGAAAACTGCTGAAGAAAAGAAAACCCGAAATACGAAACATCAAAAAGCCGTTTTAGAACTTTTGAAAAACGCAACAAAAGCATTAACAGCAGATGAAATAAGAGAAAAATTAGCCGATAATATTAATAAAACTACGGTTTATAGAATGCTCGATCGTTTTGTGGAGGCCGGAAAAATTCATTTTGTTACCGGACAAAACGGAAAATCATTTTACGCGTTATGCAAAAGCTGCAAGGAAGAACCTCCTAAGCATATTCATAATCATCTGCATTTTCAATGTGAAATTTGTGGAAAAGTAGAATGTCTACCCGAAACCTTAAAAGTACCGCAACTTGACAATTACACGATCAGAGAAACACAGTTGTTACTTATTGGTACTTGCAAACGCTGTATGAATAGCACTAATTAAACTAATCGCTTCTTAAAATTTAGGGGTTGTTGGAACACTTACTAATTCCGATTTTTCAAGTGCCTGGTAAAACATATTTTCAGGCTATACCTGCATATTCTTGTCCAGATTTACTGGAATGATATTTAAATGCTAGTCTTTAAATTATATTTTTAAAACGAATTAAATGCTCCATAAGAGGTTAGAAGAAAAGACTATATAATGGCTGTTTCATCAATTACATATTACCAAAAAAATATAATGCAACAAAGTTGCTTTAATTAATTCTCTTTTATACTTTTGAGGCATGTCAAGTAACAACGATATGCAAAAACTTCCGGTTACCGTACTTAGTGGCTTTTTAGGAGCAGGAAAAACAACGCTACTCAATCATTTACTTCATAATCGCGAGGGAATGAAACTGGCTGTGATTGTTAACGATATGAGCGAGATCAATATTGATGCGCAATTTGTCGAAAATCAGCATACGCTCTCTAAAACCGAGGAAAAACTGGTTGAAATGAGCAATGGTTGCATTTGCTGCACCCTTAGGGAAGACCTGATGATCGAAGTGGCTCGACTGGCAGAAGAAAAAAGGTTTGACTATTTAATTATTGAGAGTACAGGTATCTCTGAACCGATTCCTGTGGCGCAAACCTTTAGTTTTCAGGATGATTTGGGCCAGTTTAATTTAAAAGACATCAGCTATATCGATTGTATGCTCACAGTGGTTGATGCCTTTAATTTTCTGAATGACTTCTCGAGTGCAGAGCTTCTAGAGGACCGACAATTGGCCAGCGATGAAGAAGATCATCGTAGCATTGTAAATTTACTGACAGATCAGATTGAATTTGCAAACGTCATTCTGCTAAACAAAACCGACCTGGTATCATCGGAAGAGTTACAGCGGGTTCATAGTATCATTAAAGCTTTAAATCCTGACGCGAAGATTATTGAAACCCGTCATGCGCAGGTTGATTATAAGGAAGTTATTAATACCGGTTATTTTGATTTTGAAAAAGCAGAAGCTTCTGCCGGATGGATCAAAGAACTGGAAAATGAGCATAATCCGGAAACGGAAGAATACGGCATCAGCTCGCTTACCTTTAAACACAAAGTACCTTTCCATCCCGAACGCTTATTTAATTTTCTCATGGAGAATTTTCCACATGGAATAATCAGGAGCAAAGGATTATTTTGGTTGGCTTCTCGCCCAGATCAGGCGCTTATTTGGAGTAGCGCCGGGGGATCCTTTAAAACAGATCCTGCCGGAGTATGGTGGGCATCAATGCCATTTAATCAGCGCATCGATCATCCGGTATTTCTAGAAAATCAGGAAAACATAGAGCAAAATTGGGATCCCAAATTAGGAGATCGTAAAAATGAGTTGGTCTTTATTGGCATAAATTACGATAAGGAAAAACTCGAAGAAAATTTAAATAACTGTCTTCTAACGAATTCGGAAATGATCACATGGCAATCAGGAAGTTTACAGCTTCAGGATGTATGGCCTGTTTAAAATAACTAAACCAAAAAATAAGTACTAAAAATCAACAACATGAACTACAAAATCTTACCTCTTTATGCTGCAGTAGCCCTGCTTAGTTTTTCTTCCTGTAAGAATCAGGATAAAAAAGCAAGTGAAAATGTGCAAGTTGAAGAAACATCTCAGGGAGATAGTATTTCGCAGATTACGATTGAACCTTTACTGGATTCTCCTGCTTTTAGTGATGCTAAACTTTCTTTAACTGCCCCATCAGGTGATCAATTTTCCAAAAATACGATTGATTTTAAGTTTGAAGTAGAAAACTACGAACTAGGAGCGCAAACAGATAAAAACGAGATTACTAAAACTTTAGCCAATTCAGATAAAGGACAGCATATTCATTTTATCGTGGATAACAATCCTTATTCGGCGCACTACGAACCCAACTTTTCTAAAGACTTTTCTGAAGGTACACACCATATTGTTGCTTTCTTAAGTAGATCCTATCATGAATCGGTTAAAAACGCAAATTCTTTTGTCGCAAAAACCATTGAAGTAGGGAATTCACCTCAACGACAGTCCAATGTAGATCTCAATAAACCCACCTTAATTTATAGTAGACCAAAAGGAGAATATACCGGTAAAGATACCCAAAATCTAATGTTGGATTTTTTCCTGTTAAATACCGAGCTTTCAGAAAACGGCAACTATGTTAAAGCCACCATTAACGGCGAAAGTTTTGAGATTACGAAATGGCAACCATACATTATTAAAGGGCTACCTAAAGGCGAAGTAAAGATCAGGCTACAACTTTTAGATGCAGATGGCAAGCCAATCGAAGGCGATTATAATGATGTAACACGTAATGTTAGCCTTAAATAAAGAAAAAATCAATAACACAAGCCGGTAAAGTTTCATAATGGTTGGTTTTACAATTAATCACTTTTTACCTCCATCTTTACCGGTTATTTTTTAATGATGAAAAGGGGATTTTCAATCCCCTTTTTTATATATAACCGAATTTATATTCAATAAAATACCGTAGTACGCTTATTCATAGCATCTAATTTTGGACATTGAATGAATTTTCAAGGAAAGTTTGTATCGAATCACCAAAAATAGAAGCTTCGATACAACATCTCTTGCAAAGATTTCAATCAACCTCCGGTAATTATTTCTTGATTCCACTAAAACTTATCCTCTACTTCGGCGACTTCTAACATAAAGTCATGAAGCTCATAGTTTTTTACAAATGGCTTTAGTTGATCGCTGCCCGGGCCATAAGCGGCCAATTCTACGTAATCCCCAGAATGATCCATACTTATCCAGCCTATAGAGGTATATTTCTTCTGCATTTCAGAAAGAGGCCCATAAGGTAAATTACCGGTGTTATATAAACCTCCATTATTCTTTTGATAATAATTGAGAAGCACTTTTGCTTCTTCTTCGGTTATGGTTTGATCGCCATTAACACTCGCAACCATTTCCCTTATCGACGAAAATGAATTTGCTTTCTTTTTAATTTCCTCAAGCAACCAGGCATTGGTATGGGTGAAATCCTGTAAGTTGCTAAAGTTTTGATCCACATACTTCCCTTTAATTAAACCGGGATTAGCGTTTCCGTGATCTGTAGTAATAATAACAAGGGTCTCCCTGTCTTTTTCTGCAAAATCCATAACCTCTTTGATCGCTTCATCAAAAGCGATCTGATCGTATAACAATGCCGCAGCATCATTAGCATGTGCTGCCCAATCTACCTTTCCTCCTTCTATTTGTAATACAAACCCCTCATCATTGCTTTTAGATAAGTGTTGCACGGCTTGTTTGGCCATTTCAGCTAAGGACGGGTTTTTTTCTTTTAAGTTAGAATCATGAGCACGATCTATCGCGTACGGTAAGGCCTCATCTGAAAAAACGCCCAGGATTTTATTTGATCCTTCATAATCCAAAAGTTCCTTCCTCGTTTTAAAAACCTGGTAGTTTTTATTTTCAAATTCGCTGTAAAGATCACGGCCATCCTCCCGCTTATCGGCTGCAAAATTTTCGTTACCACCGCCCATCATAACATCAAATTCAATTTCAAGATAATCTTCAGCAATTTTATTCTGGTCTCCACGATTCTTTTGCATCACACAAAAACCGGCGGGAGTAGCATGGGTAATAGGAACGCTGGTCACACAACCTACTTTTTTACCAGATTTCTTAAACTTTTGTAGAATAGGAAGATGCTCTTCCCCGTTTGCTGAAACATTTAAAGAACCATTGGGAACTCGTTTTCCACCGCCCCAGGAAGAGCTGGCAGCAGCAGAATCAGTAACCATTGAATCTGCAGAAGCGGTGTCCATAAGGGCACGACTAATTTTTCCTTCACGGTATAAATCCAACCAATGACTTCCCGTACCATTCTTTACCTGTAAAAGCCGATCTGCCATATTTAGAGTACCGCTGCTCATCCCATCGCTTACCATAAATATGATATTCTTCGCCTTTTTTGGTGTAAAATCACTTTTGTTGTTCAGCCAGACACTTGGATGAAAATCGCTTACCAATCCCCCAAAAGCAAAAAGACTACTATTTTTAAAAAATTCTCTTCTTTTCATTTAACGCATATTAGTTGCATTAAAAATAAGGTGTTTTTTAGAAATCCATATTATATAGATGTTAACTTTTCTTTTTTATTCTGTGACTAACTTTAGTTGGCGTTCATAAGAAAGCATCTAAAAAAATTTAATGACAATTCCCCACCTGCAGTAATGAGGTCGTTTATGACATCTACTCCCCTGCTTTTATATAAAGGAGGTATAAACCGGATTAAGAAAACACCTAATATGTTTTATACCTTCTTAAGTTAGAGTTTAAAATTCATTCAGCGCTGTTGAATTGAACCTTATTCCAACATAGATAAATCTGCTGCTCCTTTTATTTCCGTGGAAATTTCTCCAAGCCAGCCTGCATTTCCCTGAGCTCCGGTATATACTTTAACAAAATCTATTCCTTGTAACTTCACAAGATTCATCTGCTCATCTACTGCCCAGTCAATATCCATGGTATTTCCTCCATAACTGGCATAATCTGCATCATAATTATCTACATACCCCCATTCCAAAGCATCAATACTGGCAAATCCATCTAAATTAATCTTAGGAAATACTCTGGTGCCCTGAAAGCTCATTTTGCTTCTTTCTTCTATGAATAATGGATAGTAGTTTTGAGTATGATATGCATTAATCATTACACTATCCTGTACGGCTTCACTATCTACCCAGGCTACATTGGCATATTCTCCCGGATTCGAGTAGGTAATTCCGTAACTAAATAGCGTTCCCTCTTTATAGTGAGCACTTCCGGCAAGTTCGTACCACTCATCATCAGCTAATCCATTTCCATTCGCGTCGAAAGACACCTTTACGATACCAGGCTCAGATAGGCCTTTCATTGCATTTCCATAGATAATGAAATCCTTATTTTCTTCACGATTTATAATTGTATGATCAAAACTGAAAATAATATAACCACCCCAGGCTCCTAAAGAAAGTGTAGCTGTTTTATCCCCTATTAAATCTATAGCATCTTCCATAGATCCATAAGTAGAGTTTATATACTGCCCCGGCGCCGGTTTATATGCAATTATCTTTGAAATAAATTCACTGCTATTCTCCGTTACCGGTCGATAATAAAGATCATAAGGATCATTGACCTTCAACCTGTAAGTTCTATGAATAGAATCAGAAATAGTGGATACCACCAGGTCGAGGATAAAATTACCGGCTTCCGTCGGGACAAAATTAAGACGTGAATCCCCAGAAAGATGCTGCCCCTCTAACCTCCAGTTAAAACGGGCTTCTTCCGGAAGATTTAGAATTTCAGGTTGGATAGTTAAAGTATCGCTACCAAGAAGTAATTCGTATTCTTTTTGATAGGATGAACTAGTAAATCCCATTGGAATACTAATCTCGTCATCATCATTATTACATGAGCTGAATAGAAAAAGTCCGCTAATAAGGATTAACAGTGAAAATGATAATTTTTGATGCATTTGTTTGTATTAAGATTAATAATTAAGTATCAACTTATTTACAAAACAAAACAAAGGGGTCTAAGGTTAGAATAGAAATCTACCCAAAGCAATAACTCCCGAAAGCTTTGTTTTTAAAACTTTCGGCAGGTCTTCTGACTCATTCCTCTTTCTAATCCTTCCCATCACTTATGACAGTGGAATACAACTAATAATTTAGAAAGATTTTCCGGCATTTTATCCGGAAAGAATTTACAGCAGCGGGAACTGTTCAGGGTTTACACCTGATTCCCTTTTAATACCATCCCAAGGAACAGTAACCGAAAATCGAGACAATGTTAACTTAAAAATTAGGATAACGTGCTATACTATGTATAAAAATTTTAGCTTTTTTGATCGTTATGGAGTGTATATGATGCGCAAAAACTATCTCAGCTTAAGCTCAAGAAGTAATTTAATCGATATTTTTTTGAGACCTAACGATCCTATCGCGATGATTAGTAAATGGGAACTTTTTATATGGATCATCGATTAAAAGCAGTAAATAGATGATTTATATAAGCATCCCCCTATTAATTCTTCATTCTGTTAGTTCAGGGCTTATTGCAAATCTTTAAAGCTTGGTCTTATAAAAATGAATTTATGTCTTTAAGTTTTTCAAAACTTCCGATAATACTTCAATATATTTTCTATTGTGCAATGATAGTATACCTCGAAAGAATGACAAGTATTCAGTTAAATAATTCCATAATATTATTTTTTTTAGACACTAGCGTAATTAAGGCTGTTAAATTCTAATAAAATACCAAATTAATTTCATTATAATGATTTTTATGTTAAAATAACAATCAATAACACTACAACGTTGTAGTTTTTGTTGTCCGTCGATTCACAGCTGTTGTTCGTCGATAATAATTTTTGAGATTTATAAGTATCAATAATTTCATTTTTGTAATAAAACGTTTTAGTAACATTTTATTATTTCCTTTTTTTCAAATTCTTAACCCAATTATGAAATTTTTAATCCAGATTTTTATGAGCAAACGACTATTTAGAGGGATGCTTATAGCGGTACTATTTTTATGTGCCCAGGTTTCCCTAGCCCAAGAAATTTCGATCTCAGGTACAGTAACCGATAATGCCGGTCCTGTCCCTGGAGCGAATGTAATTGTAAAAGGTACCACCAACGGTACACAAACCGATTTTGATGGTAATTTCTCTTTAAAAGAGGTATCTTCAAACGCTGTCTTAGTAGTAAGCTTTTTAGGTTATGCCACGAAAGAAATTCCGGTTGATGGCCGTGAAGAAATCAATATTGTTCTGGAAACCGATCAGGAATCGCTAGACGAAGTAGTAGTAGTGGGATATGGTACCCAACGAAAATCAGATCTAACAGGTGCTGTATCTACTGTTAGCAGTAAGTCTATTCAGGAAATGCCGGTAACGAACCCTGAGCAGGCGCTTGCAGGGAAAGCAGCCGGAGTAAACATCAGTACAAATTCCGGTCGCCCAGGTGGAAACACCAATGTTAGAATTCGTGGTAATAATTCCATAAATGGAGATAACGGTCCATTATACGTTGTAGACGGTGTTATAGGAGCTGGTCCTATTAACTACCTCAATCCTAATGATATTGAGTCCATCGATGTTCTAAAAGATGCTTCGGCTACCGCAATATACGGAGCCCGGGGAGCCAATGGGGTAATCGTAGTAACCACAAAAAGGGGAAGTTCTGGTGAAGGACGACTAAACTATAGCAGCTTTGTTACTATAGGTTCACTTGCTAATCGTGTGGATGTACTAAACGCCAGGGAATTTCTACAGGTAGAAATGAATTCCTATCAAAATGCTGAAAAATATGACCCGGAGGGATGGGACGCAGGTCGTTACGAAAATCCCATGAATTATAGAACTGATGATGCAGCCCGTCTTTTCGATGAGAATGGGAATCCTCTATACGATACCGACTGGCAAGATGAAGCCATGAGGACAACCGTTAGCACAAATCATAATCTCTCTTTCACCAAAGGAGATAAAGATAATTCGTACGGAATCTTCCTTAATTATGCGAATCAGGAAGGCTTGTTATTAAACTCTTATTTAAAGCGATACTCTGGGCGATTTGTAACCGATAACAAAATAAATGACTGGTTAAGTGTTAGCGGAGGTATGACCTTTAACCACGTAGAAGAAAACCGAGTGGACGGAGGTGTTGGAGGATTAACCCCATTGCGTATGATCGTGGAAACCCTTCCAATTGTTCCCGTTCAGTACGAGGATGGTTCTTATGGCACTAATGCAGATTATCCAAACATGGAAGGAGGAGAAAATCCCGTAAATTTATTACGAAACAGAGAAAATATCTTTAAAACACAAACCTTCCTTGGAAATGTAGAAGCGCGAATATCATTTACTGATGATTTACAATTACGTAGCAATATAGGAGCAAACATTATAAATACCCAGGAAAGCTTTTACAGCGGCCGTAATCTAAGACAGTTAAGTGCCGATTTTGACGGGGAAGCTTCCATAAGAAATACACGTAGTAATTACTGGCAGTTTGAAAATTACCTAAACTACGAGAAACAATTTAACGAAGATCATAGGTTAACAGCACTTGCGGGTATTGGTTGGCAACAATATGATTATGCTACCTCCTATGCCGGTGCCAGAGGTTTTTCTGACGATTTTTATAAATATAATAATCTTTCAGTAGGCGCCAATCCATTAACCCCTCAGTCTGAAGTTTACAAATGGGCAATGAATTCTTATTTCGGAAGGGTAAATTATAGCCTGATGAATAAATACCTATTTACAGTTACAGGACGATTGGATGGTTCCTCAAAATTTGGTAGTGATAATAAAAGAGCTTTTTTCCCATCTGCCGCATTTGCCTGGAAAGTTTCTGAAGAAAATTTTCTTGAAGACAGTAATACCATTTCAAATTTAAAATTACGTACCAGTTATGGTGAAACCGGAAACTCTGAAATAGGAGTTTACCAATCTCTTGCTACCATGAGTTCCAATGTGGCTATCCTTGGCGGTGAAAGAGCACCAGGGGTTGGTATAGGAACTCTTCCAAACCCTAATCTTAAATGGGAAAAAACTGCACAAATAGATTTTGGTATCGAACTAGGTTTGTTTAGAAACCGAATCGAATTACAAACCGATGTGTATTATAAGAAGACCACAGACATGCTGTTAAATGCACCAGTACCTTTTTCCAGTGGTTTTTCTAACATCTATACAAACATAGGAAGTATGGAAAATAAGGGACTGGAAATAACCCTGGACACCAGAAATATTCAGACTGACAATTTTAGCTGGACCACCACTTTTAATATCTCATTCAACAGAAATGAAATATTAGCCCTGGGAGAAGCTAATGACGATATTTTCCCCGGACCTTATTTTCTATCAAACACCAATGTCTTAAGAGTAGGAGAATCTGTAGGATCCTTTTATGGACTTATTCGCGAAGGGACCTGGGGACAATCTGAAGCTGCAGAAGCTGCCGAATATGGAGACTTACCCGGAGATGTGAAACATACCGACATCAATGGAGATGGTGCTATTAACGATGCAGACAGAGTGATAATGGGAAATGGTTATGCCGATGGATTTGGAGCCTTATTTAACACATTTACCTATAAGAACTGGGATTTAACCCTGGACCTCCAGTTTATGTATGGAAACGATATTTTAAACCTTTCCAGACACTCTGGAGAAGACAGAACCGGGCAGGCAAACAGTTACGCTACTGTACTAAATGGATGGACGCCGGATAATCAAAATACTTTAATTGCTCAAAACAGGCCCGCCAGAGCCAATTATACCTCGACCGTAGATACCAGAATGGTGGAAGATGGATCTTTTATTCGTGGCAGGAACCTGATACTGGGATATAACTTTTCGTCAGATGTTTTAGAACGTATTCATGTAAATCAGCTTAGACTCTATGCATCAATGCAAAATTTCTTCCTGATCACCGACTATACAGGATATGATCCAGAAGTAAGTACCTATGGGAATGCATTTGCACAGGGAATAACATTCTTTGGTTATCCAAAACCTAGAAACTTTACGCTAGGATTAAACATTAGTTTATAAATTTTAATAACAGCAGTATGAAATTTAATTATAGATTATCCTTATATACCGGTCTATTGACCGCATTGCTATCACTAAATAGTTGTTCTGACTTTTTGGAAGAAGAAAATAAATCCAATTATACCCAGGAAAATTACTTCCAAACCCCGGAACATGCTGAATCTTCCATTAACACCTTATACGAGCAGCTACGCTTTATCACCTCTGGGGCCGGAACCTATGGAGAGAGTCCTTTTATGGCCCTGGAATTCCCAACAGGTCTACTAAATACAGAAGTAGGACAAAGTCAATTTAACCGGGATCTTCGTACCCTCTCTACCAATGCAGAAAACAACTATTTTAGTGTATGGTGGCAAAATAGCTATGAAGCAATAGCCAATGCCAATTTGGCGATTCAAAGGATTCCGGAGATTCAGATGAATGAAACTGATCGTGAACACTTTGTGGCCGAAGCAAAATTTATGCGTGCTTTTCACTATTTTAATCTGGTTCGAATGTTTGGTGACGTTCCATTGATCCTCGAACCTGTAGATGCCGGTTCAGAATTGCTTTATCCTGAACGAACAGATAAAGCTGAAGTATACACGACTATCGTCACTGATCTTCAGGAGGCCGAAGCTGCCGATCTGCCAGCAACAAATACCAGGGGGCGGATTACCAGTACGGCCGTAAAAACGATGTTAGCCGATGTGTATCTTACCATGGCCGGATATCCATTACAGGCCGGAGATGAATATTATGAAATGGCAGCGGAAAAAGCAAAAGAAATTATTGACGCCGGAAATTATTCCCTTTTCGATAATTATGACGCGCTTCATGATCCGGCTATAAAAAATACAGGAGAACTAATTTTTCAAAGCCAGTACCTTGCCGGTGCTAATATCACCAATGCAGTAACTCAATGGTTATTGCCAAGAGCTCGTAATATTTCTGCATATGCAGACGAATTTGGAGTAATGTTTCCTACCCGGGCTTTTCTAGATACCTATCAGAATGATGACAGGCGAATTGAAGAAGAAGAATTTTACTATACCTCTTATCCTTCTTATGAAAATTCCGATCAGATTGTAGATTTTGGAACACCATATATTTACAAGTTTTTTGATGAAGACGCGGTCTTAAGAAGTGCGCAAAGTGAATTAAACTGGACTTTCTACAGATATGCGGAAATTTTATTAATTTACGCGGAAGCAGGTTTCGAAGCCTACGGTGCAACTCCTGAAGTATTAGCTGCAATTAATCAAATCAGGGATCGCGCCGAATTACCTGATTTTGATGCAAGCATCACGGCAGAAGATATCTGGACGGAAGGCTTACATGAACTGGCTTTTGAGAATAAATACTGGTTCGACATGCTAAGAAGACGCCAGGTATTAAATACAGAAACCGGTAACTGGGAAAATTTTGTAGGTCATTCATTTTCTTATGGCCCTACCCTAACCGAAAAGTATTTATTATTTGCGATACCTCAGCGTGAGATTGATAATAACCCCAAACTGGAACAAAATCCAGGTTGGTAGAACTTTATATCTATGTCATTTCAAATAAAAAAAACAGCCAAAACCTACGATGTATGCATCGTAGGTTCTGGTGCTGGTGGAGGTATGGCAGCCAAAGTACTGGCCGATGCCGGTTTTAAAATTGCCATGCTGGAAGCCGGTCCTGATTTTGATCCAAAAAATCCCGATCAAAGAACCCAGTTACGATGGCCCTGGGAGTCCCCAAGAAGAGGAGCCTCTACTACACGACCATTCGGAGATTTCGATATGGCCTATGGAGGCTGGGAACTTGATGGAGAACCTTATACAAAAGCCGCAAATACCGAATTCGACTGGTTTCGCTCCAGAATGTTAGGTGGTAGAACCAATCACTGGGGAAGAATATCCCTGCGTTTTGGCCCTTTGGATTTTAAAAGGAAAGACTATGATGGCAAGGGAGACAACTGGCCTATTGGTTATAAGGATGTACAGCCATATTATGATAAGGTAGATAAATTAATAGGTGTTTTTGGAACCAAAGAAAATATTCCTAACGAACCTGATGGTTATTTTCTGCCTCCACCAAAACCGAGATTGCATGAACTTTATATTCAGAAAGGTGCTGCTAAAAGCGGTATCCCAATGATTCCTTCTCGCCTTTCTATTCTTACACGAACGGTAAATAAGCAACGAGGGGCCTGTTTTTACTGTAGTCAGTGCTCCAGATCCTGCTCGGTTTATGGAGATTTCTCATCCTCATCAGTACTTGTAAAACCTGCGTTAGAAACAGGAAATCTGGATTTGTATGTAAACGCAATGGTGAGGGAAGTCATCACCAATGGCGAAGGAGAGGTTCAGGGAGTATCGTATATCGATAAAGAAGACCTTAAAGACTACACGATTAAAGCCCGTGTAGTCATACTGGCCGCTAGCGCCTGTAGCTCAGCAAGAATCCTTTTAAACTCAAAATCGGCTAACCACCCTGAAGGCCTTGCCAATTCAAGCGGTGTGGTAGGACACTATCTTCACGATTCTACAGGTTCTTCGAGAATGGGATTTCTACCCGACCTTATGGATCGTAAAAGATACAACGAGGATGGTGTTGGAGGAATGCACCTGTATACGCCCTGGTGGCTAAACGGTAAGATGAATTTAGGATTTACTCGTGGATATCATATTGAATATTGGGGAGGTATGGGCATGCCTTCTTATGGTTTTGGTTTTAATACTACAGAACTGCAAAACATCACGGGTTCCACTAAAAGTGCCTATGGAAAAGGCTTAAAGAATGATATAAAACGCTTTTACGGTGCCACATTTGGAATGGCAGGCCGTGGAGAAAGCATTCCCAGAAAAGAAAATTATTGTGAAATCGATCATCAGGTAGTAGATAAATACGGTATCCCTGTTTTAAAATTCAATTATTCATGGAGTGAAGAAGAGGTAAAACAGGCAGCCCATATGCAGGATACTTTTGAGGAGATCATCCATCAGATGGGCGGGGTACCACTGGGTAAAAAAGCAGGAAAAGAGACCAGTTATGGTCTTGAAAACCCCGGTCGTATTATCCATGAAGTGGGAACCACCCGAATGGGGAATGATCCAAAAACTTCGGTGGTTAATTCGTATAATCAGGCTCACGATGTTCCCAATCTTTTTATTATGGATGGTGGTCCTTTTGTTTCTCAGGCAGATAAAAATCCTACCTGGACGATACTGGCACTGGCATGGCGTGCATCAGACTATTTAACTCAGGAATTAAAAAATGGTAATATCTAAATTATGGATAGAAGAGAATCGCTAAAAAAAATGTTCATTGGTGGAGTAGCTTCCAGTGTTATGCTTAGTAGCTGTGTCCAGGAAAAAGAAAAACCCATTGAAAAAGGAGATATCATCGAAGAAGCTCCGGGTTATGGCCGTACACCTGCTGAAGCTTCCAGAGATGAAGCGCTAAGAAGCGGAAAATTCTTTAATGATGAAGAAATGGCAACGATTACCGTTCTTTCTGATATTATCATTCCTGAAGATGAAGATTCGGTAAGTGCATCGGTAACCGGTGTACCTGCATTTATAGAATTTATGGTGAAGGATATCCCCGCCTTACAACTTCCCTTAAGAGGTGGTTTAATGTGGCTAAACCGGGAGAGTCATAAAAGATTTGATAAAGGGTTTACCGACATTTCTGAAGCGCAGCAAATAGAAATTATCGATACTATTGCTTATCCAGAAGACCACTTTAAAAATTCCCCGGGTCCTGTGTTTTTTGAAGAATTTAAAAAGTTAGTGATTACAGGATTCTTCACCAGCAAAGAAGGTATCGATTATCTGGATTACCAGGGAAACCGGCCAAATGTATGGGACGGAATCCCCGAAGAAGTACTACAAAAACACGGAATGCAATACGATGAGAAACTTCTAAAAGTTGCTATGGATCCCAACACGCGCCATGAGGTAATGAACTGGGATAACTATCTGCTTTAAGCTGTAGATATCAAATTTTTAATGTAAGAAGACTGAAGAAAACTTATTATTTTCAATAGTCCTAAAATAAAAGCCCCGTTATCATGACGATACGGGGCTTTTTAGCTGAAAAGAGAGATTTCAGCATAGATTAATAAATGATTGAAGCATTTCCCCTGTAATAACTGGATTGGCCCCCTCTTGCCCGGCTACCAGCGCGCCCATTGCACAAGCCTGATCGAGTGCCTGTTGCGGTTCTTTTCCCTGCAACAGCTTGGCAATTAATGTTGCAAGAAATGAATCTCCTGCCCCAACGGTATCTTTTACCTGTACCTTGTAACCAGAATTATAATAGAGCTTTTTATTATGCAGAAACACGGCACCGTGTCTACCTTTAGTCACGCATATTGATGTTGCATTAGATTTTCCTGCAATAAAATGAAGATTCTGTTCCAGGGAATTATACTTAGAGCCTAGCAAAGCTGCAATTTCAAAAAGCTCATCATCATTGAACTTTATAAACTCTGCATGTCCTATCAATGACATCAATAATTCCTTTGAATAATGTGGAGGTCTCAGGTTAAAATCCAGCACACGAAACTTAGCTTTCTCAATCAGCTCGAACAAAGTATTTCTACTTATCTCATCACGGCAAACTAAACTTCCGAATATAAAAACATCTGCATTTAAGACAGATTCAGACATTTCATCTTTAAGCTCGATCTTATCCCATGCTGAAGGATATTCAATTTTATAAGTAGCAGATCCATTGGCAGAAAGGCTAACATTTACAATCCCGGTATTATGCTTTTCATCTTGTAAAATATTCCCGGTTTCTATATGTCTTGAGTTAAGATAGCTAAGCAATTCATCTCCTTTTTCATCCACACCAACCTTACTAATCATCTCTGTCTCTATCCCCATACTGCTTAGTCTGCTCGCTACGTTTAATGGTGCGCCACCTATTCTTTCTTTCGCAGGAAAAACATCATAAAGGATTTCTCCAAAACACACTGCTTTTATTTTTTTTGTTATCATTTCTTGATTAAGAATTTAAAAAGGGAACGTAAATATCTTCGGAGCAAGCCCCGAAGCATTTAATTTGAACATGATATTTTTATTTCGAGGGAGCATTTACTCTCGATTATCGAGTAAAAAAACACGAGGCAAACCCCGTGTTTTAAAGCAATCCAAAACAATCATCAACAATTAATATCCAGCGTTCTGAACGTAAAGTCCGCCTGTAAAATCAATTTCACGTTGTGGGATTGGATAATATTCATCTCTCCCTGCTGTAAATACTGCGTTGGCTAAAAAGTCTCTTTTAGTCTTTTCTTCATCCAGGTAAGCATTCAGCGTTTCTTCGGCTTCGCCCCATCTAACCAAATCAAAAAATCGTGGCCCTTCCATTCCAAATTCCAGCCTTCTCTCAAATTTTAGTGCTTTCCAGGCAAATTCTTTATTCGGGAAAGAGGTATATAATCCTACATTGTAGATATCTGAAGCTCCGGCAGCAATCGGTTTTTGTATACTCGCAGCGGCTCGTTCTCTAACTTTATTTATCAAAGGCAATGCTTCAGTATATCGATCTAACTGAATAAGGGCTTCCGCTTTAAATAAAAGTACATCTGCATATCTAATAAATATTACGTTTCTTGAAGTTCCAACAAAAGGACCTTCTTTTATATAGCAGGAACAGTCTGGCGCTTGCTGTTCCTTCATATTTCCAAAGAAACCATAAACTCCCGGATCTCGTGCCCAACTAAACTTATAGATCATATCCCCCTGTTCACTCACGGTATTTCGATATTTAAAAGGGCGCCCTGGTATTCCTACCGTATGATCCAATCTAGTATCTACGGTTAAGCCTGAAGATACGGCTACAGTTCCGTCTGCCTGAACATTGTTTAGTATATCTGATTGATTGAAGGAATCTAATAAAGGCAGGCCATTTGCATCTGTTCTAAATGAATTTACCATATTCTGACTGGCGAGATGAAAGCCGCAACATCCATAAAGTCCGGTGCCATGAGGAGAATTTAAACCTGTAACGAAGCTTACCCTTCCAACTCTGGTACCATCATTAATAGAGAATTGTGCTGCCCATATAGATTCTGGGCCATTTTCATAATCCACAAGAAAATTATTCGCGTAATCGGGCTCAAGACTACCAATAACCTCATCTGTATAGTTTATAACTTCCTGAAGCAAAGAACTATTTATGCTAACTACCTGATTGTTTTCGTCCTGCTCATAAGCCTGGTATAACTTAGTTTTAGCCAGATAGGCAGCAGCGGCACTCCTGTCTGCACGCCCAACTTCATCCTGCTCCTCCAGCAAATTATTATAGGCAAAAAGAAAATCGTCAGCGATCATATTCCATAATTCATTATTTGGCAGATCATTTCCTGTATCGGCAATTTCATCTTTGGTAAGATCTTCAGTGATATAAGGAATCTTTTTGAATATTCTTTTCAGCATGAAATGGCAATGAGCACGCAAAAACCTCAACTCTCCCTGTCGGGTCGTTTTTACTTCGTACTCGGCTT
Organism: Zunongwangia profunda SM-A87; assembly: GCF_000023465.1. Classification (NCBI taxonomy): domain Bacteria; kingdom Pseudomonadati; phylum Bacteroidota; class Flavobacteriia; order Flavobacteriales; family Flavobacteriaceae; genus Zunongwangia; species Zunongwangia profunda. Next base: position 3,475,295 of record NC_014041.1, read on the forward strand.
CAGGAATATCATTTATTACGCTTAACGCAAAATTTATTCTGGAGATCGCTTTGTAATAATTGGTCCATGTTCTTGGTGCCATCAATTCTCCCTGATCTGGAACCGTTAGATAATATTGTTCATATCTATCAACCTCGCCAACATCACTTCGGCCTCCTCCTCCTTTATAGGAATCATCAGAGCGAACACTCCCATACACCCACATGTGGGTTAAAGGACCTATCATATCATCATTGGCAATTCCTGCATAAGCAGCAATCACAAGAGATTCAGCATTTTCAGCTGTTGCTACATTTTCGTTGGAAAGCACTCCTTCTGGTTCATATTCTAAAAAATCTTCTGAGCAGGATATTAAAAAACCAGAAAGCAACAATCCTGTTATGATATATTTTATATTTTTCATGAGTATCATTTTTTAAAAATTCATGTTTAGGCCAACAGAAAACACCGTTGGTACTGGGATTCTATTCACATCTGTTCTTTCAGGATCTGAACCTATATAATCATTAGGTGTAAACCATAACAAGTTCTCTCCCTGTAGATAGATTCTAAAGCTCTCTAAAACACCAATTTTTTCAATTAAAGTGTCGGATAGGGAATATCCCAGCTGCGCATTTCTAATCTTGAAATATGAATTTTTGCGGAACAAATAATCTGAAGTTCTCAAATCATTAAAGGCAAGCGATAAAGATGGAATATCGGTATTGGTATTATTTGGTGTCCAGGCGTCTAGCACTCCCATTCCCGCATTTTCCCTACCCTGAACAAAATTGTTCCAGGATATGTAAGGATCCTGACCAATTCTTCCCGTCACTCCAGATCCAAATACCGAGAAATCCCAGTTCTTATAACCAAGATTTATTCTTATACCATATTCTAAATCTGGTAAGGTTGTTCCTATAAAATCACGGTCATCTGTATCTATAACATTATCTCCATTAAGGTCTTTAAATTTGATACCTCCCGGGCGAGCCCCAACCTGTTCTGGCGAGCTATCTATATCTTCCTGACTTTGGAAGAGACCATCAGATTTATAGCCAAATATCGAAAATTGAGAATGTCCCAATATAGAATTTTGTGCTGTTCCCGGGAATCCTGCCCGTACTTCTTCTGGAAGAAAAGTGATCTCGTCCCTAAAAGAAGAGAAATTAGTTGAAACTGAAAAAGTAAGTTCATTTTCGAAGGTAGTACTATACGCAAGGGCAAACTCCCATCCTCTGGTTTTGGTTGTTGCACCGTTTAAAACCCGTTGCTGACCTTCCCCAAGTACTGAGGGAATTGGAGGCGTGGTTAAAATATCTACCGTTTCCCTGGTAAAATAGTCAAAAGAACCACTTAATTTATTATCAAAAAGTCCAAAATCTACCCCAAAGTTCCATTCTTTGGTCGTTTCCCATTTAAGATCTGGATTCTCTGCCTGCACAGAAACAAAACCAGAGGGTAAATTTCCTGTATTATTACCATTAATATCATAAGCAGTACCTATATTATAATATTGCTCAAAGAAACCACTGGCATATTGCGAAAGTGTTGAGCCATATCTTGCTTCATATAGTCCGAATCTGGCAAGATCGCCAATAGACTGATTCCCCACTTCTCCATAACCTGCTCTTAATTTTAAATTGGTAATGGTTTCTATTTCATTAAAAAAGTCTTCATTACTTATCCTCCAACCTGCTGTTACCGCCGGGAATACTCCATATCGATTATTCTTTCCAAACCTGGAAGAACCATCTCTACGCACTGTAACAGAAGCCAAATATCTATTACTAAAAGAATAATTTATTTTACCAAACTGAGACAGTAATCGGTTACCAGAAGAGCTTCCGTTAGCCGTTCTTGCGCCTGTCCCGGCATCCAATACAAAATAAGATTCTTCTTCTACGGCAAAACCTTCAGCTCTTGCAAGAACACTGTCAAAATCATTTTTAACAGACTCCACTCCCAGAAGTACCCCAAAGTTATGATCTCCTAGTTCCAGTTCATAATTTAGCGTATTTGTAAACACCACACTGGTGTATTTATTGGTATCAAAAGTCAGGCTGTTATTCGTTCTGGTAATAAAGCCGTTATTTACGCGTGGTTCTATATCTTTTCTTTTAAAATCATTAAAGTCTACCCCCAAACTAGATCTAAAGCTTAGATTTTCTAAAAGATCGGCTTCTACATAAATGTTTCCAAAGAAATTATTTTTCTCTGTATTATCCCATCTATTTAAATATTGTATCAATACAGGGTTGTTCCTATCTGAATATCCTGCTCCAATGGGTCCTGCAAAATCCCCATTACTATCATATACGGGTATTGTTGGTGCCAGAGATACCGCTAAACCGGGAGTTGGTGCACTTCCCACATCTGGAGATGCCAGTGTTTCATCTGAAGTTGAGAATTGTGTATTTACACCAACACGTACCTTATCATCAAAGAGATTTGCACTTGCATTGATCCTGGCCGTTAAACGATCATAATTGGTGTATTTAAGAATCCCAGTATTTTTAAGGTGTCCAAGATTTACCAGAAATGACGATTTTTCGGAACTAGCAGCAACAGTTAGCTCATTATTATAAACATATCCTGTTTCGTAAGTTGCTTCCTGCCAGTCTGTATCTCCCGCCGGAACCGTCTCATCTCCACCCACAAAAGGTCTTACGGTAACGCTATTTAGTACAGGATTTTGGAAATCATTATTCCAGTCGAAATTATAGATCTCACCATAGCCTGATGCAGGATCGGCACCATCATTTACAGAAGCCCTCCATAAAACCTGTCCTCGTTGAACCGAGTTAAGCATATCATAACGCTGTTGTTTTTCAGATTGTACAGAAAAATTTGAATTGAAGCTTACACTTACTTTTTCTGCACGCCCGGCCTTATTCTTGGTAGTCACCACAATTACACCATTCCCGGCCCTTGCTCCGTAAAGGGAAGAGGCAGAAGCATCCTTAAGTACCTGGATAGATTCAATAGCATCTGGATTTATAGAAGAAAAAATTTCCTGCCGCTGTGTAGGGACTCCATCTATTACATAAAGTGGATCATTGTTCCCTAAAGTGGTTATACCTCTAATAAGCACCCTGCTACTTGCTCCCGTAGGATCTCCAGATTTTTCCACAAAAAGGCCAGGAACCCTTCCCTGTAGCGCCTGCATAGTATTTCCTGAACTTCTACTTTGTCCTTCTATAGGACCTGTTTGAACAACCGTTATGGCTCCGGTTACATCTACCTTTCTTTCCCTGGAGTATCCTGTTAATACAACTTCATCCAGTAAGGCAGAATCTGCCTTTAAGGCTACATCTATTTTTGTATTACCATTTACGGGTATTTCAGTTTCGCTGTATCCAACAAATGTGAAGACCAAAATGCCATCTTCAGGAACATTTTTTAAGATGTAATTCCCATCAAAATCGGTAGATGTTCCATTACTTGTTCCTTTTACAAATACAGATGCACCGGGAAGAAGCATTCCTTCCTCTGCTGTGGTTACTGTTCCTGATACTTCAATCCCCTGTGCCGAAAGAAAATTCAGCGAGAGTAGGAACATAAAAAATAAAATCGAATTTAATTTCATAATGTTCATTTTAGTTAAATGTTAGTTGGTAGGCTTCTATTTCATTTAGGGTAAACGGGACATCCATTGATTGTACTGAAAGCGTTTCCCAGGGACGATTTGGGAAGAAAATTTCAGTCATCACTGTTTTTCCTTCATCAAAGAATAATTCAATAGAAGTTCTGTCTATTATGATCGTTCCATCAAATTTATTTGCCGTTGAAATTCGTGGTGCTGTTGATATTTCTGAAGTGAATTCTTTAGAGAAATCTGTCTGACCTGCTTTAGATCTATTGATAAAAAACTCGTTGTTGGAGTGATCATATCCAAAAAGAAGCTCATCTCCTACTGAATTTGAAAGTTTAAATTGGTATGTCGTTTTCTCTAAATCAGAAATTTCAAATCTTATTTCTGCACTGCTAAGCGCAATTTTTTCAGCATTAATGATCTTGGTTAATCCATCAATCTGAACATTTTGAGCTTTATATTTTTTACTACGATAGCTTTGCAACTCTTTTACCGGCACTGAGCTAATAAGGTATTTACCATCCAGTTTTTCAAGTTTTAGCTCTCGAGCAACAGTCATGGCACTACGCCAGGTTTCTGTAGGTACTTTTTGCGCATATTCCCAGTTGGACATCCATCCCAAAAACAATACTCTTCCGTTCTCCTCAGGAATATTAGCCCAGGTAACACCCGCATAATTATCTTTTCCGAAATCTATCCAGTATGGGTGATTCGAGTCCAGATTACTCATTTGTTCTACCGGAGTAAATTTTTTACCGTCAAAATCACCAATAAAATATTGCGTTCCAGATCCTCCATTATATCCGCCGGGATTAAGACTTTGAATTAGTACCCATTTTACCTCATCGGTACCTTCTACATACATTGGGAAGAAATCTGGGCATTCCCAAACTCCGCCATGTGCCCCAATACCTTCACCAAATTCAGATTGGCGAGTCCAGTTTTTAAGGTCTTTAGAAGCATAAAATAGTGTTTTATCGTGTGCGGCCAAGACCATAATCCACTGTTGGTGAATTCCATCCCAGATCACTTTTGGATCCCTGAAATCCTTAATACCAGGATTTTCAATTACCGGATTCGCCTCATATTTAGTCCAGGTTTGACCTTCATCCAGACTGTATGCGATGGCCTGCGACTGGTAATCTATAGCTCCTTTTTCTTCTCCTTTTGGATCATGGTAAGTAAACATGGCTACAATTGGGGTTTTACCATCTTTACCAAAACCCGATGTATTGTTTTTATCTACTACGGCACTACCAGAGAAAATATATCCTTTCTCGTCTGGGTAGATCGCGATTGGCTGTTCTTTCCAAGAAATCATATCGCTGCTAACGGCATGGCCCCAATGCATAGGCCCCCAAACATTATCATCTGGATAATATTGAAAAAACAAATGAAAATACCCGTTAAAGTAAAACATACCGTTAGGGTCGTTCATCCAGTTATTTTTGGGGGTGAAGTGAAAATTAGGCCTAAAATCCTCATCTTTCTGAATCTCGACAGAAGTCATTTTTGTTTGATTTTTTATAGGTGCTGCATGCTCTTTGGTTTCTTTACATGACGTAAAAAAGCTAACAGGAATGATCATATAGACTAGTAAGTAGACTATTTTTTTCATATTTGATTCGTTGTTAATTGGTTTATTTATTTGTTTATAGAAAGTTGTTCACTTAGCTCTTCCAGGGATTTTCCCTTCGTTTCTGGCATCATAAAAATCACGAAGACCAATTGCAGTACCATCATAAAAGCGAAGAAGGCAAATACATATCCAGGACCTATAGTGCTAAAAAGAAATGGAATACTTGATGGAATAATTGCTGCGAGTACCCAATGCGTTGAAGAACCAAATGCCTGGCCTGATGCACGTAAACGGTTTGGAAATATTTCAGAGATAAATACCCATATCACCGCTCCCTGTCCTATGGCGTGGGATGCTATAAAAAGGAAAAGGAAAACCGGAACCCACATTCCTCCCCAATTCAAGAAAAAAGCGGCAGCTACAAGAGAAAGAGAGATTATATAACCTATGGAGCCATAGAGTAAAAGTTGTGTTCTACCAAGTCGATCTATTAAAAAAACTCCCAGAAGCGTAAACAGAAGATTCACCACTCCAATTCCAATACTACTTAAAAGTGCAGTGCTTTCCCCTAAACCGGCAGATTCAAATATTCTTGGAGCATAATATAAAAAGGCATTTATCCCCGAAAGCTGGTTAAAAAAAGCTATCAAAAATGCAAGAATCAAAGGAAAACGATACTTTTTCAGAAAGATATTTTCTCCTGTTTGTTCTTTAGCATCTAACTCCTGTATCTCACGCAACTCCTTTCGAGAATCGATATGCGGATTGATCATAGATAGCACTTTTTCTGCTTCCTCAATTCTTCCTTTGGAAATTAGCCACCTTGGGCTTCTAGGAATAAATATGACAAATAGAATGTATAGGAGCGCGGGCAATGCTTCTATACCTATCATCCACCGCCAGGGTTGAGCTCCGGTATTACGCAACAAATAGTTCGACAAGAATGCTATTAAAATACCCAATACGATATTAAACTGATAAAGAGACACCAGTCTTCCCCTTTTATTGGCTGGTGAAATCTCAGATACATAAGCCGGTGCGGCAATGGTTGAAGCCCCTACTCCAAGGCCTCCAAGAAAACGAAAAATTGCAAAAGAAATAGGATCATTAACAAGGCCTGATCCCAAAGCAGATACAAAATATAGTATTCCTATTATTACAAGTGTGTTCTTTCTTCCCCATTTATTGGTGGGAATACCTCCAAAAATAGCACCTACCACAGTTCCCCATAAGGCCATCGCCATCACAACAGATCCATGAAAAGCATCTGAAGTATTCCATAGTGCCTGAAGCTGCTTGTCGGCTCCTGAAATGACCACAGTATCAAAACCAAATAAAAAACCAGCAAGTGCAGCACTTATGGACCAGGTTAGAATTTTATTCATAACTTAATTTTTATGTCTAAAAACTAAAGTATGCTTAAAACCCACCCTTATATTTTAATAATTTCGCAAATGATTTTAATAATGTTAAGGATAAGCAAAATTTCATATAAAAAACTAATAATCAGAAATTTAAACCACTTTTAAAAATAAACCGAAAACGATATAGTTTTAATTATGATACATAAATTTCAATAATGTATCATAATTAAAAAACCAACTACAAGGTTTGAGATTTCGTGATTAAGAGGTTTTTAACTCTTTAGGAGAAATACCATATTCCTTCTTAAAGGATGTTGAAAAATATCCCGGGGAGGAATAGCCAACTTCATAAGCAATCTCAGAAATATTTAGCTTTGAATTCTGGAGTAAATTTTTAGCTTTTTTAAGGCGTAGCGAATTAATGTACTCATTAACACTCATACCTAACAGCGCTTTTACTTTTCTATACAATTGCACTCTCGAAATCTCTAAACTAAATGCAAGATCTTCTACAGTAAAACTTGAATTTTTGAGGTTAGCATCAATGAGGGCATTAAGCTCTTTAAGAAAAAATTGCTCGGCTCCGGCAAAGTTCTCTCCATTCACTTTATCTATACGGTTGGTATAATAATATCGTAGTTTTTCCCGATTAAATAAAGCCGATTTAATGGACTCCATTAAGATCTGATTATTGAAAGGCTTAGTAATATAAATATCTGCCCCTGCTTTTAGGGCTTTAAGCCTCGATTCCTTATCACTTAAAGCGGTTAATATGATAGTAGGAATATGGGAAGTTCGTAGATCGCTCTTTAACTCCCGGCATATCTGAAATCCATCTTTATCTGGCAGGTTAATATCACATATCATCACATCTGGAATAACTTCAAGGGCTTTTTCAACACCATCCACGCCGTCAGAAACGTAAACCTTATATTCTGAGCTTAATTTTTTCTGAAGCAAAAAGGATAGTTCGAGATTATCTTCAATGATCAATACCGATTCCGCATTTTCCCTCAAGTTTTTATTAGCACCTATCTCTTCAGGAATTAGATTCTCCACCCGGTTCCTCTCAGAAGAGGTATCCATCCCCTTTTGAACTTCAGAAATAACATACTTTTTTAAATGAACATCACCTTTTAATAGCGAAATTTTAAATTCGGCTCCCTGGTTGGAAGAAACACTAATATTCCCTTTATGTAATTCCACAAACTGGCGGGTAATATACAGCCCAATACCAGAACTGGGCCTGGTATTGTTACTAGCCTGCATATACGGATCAAAAATACTTTGGAATTCTTCTTTCGGAATCCCTATACCGGAGTCCTTAAATAAAATTTCAACTTTTTCCTCCTCCTCTTCTATTGTAATATGAACTTTTCCATTTTTAGGAGTAAATTTAAAGGCATTAGAAAGGATGTTAAAAAAGACTTTATCCATCATTTCCCTATCTAGATAAAGCTCAAGATCTTCGCTTTTATAGGAAAATTTAAGATCAATAGATTTTTTAAGCGCTTCGCTTTTGAAATTATCAACTATATTTTTCAGAAAAGGAACGATTTTGGTCTTTGTAACCCTTAAATCGAAACTGCCATTTTCGATTTTTCTGAAATCCAACAGCTCATTAATAAGACGTAGCAATCTTCTGGAGTTATTTATAATAAGATTGGTCTCATAAGAGATCTCCTGCGATTCTTTAGAAGGACGTTCGGATATTGACTCAATTGAACTGGTAATAAGCGTTAATGGCGTTTTGAATTCATGCGACAAGGCCGTGAAAAAATTGATCTTACTTTCATTAGAAATTTTCAATTTTTCTGCGAACTCTTCAATTTTATTTCGCTGTGCCAGGATCTCTGTATTACTCGACTCCAGATTTCTTTTATGCTTTCTAAGCTTAACAACCAGATAAATACTCCATATGCTTAGTATTAAAAGCAGGACTAATAAAAATATCATTAACTGGATAAGCTTCGATTGCGAATTGTACGTGTTAATTTGTTTATCGATTACTTCCTGTTGGTGCTCAATATCATTCTGCTGTTGGTTCATTTTATCGAACTGGTTCTTCATGATCCCAACATTTACAGAATCTATAATAATCGTCTTCAGTATATTATTCTTTTCAATGCTTTGTTGATTGATCAAATCCTCAGCCAATTTTATTGCCTCCATTCCCCCGGTAGGATAAAGCACTGTGGCCTCCAGAATACGATCTTTAACTAACTGAATTCCTCCATTAGGGCCAAAAAGTCCATCTACTCCAATAATATGGATATCACTTTCCAGAGATTTCTCTTTTACCACCTCCCAGGCTCCCAGGGCCATTCGGTCATTATGTGCAAAAATGTACTTTGGGATTTCGGTGGAATCTAAAAGCTTTGATAATTCCTCTTTTATGGAGGCTTTTTCCCAATCGCCTTTAATGATATGGGATATAGTTAAATTAGGAATCTGGTTTATCGCCCTTCTAAAGCCTTCACTTCTTTCATGGGCAGGTGAAGATCCTTCCTGACCGGTAATTTCTATGATTTCAGCGGGTTCACCTGAATGGGAAATGATATATTTTGCGGCATTGCGCCCCACTTCTACATTATTTGCACCAATATAAGCTGTAAAATTGCTCCCATCTATTTTTCTGTCGATAACAATAGTTGGGATGCCTGCATCCATCGCCTTTTCTATAACAGTAGTAATGGGATTAGACTGGATAGGAGACACAATAAGCACATCTACATCGTCTTTAATAAATCCTTCTATCTGCTTAACCTGTTGGGCAACACTGTTCTCAGCATCCTTAATTTCAAGAACAATTTCTGGGTGAAGCGATGCTTCCAGTTGCATGGATTTATTCATCTCACGGCGCCAATTGTCTGTTGTCATCGCTTGCGAAAAACCAATTCTATACTTCTTCGTCTTATTACTTTCTTGACTGCAGGAAAGAAATAAAAAGAAAAGGAGGTATAGAAGAGAAAACCTGTACAGAAACTTCATTGATTACTATTTAACAAGCTTCTAAAATAGAATTTAAAAATTATTTAACAATAAAAAGAGGTGCCTAATTTGTAAACTCTTGTACTTCTACGCCACCTAAACGCTCTAAAAATCATTAAGTTGAATAAATATACCACTCGTTTTGGGTTCATAACTTTTTTTTAATTTCCTTAACAGTCTTTTGCTAGAAAATGACTTTTAATATTTTATTTTTTCCATCAAACATTGCTTGGAAAACATTTAATATACCTTCCAATTGAAGAGGTTAAAATGACTGGCTATAGAATGATTCCAACAACTTTTAAAGTCACAGATTGTTTTATCTTTTATAAATTTTAAGCAGATCAGTACACTACATCTGCGTAAATCAATAAATACACTTATTAGGAAATTACTTTTTGCTTCGAGGCATCCTTCCCTAGCCTTTGATTCCATGGGTCGAGTAAACTACGCATCAATCCTCAATACAAAAAGAGGTGAAAAAATCGATATTTGTGAGTTTCAAAGCACTTATAGACCGTCTTCGGTTTGCAGAAAGCAAATGGCAGAATTTAATCTTGGTAATGTTTCCGGATAAAGTTATTCCTTAATGTTTTATTATGTTCAATCACTGGTAAAACAATGCAGCATGGCGAAAAAGAGAAAGAAAGTGAAACAGCTAAATTAAAAAATAACCGGCCCATGGACCGTTATTGTATCTTAAACTTTCGACCTTTTTATGAATTGCCTCTAAAAAATATAATAATCCGTTACTGATGATTATTGAAATTCACCAAGATTTTCAAAAGCTTTTATGGTTTCTACCTCTAGAGCATACACCGGGTTTATTTATTAAACTTTTCAATTAAATACCTGTCTGCTCCCGTAGACCAAAGAGCTCCATAGACTAATAAAGGCTGAAACAACAAACGGATAAAACGTTTGGTATCTGTATCCAATCCAAAGGCATCAATCCTATTCGTATACTGGGATATGTTTCCCGGAAAAATAAGAATATAAAACAAGGCTAACATCAATCCGGTACTAATTCGTTTTTCTTTCCATAAAATCATTAATACCCCCAGAGTTATTTCAACAATCCCAGAGGAAAGCACCGTTACGTCCATTAATGATTGATTTGCTGGTAACCAACGGGGCACCTGAGCCTGAAATTCTTTTCGCTTAAAAGTGAGGTGTGCTATACCGGCAAATACCATGGCTGAACCCATTAACAGTCTAACCACATTTCGTGTTCTGATACTTTTCATTTCTTTTTTCTAAAAGATAGTATAGAAAAAGAATAAGCGCAATTTTCAAATAGGCTTTATCAAATATTTCACATTATGCTACTCTTTTAATAGCTGAAATAACTTAAAAGTATGGAACTTGGGACGGTATTCTAAACTTTTTTGCCTTAGAAATACCCTTCTTTCACTTGTTGTGAAGTACTAAGCTGAGTATCGGTTTTATAACCTTCAATGGTTTTGGGCACTGCTGGTAAAATTTTGGTATTGATCATATTTAACTGAAATACCTCATCGAAATCTGTATTTGGACTGGCAATTCAAAAGTGTTTTTCACATATTCTACATAGAATATTCGTAATATATAATAGCCTCGTATTATCCGTGCTCTTACTTTCCGTTCCAAAAAATTTCTATAATTACATCTGCTATCTAATTTAAATCATTTATAGGCAATGCCAGAAGCCAGAATACACGATCCCTATACTTATGAGCATACCTCTAAATTGCAAAAAGTTTTCCGGTGCCTATAAGATTGCCTCAGCTTATTGAGGGTAATACAATATACCTGTAACTAAAATACTTTATAAAAAAATAGGCGTTGTGAAACCTTTTTAAAAATCTGAGGTCTTTATAGTAAAAGAGCTTAGGGCAATGAGGCATGTATCAAAACATCATTTTTTATTTCGAGGCATTCCGCTCCCGATAGCTATCGACAAGAGACAGGAACCCGAGCATTTAATCTCGATTATCGAGGAGTAAACAACATCAAAAACTTGAAAAACCTAACCGACGAAGAATTGATGAGCATGGTTGCTAAGGATCATTTGGATGAGATGCGGATACTTTATGAACGATATCATCAATGGATCTATAACTTTTTTATACAGATGATTCGCGATAAAGATATCTGTGAAGATTTAATGCAAACCACATTTTATAAAGCTATCAAATATCGCAAATCATACCAGGGTGGAAAGTTTGATTCCTGGATCTTTAGGATTGCCCGCAATCTTAGTTACGATTATTTTAAAGCTCAAAAAAACCAGTATCAAAATGAGGACCATACTATAATTCACCAAATTAAAGAAGACGAAGAGGATACGAATGATGATATCATAAAACTCAAAATGGTAATGCAAAAATTAACCCCTGAAGAAAGAGAAATAATAGTCCTTAGTCGTTTTCAGGAAATGCGCTATCTGCAAATAGCAGAAGTTTTAGGCAGTACGGAAAATGCGATCAAAATAAAAGCTCACCGTACCCTAAAGAAATTAAAAAAATTATTTTTTGAATCTGTAGAGATATGAATTGTAACGAAATAGAACAACGAATTTTTGATTATATGGAAAGACAGCTTTCTGAAAAAGAAATCCATGAATTCGAAAAGCATCTAAGCCAATGCGAAGCTTGCAGAAAAGAACTGGAAGAAACTAGAAGGCTAACGGAAACCATCAAGGTTGTTTCTTCAGAACAACCAAAGACCGGACACTTTACCTCTTTTGAAGACATGCTACAACGGGAAAAGCAGAAATTAAAAAATCATGAACCCAAAGTACAGGTACTATATTGGAAAACAGCTTTTCAAATTGCCGCTTCTATCCTGCTTTTGCTTGGAGGCTATCTTTACGGAGAGCATCGCGGCAAGGCACTGGCACAAAAACAAATCGTCCAGTTACAGGAACAATCACAGCAGCTTAAAACCAATATGACTTTAGCTATGCTTGATAATCGTTCTGCAAGTAAAAGAATACAGGCCGTCAATTATACAGAAGATATAAAAATGCCAGACAATCAGGTATTGGAAGCCATTATCGGAAGATTACAAAAAGATGATAATATCAATGTAAGGCTGGCAGCAGCTGGGTCATTATCGAGATTTCAGGAGAATCAGCTCGTAAAAGATGCTTTTATCTCTACGCTGGAAACCGAAGAGAATCCTGAAGTTCAGATTGCAATCATTCAGTTTCTGGTGCATGTTAAGGAGGAACGTTCGGTAAAGCCCATGAAAAAACTATTAAATCAACCCGAAGTACCGCAATACGTAAAGTATCAGGTTAATCAGGGACTTGCACAAATTTTATAATCAATCAAAAAAACAAGAGTAATGAAAAAAACAAGCATATTATGTATGTTGCTTATGCTTATTGGTAGCGTAGGCATGGCCCAAAAGGAGTTTAAAAAATCACTAAGCGGTATCTCCAGAATAGAAATCGAAACCAACACTTCCATATTTATAAAAAAGGGAGTATCAAATGAGTTTATTATCAGGGAAGGTTGCAGCAACTGTAAAAGTGAAGAAGAAGAAACGGGATCGACCTGGAATGATAAAGATTCTTCAATTGATGAAAAAGCTAAAGGTCTCACTCCTATTTACGCTGGTGGGGAGGATAATACCGGAGTGGGGATGTATATGGAGAAAGATGGGGAAAGTTTACGGATAAATGACCTTAAATCTTTTTACAATCGCAGGGGATTGACTATAAGCGTTCCGGCCTCAGTAGCCCTAAAGATAAACTGCGGAAATTTAGGTAATGTGAAGATTGAGAATTTAAGCAACGAGCTAGAAATAAATACCAATATAGGCTATATAAAACTAAACAATGTGACCGGCCCCATAACAGCACACAGCACTACGGGAAACATTGATGTGGTATTTAGCAGTGTTAATCAAACCGCTCCGATTTCCATCAGTTCTTCTACGGGTATGATCGATATAAGTTTACCCTCCAATACAAAAGCATCGGTAGAACTCAATTCTACTATGGGATCGGTATATTCTAACTTTAACCTCATCAAGCCAAGGGAAGACGGACTTAAGGCCATTGGCGGTCAAAAAGCCATTACGGGAGATATTAATAATGGAGGGGTAAAAATGAGCTTAAAAGCTTCTGTTGGAAACATTTATCTAAGAAAAAAATAATCACATTTATTAATCAAAAAACGAACATTATGAAACATCTAATCGTATTAACAATGCTCATTCTTTTTACTTCGGTTACCCAGGGCCAAAGACAGGTTGAAGAACAATTTAAAATAGCTAAAATAGAACAGATCAATTTAAACTTTAAATTTGCTTCTGAAATCAAAGTGGTACAATGGGATCAAAAGAATATCAATGTCAAAGCAAATGTTCTGATAGAAAATGGGGAAGGTAATGATGCTTACAGTTTAAAAAGTGAGACCTCTTCTAAAGACATCACTATTTATTCAGACTTTGGAGATTACTTCAAGCAAAAAAATAATATTGTACTCAATAATTGTGATCATAAAACTGAAATTAATTATGTGGTTTATGTGCCTAAAAACTGTAGGCTTAAAATAAAGAGCATTACCGGAAATGTTATTTCAGAAAACTTTTCAGGTAAACTGGAAACAGATTTGATATCGGGAAATGTGGAACTAAAAAAGTATGATGGAGAGCTTGCTTTAAAGACAATTAGTGGAAATTTAGATATTACAATGAAGAAAGCCGAAATTGATGCCAAAACCCTAACCGGAACTATCTATTCTGATCTTGATATTAACGTAATAAAAACTCATAAAAACTCTTCTATATCCAGTAGAATTCAAGGTATCGTTAGTAATGGTAGTGAAAGAGCAAAACTCGAAACTATTTCAGGTAATATTTATATGCGTAAAGAATAGTAATTTTATATCTCATGGCTTTCCATTAAAAGTTAGAAAGCCATGAGATAATTTTCCAGGAACTACCTTATGGTTTGCTCTAAGGTAATTTACCAAATTTCTGGTAGTGACATTGTCACCTATATCTAATCCAATATCGGCAAATCTTAATCGATACTATAGTAAGATGTTAAGAATACACAACAAAACTAATAGCTTTTAAAATGTCGCATATTTTTTTGAATTTTAAACCGATCTTCCCATTAAAGGGTCGGTAGTACTGGTTTTCCCATTTTCGATATGGCCGGCAAAACGTTGTTCAAACTCAGGGTATTCCGCTATCAAAATGCTGTAATCATACCAGCCAAATGAATCATGGACATCTATCTCCTTTTGATGGGTTCCTTTTTCTAAAACTACATTCACCGGTTTTCTATTATACGACTTATCGATGATAGCAACACTAATCTTTTGTTTTGTATCAATTTGAAAAACTGCACGCATCCTTTCTTTATTACCTGCTGTTTTCAATTTAATAGTAGTGGCTGCAAGCTGATTTTTATGCCCTCGAAATTCCCTGTAAAAACCATTAGGAGCATAAGCCTTGATAAAGAACTTATCGGAATGGAAAGGAAAATCATATTTTATATGTTCACCTTCACTTACGGTAAAATCATAACAGGACCTTTTAGCATCCTGAAGTAAAGAAGTCATATCATATACCTGAAATGGTGCTGCTCCTTTTTTAGATTTCGATAGCGTATTTTGGTAGGACATAGTAAGTTCCAACTTATCTTTTGAAGCCATATACCCGCAATCTAATGACAAATTATAAGGTAAAGCACAAGCAGGTTTGGTACCCGGCTCCTGCGCCGGCAATAATTTATTAAGTTGATCTTTATTTCTTAAATCCCTCAAATCGGTATCACTTAACATTTTATAATCCGAAGGCAATTTCTTTTCTTTCGCATCATAAATTTGTTGGATATAGGCGTCCCTTTTTACCGCCATTTCTTTTGGTACTGAGCTATCAGCATCCCTGAATACCGAAGTAAGGTTACCACAAATAGCCCGTCTCCAATCTCCAATATTCTCTTCAATAACTTTTTTACCTGTTTTCTTTTCTATAAAATGCTCCAGGAACTGTAACGAGGAGGTATGATCAAAAACTTCACTGTTTACATACCCTCCCCTACTCCATGGTGAGGCAACTATCATAGGTACCCGAAAACCTAAACCTAAATTATGTTTTCCGTCTACAAACTCTTCTTCTGTAGGGATATTGTTAGTCGCACCACTTCCCGGTTTAGGCGCTACAAAGGGAGGTACATGATCAAAATAACCGTCATTTTCATCATAGGTAACGATAAAAATTGTTTTTTTCCATTGCTCCGGATTTTTCGTTAAAATATCCAATACTTCAGATACGTACCAGGCGCCATACCATGGCGAACCGGGATGATCTGAAAAAGCACATGGGGCCACCAACCAGGATACCATAGGTAATTCCCCATTATCTACATCGTTTCGAAATTGATGAAGCACGTCTCCCTTTGGCACTTTAAGTTCCTTTTCTTCAAACTTCAAGTGTTCGAGTTTTCGATATTCCAGATAATTTTTATTGGTGATAAAGGCTTTATTATGTATTGCCTTTTGGTGATCGCTTAGCTTATTAAAATTAGCTTCGCTATACACCTCAAGATCTTTCCTAAGATTGGCGATTTTAGCCGTTAATTCTTTTTGTTCATTTTCTGAATGCTTTTCTGAATTTTCAATTTTTAACAGTTTTTCTAATTCTGACTGCATCCATGCCCTGTGCTGGGGGTGAAAACGAACATTATATTGTTTTATAAATTCCAAATCATTATCAGTAAAGTTAGCAAGCCAAAACTCTTCTTCTCCAGACAGACCTGTGGGAATACTAAGTTCGTTTTGATATACTCCCCAGGATATCCCGGCTTCTTCAAGGCGTTCTGGATATGTTTTCCAGCTCACATTTTTAAAATCGATCATTCCATTATCTACATGGGCTTTTGAAGAAGGATTATGTGCATCTTCACGAACAGTTCCCGCCCAGAAGTAATTTCTATTGGGACTGGTACCCGTTAACGTAGAACAAAAGCTTTGGTCACAAACCGTAAAAGCATCTGCAAAAGAGTAATAAAAGGGAAGATCTTCCCGGTCGTAATATCCCATCGTTAACGGCATTTTGGCATAGTCGGGATTCCCTGATTTTTTGGCTTCAAGCCATTTATCCATCTTACCATTATTTCTTGCAGCCACCATATCTTCCCAACCATGAGGAAGTGATCCCATCCAGGTGGATTTGGTATTTTTTATATCCAGACGAAATGGCGTTGCAGTTTTACCAGCATTATTACGCTGATACCACACTGGCAACCCAGTAGGAGTGTCTATCGCCCTGGGGTCATTAAATCCACGTACACCACGCAAACGCCCAAAACAGTGATCAAAAGACCTGTTTTCCTGCATAAGAAACACGATGTTTTCTGCATTTAAGTAAGTGGTTCCGGGATCAGCACTTATCGCTAAAGCCCGAGCTATCGATTGTGGCATCGAATTAAAAAGTGCTGTGGATCCAGCTAATAAAGAAGCTTTTTTCAGAAATGACCTTCTTGACTCCATAACTTATATTTTTTGAAATCTAATTATCAAAAATGATAATTAATTTTTTGAATAACGTTTTTTTAAAGCTTATAATTATAAATAGCAGCATCGTAAAAACAGATGCTGCTATTTCTATAAATTAATCAAGCCACCAGGGAAGTTGTCTTATCCCATCGTTTCCGCCAAATTGAGCGTTTATTGCGGCCTCCAGGTTTTTCGTATTATTATTATATTCTTCTACCGGATAAACAAACCTGTACGGTGGTGTTTGCCCTGTAGGATAATCAAATTCAGGATAACCGGTTCTTAGATAATCGTAATACTGTGACCACCCTGCCTGTAAAAAGGTGGCAATATACTTTTGCGTGATAATGGTTTCCAGTTGTTCTTCCTCAGTACCCTCAAGACCTAAAGCAGCCTGGTCCAGGTATTCTTCCACTTCTTCTACGCTTAAATATTCTGAGTATGCACTCGCATTGGATCTATAAAACTCAAAATTTGCACGAATAGCATTTTCAAAATGTGTAGCTGGCTGATCATTTATCCAGCCTCTCAACGAAGCTTCGGCAAGTATGAACTCGACCTCCCAATAACTTAAAATGTTATGCGGTTCGGTCGTAGGATCGGTATAATATCTTGCATTAACTTTTGATATGTTCCCACTGGCAACCAGGGTTTCATTGATTACCGAGTAGTTTTCCGAAGGGCTTCCTCCGTTATAGGAATCAAAATTATTGATCTCTAATCCCTGCGATGCAGCACTTGAAGTTTGTTCGGCTACGATAAATAAACGCGGGTCTTTTAATTGCTTCAATAAATCAATATAGGTAGCTGACATATACATACTTGATCCGTAACTACTCGAATTAAATTCGGTATAACGACTATCCTGCTGATCCTGAAAAACTAATTGTGCATTATCTTCTAAGGAGCTAATCATCATCCCGCGCGCATAAACTTCTTGAAATTTGCTTACGATATTTATTGATCCGGCAGTAGTTTTATTGGAAAGGCTTATTAATAGTTTCAATTCGTAAGCATTAATAAGTTTCAGCCACTTTCTGGCATCGCCGTTAAAAATGATATCACCTTCAATAGCCACATATTCCTCTATCATAGATGCCGCTTCATCCAGTTCAGTAATGATTCCTTCAAAAACGGTCTCCTGAGAATCATATGATGGCTGAAAATCATCTTCAGATTCGCCCTTTAAAGCTTCAGAATAGGGAATATCCCCAAACCGAAGGCTTAATTGATAAAAATAGTAAGCTCTAAAAAATTTACCAATAGCAATATAATTAGGACTACTAATGCGTTCAGCTTCTTCAATCATTTTAGTAACCTGTCTTAGATCATTAAACTCTCCAAAGCTACCATTACCCCATTTAAAATATTGATAATCGTTCTCTTCTCCCGTTTGTATAAGCATTCTTGAAGCATAAATCGGACTGGTACCGGTAACCTGAAAAGCTTCAGCCGAAATTTCTGTAAGTAATAACTGGGGATGAGTTTGGCTTACGTTGTTAGGATTTTCATTAAGCTCATCTAAATCCTGGCAGCTTTTTGTAATAAAACCTAAAAGAATGATTAAGGTATATATGACTAATTTTTTCATGAAATTAATTTTTAAGTTGAGGCTTAGAATTTAAAGTTTACTCCTAAACCAAGATATCTGGAAGAAGGATCCTGAATATTATTATTGTCACCCGTTTTATAGTCGGGATCTGTATAATAATCTCCTTTTTTTAGTACAAACAGGTTATAGCCATTAAAGCTCACATTGGCATCTTTAATGGTTTTACTATTTAAAAGATCAGTAAAATTATAGCTTAGGCTAATGCTTCTCAATTTTAAATAAGAACGATCAAAAACATTCGCAAAGGTTTCA
Organism: Zunongwangia profunda SM-A87; assembly: GCF_000023465.1. Classification (NCBI taxonomy): domain Bacteria; kingdom Pseudomonadati; phylum Bacteroidota; class Flavobacteriia; order Flavobacteriales; family Flavobacteriaceae; genus Zunongwangia; species Zunongwangia profunda. The sequence goes on from NC_014041.1 coordinate 3,494,169, forward strand.
CTTTCATCCTCGGTCACTCGGGCACGATATGGATAATTTTGCGACCAGGTTTGCCAGCTAATAGGAGTGGTATGCTCTTCAAAAACACGATTATCTGAAACAATATTACCACTTACGTCCCTTACCAACTCACCACTCACAAGATTTACGCCCTTAGGCACATAGATAGCTTCTCCTGCGGCATATTCTTCATCACGATATTGAACAGATTTAGGATGTTTTCCTCCCCACCACATTTTTTCAACAACCTGAGACCGCAAGACACCTCCCCAAACACCATCCATGGCTATATTTAAGTTCCAGTTTTTATATTTAAAATCATTTACAAAACCAAAAGTCCAGTCAGGATCAAAATGCCCTAAATAAGATAAATATGTGTCTCTGGTAGGTAAGCCTGTGGAAGCATTCAAAATAACTTCTCCTTCTGGAGATTTCATCCATTCCTGATCGTAGTAACTATCGATACGATCATTTAGAGAAAGGTTTCCAAACTTATCTTCCCCACTTGTAATTTCTGTTAGTTTGGTTACTTTTTTCGACCAGTTTAATAGCGCCGACCATTTAAGATTTTCATTAACAATGGGTTTGAATCTTAAGGAAAGCTCCAGTCCGTTAGTTGTATATTCATTTCCGTTAATTTTTCTGGAAGAGAATCCGGAAGCAAGGGAAATAGGCTGGTTAATAATTTGATCGGTATCTACCGTATTGTAATAAGTAGCATCAAAAGCAAGACGATTATCTAAGAACGAAGTATTCAATCCTACCTCGAAAGAGGTTGAAGTTTCCGGAGAGATATTTGGATTAACAATACCTGAAGGATATACAAGACGTTGAACATTTGCAAAGTTCCCTGAACTATTATAATAAGCTGAAAGTTGATAAGGATCCAGATCACTGGAAACCCTGGCCCAGGAACTAAACAATTTTACATATTCGATATCCTCTGGCATTTCAAAAATATTACTTATTAAAGCACTTCCCGATAATGAAGGATAAAAATAGGATCGGTTTTCTTTAGGTAAAGTTGAAGACCAGTCATTTCTGGCAGACATCGTAATGAAATAGGTGTTTAAGAACTCTAAATCCAGAGTACCATACACACTATTAATCGCTTTTTTCCATAAATTATTTTCAGCTCTTACTGGTCCGGTAGAATTTCCCATATTATAAACTCCCGGTACCGTTAATCCATCGGTTGCCGCAAATTCTTGTTGGTACCTTCTATAAAATGTTGATGCACCTGCATTCACTACGATTTTAAAATCTTCTGAAATGGAATTATCATAAGTGGCCAGTACATCGTAATCGATATTTAACCTTCTTGTATTCCAGGTTTGATAAGATCCCTCTCTTGGCGCGCTATAGTTAAAATAAGATTTTGGACTTTCTAAATCTTCAAAATTTGATTTTAATACTCCAGATCCTCTTAATTGTAACCTGAAGTGTTCATCAAATTCATAAGCTAATTTTAATTGGGCATTCAATAAATCTGAATTATATTCTTTTTGATAATGATTGGCTCCAAACCACGGATTGTTATACCATGCATAGTTCCAGTTTGCCTGCCGGTATCCTTCCATTCCCGGTACCCATTGATGATTTTTAAGATCCTGCCCATTTACATCTTCTCCCATCCAAATCAAAAGGGTATACATATGTCCGCTAGGATTATACCCATAATTTGGATAATTAGGAGAATAAACTTTGTTGTAAGAAAGCTTACTGGTTAAACTCATCTTATCAGATAGCTGCGTTAAAGACTTATAACTTAGTCCTCCTTGTGATAAACTAGAGTTTGGTACGCGATCTCTATTATGCGAAAAATTTCCATTAATGCGATAATAGCCTTTTTCACTCTTTTGGCTTACGGTGAAATTAGTACTGGAAATTATACTTGTTCTTAGAAAATCGTCTAAATTGTCGTGTCTAACCCATGGTAAAGGCTGTCTTGAATACCTGGATCTGTTATCATATTGCGTACCGGTCACGCTACCATACCATGGAATAACTTCTCCGGTTTGGCTATCTACAATCGGACTGTTCCACTGCGGAATCAATAAATTTTCATCAAATTTTGGTCCCCATATCATATCACCATCGGCAATACCGCCGTCGGCACCATCCCAGAATTCATACTGCCCGTTAGAGCCATTTCCATATTCATGCTGGGTTTCCGGAAAAATAGCATAGCCTGCTGAAACCATGACATTTTGAGATATTTCTATGCTTAACCCATCTTGCGTAGCACTCTTGGTGGTAACCAGGATAGCACCGTTTCGTCCTCTAGATCCATATAGTGCAGAAGCAGCAGTTCCTTTAAGAACATTTATAGCTGCAATATTATTTTGAGGAACATCAAAAAAATCAGTTTCTACCGGGATTCCGTCAATAACAATTAAAGGCGTCTTTCCCCGTAACGAGAATGAAGGTGATTGAAACATCCCAGGAGGACTACTTACCTGAAGTCCCGCAACTTTACCAGAAAACAAATTGGCGACATTAGGCACCGGTAAATTCTCCAAATTATTGGTTTCTATCTCCTGTGTGGCATAACCAATTTTCTTTTCTGCTTTTGTAATTCCCAGTGCAGTTACTACAACCTGGTCTAAAGATTCGGTATTTACCTGAAGAGTTACTGTAAAATTATTCTTGTTTCCTACTGCAACTTCCTGGGTTTTAAAACCGATATAGGAAAATATAAGCGTATCATTTTGTACCGCGTTAATTAAAAAATTACCATCAATATCAGTAACAGCTCCAACCTGATTGCTGTTTTTAACACTTATGTTTACTCCTCCCAGAGGAAGACCATCAGGATCGGTAACCACTCCTGATATTTCCTGTTGACTATAACCTGTCCACGAGAGATTAATGAATACAAATAGTAATAGATAAAAATGCTTCATTGATATTATTTTTAAGTGAGTCGCAAACCTATTAAACGGTTTTAGCAAACTCGTTAACAATCTTTAAAGACATTATTATCTAAAAATGAATAGTAAATCAGTGAACAAAATCACAAATCACTGACTAATAAAACCTTATAAATATCGCTTGTTTTTATGTCCTTATACAGAATAACTATTTTATAATTAATTGTTAACGAATCTATAATCTGAAAGAAGGCGATTCGATAAAAGAATTGAAGATTATAACGCAGGTAGTTTATCTATTAAGAAGCTTACGAAGAATTAGTAAAGCAAGCCAAAGACTTGTCTAAAGACCAAGAGCGTTTAGCAAAAATGTAATGACTGAAGAAGTGCTTCAACTCTTGATCTTTAAAAAAAAGAAAAACTAATCAAAGACGAAGGGAAGAGCGTAAAGTTGGCAGCTTCACATTTATTGTAAATCCTTTTTGATTCCAATAAACAATTCTAATTCTAGAGTAGCAGAAAAAGAAAATAACTCAAAAAAATTGTACTAAATGGACTACAAATTAGGGGTAGTCCATTTATACTTATTATCTTTTTTAGAACCTTTTCCTTATAAAATCGCTACTATTTATTCGCGCAGAAGTATTTTATATCTATTTTCTAGCATGTTGATATACGCTTTTTGCATCTCTTCACTTAAAAATGAATTTCGAATTAGACCTATAGTCTTGTTTTTAGATTTTCGGAAGCGTTTAAAGACACTATTTACTTGTCTTTGAGTTAATCCTAAATCTAGGCCAAAATCAATTAGTAATTTTCTAGTAATTTTTTTCTTTTTCCCTGCAAGTGTTAAAGCTAACTCTTCCTCATCGTCTGGGTTTACGATGGATACATTCAATAAATCGTAAGCTGGAGAAAGCGTCCATCCATAATCTGCTTTTATCAAAGAAAAATTTTTTAAGTGCATATCATTATTTCCCGTTAAAAAGCTAAAAATACTTAATTCGTAATAGCGAAGCAGATCCAATAAGGTGTTTTCAGCATACTCGTTAATCGCTTTTCCGATGCGCTCCATAGAACCTCGATATTTATCGAATGCTTCTACAATCTGAAACATATCGATCATATGAATTTTTAATCCGTTATCTTTTCGATCTACTCGCTTAGTGATATAAGATAACTCCCCTGAAGAAAGCCGAATCAATGAATGTGGAACTACAGAAATATTGAATAATTCGGCCATTTTCATAGTGACGTGTTCATTCGCTGGCATTTCGGAATAATCTGCTGAAGGTGGTTTAAAAATAAAATTTCCGCCTAAAGCACCTACCACGGTAAGTCGCTGATCGCTACTATTTTCGAATAATGACATGGATAATTTGGGTTGCACACCAGGAACAGAGATACTACGCTCCACAACCTGCTCGGCCAGTTCTGCCATTTCCTGAATTGAATAGGGAATCTTAGGCGGCGCTTTTGTTCCGAAAAACTTTAAGCTACATTCTTCATGAAAGTCGCTTTCTCCAAAAAGCTCTTTGTAACAATATAAGCACTTACTCATCTTCGTCAAATATTGGTTCAACACTTACTGCGCCTATACAGTTTTTACAACAAGCCAATAATAATCCCATACGGTCATTTCTATTAATCTTCCAGTTTTTAGAAGCAATATCCAATAGCCAACCTTCAGGAATTAAACCTTCGAAAAAGGCAAAAAGCCGTTTTTCTTTATATTCTTTTTCACGAACAGGCATCGTAAACGTGACAAATTGATTAGGATAATTACGAACATAATCCTCTTCATATTGAAACACAAACTCGCCATCATTGGTTTCGGTCAATTTACCGCAATAAATGGTATCGTAAAAAATCTTAGCTTGCCTCATAAGTTTCTATGTCTTTTAAACCAACTGGTGCGAGCTTATGACCAAACATTTTTAGAACCTGGTTTACTTTATCCAAATTTAAATTTGTTTGATTTTGTTCAATTTTTCGAATAACGGTCAACGCTACCCCGGCACGATCAGCAAACTCTTCTTGCGTTAAGTTTACTTCTTTTCTCCGCGCTTTTACAAATGACGCCAATTCTTCCATTATATGTTTTAACGTATAATTTTAGTCAAATATAGTAAATTATATGCAATTCCATATAACATTCTTTAATAACTATTTATTATATGTTTTTACATATAGTTTCGAAATAAATCAAAAAACTTTCTATATAAGCAATTGAAACATCTCAACCTGCTAGAAGTATAAATCATAACTTTTCTAACCAATCATCAATATTATCAATTCGTTCCAAGTTTCCTCTTCGCGCTTCTTCAATAGCGGCTTTAGTAGCCTCATTAGGAATATTACCTATATCATCAGCTAATACTTTTTCTACGTAGCTATTTAAACTGCATTGTTTTGCCTTAGCTTCCTCTTTTAACATATCCAGGAGATCACTATCTAACTGCAATGTTAGTCTAACTTTTTTATCCATGATTTAATATAGAATTAAGCATTTAAAATAAATAATAAGACTTAAGGTGATAAGGTACCTATTTTTAGAAAAACTGCTTTTATATTACTTTTTAAACACTGTTTCAATTTTAATGCTAAAAATATGATGAATGCTAATTATGCATTTTTGTCACGGATTGATATAAAATTTTTATTATTTTTAACACTTAGTGACCTATTAAGCAATTCTATAACATCCTCTAGTATTTAAACTCGACTTGATATAAATTATCACTAAATGCCTATACAAAAGAAAACTTACGAACCCGATAAAGAAACAGATAGAGCTAAAAACATCAAAGGTGAAATTATATATATAGATGATGCCGAAAGTGGTCGAAAAGGTTATTCTTGCATAGGTTGTGATAAACCAATGCAGGCCAATATTCAAAGAAAAAATCCAACTCATCAATCCTATTTTAGTCACATCCCTGTAGATGTGAGTAAAGGTGAAAAGAAATGTACTTATAGCAACCGCGAACAACGAGAAATTATTGCTTCAGATATTTTACAGCGTATTAAGAGAATAAAAGTTCCAGACGTTGTAAAATACCCTCCTAAAGGAATTGATAAGAATCCAGTAAAGCTAAAACATTCGCAGTTTATAGATGCCTTTAAAGTAAGATCTGAACTAACATTTTATGAAGATGAAGAAGGAAACATACACTATGGAAAAAATCCAGAGATAAACGATCGTTACTTGTTATTAAGACCAGATGTAACTTTTTTTAATCATAACGGTGATCCAATACTATTTATTGAGCTTGTGGTAACCCATAAAATTAGTGATGAAAAGAAAATTAAGTTAAGAAGACTAGGGATAAATACTATAAGCATTATCGTACCTAGAGGGTCAGACCAGGAAATTGAAGAAAATTTTAGAAGTGTTAAGAATGTAAAATGGGAATACAATGAAGTCGAAGCCAGTACCACATATTTATCAGTTTCCAATAGAGCTACAGAAGGAATATTGGAATTTGATAAACAGCAAAGAGGAATTTTTGGAGAAACTACCTTATGCAGAAAAAGCAGAATTAACAACACTATACGGACAATTAAAAAGTGCCTGGGAGGAAAATCATACCATAGAACTGAACAAGACTTTAGACGAGAAATATTTAGAATTAAGGAAGCTACAGAAAGAGAAGAAAAAAAATTGGCTGAACTGGAAAGCGAATATCAGAAGGAAATACGAGCTGAATATGCAGGAGGGAATCTCGATATTGAAAACCAGGGAAGAGAAGTTGACTCAAAAGAGGAATCACTTCAACTTGAAATTGAACACTTGGAAGGAAGATATCATTCAAAAAGAGAACAGCTTGAAACCGCACGAAGAGAAGTTGAAGATTTTGAATTCTCTAAAAGAAAAATTGAGGAAAGAATCGGAGAAATCATTGAAGATAGAGAGCAAATTGAAGAAAGACTACTTGAAGAAATTAGAAGAGATTCCTCCCAACTTACCAAAAGAATTAGAGCTTTACTGGAAGCACGAAGATTTCTCGGGATTTACTCCACTGCTAAATGCGATAACGAAAGATACCAAAGGGCGTATGAACTTTTTAGAAAGGGAACTTGGGAAAAAGGATAAAACACTAGATTGGTTTATGGAAGAGTTTAAAAAAGAGATTGAAAAAAAGTAAAGATTAAATGCACAAACACAGAATCACTCCTGAAGCAACTAAGAATTTACTTCAGGAAGTTCAAAAAATCATCGAGAAACATAAAATTTTAGCAATAAAAAAAGGTGAAGATTTTAATTTATTTTCAATTATGCAGATGGAAAGTAATGAAACCTTTACCCATTCGGCAATTATATCTGCATTGCTTGATCCAAAAGGAAATCATTATAAAGGTGAATTATTTCTTGAATTATTTTTAGATGAAATTAAGTACGATTATACCGGAGAAAGACTGGAATTAACAGTAATTAAAACTGAATTCCATATTGGCAAAATTGACAATAAATGTGAGAAAGGAGGGTTTATCGATATTCTTATAGAGTTTTCATCAGGAAAAACTATTGCAATAGAGAATAAAATCTATGCTAATGATCAACCTGGCCAACTATATCGATACAAGCAATACAATAGAAAAAAAACAAGTATTTATTATCTAAATTTATTTGGAGTTAAACCTAGTGAACATAGTCACAAAACTCTCAAAGAAAACGAAGACTATAATATTCTTTCTTATCAAAATCATATTTTAAAATGGTTAAAAAAATGTATTGAGAATTCTACAAATGAACTCATCGTAAATAGTTCGATTAAACAATACTTTATTTTAATTCAAAAACTAACACATACTATGGACAAAACACGTGAGAAAGAATTAAAAAATGCCATTATTGATAATCTTGAAGCTGCAAAATACGTGAGTCATAACTACACTAATATAATTTATAATATAAGAGAACAATTTAGGCAACATCTTATTAATAGCTTGAAAACAGAATTAACTGTAGATTACGTAGTAAGGGAGGGGAAAACTCCTAATAATGAATTCTCTCATATTTTTATACAACCTAGAAATTTTAAAAATAAGAAAATTGAATTTGCTATAGAGTCCTTTAGTGGAAGAGGGAATCATGGAGGGAAATTATACATAGGAATAATTGATCGTCTTCAAACTAAACCGAACATTAAATTCATCAATACAACAGAAGATAAATATTTATCTGAATGGTGGCCTGTTACTAGGCTCATAAAAACGATGCAAGGAAACAATTTCCATTTAAATAGCGAAAGCTTACTTAAAAAGATTTCAGATCAAAATTCCCCAATGTGTGAAAAATTAGTCAATCATGTTACGGAACAAGCAGTAGATTTTATTCAGGAATACACATCAACATTACTAGAAGTTCAAAATAACGCCTTAAAAGAAGAAGCTTAATTTAAAAAGAGTAATTGTTTTGCAAGAAATAGATTCAAACAGCTTAATAAAACATTTTGAAGAATTGCAGGAAGTTTGTGATTTATGGAATCCTTTAAAGAATAAAATTTCATATAAAATTTTTACTAATAGAGATGGAACTCTAGAGGGTATAGGTCATTCAACAGCAATTAAAAAAATAGCAAATAAAATTTTTGATTACAATAAAAAAAAGCCTGTTACTATAAACGAAGACTTTGCTGGTCTTTACTTATTTTCAAAAGATAGTAAACCATTTTACTGTGGTATTTCCAGAAATGTAATAAAGCGCATTTTAGATCATCAGAAAGGTTCTACAAAATCGATGGCTACATTGGCACATAGAATTGCAAAAAATAAAAATTCAGACACATCAGAGCATAAATACCTTGAAGCCTTCAATGGAGAACGTGCGAAATTACTCGACTGTGAAATTTCTTTAATTAAATTTTACGATCCAGATTACGAAGCTTATAAAAATGATAAAATGACTCAACATAAGGAGGAAATAATGCTTTACCTTTTTGAAGTATTTGTTTCGGTACATTATAATACTGAGCATAATTCTTTCAGGACACATTAAATAAAATATTAAAATTAATAAGTAACAGTACTAAAATTAAATGTAAAGTGTATCTAGCAAAACTAACCATAGAAAACTTTAGAGGTATCAAAAAAATGATACTGGAATTTCAGAAGCGCATTAATATCTTAATTGGAGAAAATGGCAGTAATAAATCTGCGGTTATTGATGCCATACGCTTGCTCTACAATATGGGAGAACAATTAAGGGATCTATCTGTTGGTTTTTCAGATTTTCACGAAAGTGTGACAACTAATACTGACGGTAGTATTACAATAGATCGCTCTAGCAAGATTAAAATCTCTTTCGAATTTAGAGGATTGTCTGCATCTCAAAAAGGTGCATTGTATGAATATATGGTCATTGATCCTGAAGATGATGAAAATGAATATGCAGGGATTACATTAACCTTTGAAGATAAGGGAGGAAAATATCCAGTATCATCTTATTATACAGGAAATGTAGAAGGTCAACGTGCAGATTATAAAACATTTGAGATTTTTCAGCATTATTATTTAAGTGGATTACGTGACAGTACAAAGGATCTTTTAAGCAATAGAGGCAACGTTTTAGGACGTGTCATAAAAAGACGTGTTGAAAAAAACGAGTCAGAAGCGAAAATTGAACAAATTATGACAGATGCTAATGATAGGTTGCTAGAACAACCAGAAGTATCTGAAACTCGTTCTGGGGTAAATGATAATCTATCTAGCATTTACCAGCGTTTTAGAGACAATCAGATAGGGCTTCAAATTGAACAATCTAAAACAGAGTACATTGTAAATGCTATTAAGCCTTATTTACCTCACGATAGGGTATTGTTAAGTGGAGATGGTTTTTCTCTTTGGCAAAATAGCTTAGGACAAAACAACCTTATATACATTGCAACAGTTTTAGGAGATATAAAGCATCAAATAGAAGAAAATAAAATTCCTCATTTTGCGCTATTGATAGAAGAGCCAGAGGCGCACTTACATCCGCAGTTGCAGTTAAGTTTGTGTGGATTCTTGAGAGATTCTAGTACTTCAAAAAATAGCCAACTTTTTATTACCAGTCATTCGCCCACCTTAACTTCAAAAGTTCCTTTAAAAAACTTGATTCTGTTAGATAAAAAAGCTTTCAGACTTTCTAAGCAATTCAAAAACAGAGAAGATGAATCTATCATTGAAAACACGCGAGCAGGAACTAAGATCACAAATGCTAGATTTCAATTTAGGCAAGACCAGCTGGAGCGTTATATAGATGTTACTAAATCTCAATTATTGTTTGCAAAGGCGATACTTTTTGTAGAAGGAATTTCTGAAGAATTGCTTATAACTGCGTTTACGGAGCTTAAAAATTATCGTTTAGAAGATTACAGGATCGAACTTGTCAATGTAGGTGGGACAAGTTTCTATCCTTTTATGCATCTTTTCAACTCTTCAAAAAATGAAAAGGCCATTTTAAAGCCCATAACTATTCTCACTGATAATGATAAGTTTCCTAAATCAAAGCGAAAAGAATTTAAGTTTGAAAAACTTATATTGGATGATTACGATGTATTAGATACTCTCGATGCAGAAATTCAAGATGCAGCACCTAATTGTAGAGTCGCAAATTTGAACTCTGTTGCAAATGCTCAAGCTCATATAAAAATCTTTGATGCAGAAAAAACTTTTGAATACGAACTTGCACTTGCCAATGTCCCAAAAGATAAGAATGAATTAGAGAATAATTTTCTATTCAAATACATCCGAAAAAAAGATAAAAATAAAGCCGATAATATATTAGAATACACAGCGACTATAGATGCCGATGATTGGGATGATGCATCAAGACGAAAAACTGCAATCCTAATGTGGAAAACGATTACTTCTAAGGGTACGTTTGCCCAAAATTTTTCCATCTACTTACTAAAGCACATCAAGAGAGCTCGCAAAGAATTTGAGGTTCCAAAATATATACTTAAAGGCTTGAAACATTTAAAACAAGGTGTATGAATATAGATATTACTTCCGAACTTCAAGCCTATCTGGATGCTAGCGGCAAAGTAGTTTTAAATGCTTGCCCTGGCGGAGGAAAAACAACAGCTATCGCTCAAAAAATTATCAACCTTGAACCTCAATACTTAAAAAAATACGATGCATATTCTGGTATCGCTTGTTTATCCTTTACAAACGCAGCAAAAGATGAACTCAACGAAACATACTCTAGACTCTGCGGAAAAACCTTGAGCTACCCAAGCATAATTAGTACCATAGATAGCTTTATAAATATCTATATTACTTTACCATATTATTACTTATTACAACGTGATTTTGCTCGACCACGAATTCTTGAGAATAATAAGAAACTCAATAAATTCTGGAACATTACCTACACTCAAAATGGAAAAGTTAAACAAGGCATAAGCCGACCATTATTGGAATTCAAAAATAAAGCGGGCAAATATTTATATTTTGTTTATCCACCTGCTGACATTCGCATAGAGCCAGATGGTACTTTCTCTTTAAAAGGTATTGTACCTTCAGAAGATAAAGTTGACCCTGAAAAATTTATTAATTACTGCAAATACATTAAGAATTGGCAATTTAAAAGAGGACTAATTACAACTAACGATTCTTCATTCATTGCGTTAACCTTGCTTAAGAAATTTCCTAAAATTGCAATTTGGCTTTCAAAACGATTTCCTCATATCATAGTAGACGAAGCTCAAGATAATTCTTTATTACAGCATCAAGTATTTGATAAGCTTCAAGAGCACGGACTTAAAAATATTGAATTTATTGGTGATCCCTATCAAAGTCTTTACGAGTTTAGGGATGCTAATCCACAATTGTTCTTATCCAAATTTCAGAACGATTCGTACCAAGGTTTAGAGCTTACAGATAATCGAAGGTCTCCGCAGCATATAATAGACTGCTTTTCTCTACTGCGACCTGATACTGCTTCAAAAATAAATACTGCTTGCACAGAGGATTTAAAAGAGCCTATTTTAATATATAGATACAGCACAGAAGATCGTAGTAAAGTGGTTCAGCATTTTGATGATTATTGCTATGTAAATAATTCTGACTAACGTCAATTTTGGATGTTGATATTCAATGTTTTATCAAATCCTAAATCTTCAGGTTTCAGATCAAATTTATCGATTTGTTTTTTGATTCTTTTGGCGAGTCCCATTTTTCTTTTTTGGTCCAGGAACAGATATTGCCTTGGTGGGTCGTAGGGTACTTTTTTGGTGACCATGTTCCAGATTATGACGGCCAGTTTTCTTGCCGTTGCACTTACGGCTGAGTGTCTTCCCCTTCTGAAGGCGATCCTTTTAAAGAAGTCCGATAGGTGGGTGTCCTTAAGGTTCCCTATGGCATTGGCTGCCTGTCGTAGTGCTATTTTTAGCCTGTTGCTGCCCTTTGGTACCCTGTTGCTGAGTATTTTCCCCCCAGAAATCTTGTTGTTTGGGGCAAGCCTTAGCCAAGAGGTGAACTGTTTTGAGGTCCTGAACTTTTTAAAGCCTTCCGGCCCGATCTCGCTCATGATGCTCAGGATAGAGGCATGTGAGAGTCCCTCTATGGCAAAAAGGTCTACCCCGTCGAAGTACCTGTAGGCAAGTTGGTTCATATCCTTGATATCCGGTGCGTTCTTATTGATCCGCTTGTGCGGTTTCTCTGTGGTTTTTAATTTCTTGGTTTCGGGGTTTGCATTGATATAGTGCTTGATGGTCCTTTTGATCTCCTTGTCGCAGGCCTTTATCTTCCTTTGGCAAAACCTGTAGTTCTCCAGTTCCTGTTGTAGCCCGAAGAGATAGTCCTCCCTGTTGTTGCCGTGTAAAGCCCTTGCGATTTCTTCTTTGGGCTTACGGCAGTTGTAATGACGGTGTTCGGCTAGTTTGTATGGATCAAGGTTTCCCTTGCAGATGTCCTCTATGATCTTCATGCCGGTAAGCCCGCAGACATCCTTGACCACTACGTCCAGCCTAAAGTTGAGCAGTTTCAGGAACTTCTGCATCTTGTGGGTGGCCGAAGAGGCCAGTTCGATCCAGTTGCCCCTTTGCCTGCAATAGGTGCGGAGCTGTTCGGTGGCTAGATCCGGCAGGAAACTTCCCGTGAGCAGTCCCAGGGTGTGCAGTTTCCGTATCCACCTACAATCTTTGACATCCGTTTTCCTGCCCTTCGCGTTTTTTGGTGAACTTACCATTGGCCAGCACTACCTCGAACCCGAATCCGATAAGCTCGGTATAGAGGTTCTGCCAGTAATCGCCTGTGGATTCCATGGCCACGGTGGTAACATCGCATTCCAAGAGCCAATGACAAAGTGCAGTAAGGTCTTCGGCGTAAACGCCGAACTCCTTGACATCTTCCAGTTCCTGCCCAACAGCCACATAATGGGAGCGGCTGCCCACATCGATGCCTGCGGCATTGAAATTGACAACCTCCATTCCCAGTTTCATTTTCCTTTCCATCTTAAAAGTTTTTAAGGGTTTATAAAAAAATGACCCAAGGAAATGTAACTTTGAACTTGAGAAATATTCTGAACGGGGTCCTCAAACGGCCACCACTGAAATTATCAACAAGTCCCGAAACTTCACTTCGGGACTTTTACATTTCGACCAGAATTACGCCCGGGCTAGGATGCACCAGTTTAAAAATCGGACTTGTCATGGATCGACACTAAGTTCGGGAATTGAATTCGTTAGCTTAAGAAATTAATAGAGTTTCTTTATGTGGAGAATTACGACCAACGTAAAGTTGTAGTTAGGGGAAACACTGTTAGGAATAAAATGTTAGGACGAAATGCTGTTGAAGAACCCTGGAAAAGCAATATTCCATATGAACTAATAACCGCTCGCATAGAATATGAAGATAATAACCTAAGAGAAGCCGTAAGATTAATGAGATCTATCGTGATAGATCTTAAGAATCCAGAGGCAACTCCATCAAAAAAAGCAGAGCTTAGAGAAGATTTAAAAACGGACTATAATCACAATGCAAAATTGATTAAACTCATAAAAAATCTTCCGCAATTAACAAATACGGTTGAAGTGTGGTCTCAGAAATGTTGCGATTACATCGAAAAACATCTTGGAATTGATGCAACCATATCATTCAAAATTAAAAGAGCTTCAACTAAATTTAAAAAAACGACGAGAAATGAGCCAGTAAATCATCATTTCAAACGCGTTGATATTGCACAAACTAATGCGCTTACTACGGTACATCAGGTAAAAGGAAAAACGCTTGACGCAATACTCGTGTTCTTTGATGAAAAAAATCATAAAGAAAATATTAACTTTAGAGATATAGAACCTGAACAAAATGGATTTATATCAGAAAAGAAAAGAATTATTTATGTTGCTATGTCAAGGGCCAAACATCTATTAGCAATGGCTTTTCCTTTATCGATTAGTGATAAACAGATTACCGATAAATTTGGGGATAATGTAATTATAGTCAAATCCGCAGAGCTTACATAAAAAAATATGTTCTATAATTTTTAAACCGGTGCTTAAAAACCCTAAGTTCCTAGCATCAAGAAATTTCTCAAGCCCTTCCTAACCTTAGTCTTACTATTAAGAAAATATTAAAAATTAAAATCACATAAAAACACCCAATCCTTTACAGAATTGGGTGTAACTTTGGGTTGATTTACCGTAATCACCTGATAATCAGATGAAATTGCGGAGAAAGAGGGATTCGAACCCCCGGAGGTGTGACCCTCAACGGTTTTCAAGACCGCCGCATTCGACCACTCTGCCATTTCTCCTGAGTGTCTCATCAGCTATTTGCTGATTGCGGGTGCAAATATAGAAAGCTTTTTCATTTCTACACAATAAAATTTCAATAAATTTTTATCGATTTTTTAGGATACTGATAGTCAATAAAAAACAATGCTATTTTTTTCAAGTATTCGAATACATATCCCTTTTCGTTACATTTACAATTCAAAACTAACCAGATTATGAAATTGAAGCATTTATTTTATTTAGGATTTCTTTTTTTTAGCGGCCTAATATTTTCACAAAACGAACAATACAAAGAACTTATGAGTCAGGATTGGCCAAATCTAAAGCGATATCGGGAAGCTAACGAACAGGTAAAACAACAGGACAAAGCGGTTACTGCCGTTTTTATGGGAAATTCCATTACCCAGGGCTGGTACGATCAACACCCTGATTTTTTTATGGAAAATAATTATATAGGTCGGGGTATCAGCGGGCAAACCACTCCGCAAATGCTTATCAGGTTTACCCCAGAGGTGATCGATCTACAACCAAAAGTAGTAGTAATCCTTGCCGGTACGAACGATATTGCCGGCAATACCGGGTTTTCTTCGGTAAAAATGATTACCGATAACATTAAAGCCATGGCGCAACTGGCCACTGCCAATAACATAAAGGTCGTACTAAGTTCTATACTGCCCGTATACGATTATCCCTGGCGCCCGGGATTAGAACCGGTAGCTAAAATCGCTGAAGTCAATAACTGGCTAAAAACTTATGCCGAACAAAATGATCATGTGTATCTGGATTATTTTCCTGCGCTGGCCAATGAGCAACAGGGGATGAAAAAAGAATATGCCTCAGATGGTGTTCATCCTACCGATGCAGGGTATAAAGTTATGGAACCACTGGTAAAAGAGGCCATTGAAAAAGCCTTGAAGCAATAAACTTCTGCATTAAACTATAAACGCTGTACTAAAGGATTCCGAAAAAAAACAAGTAGAAGTACTTAATTTGAGATAAACTACTATCTTGTGCAACCGAATAGTTAAATTTCATAAATTACATGAAAAAATTATTAGTATTTGCCCTAACTGCCAGTTTAGTTGGCTGCGGCGCACATCAAAAAGATGTAGATAATGCCGATCCAATGAAATATGCTGAAACCATTACTCCTTCAGATCTAAAGGAACGAGTTTATATTTTTGCCAGTGACGAGTTCGAAGGTCGTGAAACAGGAGAACCGGGACAGAAAAAAGCTGCTGAATATTTAAAAGAACAATATAAAAAGTTTGATATCCCATCGGCCCTCGGTGGTGACGATTACTTTCAGGAAGTACCCAAAAGTTACTTTAGGGGAGATACCAAAGCATCTGAAAACGTGGTTGCTTTTATTAAAGGAAGCGAAAAACCAGAAGAGGTATTAGTTATTTCTTCTCATTACGATCACGTAGGTATGGATAAAGATGGTAACGTATTTAACGGTGCAGATGATGATGCTTCAGGAACTATGGGGGTTGTAGAAATCGCTCAGGCATTTTCAGAAGCCGTAAAAGATGGATACACTCCAAAACGTTCTATTCTTTTCCTTAACAATACCGGAGAAGAAAAAGGACTTGTAGGCTCTAAATTTTATACCGATAATCCAATTTTTCCTTTAGAAGAAACGGTAGCAAACCTTAATATCGATATGATTGGTCGTATTGATCCTGATCATGAAGGTAACGATAACTATATTTATCTTATAGGAAGTGATAAACTAAGTACAGAACTACACGAACTTAGTGAAGAAGTAAATTCTAAATACATGAATTTGGATTTAGATTACACCTATAATGATGAAAATGATCCTAACCGTTTTTATTACAGAAGTGACCATTACAATTTTGCTAAAAACAATGTTCCGGTGATTTTCTATTTTAATGGCGTTCATGCCGATTATCATAAAATCACAGATACTCCAGATAAAATCAATTACGATGCATTATCAAAAAGAGCCCGACTTGTTTTCTTAACTGCCTGGGAAATTGCTAACCGTGACGAACGTTTAGTCGTAGATAAAGCTGAATAATTTTTTCTTCTGAAAACACAAAAAATCCTCATGAACTTCATGAGGATTTTTTGGTTTTAAAGATGGTAATTCAAAATTGAAGAGTACTGTGGTTATTGATAACAGACTACTCGATAGAACAACTTTTAAACTTTAAACTTTCTTACTTACATTGTTGATTGAGATTTCTCGGCTTCATTTCATTGCGCTCGAAATGACAGCGGAATTGAAGCAGGACTATTAATTTTGAATTCTAAATGTTGAATTTTGAATGACTTTATAATGACTAAGACTGAAATAAGTTGCCCTTTTTCTTAAACTTTTAAACAATGGAAAAAGGTAAACAACGCCGGGTTTTTAGTGTTGAGCTAAAACTTGATTTAGTGAAAAAAATCGAACATGGTGACCTCCGAGTTTTGGATGTCACCAATGTGTACGGAGTGAGTCGTACCGCCGTTTACAAATGGCTCAGAAAATATTCCGATCTTTACCGCAGCGAAACCAGGGTTATAGTGGAACAAAAAAGTATGAGCAAAAAGAACAAAGAACTGCAAGATCAGATCAAGAAACTTGAGCAAGCCCTTGGTCAGAAACAGATGCGAATTGATTACCTGGAGAAGGTCGTTGAATTTGCTTCGGAACGTTGTGGGGAGGATATCGAAAAAAAGAACAAACGGCTGTCCTAGAATATTTCCGAATGAACAAGTCAAGTTTTAATGGTTCCATGACAGCATTATATAACATGATAGGGATAACCAAGCAGGCTCACTATAAGCGGGTTAAACAACAGGCTCACTTGTCAGGGATTGCTCAGGAAGTAATTGCATCTGCTCAAGAAATCCGTAAGAAACATAGGAATATGGGGTGTCGCAAGCTTTATGATCAGATCAAGCCCGAGAGGATAGGCAGGGATAGGTTTGAAGCAATCCTTCTCGCCAATGGATTTAGGGTAGCACGTATAAAAAGCCATCACCGTACGACCTATGCAGGTAAGCGGTGGTATCCAAACCTGATAAGTGGCACTACAATAAAGAAAGAAAACAGGCTCTTGGTGAGTGACATAACTTATATATCGGTTTATATAGGATGCCATTACTATCTTACCCTGGTGCTAGATGTTTATAGCCGAATGATTACAGGATGGAGCTTATCGGCCAACATGACCACAGAGGACACCGTTGTTCCAGCCTTTAAGATGGCTGTAGCAGGTCTAGACAATCAAGAACGCAAAAAACTTATTTTTCATTCAGACAGGGGCAGCCAGTATGGTTCAGACAAAATGGAACAACTCCATAAGCACTATTCAACCACCCCTAGCATGGGAGGGAAAGCCTGGGAGAATGCCCATGCAGAGTCTATAAATGGGATACTTAAGAATGAGTATATCAATTTCGAAAATATGAATATATCACTTAAACAAGCTCAAAAGTTGGTAGAAGAGGCCATTTATTTATATAATTTTGAGCGGCCACATGGTTCACTGAAAAATAGGAAACCACAAGAATTTTTAAACTTTGTTCAGCGCTTAGCTACTGAACAAAGACCAGTATTTAAAATAAATTATTAACTTGAAAAAAGGCAACCTTATTCAGGCAAGGTCATAATGTATACCATAAACTGGATAATGTATACTGAAAACATACTGCTCGATACAACATACTTTAAACCTTGAACTTTCTAACTTTTTACTCAAAAACAGACTTCTCGATACATCAAATTTTTCCATTGCTTTCCAAAATTTGATACTCGAAGTGACCATTATGGAGCTTTTTTGAATTTGGAATGACTTTTAACCGTACAACAACTTTTAAACCTTGAAGTATTTAGCGGCGGCTGAGTGATTGCAACGAAGGAGCAATCGTATCGAAGCCATACTGGTAAACTGGATAATAAAAATGGACTTCTCTAT
This sequence comes from Zunongwangia profunda SM-A87, assembly GCF_000023465.1. NCBI lineage: Bacteria > Pseudomonadati > Bacteroidota > Flavobacteriia > Flavobacteriales > Flavobacteriaceae > Zunongwangia > Zunongwangia profunda. The sequence goes on from NC_014041.1 coordinate 3,512,700, forward strand.
AGAACAACTTTTTGAACCTTGAACTTTCTAATTCTCTAACTTAAATTGTTGATTGAGATTTCTCGGCTTCATTTCATTGCGCTCGAAATGACAGCAGAATTGAAGCAGGACTATTAATTTTGAATTCTAAATGTTGAATTTTGAATGACTGTTCATGTACAACAGCTTTTGAACTTTCAAACTTTTTACTCAAAAACAGACTACTCGATAGAACAACTTTTTGAACCTTGAACTTTCTAACTTTAAACTTTTCTACTTTCCCACTCTAAACCGTAAACTAATTCTTATCTTCCAAAAGAGGTACAAAACGAAATTCTCCAAACTCGGTTTTATCGAATTCGGTTGGAGATTTTCGCACAAAGAGCGTCATAATCTGCACATCTTCCCCCACGGGAATCACTAACCTGCCTCCTACTTTTAACTGGCCCAACAAATCTTTTGGTACAAAAGGCGCACCGGCAGTAACAATAATCTTATCGAAAGGAGCGTACGCAGGTAAACCTTTATAGCCATCACCAAAACTAAGATGTTTAGGACGATAGCCGATTTTGTTTAAAAATGCTTTTGTTTTTTTATATAACTCCCTTTGGCGTTCGATGCTATATACCCTTGCGCCTAGCTCACATAAAACCGCGGTTTGATATCCGCTACCCGTCCCTATTTCAAGGACGTTTTCCCCTTCTTTAATTTCTAAAAGTTCACTCTGAAAAGCCACGGTATATGGCTGAGAGATAGTTTGATCGGCTGCAATAGGAAACGCTTTATCCTGGTAGGCATGATCTTCAAAACTACTGTCCATAAAAAGATGGCGCGGAATTTTACCTATCGCATGTAAAACCCTGCGATCCTGTATTCCTTTTTTGATAATGACCTCAACCAGTTGTTGTCTTTTTCCTTTATGTCGAAAAGTATCTTTATACAATTTCCAGCAGTTTTTTTTAAATATTTATGTAATCGAATAAGGCTTAAGAAGCTACGTATTTATTTCTGAAATTTCACTTTTAAATGCCAGTATTCTTAATCCAAAAAACAGGTTTTAAATCCCAATTACCGAACAAAAATAGGGAAACAAAACCCATTGCTCCAAGCAAAACCGGGCATGATATTAAGATAAAAATATAATCTGTTTACAATCAAAATAGTATTTTTGTGAAAAATCGAAGCTTATGCTTAAAGTTGGGGTACTGGGTGCCGGTCACCTGGGTAAAATCCATTTAAAATTACTCAATCAATCTTCAAAATATAACCTTGTTGGCTTTTACGATGCTGATAAGGAAAATTCAGAAAAAGTTGCGGCCGAATTTGGGTATACGGCTTACAATGATCTGGACCAACTCATTGCCGATGTAGAGGTGGTAGACGTGGTTACCCCTACGCTTGCACATTTTGATGTGGCCAAAAAGGTGATTTCGGCAAAAAAACACCTGTTTATCGAAAAACCGATCACCAATACTTTTGAAGAAGCCGAAGTGCTTATAAAAATGGCAGCAGAGAATGGTGTAAAAGGGCAGGTGGGCCATGTAGAACGTTTTAATCCGGCATTCAGATCGGTGGTAGATCGTATCGAAAACCCGATGTTTATTGAAGCGCATCGCCTGGCGGAATTTAATCCTCGCGGTACCGATGTGCCGGTAGTCCTGGATTTGATGATTCATGATATCGATGCTATTTTAAGTGTTGTAAAATCTGAAGTAAAAAGCATTAATGCCAGTGGGGTTTCGGTAATAAGTGATACCCCAGATATTGCGAATGCTCGTATCGAATTTGAAAATGGATGCGTTGCCAATCTCACCGCAAGCCGAATTTCGATGAAAAACATGCGTAAATCAAGATTTTTCCAGAGAGATGCGTATATATCTGTCGATTTCCTGGAGAAAAAATGCGAGGTGGTAAAAATGAAAGACGCGCCGGCACAACCTGATGAATTTGCCATGATCTTGCAAAATGCTGAAGGCATAAAAAAACAAATTTATTACGATAATCCATCGGTTTCCCCAAATAATGCCATCCTGGATGAGCTTGAAACTTTTGCCGATGCGATAACCAACGATACTACCCCGATCGTGACTTTAGAACAGGGCGCAAAAGCGCTTAAGATCGCCAAAGAGGTGATCGCTAATTTTTAAACCACACAAAACGGAATATAGTATGAAAACAATTGCTGTTATTGGAGCAGGAACAATGGGAAACGGAATTGCCCATACTTTTGCCCAATTTGGATTTCAAGTAAACTTAATTGATATTTCTAAAAAAAATCTTCAAAAAGGAGTGGATACGATTACCAAAAACCTGGATCGTATGCTAGCTAAAGAGAAGATTTCTGAGAAAGATAGGCAACACACTTTAGACAACATTTCAGGGTTTATCGATATCCCTTCGGGAGTTAAAGGTGTTGATCTTGTTGTTGAAGCCGCTACCGAAAATGAAAATTTAAAGCTAAAGATCTTTAGTCAGTTAAATGATATTTGCGACGAAAATGTGATTTTGGCTTCGAATACCTCTTCGATTTCGATCACAAAAATTGCTTCCGTAGTAAAAAATCAGGAGCGTGTAATTGGAATGCATTTTATGAATCCGGTGCCAATCATGAAATTGGTTGAAATTATTAGAGGATATAATACTTCTGATGATGTAACTGAAACCATCATGAAGCTTTCTGAAAAACTAAATAAAGTTCCGGTGGAAGTAAATGACTATCCCGGTTTTGTAGCAAACCGAATTCTAATGCCGATGATCAACGAAGCCATCGAAACACTTTACAATGGTGTTGCCGGTGTTTACGAAATCGATACGGTGATGAAACTGGGAATGGCACATCCTATGGGCCCTTTGCAGTTAGCCGATTTTATTGGTTTAGATGTATGCCTTTCGATTTTAGAGGTGATGTATAACGGATTCAAAAATCCCAAATACGCGCCGTGCCCATTACTGGTAAATATGGTGCAGGCCGGCAAAATGGGAGTAAAATCCGGAGAAGGATTTTATGACTATTCTGAAAATAAAAAAGCTGAAAAAGTTTCAGCGCAGTTTGTATAATATTGATTCTGATTTTTTTTTTCAGACGTCCTGGATATAAATACAATGTCATTTTGAGCGTCCCGATTGCTATTGGGAAAAATATAGCTGAAAAATCTAATGTTAACTGGAGCTAAGCTTTCTCTATTCCGCTTCGCTCTATTTGAAATGACAGCAAAAATTGACTAAAAACCCCAGAAGAATTGGTAAAAATAACTCCATTTAAAGCGGTACGCCCACAGCGAGCACGAGCGGGACTTGTAGCTTCCCGTCCCTATGGCGAATACAACGAGGCTGAAATGCGGGCGCGCCTGGATTATAATCCCTATTCATTTCTTCATATTCTTAATCCGGCCTATAAATTTCAGCATACGATTTCCGGAACCCAGAAGTTTCAACTGATCAAAAACCGGTATCTGGAATTTAAAGAGGAAGACACCTTTATTCAGGACGAAAAACCGTGTTTTTACGTCTATAAAATGGAAACCCGTGATTTATACTGCTGCGGAATAATTGCCGCTGCCAGTGCTGAAGATTATAAAAATGATATTATTCGTAAACACGAAGAAACCATTGCCAGCCGGGAAGAGCTATTTAAAGAATACGTAAAAACAGTTGGTTTTAATACCGAACCGGTGTTACTCACTTATGAAAATAAGCCTGAAATTCAGCAAATCTTAGAAAAAATAATGCTGCGGAATCCCGAATATGAATTTGCTACGCGGCAACGGGAAACGCATTATTTATGGAAAGTAGAAAATGAGGCTGAAATTGCGCAAATTCAACAGTTCTTTGCAAAGATGAATAGTATCTACATTGCCGATGGCCATCATCGCTGCGCCTCCTCTTTTTTATTATCTAAAGAATCGGCTGAAAATAATGAAAATCATACCGGAAAAGAGTCCTACAATCATTTTCTAAGCTATTTTATTCCTGAAGAGCATTTAAAAATCTATCAATTTCGCCGTTTAATCACCGATCTTAACGGATTTTCGAAGGAAGATTTTTTAATCAGGCTCGATGAACACTTTAGGATCGAAAATCGAAAGCTGGATGCTTATACGCCAGAACAGAAACACCAGTTTAAAATGTATTTGGACGGTGAATTTTATTCGCTGTTTTTACGAAAAACAAGTATGCATTTTACCAATACGCTTAGCCGATTGGATAGCCAGATTTTATATGAACGTATTTTAGCACCAATTTTAGGTATTAAAGATTTACGTAAAGACAAGCGCATTAGTTACATCCCTGGAAAAAAAGATATTCTGGAAATGAAAAAACTGGTAGATAGCGGCGAGTTTGCCGTAGGATTTGGAATGATGCCGGTAAGCATTTCAGAAATAAAACAAATTGCAGACGAAGGCCTAACCATGCCCCCAAAAAGCACCTATATTGAACCTAAATTAAGAAGCGGACTTACCATTTACGAGTTTTAAGCACTAAAACTTTATTTAATTCTATTAATTATTATCTTGCAGTGGTTAAAGGATACGCTACTTAAAAAGAAATAATGCAGAATGAATATTGCTGAAAACATCAAAAAATACAGGGATCAACTTCCTGATACCGTAGATCTTGTGGCGATAAGCAAAACCAAGCCAAATGAGGATCTTATGGAAGCTTACGAAGTAGGACAGCGCATTTTCGGAGAAAATAAGATCCAGGAAATGACTGATAAATGGGAAGCTTTACCTAAGGATATCGAATGGCATATGGTGGGGCATGTTCAGCGAAATAAGGTAAAATACATGGCACCTTATGTTGGCCTGATTCATGCAGTAGACAGCTTAAAGCTCTTAAAAGAAATAAATAAACAGGCTAAAAAACACGATCGGGTAATTAGATGCCTGCTACAAATAAAAATAGCTGAAGAAGATTCCAAGTTTGGGATTTCTGCCGGCGAGGCTGAAGAGATTTTACAATCAGAGACCTATAAGACTTTTGAAAATGTAGCAGTAGTGGGATTAATGGGGATGGCTACCCATACCGATAATGATGAAAAAGTTGCTGAAGAATTTGATTACCTGCATTCGGTTTTTAAAGATTTCAGGGTAAAATATCCGGCAATTAAAGAGCTATCTATGGGAATGAGCGGTGATTATAAAATTGCCGTAAAGCACGGAAGCACCATGGTAAGAATCGGAAGCTCGATTTTTGGAGCTCGTAATTACAATTAAACAGAGGACAATTTTTGTACGCAATTTTAGACATAGAAACTACTGGCGGAAAGTATAATGAGGAAGGAATTACCGAAATTGCTATCTATAAATTTGACGGAGAGAAAGTCGTAGATCAGTTTATAAGCCTTATTAACCCAGAACGTCCTATACAACCCTTTGTGGTTGGCCTTACCGGGATTAACAACGAAATGCTGCGCAACGCCCCCAAATTTTACGAGGTCGCCAAACGCATTGTAGAGATTACAACAGATTGTATTATCGTTGCCCATAATGCTAAATTTGATTACCGTATTTTAAGAACCGAATTTAAACGTCTTGGTTTTGAATTTCAACGAAAATCATTGTGTACGGTAGAACTTTCTAAAAAATTAATCCCTGATATGCCATCTTACAGTTTAGGTAAACTGGTAAGAGCTTTGGGAATTCCGTTAAGTGATCGCCATCGGGCCAATGGGGATGCACAAGCCACGGTTAAGCTTTTTAAAATGCTGTTGGCAAAAGATACCAAAAAAGACATTTTAAAGGATAACGTTAGGCAGGAACCCAAAAGACAATTAGATAGTAAATTAGTGTATATCCTGGATGATCTACCGGCAATTACCGGTATTTACTATTTACATGATGAGGATGGAGAGATTATTTATATTGGTAAAAGCAAGAATATTAAAAAACGAATCAATCAGCATTTTACCAACGATCACGCCAGGGCCCGGGAAATGCAAAAAGAAGTTGCTTCGGTTTCCTACGAATCTACCGGAAACGAACTTATCGCCCTGCTGCGGGAAAATCAGGAAATAAAAAATAATAAGCCCAAATATAACAGGGCGCTAAAAAAGCATATATTTACTCATGGTCTTTATCATTATACCGATAAAGACGGCTATATTAACCTTAAAATTAGTAAAGCACGAGCGACAAAAAACTGTATCACAACCTTTAGTAGTTTACGCTCGGCGAAAAGCAGCTTAGCCCGGTGGATCGAAGAATACGAGCTTTGCGCAAGAATTTCAGGTGAACATATCGGCTCAGGTAGTTGTTTTAATTATACGATAAAAAGTTGTCATGGCGCTTGTATAGGCCATGAAAGTACTGAGGATTATAATGCAAGAGTAATGCAGTTAATTGAAAAATATTCGTACATCAATCAAAATATGCTGGTGATAGATCGCGGTCGTGATGTAGATGAAAAAAGTGCATTGCTCATTGAAGCTGGTAAATTTAAAGGAGTGGGATATTATAATCTAAATCATCAAATCAATAAGTTAGACATTATAAGATCTATCATCACCCCCATGACGAATGATAGAGATGCCCAACATATCATTCAAAGCTACTTAAGAAAAAATAAGAAGCTTAAAATCATTCAATTTTCATCAAATGAATAAATTTTTACTACCGCTATTATTACTTATTTTAAGTAGCAGCATTTTCGCTCAGGAGAAAGATGAGTCATTCAATCAACAAAACTTTAATGTGTCAAATACCAGGGTGACTAAAGATGAACTTTACGCCAATACGTATTTACCAGACACCACGGCTAACGCTTTTTATATATATGAAAGTGGTTTTAGTGAGATCGAAGATGGCCGGGAGTACCACCTTTTCACGAATTACGAGGCTAAAATTAAGATTTTAAACAAAGAAGGGTATAACGAGGCAAATATTACCATCCCGCTTTATAAAGGAAGCAACGGTACAGAAAGAATTCATGACCTTAAAGCTACCACGTATTATTTGGAAGGATCTACCATTCGATACAAAACACTATCTGAAAGTAAAATCTTTAAAGAAGAAGACGAAAAGTATGACTATATAAAATTTACCTTTCCAGATTTACAACCCGGTGCCGTTTTGGTGTATTCCTATAGGCTGGAAACACCCTATCTTTTTAATTTTCATACCTGGTGGTTTCAGGAAGATATTCCTAAAGTGTATAGCCGTTACGAAACTGAGATCCCGGCTAATTATGAGTATAACATCGTAAAGATGGGAGAACTGGAATTAGATCAAAACGATGCAGATATTAAGAAAAACTGTTTTTATGGTGGCCAATCACAAAACGCTGGTGATTGTATTACCACTGTTTACGCTATGAAACAAGTCCCTGCATTTATAGAAGAAGACTACCTTACCTCTAAATATAATTACATTTCCAGAATAACATATGAGTTAAAACAAATTACCATGCTCAATGGTACGGTACGCAAATATACTAAGGAATGGAAAGACGTAGATCGAGAGTTTAGAACGGATAAAGGCATTGGAAGGCAATTAAAAAAAGACCGACTCGTAAAAGAATTATTACCCGCTGAAATTGCAGGTAAAGATAATAATCTAGAAAAGGCGAAGGATATCTATAATTTCGTTAGAGATCATTATAAATGGAATGGAGAATACGGAATTTTTGATAAAATGAATCTTAAGGATCTTTTAAAAGATCATACCGGTAATGTTTCGTCTGTGAATGTACTGCTCCATAACTTTTATATTAATGAAGGCTATCAGGTTTTTCCTATTATTAGTGCGACCCGTAATCGTGGATTTCCAAAGAAAATAGTTCCGGTACTTTCAGATTTTAATTATCTGTTTGTGTTATTAGAAGTTGATGGTAAAGAGTATATGTTAGATGCTACAGACGAATTTGTTGAGTTTGGGCAACTTCCCTTTAGGGCTTTAAATCAATATGGGAGAAAGCTGGATTTTGATAATGAAAGCAGCTGGATCGATATTATTCCAGATGGTTTATCGAAAATAACTTATCGCGATAGTCTTATAGTACACGAAGATGGCACGTCTACTTTAAAATCCCAGCAGATTTTTGGCGGATATCACGCCTCTAATGCGCGTAGAAAAATCGAGAAATCATCTGAAGATGAAGCCATTTTACAGGCTCTTAATAACATTCGTGATTCCTACGAGCTTATCCATCTGGATTACCAGAACGAAAAGAATATGGATAAAGAGCTTTTGGTCAATTATGAGATAAAAAATATTTCTCAAAAAATTAATGACAGGATCTACCTAAATCCTTTTACATTTTTGTTCTGGAAAGAGAACCCCTTTAAACTGGAAGAAAGAAAATATCCTATCGATTTTGGATACAAAGACGTATACAGTGCTAATATTCTGGTCAAAACTCCGGATAATTACGAAATAGTAGAAATTCCTGAACAACAGATTATTGGGTTACCAAATGCTTCCGGTAAAATTCAGTTTATCGCGCAACAGGCAGATGACCATCATCTATATATTCGACTACATGTTATTTTTTCTGAAGCGATGTATGCTTCCGGTTATTATCCTTACCTAAAAGAATTTATAGATCAGCTTGTCAAGATCCAAAAACAGTCTGTAATTGTTCTAAAAGAAAAAAAAGATACCTTAGCAGAAAATTAATAAGTCTTGAAAATAACAGATGACAGACCTGCATGGAAAAAGCGGCTTTACGAGATTATTTACGAAGCCGATACTCCTATGGGAAAACTATTTGATATTGTCCTTCTGGTTCTTATTGTTTTTAGTGTTGTACTGGTGATGTTAGAAAGTATCACCCATATTCATGCCGAATATTACTGGGAGTTTTTTATTGCAGAATGGTGTATTACTATCTTTTTTACAATAGAGTACATTGCCAGAATTCTGGTCATCAAAAGGCCTAAAAGTTATATTTTTAGTTTTTACGGGATCGTTGATTTACTTTCTACCCTACCTAGTTATCTTGGTTTTTTTATCGGTGGCAAAAATCTATTTTTTGCAATAAGGGCGCTACGGCTACTCCGGGTATTTAGAGTCCTAAAAATAACACGCTATGTTGGGGAATCTAATAAACTGGTTATTGCCCTAAAAAATAGTAAAGCAAAAATTCTTGTTTTCTTATTTGCTGTTTTTATTATCTGTATTATCACCGGTACCCTTATGCACCTTATTGAAGGAAAAGGTGGCGGTTTTGATAATATTCCTATAAGCATCTACTGGTGTATTGTAACGCTCACCACGGTAGGCTTTGGCGATATTGCCCCCATTACACCACTTGGCCGGTTATTAGCTTCGTTGCTTATGATTGTTGGATACGGAATCATCGCCGTACCTACGGGAATTGTAGGTGCAGAATACAGCAGGGCTACAGACAAAAGTATCGCAGATAACACCCAGGTTTGCCCTCATTGTAATGAAGGAAAACATTTATCTAAAGCCGAATTTTGCCATAACTGCGGAAATAAACTAAATGAATAACAACGTATTAATAAGTGTTGTAGGGCCTACTGCAATTGGTAAAACAGCACTGGGAGTCCATATTGCCAATTATTTTAATACCGAAATAATTTCTGCAGATTCACGGCAGTTTTTTAAGGAAATGAGCATTGGCACTGCTGTTCCTTCCCCTGAAGAACTAGCGGCGGCAAAACATCATTTTATTCAGCATATCTCTATAGAAGATCAATACTCGGTAGGCGATTTCGAAAAAGAAGCTACAGCAAAAATCAGTGAGCTCTTTAAAAAACATGAGATAGTGGTGATGGTAGGCGGTAGTGGAATGTATGTAAAAAGTATTCTTGAAGGTTTGGACGATTTTCCTGAAATCGATCCGCAAATAAGGGAACACCTAAATGAATCCCTGGCACAAAACGGTTTGCAAAGCTTACAGGAACAATTAAAAAAATTAGATCCTGAATATTACGAAAAAGCTGATATGGAAAACCCCCACCGGGTAATTAGGGCACTAGAAATTTGTATAGGAACAGGTAAAAAGTTTTCGTCTTTTCTAAATAAGAAAAAGCAACAGCGCAATTTCGATATCATAGAAATTGGTCTTACGGCAGATCGCCAGAAGATCTATGACCGCATCAATCTAAGAGTAGATCTAATGATGCAGGAAGGATTATTAGCTGAAGCTAAACAGCTTTATCCTAAAAGACAGCTAAACGCTATGAACACTGTAGGGTATAAGGAACTTTTCAGATATTTTGATCAAGAAATCGAACTGGAGTTCGCCATCTCAGAGATCAAAAAAAACACACGCCGATTCGCAAAAAGGCAATTAACCTGGTTCAGAAAAAATAATAATATCCATTGGTTTGACTATACCACCAAACCAGAACAGATTATGATGTTTCTTTCCGAAGAAATAAATGCTTTAAATAAGTAGCAGAACTTCTATACTTTTCAGTAAAGGTAATGGAATATCCTGCTCTATTAGAACAGAATATTCCTTCCTTTGAAACTGAAATTGTTATTTTTCGTTTTTGATTGATTATGCTTTTTCCTCTTCTTTGTTTTTTACAACAAGTCTAAATCCTTCCCCATGAATGTTTAAAATCTCTACGTTTTCATCCTTTTTAAGGTATTTACGTAACTTGGCGATATACACGTCCATACTTCTGGAAGTAAAGTAGTTATCATCTCTCCAGATTTTGGTTAAGGCCAATTCTCTAGGCATTAGATCATTTTCATGTAAGGCTAGTAAACGCAACAATTCGTTTTCTTTAGGAGATAATTTTTGAGGCTCCTCGTCTCCAAAAGTTAAAAATCTAAGTTTAGAATTCAGATGGAAATTACCAATTTCAAACTCAAATTGCTTACTATCGGCTACACTATCAGTAGCTTTGCGCTGCATAATAGCCTTAATTTTCATAAGCAAAACTTCGCTATCAAAAGGCTTATTCAGGTAATCGTCTGCCCCTACTTTGTAGCCTTTTAATACATCTTCTTTCATAGCTTTGGCCGTTAAGAAGATAATTGGAATTTCTTCGTTTTTTTCGCGAATTTCTTTCGCAAGGGTAAATCCGTCTTTGTACGGCATCATCACATCAAGAATACAAAGATCGTAATCATCTTTTTTAAATTTTTCGAATCCTTCCATTCCGTTTTTAGCGTGGGTTACCTCGTATTCATTCATTGCAAGGTAATCTTTAAGTACCGTTCCAAAATTCGGATCGTCCTCTACTAGTAAAATTTTCTTGTTTTCAGTTTCCATATATTAAGATATTAGTGGTAATTTAATTATAAATGTGCTTCCTTTTCCTTTTTCACTATTTACGGTAATCTGCCCGTGATGATCGTCCAGAATTTGCTTTACATAAGCCAGTCCTAAACCATGACCTTTCACATTATGAATATCACCGGTATGTTCTCTATAAAATTTTTCAAATATTTTTTTCTGAACGCCTCTGGTCATTCCTGCCCCCTGATCCCTGATCTTTACGATAATGTAATGCTTAACATTTTCTGTATAGATATCGATACTTGGTTCTTCTTCACTATATTTTATGGCGTTATCTAAAATATTCACTATAACATTAGTAAAATGATCCTGATTCGCCAAAATTGAAGATTTTAAAGCTCCAAAATGAGTTTGAATATACCCTCCGCGATCTTCAACAATCAACTCTACATGAGTTATGGCATCCAAAATAATATCATGCAACTGCAGGCGCTCTTTATTTAAATCGAGCTCATTTTTCTCTAATTTTGAGATCCTTAAAACATTTTCTACCTGGGCATGCATCCTTTTATTCTCATCCCTAATCATTTGCAGATACCTAAAAACTTTGGTTTGGTCTGAAATTATCTTAGGATTCTTTATTGCATCTAATGCCAGATTTATCGTAGCGATAGGAGTTTTAAACTCATGCGTCATGTTATTGATAAAATCAGTCTTTATCTGGGATATCTGCCGTTGTCTAATTAGCTGTGATAAAGCACTGGAATAGGCAATAACGATGATTAATGTAAAAACGATCGATAACACGGCCATTAAGGTTACCGAGGATAATACCACCCCTTTTTTTCCATTAAAATTTACGAGTAGCTGATAGCTACTATTCCCTTCTCTATCCACAAAAAGCGGAACCCCGTAAGTTGCAGGATGGGAAACATCAAAATTCTCTGAATGCACCCCGGTTTCTATAGAATTGCTATATACAGCGTACTCAAATTTAGTATTAAGGTGACGACTTGCTAAGCCCCTTGTTAGCAGGTTTTCTATCGTCTTTTCTGAAACTCGTTTTCTTAATGGTTGTCTAGCAGCAGCTTCAGAAATCACATCACGTAAAATTTCCTTTTCATAGTCCTCTAAACGCATCACCCTTTTCATGACATCTGAAGCAGATTTCACAGCACCAGAATCTTCTCCTTTATCCTTTACTATTTGGGTAACCTTACGGTTAATAAGTTTTTTTATCTGAATGCTATCGTTTTGTTTTTCGGCACCAAGAAAGTCTGAAGATATTTTATAATCTGCTTCCTGTATCGTTCCGAAATTAAAAACGTCTTCATTCTTAAATTCATCCCTCGTAGCAATCAAATACTCGGTAAGGGTTATTCGATCAATCTTTTGTTCTGAATTTCGCAACTGAGCTTCATATTCAAAAATATAACGCTCAAACTCACTACTCTGAATTTGTTCAGAAACCTCAATTAAAACCTGTTTTGCGTTGTATGAAAACTGCTCCTCCCTGTCCTGAACTGTACTTTTAATCCAGTAGCCCTGTACGAAAATAATACCAATAAGGGACAAACTCATTAAGACAACGAGTAGTACAAACAACTTCCTATTCATGCTCCCAAAAGTAATATTTTAACATTTAGAGCCTCTCCGGTTTAACCAAATGTTAACAGAGATATGAAGAATTTTTAGCCGACTTTAAGATAATCTCGTTTATATATATAACTTGTTGCCTGGAATCCTCGATTTCTTTATTTTTTATTATAAAATCGGCCAGGTGTTTTTTCTTGTCGTCACCCCACTGATTATTCATTCGAGCCTCGATTTGCTCGCGAGAGGTATGATCGCGTTTTAACACCCGTTGAATCCGGGTTTCTTTTGGCGCAGTAACCAAAATGGTATAGTCAAAGTTTTTATGGGATCCTTTTTCAAATAAAATAGCGGCCTCATAAATAATATAAACTGCAGATTGCTTAGCAAGCCATTGCTCATAATGCCGGGCCACGGCTGGATGAATGATGCCATTTAGTTCCTCAAGTAATTTTTTATCCTGAAAAACTTTTGAAGCGATAAAAGAACGATTGGGGAGGTTATCCTGATAAGATTCCTCGCCTAATAAGCGAATGATTTGATGGCGGATTTCAGCTGAAGTATCCATCAACTCCTTCCCTGCATCGTCTGCGATATAAACAGGCACTTCCAATTCTCTAAACATTTTAGAAATAGTCGTCTTTCCACTTCCTATTCCTCCGGTAAGGCCTACTCTAATCATTTTTGGATTATCGTTTAATGATAAATTGTATTTTACGTTCATTTAAACGAACGTTATTCACAAAACGGGGTTGTTCGCTAATTTGTGCGAGCATATAGTCCACGCCATCCTGAATTTCATCAAAATCACAAACCACTTTAAATTGATCAGCTTTTACAAACTCATAGTTCTTAAGGTTTACCTGATAATATATCATTACTTTTTTTGGAAAAATAGTAAGGTTTGTGCCACGCGGTACATTGATTACTTCCACGGGTATTTCAACATTCCCTTCTGTGAACTTTGCTACTTTCTGGGTATAATTTACGGTGTTTCTGTAAAAATTAAGCATGCCCAGATTAGTGGTATCAATTGCTATAGTACCAGAAATATCTTTACTTATATTGCTAAGGCTTATCAGGTTTGTAGACACACTGCTTAGTGTATCTATTATGTTTTTGGCTCCGCTAACGGTAATACTATCCGGTGATAACTGCACCCTGTTTACCGCTGAAAAACCTACATCATAGTTAAGTTTTGTCTTTGGGATTACAAGTACTCTTTTTTCTTTACGTGGCTGAAAATCGATCACTATATCATCTTTTAAAAAATTGGTATCTTCAAAATCGATATTCAATTGATTTTCGATCGAACTTCGATGATCCCTAATATTGTACACCAGTTGTGCCCCGTTGTCTGTGGTGTTTTTTAAATCGATCGTTAGTACAGGTTTAAAGAACTCGTATTTCCAGATCAGTAAAAAGCCTTTGGCATCTAAATTAAAACGCAGTGTTTTAGGGGCATCCTGCAAGGTTTTATCCATAGGCGTATTAATATATGTAAGCGGAATTTCCACTGTACGATTATATTCTTTAGAAAGTTGTACCAATACCCAAAGAATAGCAGAAAATATTAAGAAAAAACCAAACACCTGTACGTTAGCCTTTTTAATTTTTTTTCCACCTATGTTACCGTAACTACGCATCCTTAAAAAATAATCCCGGATAAGCTTCTTCCGGATTTGCTTTTAAAATTAACATTGTCCAAGAGGATTTTAGAAAACCATATCCATACCCAAAAAATTGAATAAGGGTGGCTATTATCGCCAAAAAACCAATCCTGGCACTTTTTGTTTTAACTACCGCCAATAAAAACAAGACTAGAAAGTATACTATAAATAATCCCAGCATCCACCAGATCCCTATACGAATAGCGAGAACCGAAATTACAAAAGCTATTATAAAAAGCGAGGGAAACCAATACGTAATCTTTCCACTTCCTTTATGCCACTTGTTTAAAATTGGCCGTGTAAGCCCAAATTTATGTACCTGATCATAAAATTTCTCCCAATCGATCCTTCTTTTATGAAATACGATCGCTTTAGAAATTAAACATGTTTTAAAATTTAGCTTTTCCAAACGTAAGGAAAGATCCGGGTCTTCACCAGGATGGATATTTCCAAATCCTCCCGTTGCTTCAAAAGCTTCTTTAGAAAGTCCCATATTAAAACTTCTGGGCTGAAATTTACTTACCGCATTTTTACCCCCACGAATTCCTCCGGTAGTTAAAAATGAGGTCATGCTAAAATCGATAGCCTTTTGAATATCGCTAAAGGTTTTATGTGCACCATCGGGGCCGCCAAAACAATCGCAATATTCGTTATCTAAAGACTTATCTACCTGTTGCAAATAATCTGCCGGTAGAATCACATCACTGTCTAAAATTAAAAAATAATTTCCTTTAGCCCTTTGCATCCCATAATTACGGGATTTACCGGGACCCGAATTATCTTTAAAATAATAACTTATTTGTAATTGCTCACTAAATTCTTTTACTACATCTTCTGAAGTGCGGCTAGAACCATCTTCTATAATCACCACCTCAAATTTTCGGCTAAATTTTAAAGCTACCATACTTTGTAGCAGTTCCCGGGTCTCTTCAGGACGATTATAAACAGGAACAATAAAGGAATATGCTCTATTCATTTTAAGAAGAATAACAGCTTTGCTATCGCTATTTAGAAGTGAATTTAAAAAAGAAAAACTGAATTTACCCTAAATTAAGTTAAGCTTAACGATCTGCCAGCCATACTTTTTAGAAGATAAATTCAGTTTTTAAGTTCAGCAAAAATTATTTTTCGCTTTCTTTCTCAACAAATGCTTCCATAACTTCCTGGCTAACGCCTACGTTAGAGAACCCTCCGTCGTGATATAAGTTTTGTAAGGTAACTTTTTTAGTAAGATCAGAGAACAGTGTGATGGTATAATCGGCACAATCCTGAGCGGTAGCATTACCCAGTGGAGACATTTTATCTGCATACGCAATAAAACCGTCAAAACCTTTTACCCCCTGCCCGGCAGTAGTTGGTGTTGGGGATTGAGAAATGGTATTAACTCGAACCTTTTTTTCTTTCCCGAAGAAATAACCAAAACTACGTGCTATACTTTCCAAATACGCCTTATTATCAGCCATATCGTTATAATCTGGGAATACGCGTTGCGCTGCCATATACGAAAGTGCTACAATACTCCCCCATTCACTCATGGCATCTTTTTGATAAAGTGCCTGCATGGTTTTATGGAAAGAAACCGCAGATACATCCCAACCTTTTGCTGTCCAGTCATAATTTTGATCGGTATAGTGCTTCCCTTTTCTTACGTTTACAGACATTCCGATAGAGTGAAGTACAAAATCGATCTTGCCTCCAAGGATTTCTGTAGCTTTGTCTACAAGATTTTCTAAATCTTCAACTTTTGTAGCATCTGCAGGAACAATTTCAGCACCAATTTGCTCAGCTAAAGTTTTAATACTTCCCATTCTCATGGCGATTGGCGCGTTGGTAAGTACAATTTCAGCACCTTCTTCGTGCGCTTTCACAGCGGTTTTCCATGCAATAGAATTCTCATCTAATGCCCCGAAAATGATTCCTTTTTTTCCTTTTAAAAGGTTATATGACATGTCGAAATTTGTTTTTAGATTCTTTTTAGCCGGTAAAGATAGTAAAATTCAATACAGCCGTATATTTTTTAAAATCTATTAATTCTCGAGCAGGGATACGGCATGTGCCCTGGCCGACTCGCTAATGGTGTTTCCACCAAGCATCATCGCCAATTCGTCTATACGTTCTTCCCGCTCTAATTGTTTAATTTTTGTACTGGTAACCGCCCCCGTATCTTCTTTAAATATCTTAAAGTGGGCAGTTCCCTTCCCGGCAATTTGCGGTAAATGGGTAATGGCGAGCACCTGCATACTATGCCCCATTTTCTGCAAAATTTCTCCCATTTTTTGTGCAATATCACCCGAAACACCCGTATCGATCTCATCAAAAATGATCGTTGGCAGGTTACTTTGGGCGGCCAAAATACTTTTTACCGCCAACATAATTCGGGATAATTCACCTCCAGAGGCTGCTTTACGTATTTCTTTAAAGCTTCCTCCTTTATTAGCCGCTAAATACCAGCCTAAAGTATCGTTCCCGTTAGCAAAAAACTTTTCTCCCTGTTCTAAACTAATCTTTAACCGCGCATTTGGCATTCCCAATCCGCTTAAAATAGCTTCTGTTTCTTTGACGAATGAAGGAATGATCTTTTCACGCCGGGTGTGGAGTTTTTTAGCGATAGTCCGTAATTTTTCACGTTGTTTTTCTATTGCCGAGGCAATTTCAGCTAAAGCTTCGTCTGCATTCTCACTCACCGCAACCTGCTTCCTTAAATCTTCACCAATAGCAAGTAATTCTTCGATTTCCAGTACATTATGCTTTTTCTGAAGATTATAGATTTGCTGAAGCTTGTCGTTAGTCTTTTCAAGCTCCTGAGGATCGGCTTCTGTATTTTCCAGTGCGGCTTCCAGCTCTGTATGAATATCATCCAGTTCGATAATCACACTTTGTACACGTTCGTGTAAACTTTCATAGGTAGCGGAAAATCGGGAAATTTTAGATAAATTATTTCGAACCTCTTTTAAGGTACTTAGACTGCCAATTTCTTCCTGAGAAATATAATTGATGGCCGAATTTAATTGCTCGGTAAGTTCTTCAATATTATTAAGCTCTTCATAGCGTGTCTCCAGGTCTTCGAGCATTCCGGGTTGCAATTTTGCTTCATTCAGCTCATTCAGCAAAAATACGTTATAGTCATACTCTTTCGTTGCCTGTGCCTGCTCTTCTTTTAAAACCTCTTCTCTTTTTTGTAAGCTCCTCAGCGCTTTTAAAGTTTCACGATATTCTAAATTCAGCGACTCATTATCGGCAATGGTATCGATTACCTGAAACTGATAATCATTATTTCCCAAACTTAAGGTTTCATGTTGGCTGTGAATATCGATTAAATAATTACCAAGATTATTTAAACTAGCCAGGGTAACGGGAGTGTCATTTACAAATGCACGGGATTTTCCCGAAGCTAAAATCTCTCTTCTTATAATGGTTTTTGGCTCATAATCCAGATCTTCTTTTTCAAAAAAATTGGTAAGACCATAGTTTGAAATATCAAAAACACCTTCTATCACACATTTTTTATCCGGATTTTTAATCGAACTATAATCGGCTCGATTTCCCAAAAGCAAACCTAAGGCACCAAGCATAATAGATTTACCTGCCCCGGTTTCTCCGGTAATAATGGTGAACCCAGGCTTTAAACTCATGTTGATATCTTCGATCAACGCGTAATTTTTAATAGATAAAGATGTAAGCAATTTTTCTTAGAATTTAAGGCTAAATATAAGGGAGAATTTGGCGCAAATCAACTACCTGAAAAAAGAATTATAATTACTGGATTTGTCGCCACTTGCGTGCGTAACCAGGCGCCATACTATTCAGTTTTTGAGTAAGGCCACGTGTACCAACATCGGGACCACCGGTAAAAACATCGATAATTTCATCGGATTTAGCATCAAAAAATACCCGTAATAACAGTGAATTCCTTCTAACCGAATTCATTTCCCGCAATTTTTCAAGTGCTACTGCTATCGCTTGTTTTCCGTCTGAAACATTATCATGCATCACATCCAGGCCTTTGCGATGATAGGTATACAACGCATCACGGTATCCCTGGAAGGAGTTAGAAAGTAAATCGGCATTAAGCCTAAACCTTGATCTTGTATTACCACTGGGCTGCCATCCCGCACTGTTACTTTGCTGGGCTACCGTTACAATTTGTTTGGCTTCTTCAAAAAAAGGCGTTCCCCCGTTTTGCTGAAAGGAATCGGCGTCCAGTCCTAAGATAGTATATACATAAAAACTAACTACCGAAACCAGGTTAGAACTGTACGAATTCTGATTATAATTTAAGGGTTGATATTCGCGGTACGAGAAATTAAAATCCTCGTCATTATAGTTAAAAACCGGTGTGACCATATCAGATCCAAATACGGGCCGCGAAGATTGCACCTGAATGGTGGCAGCAAAATTTTCACCATCCAGGGCGCTTACCGTAATAAACATACTACAATTAATACGCTGCTCTGGCGGCAATTCCCTACCCGTCCAGCTATTACTGTTAATAAATTCCTGAAGCGAGTTTTTTAAAGTTTTAAAAACGCTAAGATTGGTCTGTCCGGTTTGCTCGGCATTAATCTGTACATCGCAATTAAGCTCCTGTGCTTTCGTATGAAAGCAAAAAAGAAGCACTACTATAACGATTATTCTATTCATCAAACAGATTAATTATTTCGTTTAGGATATCAACAGCTACTTCTGATTTTGGTTTTAAGCCAAAAGATTTCACTTCATCCTGAAAAACAAAACTTACTTTGTTGGTATCGTTTTGAAATCCGGCTCCTTTATCCTGAAGAGAATTGAGCACTACAAAATCAAGATTCTTTTTTTGGAGCTTCGCCCTGGCATTTTCCAGTTCATTATTGGTCTCTAATGCAAAACCAATCAATTTTTGCTGCCGCTTGCGCTCCCCTAAAGAACGCAAAATATCCTGAGTTTTGGTTAGGCGGATTGTTAAAGTCTCGTCGGCTTTTTTAATTTTTTGATCGGCTATGGTTTCAGGTTTATAATCGGCTACCGCTGCTGCAGCGATTACCACATCTGCTTTTTCAAAATGAGCCATGGTAGCATCGTACATCTCCTGAGCACTTACCACCTTGATAAGATGGATATGATCTTCAGAAATCTGCAAATGCGTGGGACCAGAAATTAAAATGACCTTAGCACCTAAGTTGGCTGCCGCCCGGGCAATCTCATAGCCCATTTTACCACTACTGTGATTACCGATAAAACGCACGGGGTCTATCGCCTCATAGGTAGGTCCTGCAGTGATCATTATCTGTTTTCCTTTTAGCGGTAAAAACGCAGACAGATGATCTTCTAAAAACTGAAAAATTTCTTCTGGCTCGGCCATTCTTCCTTCCCCGCTTAAGCCACTGGCAAGTTCTCCGGTGCCCGCGGGAATCATAAAATTTCCGAAGCTTTTTAAAGTTTCAAAGTTATTTTTTGTGGAGGGATGCTTATACATGTCCAGATCCATTGCCGGAGCAAAATAAACCGGACATTTAGCTGAAACATAAGTAGCCAGCAAAAAGTTATCGCTATTACCGGCCGCCATTTTAGAAAGTGTATTGGCCGTAGCCGGGGCTATAAGCATAATATCTGCCCATAAACCCAGTTCTACATGATTGTTCCATAATTCGCCTTCCTCCTCGGTAAAAGAAGAATAGACTTCGTTTTTGGATAATGTAGAAAGGGTAAGGGGAGTGATAAAATCTTTTGCAGCCGGCGTCATCACCACACGGACTTGGGCGCCGGCCTTAATGAAAAGTCGAACTAACGAGGCGGTTTTATAGGCGGCAATACCGCCAGTAATACCCAAAAGTATTTTTTTACCCCGTAGTACAGACATATTCTTTAGAATCTATTAAATCGCTTATAAAACGCTTAGATGGTCTCCTCAGATTCTTTGGTGTTACGATAATAGATCTTATCGTTTAACCACTCTTCTACTGCTAACGCATGTGGTTTAGGTAATCTTTCGTAAAACTTGGAAACTTCGATCTGTTCTTTGTTTTCAAAAATCTCATCTAAACTATCGTTGTAAGTTGCAAACTCATCCAGTTTTTCAAGTAGCTCCTTCTTGATCTCAGTATTGATCTGGTTAGCTCTTTTAGCGATAATCGAAATTGCCTCGTAAATATTATCGGTAGGCGCATCAATCTGGTTCTTGTCGAGCGTAGTGGTGTTAACCGCTGCTTCCGTTTTTTTAATATCCATTTTCCTTAAACTAATTAAAAGTTTTCAACCTTGCTTGTATATCCTGGTAGGATTCGTCTACATTAGCCATATACTCTCCTTCAGGGTAACTTTTCTTGTACGCCTGGTAGTATTCAAGGGCCGCCTGTAAACGTTCCTGCATTAAATTTCTATAACTGTTTATCGCATAAGAATAAGCTGCATCAAATCTTAGGTAAAACGCTTCCTCACGATAAGGTGTTCCCGGATAATCTGCTATAAAATTGTTGAAAGAGGTAATTGCTGCGGTAAAGTTTCCTTCACGATAATTCCCCCCAATTCTCCAATATTGCTTTGCAATCTCAAATGCTTTTTTCTCTAATTTTAATCGTAATTCTGTCGCCATTAAGTTGGCTTCCTCGGCATACTCTCCCTCAGGATAGCGGTTAAGATAACTTTGTAAGGCTTCGATCGCTTTATTAGTATCTGTTTGATCTAAATCGAAACGAGGTGATTCTTCGTAATAGCTTTTAGCCGATTTAAAAGAGGCTTCCTCTACTTTATCACTATTAGGGTATGATTGCACAAAGCGCTCAAACTCAAAACTAGATAAATAATAATCTCCTACCTGGTAATACGAATCTGCAAAAAGATAACTTAGCTTTTCTCCCTGGGGCTTGCCGCGATACTGCGGTAAAATTTGTTCGAAGAGACGAATCGCCTTTCTATATTTTCGTTTACTATCTTCAGCTTTAGCTTCGTTATACAGATTTTCCGCAAAGGTGTATTTGTCACCCGCGTTGTCGCTTTTTAACACCTTTTGGTAGTCACCACAGGACTGAAGTACAAAAAGTAAACCTAATAGAAGTAATCCTTTTTTCATCATTTGTAAAAACATCTTGCAAAAGTACAGTTTTTGGAATTATAAAAAAAACTTTCCGCTTGTACAACAATAACAGTAAAAGCCTTTATTTATTATACCTAAGCGAGGTTTATTTTTCTTCGGAAAAAATTTTATCTCTGTAAAACGTAAAAAAGCTGCTCGTAAGCAGCTTATCCTAATCAAAATTTTAATTTATAAAGTTTTAGTTACACTACCTCAGCATGAAAATCATTTACAAAATCGCCGATCTTCGCCTGTAATACTTCTGAGGCATTCACTAAGGGAAGTCTTACGTTCTTAGAACAGATTCCTTTTTTCTCCAATAAGGATTTGATCCCTACCGGATTTCCTTCGGCAAAAATTAAATCGATTGAAGGTGCTATTTTATAATGAAATTGATAGGCTTCTTTAGCCTTTCCTTCTAATCCCAGTTTCACCATTTGCGAGAATGCTGCGGGGAAGCCCTGCCCAATTACAGAGATCACACCAGCCCCACCGGCGAGGGTCATTGGTAAGGTAATCATATCGTCGCCAGAAATCACCTTAAAATCTTTAGGCACCAAGCTCATTAATTTCATGGCCTGCACGATATCTCCTGCAGCTTCTTTTACGCCAATTACGTTACCACATTCCCTGGCAATCCTGGCTATCGTCTCCGGTAAAATATTAGAACTTGTTCTTCCGGGAACATTGTACAAAATAATAGGAAGCGGTGAAGCCTGAGCTACTAATTTAAAATGCTGAAAAATCCCTTCCTGAGAGGGTTTATTGTAATATGGAGAAACCGATAATACGGCTTTAAAAGCGGAAAGATCTGTAGTTTTCACCTGCTCTACTACTGCCATGGTATTATTCCCTCCAATCCCTAAGACCAAAGGAAGACGATTATTATTAGCCTTTACGATACAATCGATCACCTGCTCTTTCTCCTGCTTATTAAGCGTAGAATATTCTCCTGTAGTTCCTAAAACCACAAGATAATCAATGCCATTAACGATTTGATCTTCTACCAATCGTTCTAAAGCTTCAAAATCTATGCTTAAATCATCTTTAAATGGAGTCACCAAAGCTACTCCCGTGCCTACAAACGCGCTCATTTATCGTATTTGTTTTAGTTTTTTTAAGTATTTCAGGATTTCCTGTTGGTATGCATGTACATCTGCTGTTTCGATCATAAGGTCGGCTTCTTGACTTTCTCTTTTATGATCGATCTTTATAACTGATTTTGCACATTTAAAGACCAGGTTTTTTAGTCGGTTTTCGTTTCCGGAAAAAGCGATAAACACATTGAATTTCAATTTAAAAAAATCCTGAACAGCTTCATTTTCGATGTTTCCACCTGCTTTTATTTCTGAAGGTGCGAAAAAAATCGCTCGTTCATCTTCCACAGCAGCTGGTTTTGCAGTACAAACAAGAACTTTAAAATCGCCTTTCGCAATTTTTAACTCTTGCTGAAGTTTTAAAAGCGGTTTGACGGTTTCAAAAGCTTCAGCGGTGGTTACCAACCCCACTTTCGTAATGAATTTCTCATTTTTTTCAACTGAAACTTCCGAATTCTGTTTCAAAAGCTTTTTTTCAGCTAATAAATATTTAAAATTCTTAAACACTGTGGTGATATTGGCCAGCAAATGTAAATAATTTCACATAGAAATTTACTAGCTCCAAGCCACCAATCTTAAGCTGAGTTTTCATATTTAACAGGTTTGTTTTTTTTGTTACAATAATTACACAATATTGAATTCGACCTCAATTTATTCCGAAGAAATTAAGCCTACTTTTTTTATCTGCGTACCTTTGCACTGCAATTTATGTATTATGAAAAACCTGATTCAACAGCTCCCTCTCCTATTTTGCTTTTTAAGTCTTATTTCCTGCAAATTGGATACTGAAGTTTCCCGAAAAACTGTTGAAGGAAAAGAAATAGCGATCGATAGTACCATTAACGGGGATCCAGAAATTGAAGAGTTTATTGCTCCTTTTAAGGAACACCTAAATAAAACACTGGATAGTACTTTAGCGTATAATCCGCATGTTTTAAGCAAAGGTGAAAAAGGCATGAATACCGGAATTGGTAATTTAATGGCTGATATCGTGATGGAACAGGCGAATCCGGTGTTTAAAAGCCGGACCGGAAACAATATCGACTTTGTGTTACTGAATTACGGCGGAATACGATCTGAATTAAACAAAGGACCGGTGACCACTCGCGATGCCTATAATATGATGCCTTTTGAAAATCAAATCGTCATTGCTGAATTAAGCGGAGCGAAAGTAGCACAATTACTTCACTACCTTGAAAAAAGTAAATCGGCACATCCTGTAAGTGGCATCCAGATAAAAATGGATAAAAGTTTTAAAGTGATTAGTGCCAGGATCAAAGGTAAACCGATACAGCCCGACCAAAATTATTTTGTAGCCACATCAGACTATTTACAACAGGGTGGTGATAGCATGAACTTTTTTAACAACCCGGTAAATTTATATGATATCGATTATAAACTTAGGAATGCGATTATCGATTATTTCCAAAAAACCGATACTATAAAGTCGCAACAAGACGATAGATTTATTAAAGAATAGCGGTACCTCCTATGGAGGGATTTAAAAAGGGAATGAATATGTACCAAAGGAACAACGCCAGTCGGTTTCTTTACAGCTCCTTTAAAAGATTAAAAAACAAATTCTTAACCTGAATTTATTCGAATGAAAAGAAGAAACTTTATTCAGCAAAGCTCGGCAGCCTCAGCATTTGTAGGATTAGGCGGATTATCTTCCCTTGGTTTTTCTGAAGCTCCAAAACATATTACCATCTTGCATACTAACGATGTGCACAGCCATATTGAAGCTTTTGGCCCAGACCATTACAAAAATCCAAATATGGGTGGGGTGGCTAAAAGAGCAGTACTTATTGAAAAGATCAGAAAAGAAAATCCCAATACACTTTTACTGGATGCGGGAGATATTTTTCAGGGTACTCCTTATTTTAATTTTTATGGTGGAGAGTTGGAATTTAAATTAATGAGCAAGCTCAAGTATGATGCTTCAACTTTAGGGAATCACGATTTTGATAATGGCATCGATGGCCTGTATGCGCAACTTCCTCATGCCGATTTCGATTTTTTGATTTCTAATTACGATTTCAGCAATACCATTATGGATGGCCACACCAAACCTTATAAGGTTTTTACTAAAAACGGAGTTAGAATTGGAGTGTTTGGCATTGGAATCGAATTAAAAGGTTTGGTTAACGATACACTTTATAAAGAAACAAGATATCTGGATCCTGTTGAAAGGGCCACGGATATGAGTCATGCTTTAAAGCATGAAGAGAACTGTGACCTGGTCATTTGTCTTTCTCATTTAGGGTATCAATACGACAGCGAAAAAGTAGACGATCATAAATTAGCGGCAAAAACCGAGAATATTGACCTTATTATTGGCGGGCATACGCATACTTTTTTAGACGAACCTACAATCGTAAAAAACAAAGCAGATAAAAATGTAATGATTAACCAGGTTGGATGCTACGGACTTTATCTTGGTCGAATTGATTTTTACCTAAACGGGGGGAAACCGGTGTCTGGGAACGGCCAAAGTGTAGAAGTTTAGGCATAAATTTTGTTTCCGTTTTTCTATCAATCAAAAAGCGAACATGAAACATCATCTCTACGCCTTCCTATTTCTTTGTTTTCTCGTCTTCCCACGATCTGCATGCGCGCAACAAGTTGGCGCGGTATTGCAATTAGACGGTAGTATTCTTTTTCAGGTAGATCACATCATTCTTAATCCCAAAGGAAAAATCGCTTATTTGGAACTCATAAAAGATATACCTATTACCGTAGGTTTAAACCATGAGCCGGTACTTTTGCTTGAGGAAAAATGCAGCTATCTTAAGCTACAGGAAAGCTTACCGAAAAGCCTTCACAATAATTTTGAATTGAACGCAAATAGTGAAATCTCTTATTTTAACGGCTATACGATCAATTATAACTTTAAAGATCAAATAGATAAAATTGGTACTGCTCCTGTGGAGTATAATTTTAAAAACAAGATCGATAAGATAGGCACTTATGAAATTTCCTATAATCTTAAAGGCAAAATCGATCGGGTAGGAAACTTAAACATCGAATATAATTTACGAAACCAAATAGATAAAATCGGCAACCAAAACATTTCCTATAATTTCCGAAATCAAATAGATAAAATTGGGGAAACCGCTATTGAATATGATTTACACTACCGTGTTGAAAAAATTGGAAAATTGCGTATCGATTACAATCTAAGTAATAGGATAGAGCAGATTGGTGATTTAAGTATTGCTTATGATGCCCGGGGAAGAATTTATCAAATAGGCCACCAAAAATTCTTAAAGTAGTATTTAGCATCTCCCAGAAAATCCCAAACCTGATTTTTTTAAAATAAAAATCAAGAACCCCGGGGAATTAACCCCTCAATGAGGGATTAAAATCACGCCAATTTGGGAATAACCGGCAACACCTGGACGCTCTAAAAGTGCTGGGATAAACCACTCAAATCCTGGAATTCGACCTGGAATTCGAATGGCTTTTATTGTTTTTGGGATACCGAAAATTAAAATGTAATAAGCCCTGGGGCATTATTAATAAACACATCCAAAACCCCATCAGCTATTTTTATTTTTCCATCGAATCTTGTGGCTCCGGGAATACTTTCAATTTCGGTTGCTCTTTCTGCAAATGCTGCGGCCTTTTCAAAAAGATTTTTAGCTTTTGTATTACTATTCATTGCTGCCTGTAGTCCTTCTGCAGTTAGCACTAACGATTCTCCCCACAATTCCATGGCCTCGAGCCAGGGTTTAGTTTCTTCTATAAAAACAGGATCTACCGCCGAGCGGATAATTGCCGGGGCATTTTTAAATTCCTCTGCATAAGTTTTCAATTCGGTAATCACTTTTTTCCTGGAAGCGGTATCGCCAAAGGCAATTTCCCTTCTTACTTTATCGAGTAAAGCTTTTAACCGGGGGGCCTGTTCCTGCCAGGGCTGGCTACCAAAAGTAGGCGCTAAATGTTGGGTATCAAAGAACTTTAATAATGCCTGGGTTGCTTTTTTATCTCCATTCGCCAGATTTCTGGCTGCCATATACCAGATCAAATCTGGGTCGTAAGCCCTATCATTCCATGCAAAAGAGGCTACGCCAGTAACCGCAATCCTACTCGGCATTTCCTGATTCATAGGATTCGATAAAATTCCTGATAGTTCTTTAGATAATCCGGCCTCCCGATAACGATAAGGCGCCATTAATAACCTTCCTTTTGTTTGCCCGTAATCGTTTACCGGATAATTATCCCACAACAAGGTTTTTCTCCCAAATGCCTTAGCAGCCTTGCCGGCATCGTTATTGGAAATGGAGGGAGGTACCACATCGGTTCCCGTCCATTGCACAACAATCTTAGGATCTAAATTTTCAATTAACGCATTTTTATAGTCACTTTCTTTGGCATCATAATATTCTGTAGGCACCATGATTAACGGACTCATATTAGGATCCAGTTCGTCTAAAATCGCCTGTAATTTATTAAGAAGTTCAGATTGCGCAATTCCAGCGGCCTTTTTTCCCGATTCACCATAATGAGCTTCATCTTTATCACAATTCCATTGGGTATATTCAATATCATCAAGGGCTACATAAAAATTCTTAACTCCAATGGTATATAATTCTTCAAACTTTCGCTTTAAAGCGTCAAGATCTGCGGGATCAGAGAAGCAAATTGTGGGGCCCGGAGAGATTGCATAAACAAAATTCACATGATTATTTTTAGCAATTTCAACCAGTGCAGACAATTCCTTTAGGGTCTCTTTTGGATAGTCTTCTCGCCATTCTGCCCTGGCATAAGGATCATCTTTTGGGCTGTAGACATAAGTATTTGCTTTTACACTGCCTAGAAATTTTAAATGTGCCTGCCTGCTTTCCATCGACCAAGGTTTCCCATAAAAACCTTCGATAGTTCCTCGAATTGGCATTGCCGGATAATCCTGAATAACAAAATTTGAAACCGACTCCTGTTTGGTGAGCTGAATAAAGGTTTGTACGGCATAGAACAGGCCATCGTTATCCTTACCGGCTAAAGTAATAAGTTCTCCATCCCCTGTGGAAATTCCGGAAACGGCATAGGCTTCTTTTTTATCTGGCACTACCGCATTACTTCTTTCTAAAGCCTGCTGAATTAATTTCGAATCTTTTAAGCCAAATACGATATAGGTATGATTTAATTCCTTAGGAATTTCCTGTACTGATTTTACATACTGAACTCCTGATTTTTTTAAAGCCGCTATGAGCAATTCTTCAATTTCTGGACTTACATTCTTTGAGGGGGCTACCAAAGTGACTGAAGGAGTAATTACAAAGGCTCCCCGGGTTACTTGAAGGGATACCGGTTCTGGAAAAATAAGCGGTTTATAGAATGGTTTTGATTGATGGTGCTGAGCGAAACAGCAATTAAAGCTTATAATAATCAAGATCAAGCTGTTTAAAAGGCTGCGCATGAGTTTTGGAAATTAGTGGTTATTAAAATAGCTTTTTATACTGCTGGATTCTTTAGAAATCTTAAAAAACAGTAGCGCTAACAAGGTATTTAATTTAAGCATCATTACAAACCTTTCATTTCTTACCATTACAAAAAATCTTATATAAAGAAATTTACTCAAGAACCCTATACCATGGGTTATTACCCAGCTATGGTAGGCATAGGGAAGCTCGTAACATTATGATTATAAAATTAGAAAGATCTAATCATTGTATAGAACTTAGATTTCAACTACTTTTAAATAATAGTGATCATAGCGTATTAGTATTTTTCCATTTATAAAGATGAGCAATAAAGAACCCGAACAATTAGAAGATTATTTAGCGCCACATTACATACATCGAAGCAACTGGCTTAGGGCTGCTGTACTTGGAGCAAACGATGGTATTTTATCTACCGCAAGTATTGCCATAGGAATTACGGCTGCCAGTGCTACCCGCGAACCAATTATCCTTGCAACACTTGCGGGACTTGTTGCAGGAGCACTGTCTATGGCTGCCGGTGAATATGTTTCTGTAAGTTCACAAACAGATATTGAAAATGCCGATATAGAGCGTGAAAAAAGAGAACTGATAGAAACTCCCGACCTGGAATTAGAAATGCTAACAGCGATTTATATTAAAAGAGGATTAAAGAAAGCTACCGCGCTCCAGGTAGCTAAAGAATTAACCGAATATGATGCTCTTGGAACACATGTTCGAGATGAACTGGGCATCACCGAAGTAAGCAAAGCTAACCCACTACAAGCGGCCTTGGCATCGGGAGCTGCTTTTACCGTTGGCGGTCTTCTTCCTTTTTTGGTGGTTCTTTTTCTGCCTTTAAGAAATATGGAATATTCACTGTATGGTTTCTCGATTATTTTCCTGATTATTTTGGGCAGTGTCTCGGCTAAAACAGGAGGCTCTAAGATCACCAAAGCTATTGCTCGTATTACCTTATGGGGCACTATTGCCATGGGCATTACGGCGCTTATAGGACATTTATTTAACATCAATATTGCTTAAAATTAAATGCCCTATTAAGGTAAACTTCGGTGTTCAGAAAAAATTCTAATTACTATAAAAATACCAGCCATTCCGCTCTTTACGATTTTTAAAGTGATCGCTAAGATATGTAGGGACAGCCAAAACCGATGTTATGATCCCTAGACTGATCCTAAAAAAACTATATTTATAATACCATAACGAATTATGCATCCTTTGAACCAAAATTAGATTTCTATGAAAAATTACTATTACATACTACTCCTCTTATCCACATTTTATGCCTGTAAAAAAAATCCTGATCAGAAAACGGATGAAGATGAACTAAAACCTGTTGTTATGGTAGATGAATTATTATCTAATCAAGACAAATGGTGGACCTATCAATATAATCGTATTTCGCTTTCATCAGATTTCGAACCGATAGATACAAGCTTTAACGTTATTCCTAAAGGAAAATTCTTATGGGAACTTACGTCTGGAAACTTTGTTCCTATAGAAATGGAAAGCGATAGCTTAAAAACTTATAAATTGTATGCTATCCCGACGCAGTCAAAAAATGAAATAAGTCAAATTATAAAAAATCTAGCTAAATCAGAGTTTCAGTTCTATTTAATGGAGGGCAAACCTTTTCCCGAATTCAAGGCAAAGAATATGGAAGGTGAAGTAATCGACCAAAATAATTTGATTGGAAAAACAACTGTACTTAAAACTTGGTTTATTAATTGTAAAGCATGTATAAAAGAAATGCCAGAATTAAATAAACTGGTTGATCGCTATGAAAATGAAAATATTCAATTTATAAGCCTGGCTTTAGATGAAAAAAAGGATTTAGAAAAGTTTCTGGAAAAAACAGAGTTTAATTATGCGGTTTTACCAGAGCAAAAAGATCTAATCCAGGAAGCATTAAAACTGAATGCTTACCCAACACATATCGTCGTAAATAAATCTGGGAAAATCGTAAAAGTCCTTAGTAAAGGATCAGACTTGATTGCATACGTAAAGGAATTTATGAAAAACCCGGATAAAGAACTTGAAGTAAATTCTATACCTCCACCACCTCCTCCTCTTCCTTAAGCAAATTCTAAAGAAATAAAGCTATTTGATAAAGACTTGCCTAATATTGGTAAGCCTTGTTAATTAACGTCAATACTCTGGAAAATGTATTGATGAAGGATACGGTTAACTCCGAACTCTCATTATAGAAAACAAGCCATAACATCAATATTGCTTAAAATTAAATGCCCTTTTAAGGTAAACTTCGGTGTTCAGAAAAAATTCTAATTACTATAAAAATACCAGCCATTCCGCTCTTTACGATATTTAAAATGATCGCTAAGATATGCAGGTACAAACTCAATATCTTTCTTTTTCACCATAAACAGCACCTTATTATCATTAAAGTTCCTTACACGCTGTTGATCTTCAGTTTTATTGAGGTCGTAGTAATTAACAGGAACGACATCCTCAAACTGAATTTCCCTTAAAGATTGAAAACGTCGATCATGGATCGTCAGCACCTTTTTGTTACTATATAACTCTGCCGAAGGAATGAGATGATCATAGATCACCAAAATACGCTGTGAAGGATATGATTTCGAAATCCATCCAAAAAGCTCTCGATAAGAATTTAGCTTTGAAGGCATCGCTAAGCTGAAACAAACGAATAAGGCCATTAAAGTAGGCACAAACCATAAATTAAGGACTCCAAAAGACCATTTTTTACCTTTAAACCTGCAACAAAGAAATCCCAGTAGAAATACGCTTAATAGAGCTGCCGGGATAAATAGTGCTGAAAATAAAAAAAACAGCACCCCGCCCCCTATTAAAATATACAATTCCCAGGTCATGGTATGGATTAAAAGTTTCAATTGTTTGGGATGAGTATTCAGCTTATAAGCAATAAAAGATGCGAAAAACAAGGATGAAGGTAAAATATACAAGATCAGTTTAGAAGAAAATAATGAGAATATAAAGATGATTATTAGAGCGCCAGCTATAAAAACCTTAGCTAAGGCATTGCGGGTTCCCCGGTTTTTAAATACTCCAAATATTAATGGAACCGAATAAGGAAAGATAAGCAGGGGCGCTAAAATAAGATAATACCAAAACGGCTCGGCTCTATGAAAAACTTCTGCATTAAATATTCTGTCCTTTAATTGATAGCCAATAAAATACTCCCATAATTTAGGGACAGTACCCACCATATAGGCAAACCAACTCACCGAAATAAAAACACATAAGATCAGCGCCATCCAGTGATGTATGGTCCACTTCCATTTCGGTTTTAGAAATGATTGAAATAAAACTATAAAAACACCAAAAGGAAGAAAGACCACGGGGCCTTTAGTAAGAACCCCCAATCCCAACATAATGGCTAGCAAATAAAGGCTGCTATAGTTTTTCTTTTGATAATAACAGATATAAAAATATACCGCTGCCATAAAAAAAGTATTTAAATAAGCATCGGTAGTTAGGTTAAGAACAGAAATAAGAACGATTGGAAATCCTGCATAAATAATCATCGCCAGCCTACTCTGTTTAGCATTCCCGAAAAGTAAAAGATTGATCCTATACACCAATAAAAGCTGTATAGCGTAGGCTACCACTAAAAAGAAACGAGCACCAAATTCATTAACTCCAAAAATCGAATATCCCAAGGCTGTTATGATATAGGTTAAAGGAGGTTTATGAAAATGGTAAATTCCTAAAAGATAGGGATGCAGGTAATCGCCAGAAGAAAACATCTCGTAACCAATTGCCGCATACCTCGCTTCACTGCTCTCCATAAACCCCGGTATCCCTATAGCCAGTAATAAGCCAACTATTAAAATAAAAAGATAACCAATACTCTTTCTACCCATGTATAAGTATTTGGTCCAAAACTAAACCCGAAATCTAAAGCTTTGCTTAAAATTGAATTAAGATACTATTAGCCATTGAATTATACTGTTTTTTTAAAGTTACTTTGTTATCAATAAACGTAAAATATGCATTTTTTTATAACGGGAGCAGCTGGATTTATTGGTTCTAACCTAAGCTTGGCACTTCTACAATTAGGACATCAAGTTACAGGCATCGATAATCTGAATGATTTTTATGATGTGAATTTGAAAAAGAAAAACCTGACTGATTTACAAAAGAAATTTATCGACTTCTATAAGGTAGATTTGTGTGAAAAAAGTGAGCTGGAACAATTACCGGTTCACAATATCGATTTTGTGATTCATCTGGCAGCACAGCCGGGACTGGACCCTCATACAAGTTTTAATTCTTACCTGCAGAACAATACTATAGCTACCCATAATTTATTAGAATATTGTGAAAATTTTCACGCTAAACATTTAAAACTTTTTATTAATATTAGTACTTCTTCTGTCTACGGATTAACCGCACAAGGCGATGAACAACAGGTTCCACAACCCGTTTCCTATTACGGCGTCACCAAACTTGCGGCAGAGCAGCTCGCATTATCCTACTTTAGAAACGAGATGCTTCCCGTATGTTCGCTTCGTTTATTTTCAGTATATGGTCCCAGAGAACGGAATGATAAAATGTTCCCTAAATTAATTGCCGCTGCTTTATTACAAACTTCTTTCCATCTATATTCCGGCAGTCTAGAACATATACGCAGTTTCACCTATGTTGAAGATATTGTTGAGGGAATAAAAAAGCTTATCGAAAATTACGAAAACTGCTATGGAGAAATCATCAACCTGGGAAGTAACGAAACCTATACAGTAAAAGAATGTATTCATCTGGTTGAAAACTTAACACATTCATCCATTCATTTAAAGCAGTTACCGGCAAGAAATGGAGACCAGAAAAGCACAAAAGCTCAAATAGAAAAAGCCGGGAGATTAATCGGTTTCAAACCTGCTACTACTTTACAATCTGGAATTAAACAGCAAATACAATTTTTTAAGGAAACATTGATTTGTGAGTAATATCAAAGTCAACAACCTCAGCAAGGCAGGTCTAAAAGCTAATTAGTAGCCAATAATTATTTTTATGGGGCATCCCGATACCCAATAGGTCTCCCGTGTCCTTTTTTTGATCGCTTCCGTAATTTATCTCCTGTATACTTCAAACAGTACTTATAATTATAAATTAACTATTCCCATTCTTCACCTATATAGTGATAAAATCAAAGTATGGAGCTATAAAAACTTAGGGAACCGAGATCTGAATTCCTTAACCTTATCATTTAAGCGAATTGGAATATTTTTTAGACCAGACAGATAACATTTTAGCAGGGGTTTAAAATTTATAAAGAAATAATATTCCTATATTTAATAGTGCTTTTAAGTGCAGGTACAATTACAAACAGCCCCAAAATTTTATTAAATACTATTTATAATCCATTGCCTATGCGGAAGGAGACCGACTATGCAGTAATGTGGATTAGTGATGGAATTTTTTATTTAACGTTTAAACCTGTTCCTGATCTTAATCTCAAAATAGCAAAGATGATTGTAGCCGATAGGCTATTATATCAACATGAAAAAGTATATCCTATGATATGGGATTTACGCAAGATACATCACATTAGTGATGATGCCATGGCCTTTTTTGCTAGTGAAGGTACTGCAATGCTTAAGGTTTTAGCCATAGTAGTACATACCCCTTACGAGCATTATCTGGGAGAAATTTTCATACAATTCCATCATCCGCAAATACCTACAAAACTTTGTTTCACTAAACATGAAGCCTTAAGTTTTATTGTAGATGACCGGTAACCTATAAAAAGCATCAATACCTAAAGCCTTTAAGTTATGTCTAAACGATTATTTTCCGATCCCCGATACCATCTACTTGTAGAGGCCTTACTTAAAGCATCCAAAGGTATATTTTCTTATCGAATACCTATTTCGGACAGCAAGGATGAGATTGATACCCTTGCATTAATTTTTAACAATGCGAGTTTGCAATTGGCCAGGATGTTTAGGGAGCTGCAGGTCACCTCTCCAAAATTTCTACAACCCAAAATTTTTATCTTAATTGATAAAAATCACGCTATTAACAGCTATTTTGATAGCGCAGGACTTATTATCAAAAATGCTGATCCAGCCGTTAGCCTACTACAACTTTTAAGTGATCGCTCTAAGAAAAAGTATAAACGTAGGTTTACACTTTTTTTAAACTCCAAGGATCAGGAATTCGACATAGGAGTGATTGATTTTGTAAGTCCGGAAGGACTACTGATCCCTCTTAAGGCGCGTCTCTATTGTCCTGGAAGGTATACCAGGCTAGATTTGTTTTTATTGATTGGGTATGAGCCTGAAGACGCTATTTACATGACCAAAACAAAAGCCAGATCATCCCCATCCCCACTTGCCCTTAAGGTTATTAACAGTGATTCAAAAAATATATACGATTATCAATTATCCGAGAAGTTGCATCGTATTCTTATGGAAGGCCTGCATGATGGTATCCCTTCATTAGGAGATATTGCCTTTAAAGCTGCTGCAAGCGTTAGCAGGATAAAACGTGTTTTTAAAGAACGATTTCATCAATCCATATTACAATATGATATGGAAAAGCGACTGGAAGGTAGCCTAACAATACTGGAAGGCGGAGGAATGAGCATTAAACAGGTTAGTCATCATTTTGGATTTAAAACACCCGCGCATTTCACCCAACGGTTTAAGCGGCATTTTGGGGTTACCCCTTCCCAGTACCGTAAAAATTATTTTTCCAAAATATCAGAGCGCAACCTTGGGTAGAAAAAAGTCCTTCCCGGCCTGTACATAGCATTTTAAGCCTATGAGGACATTCTACTGGCATTTTACAACAGGATAATTAGTGACATTTACGCTTAAATGATAAAAGACAAATTAAACTAGAATAAAATGAAAACC
This sequence comes from Zunongwangia profunda SM-A87, assembly GCF_000023465.1. Classification (NCBI taxonomy): domain Bacteria; kingdom Pseudomonadati; phylum Bacteroidota; class Flavobacteriia; order Flavobacteriales; family Flavobacteriaceae; genus Zunongwangia; species Zunongwangia profunda. The sequence goes on from NC_014041.1 coordinate 3,547,554, forward strand.
ACATCAAATCATAGGATGCAGGCATCCCATTTTAGAAGCATTAATTATTCCCGAGTTTTAGAGGCTATTCTTTTGTATTATTTTATTCTGTTACTGAGCTATGCGGCACTAAGCAAAATTACCGAAGGGAATAGTTTATATACCAGCCTTATAAATGCCCCATTATATTTGAGTGCTAAACTCGCAGCTGTTGGACAATGGCTTATTCCCATAACAGAACTTGTACTGGCGATAAGTATCAGTTTTAAAAGCACCCGACGTATCGGTTATCTAAGTATTGCTTTATTATTTATCCTTCTAAGCATTTATACCGGTTGGATTATCTGGTTTTTACCCAACAAGCCCTGTAGTTGTGGCGGGCTGATTTCTTTACTGAGTTGGAAGCAACATGTAGTATTTAACCTGGTTAATCTTATACTAAGCTTAGTAGCCTGGTATCTTACCAAGCGAGAGGTTACGGCGAATCCCAAAACAATATAATTACAGCAAACATCCCCTATAAAGAATTTCACGCGTGATTGCAGCGAGAAGGTCTATCTGTTTAAACTAGGACTGTTTTATAAATTCAAAACGTAAATGTTATGAAAACCAATTTTTTAATCCCGGCACTGGCATTCGTTAGTGCTATCGGAATGTCGTTTACCGCTCCTACTATTCAACAAAGTGGGGAGGTGTTTAAAGATGGAACCTGGCAAGCTGTACCCGTAAATTGCAACGGGGAAAGCAATAATTGCCAGGTAAGATTCACTTCAGATCCAACACAATTATATGATGTTTATGATAGTAGCCATGAGAATATTTTACAATCCTCAGGTCAGGCTACCATAATCGATGACTCTATGGAGTAAATGGAGTAAAATGTAATGGAGTTCCGAGCTTATTCGGGACTCCTTTTATGAGCATTTATCCCTATAAACTCCCAGGGATGCTTCCCCAGATATTCTTTATATAACTTTTTAAAATCAGTAAAAGAAATAGAATTCAGGTATCTTTGTTTGGTTCTGTAATCGGCAAATTCTTCTTGATACCGGTAATGTTCTAATATATCATCCATGAGAACATTTAATTTTTCATTATCAAAACGTTTCAAAAGCGCTTCTTTATTTTTCTGAAACCGCTGTTCCTTTATATTCAAATTTGAAATCGTTTTTATCACGTTTTCTCTAAAGCCCTCTGCAATATTCGGATCCGTATCAAAATAGATTGCAAGCTCTCCATAATTTTCTAAATGGTCAACACGACCCGCTGCCGCTATAAAATAGGTGGTTCCCATACTGGTATCTGTCCATAAAGAATTTACCAGAACATCATTTAAAATTCTGCACATTAAATCAAGTTCAATTTTAGCTTTCCATATCTCTTTGTAGATTGGGGTGATATAGCTTAGTTTCATTTTTACATCCTGAATTCCTTCAATAGATACTTTTATCTTTTTAGGAGTACTCAGCAAACTGCTTTTCACGAAAGGAGCATTCATAATATTGGTTGATGAACTGGTAATATTTCCCAGGTATTTCGCTGCAAGGGGAAGCACTTTCTCTATTTCAAAATCACCCACAATGATATAAGTAAAACGATCTGCATTTGTAAAAACCTGATTATAAATATGAAATGCCCTTTCCTTAACTGTATTTTTTACAGATGCTATTCGCATATGGCCTGTAGGAATTGTTTTTCTCCCTATTGATACATCTATTTTATCTGCAAAGTCCGCTATTCCCATATTGTGTCCTAAACTATAAAACTCACTACTATTTAATTTCCAGTCCTCAAAGGCCTCTTCGGTATTTCTGGCATGTTGGGAATAGAGATAAATAAGTTGAAACACCAATTCTATATCAGAAACCCTCGCCTCACCCCTGAAACCTGAAGTCTGGTTATCTATATAAGGGTTTAAGTGACCATCAAAACCGATACTATCCAGATAGCTGTTAAATTGAAATTTATTATACTTATACACCCCATTATTCCTAATGATATCCCGCGCATTGATTGCTGACTCATAATCATCCGATGAAAAATCATTCGCTCCAATAGGAGTAAAGCCGTGAACCATTATTTTATTCTCAGCTTCTGATGAAGAAATAGTTTTAAAAACCAGCTTAATTCCGTTTGATAACTCAAATTCCTGCAGCGAATCGGTAGATAGCTTTAGCTTCCTTATTGAATGTAGCTTTAAACTATCATTTAGAGAATCAGGGATCAACTGATGTAGCACCTTAGTTTGTTCAGGTATAAAAGGCTTTTTATACGCATTATAAATACTATTCCTTAACTCGCCCTCTTCAATATCCAGGTCGGATTTTTCAGGTTTAATGATCGTTATATCATCAAAAGCCGGTTGTAATACGCTTTTAAAAAAACGATCAATATCACTTTTTGTAATTCCTCCCACTGCCTCATTCAATTCGTTTTTACTTAGGTAATTTCCTTTTAATCCGTAAATAATACGGTCTCTTATCATTTCCAACCAGTAGTTAGCATTATCATTTTTAACCCACTTTAATTGTTCAAGCAGCCTCATTTTACTTTTCTCAAAATCATAGGCGTTCATTTCTTTTTGGGCCAAACCGGCAATAAGACTCATATTTTGTGATAAATCCCTTCTAAAATCACCGGGTTCGGCAACCATAGCTATCGCAAATGCTTTAGGATATTCATTAATACGTGACCATGTTTTACTGGAATATCCATACTGATTTTCAAAGACTTTAAAATGCTCATTGAGGATATTAACCCCTAAGGTTTCGATATAGTTATCTTTATAATAAGCCAGCATATTCGTTGGTTTTTTAAGTTTATGTAGCAGTTCCAAATGCATTTTTTCTTCTTTGAGCCTAGAAGTAACACTAACAATTTTAGAAGATTGTTTTAGGTATTTTTGTTCACAATCCATATCCCCATCTCTCGGTGATTCATTGGTTATTTTAGAGAACATCGATCTAATTTGTTGTTCTAAATCAGCAGGATCTTTAATAGCACCAATAATGATTAAACTAGTCCTACCTGGTTGATACCATTTATTATAGTACCGTTGTATTGTAGATTTCTTTAAGGATTTTATATGAATTTCAAAATCTAATGGAGGCTCATTAAAACAAGGAAAAGCTTTAGCTTTAAGCCGATGGCTAGCAATATTCTTCTGCCCGCTTCTAAAGTTAAATTCCTGAATTACCCTCATCTTTTCATCCGCTATAGCGTTAGGACTAAATATTTGCTTTGATAACACATCATGATAAAATTCCATACTTACCTGTAAGGCCTCCTTGTGTTCCGATGGAAACTCCAAATTATAAGAGGTATTGTTTCTACCGGTAAAGGCAGCAACACTTCTAAGCCCCAATCCAATCTCATTTAATTTCGCCGTGATTCCATTTGGAGCATTTTCAGTTTCTTTTATAAGCAAATGTTCTATCAGGTGTGCACATTCCCACTGCTCTGGTGTTTCTTCCTGAAAGCCTGCTTTTACGAGTAACTGGGTGTGTATTTTGTTTTCATCATGTAAAGGTTTGATATAGTAACGAAAGCCGTTACCAAGTTCCCCAGTTATCACCGTACTCTTATCCTTAGCTGGTAGATTCTCCATTAATATCTTTCCCGCTGACATATTTGAAATAAAGAAGCATAAGAAAATGATATTGATTGCGCTTAAGGGACTTTTATACCATAGGATTTTAATAGCCTTCATTCTGTTCAAGATTAGGATTACTGATCAGTTCTTGTTCCGGAATGGGATATAACCGCGAGAGTTGCTCTTGTTCCAAATTTGGTACATTTATTTGAAGGGAAATTATGCGCTTAAGATCCAAATACCGATGTCCCCATTCCGTAAAGAACTCTTTATGTTTCTCTTGCAAGATCACTTGGAGGATAGATTCTTCACTCATCTGTAGGTCGGAAGGTGTTATTGCGGCAACACCTGCACGTTCTCTAATCGTATTCACCCCACTTATTGCAGCCTTCAAATTCCCCAGGTGGGCATTAGCTTCTGCATTAATTAAATATTGTTCTGCCAAACGTAAGACCATGGAATATTCTACAATGCTTCCGGAAGGTGCATATTGAATTTTATATTTATAAGGGAAATAGATCTCCCTTTCGTTAAGGGTATAAACATCAACCCAATTTTGATAGCGTAGATCTCTATCGTCAAAAGAATTTAGGAAATTTTCGGTTAAGGAAACCGGCACTGATGAAGTCGCATTATCGGCCCGTATAAAAAGATTTCCTTCGTTTGTATGTACAGCCCCAGAAGCAGAACCAATAGGAGAAATTTGCCATAAAGCTTCCCGACTATTCGCTAAAAAGACCTCATTTAAATCACTTAGTAATTCATAGTGTGTATTTAGGCTTATCACTTGGTTACTCATTTCCGCAGCCATGCTCCAATTTTCAGTATATAAATAAGTTCGTGCCAATAAAGCCATGGCTGAAAAACGGTTTGGCCTGCTTCTGTCACCCTCAGTATAGTCATCTCCCAATTTTGACATCGCAAATTCCAGATCCGCTATAATCTGCTCATATATCGATGAAACAGCAGCATTCCCTGCAGTGGCATTCGGCCTGTAATCTGTAGATAGGATTAGCGGTACAGTACCATAAAGATTCACCAAATAGAAATAAGTAAAAGCACGTACAAAACTGGCCTCTCCCATTAAACGATTTTTGGTAGCTACATTGATACCTGAAGCTTCCAATCCTTCGAGGATCGCATTAACCTGGTAGATCATCTTATAGGCACTGGCCCATATATTATAGTTGTACGAATTTGCAGGGTTAATGGCATACTGCTCGAATTGTATTAAATTATTATCGAGAACTTCTGTCTGAAGGGTATTCCCGGAAATTCCGGCAATGACGGTAACCGAATTACGCCCTCCATACGAATAATACGCACGAAAAAGTTCATTGTACACTCCCCGCATGGCACTGTTAGCGGTTTCTACATTCTCAAAAACAGTAACGCTACTAATTTTATTATTCGGGATTTCTGTTTCTAAAAAGCTTTCGCAGCCTGTGCATAAAAGGATTACTCCTATCAAGGCACTACATATATATTTAGGGTTCCTATTTTTCATCATTTATAGTTAAAAATTAAACTGTAATCCTGCGGTTAGGCTTCGAAGTTGAGGTAGGCTATTGCCTGTTTGGGGATCGAGCCCTTCAAAATCTGTAAACGTCCATAGGTTTTGACCATGAATAAATATCCTTGCCTGATTCATCTTTAAGCTGTTGATGAATCCCTGCGGCAGTTTATAGGATAAACTCAGGGTTTTTAATCGCCAAAAAGAATTGTCCCCAACCACCAAATCACTTTGCTTGGCATAGTAATCACTCAGTAAAGCATTAATTCCTTGCGAGTTTTTTTGAATATTGGTCTGGTCACCTGGTTGTCTCCAGGCATTGGTATGATCTACAGGCTTATTCCCCATTTCACCGGGCTGGGTAGTCACATAAGCCAGGGAAGTATATCCTTTCTGATTAATAAATTCCCACAAAAATTGTAGGGACAGGTTTTTAAAGCTAATGGTATTATTGATTCCACCGTAAAACTTCCTACCAAAATCTACAATCACGCTCTGGTCGGCAAAACTATAGCTGCCATCACCATTTACATCTTCAACCTGATATAGTCCGGTTTCCTGATCAATTCCCACATAGTTGTAAAAACGTTGGATACTTAAGGGTTGGCCTACTACAAAACGCTGATTATAAGACGTCTGATCGATATTATCGAATTGCAATAGTTCATTTTTAGGAATCGTAAGATTGGCAGCTAATTGCCACTTAAAATTTTTTGAAGTTACAGGACTTATATCCATTTCAAATTCCCATCCCGTGTTTTGAACTACTGCCGGCAGATTTGCCTGTACACTTGTAAATCCCGTGATCGACGGCAAGGGATACCCCACCAATTGATTGGTTGATCTATTCCTATAGTAGCTTACCCCCAGGTTATAAATTCCATTAACGAATGAGAGCTCGGTTCCTATTTCAAGTTTCTTATTAATCTCCCAGGAGTAGTCCCTATTGGTTAATTGGGTTGGATACAAACCATTGGGCCCGCGTGTGGGTTCGTAAGTATCCAGATATCCATAATCAGGAATTTGATCACTCCCTGTCGTCCCGTAACTACCACGAAGTTTACCAAAAGATAACAATGGTATATGATCTGCGATCCATTGCTCTTCCGTAAAAATCCAGGCAGCACCTATGGCACCAAAATTAGCAAAACGCTTATCAGGTCCAAAGCGCGAAGATCCATCCCTTCTACCGGTAAGATTTATAAAATACTTATTATTCCAATTATAACCTATACGTCCAAAAACCGCGGCATATTTATAAATAATCTCCCGATCTGTTGTTACCTTAACATCATCGGCAGCTGCAAGGTTTCCCAGTAAATTTTCATTACTAAATCCTTCACCCCGCATACTTAAAACCTTATCGGTTCGCTCTTGGAAGGTAAGACCGGTAATGATATTAAAATTATGTTTTTCCAAGCTGAACTCATAGTGAAGCTGTGGCTCTGTTACCCAGCTATCCCTGTTGGTGAGCTGATGCCGGGAAGTAGGAACTATCCGGTATTGAATTTCAGGATCATAACTACGCACCGGGTTTTTGGTTACCTCCTCTGCATTTAGTGTAGAATAACCAAAATTAGCCTTTAAGGTAAGGCCTTTTACAATCAAATAAGAAAAGCCGAAATTAGTCAGTAACGAATTTGTACGGGCATCGTTTGTCCTATACAACGTCGCTAAAGGATTATTCCAGGTACTGTTTTCCCAGTTTAGGTTCCCCTCTTCATCATATATTTCAGGAGCATTGGGTGGTAAATTTAAGGCCTGGGAGACAAAAGAAGTGTTATCGAAAAGATTTCGCTTTTCGATACCATAATTAGCCTGTAGAAATAAACTAAGCCGTTGATCTTTAGAGCGATGATTAAAAGCCAGGTTGGCCCCTAATTTTTGATAATCCAAATCTCCCGGAAATACTGAGCCTTCATCATGGAAGGTTCCCCCTATCCTAAATGACGTCTGCTGGTTTCCGCCGCTAAAATTTAAATTTGCATTGGTGATTTCGGCATTATTACCCATAAATTCCTTTTGCCAGTTGGTATACCGATCCTGATCCCAAAGTAGAAGATCGTAAGCCTTGCTTTCGGTTGGGGTAACATTATCATTAGCAAAAGCCTCCTCCCTCATCGCAATGTACTGTCTTGTGTTCATCAAATCGACAAATTTGGGCACCTGAGAAAAGCCTGAATAAACCTGTCCTTCTATCTTTAATTTTTCCTGACTATAGCTGCCCTGTTTTGTGGTGATCAGTACAACCCCATTAGCCCCTCTAGAACCATAAATAGCGGTAGCATCGGCATCTTTCAGCACTTCTATACTTTCGATATTCGCTGTATTTAAAGTAGACAAGGGATCTGCTCCAGAGGCTGTAAGCATGCCACCAATGCTCTGTATTTCGGAAGAATTTACCGGTACACCGTCAATAATATACAAAGGCAAATTACCATTATTCCCCCTGGCATTCCTTAAACTATTGCGCCCCCTGATCTGAAAAGAAGGAGCGGCTCCTGCAACTCCGGTAGATGGAGAGACCTCGACCCCCGCCATTCGTCCTTGCAAAGCTTGCAATGGGCTAACAACAGGTTGCAGCTCTAAATCCTCGGCAGTAACCCGGGATATATTCCCGGTACGCTCCCGGCGTGTTGTATTATAATACCCGGCATTGATGACGACCTCCTCCAACGCATCAATAGTGGCCTGAAGAATGATATCACCAGAAAAGGTTTCAGTTACCTGAACTTTAAATGCTTTAAATCCAATATAAGAGTACACCAGAGTATCTCCTATCCGGGCAGTAATGGAATATTCCCCATCCAGATTGGTGATGGTACCGCTAGATGATCCCGAAACAATGACATTGACCCCGGGAATAGGAACACCTTCCTGATCTTTTACGATTCCGGTGATTTGTTGTTGAACAAAAAGATGAGGTTTATAGGTAAAATGATAATAAAAAGGACTGGCATTCATCTTCCCTAAAAAGAAAAATGAACATAAAAGGGGTATTAGCACTGCAATATTGCAGCACTTGTAATTATTTTTCATAATTTCGCGGTGGTTTTGTTTTATTTTAATAGATAATCAAGCCCTAAACCTTCCCCACAGCTTCCAACATGAGGGAAGGTTTTTTAGCTTATAGCTTAGCCTAAGGCTAATTCAAATGTGTGGTTTTGTTTATTCTTATAGAAATCGGTTTTAAGGGTTTACAACTCCAAATAATTCAAAATTTAATATTCAAGATTCAAAGTTTCATCCTGATTCTCACTTTCTACTTTTCACTTTTCACTTTTCACTTTCATACTTTACACTTTCATTGGTCATTTCGACCCTGCCTTGCCGGCAGGCAGGTGTAGCATAGCGGAATGGAGAAATCTCCTCTTTCAGCTCCAAATAATTCAAAATTTAATATTCAAGATTCAAGATTTGAACTGATTACTCGTTCTTGATTATCACCTCCCACTTTTCACTCTTCACTTTTCATACTTCCAGCTTTACACTTTCATACTTTCATAATTTCCAGTTTCAATGGTCATTTCGACCCTGCCTTGCCGGCAGGCAGGTGTAGCGTAGCGGAATGGAGAAATCTCCTCTTGCAATTCAGAACAATTCAAAATTCAATATTCAAGATTCAAGATTTGAACTGATTACTCGTTCTTCCAACTCAATTTTAAAAACCGACCCAGCTTGCCTGTATCAGCAAATTTTGGATTTGCACAACTAAGGAAAACCCTGTATTTTTAGCATTGCGAGTACTAGAGAATACGATGGTTACCCATGTGCTAGGCCTATGTGGTTTGCACAGGCGCCAGGCCAGTTATACCGGGCAAAAGGCAGGGCATTTTGACACCGGCTACGCCAAAGTTATTCTGGAGCGCATTTTATGTTTTTTGAAATAGGTTGTAGGGATTGGGGTTGTGGTTTGCTGTTATGAAAAGAGAAAAAACACTTGTGCGGCACTAAGCCGTGAAGGTATTTTTGTAGATTTTTTAGTCTCGTTTTCATAGTCAAATTAATTATGTAAACGATGATGTACTCAGAAGCTTAGTAAGTATGTTGCCATGTTGAAAAAACCAACAAAGCGGATCTCAATGCTTTGACAGTGGTACCGTCAAGAACCTCCAAGTCGAAACCTGGTTCCCCAAAGACTTACATGAAACCCGCCCTATTGGTTTATATCGCGAAGATACAAAATCCAATAGATAGCGAGCTCATGGTTGACTCATAGGGAAAATGACGGTTTTCTGTTATGAGTAACACCATAAATAAGAGGTTTAAAAACCTCTTTTATAGTCGCTTAATTTATTGATTCAAAATTAAATATAAAAAATATAAAATCCAAGGAATTTGGATTAATAATATATGAATGAAAATAATTTAATTAGTGAATACGCTCAAATACTTGACATATATTTAAATAAATTTGGCTTGTCAACATTAGATATTGCTTATCTAGCAAAAGTCAACAAAAAAACTATTGATACAGTATTGGCAAAATCTGGTGGTATAGAATTATATACGCTGGAGGCAATATCGCAAGTTTTTGGTCTACGTTATTTTGAATTTGGAGATCCTAGTTTCAAAATTCCTACATTTAATTCTCTTCCTGAACATACCAAAATACGCATTGCATTTAGAAAACAAGAAGGCCTTTACCATGAAAAATCTTATGAAAAACGCTTTTTGAATGAAAAAATCATAGTTATATTAGCTAAATACAGCAAGGGTGACGAATTCCTTTCGGAACATATCGTAAATCAATTGATAGAGGATTTTAAGGAAAAAGTAAATGCCAGTGAGGTAAGTAAACGACTTGTCAATTCTTTGAATGAGTATATTTTACAAACTAAAAAGGCATATACAAGAAAAGGGAAAAGAGGTCGTAAGCCATTCTATTACAAAATAATAAAAGGTATTTCTAAAAAGGATTTAGCTCTAGCTAAAGAGAAAATTAAATAATTTTTAAATTATTTTACTTTAAAAATCTCAAAGCCCAAGTTTTGCATACTTTTCCATAATTTCACCTGTCACAAAACTTTTAAGGCCAATTATTTTATTTTCCTTATTGTTATATTCTACTTCCACAAAAAATTTGAAAAGTGCGTAAACAGCAAAACGAGAATTCCCCGCTATAACCATATCCAAGAAATCCCCCTGGGTAAATAATAAATCGTATTACTCATGATCTGATAATAGTTTATATTGGTAAAGCGTCAAAACCTTCATAATCAAAAATCTATTAAAAGTAAAAATAATGAAGCAATCTAATATCTGTTACTATTAGCAAAATTTTCTAATATTAATTCAAATTCAAGAGTGTAATGATTAGGTTATAATAATTTATTTCCTCATATATTCCTGCCATTGCACAATCAGGTATTTATTTTTACCTGATTTTTTTAAATCTAAAAAACCATAATCATAAACAAAGAAGTACACATCCCCTCTTGAATTTTTCCAGTAATGAGTGAAGAAACCGGGATTAAAACCGTCGTTTAAAAGTGCTGATTTCCTTACCGTAGTATAGCCTTTGTAATTATAGGTTTTTAAAATCTTTCGGTTTATTTTTAGTTGACGATCTACCTCGAGATAAAAAGCTTCGGTTTGTTGTCGTGTTTCATACTGGTGAACGGATTTACATTTGGCCGAACAAAATTTCTTATCGGTTCTTCCGACAATAACAGATTCACAAACTGGACACTTTTTCATACGAATATCTTTAAGCGTATATTATGCGACTAATATACGCTTTACATCAATATTTTCTGGTAATATTTAAAATGGATTATTTTAGAAACATAAGCCTCTACCATTTAATGATCGGTAAACAAAAGATGATAGGGATTAAATTTCAACCCGATAAGGTCATCCATGGACTTATTAAAAGTCTGGACAACCCCAAATGGAGCGACCATTTTAAGATGGTCTATCTACCCAATACCAAGGCAAACCGCTCCCAGATATTCATTACCTTTAAAGGGGTCGCATGGATCAACTATAACAGGTTTTATAACAATCGCCCTTCCACAACAGGAGCTGCCCAAATAGATAGTTCCTGGTTTCGTAACCGTGATATACCGGGAGGTTACCGCCGTTGCCCAGAAAATTATCTTTTAAAACTGGAGCTTAAAAGGTACTCTGTTAGTACTATTAAAACATATGTCACTTTCTTTGAAAAGTTTATTAATCACTATTCACAGCGGGATATAGACAGTCTGGATGAATGTGAGATTAGATTGTTCCTGCAAAGTTTGATACAGGAGAATAAGTCCAATTCCTACATCAACCAGGCTATAAATGCCATCAAATTTTATTATGAAGTGGTCTGTGGGATGCCTAACCGGTTTTATGATATGGAGCGCCCCAGACGGGAACACAGACTACCCCAAGTTATTTCTAGAGAGGAAATATTTGCGATCATCGAAAACACTAATAATATCAAACACCGCTGTATTGTAGAACTCCTGTATAGTAGCGGTCTGCGCCGATCAGAACTTTTAAACCTGAAGCTTCAAGATATAGACAGTAAGCGCATGCTTATTAAAATTAAAGCAGGTAAAGGCAACAAGGACAGGTTTACTATTTTATCTGAGAAATGCCTTGCCCATTTACGACAGTATTACAGAAAATGGAAACCGGAAATCTACCTTTTTGAAGGGCAACCGGGAAAACAATATAGCGGAGCGAGTGTACTAAAGGTGGTCAAAAACGCCTCTAGCAAGGCCAAACCGAACAAAAATATAAGTCCGCACATCCTGCGCCACAGCTTTGCTACCCACCTTTTGGAATCTGGCGTGGATCTTAGAAAGATACAGGTTTTACTAGGGCATGGTTCTACTAAAACCACTGAAATTTACACCCATGTAGCTACGAATACTTTTAAATCAATTAAAAATCCTTTAGATTAGTCATCGCTAAAAAAGAAATAAACGTACCGGTACGTTTATACATACGTTGTGTGCAAGCTGAAAAGATAAACAGTGTGAATAACATTAAATAAAAGTTAATACAAATAATGAGATATATATTTCTATTTACATTTTTGTTTTGCGTAGACTATTGTACAGCACAAGTTGACCAAAGCGACAAGCAAAGGCTCATTGTTACCACCGACCTTGGAGGCACAGACCCCGATGATATCCAATCTATTATTCATCTTTTGGTTTGCTCTAATGTAATAGACATTGAAGGCCTTGTAAGCTCCCAAGTTTGGATGGACGATCCTGACAAGACCGACAAGATAATTGAATCTATAAATTGGTATGAAGAAATATTACCCAACTTAAAAAAGCACGCCCAAGGATATCCAGAGGCAAACTATTTAAAGTCAGTCACTAAGCGAGGCCAAGCAAAATCTAATATGTCTGGCGTCGGAAAAGGCAAAGACTCTCCAGGCTCGGAACTGATTATTTCTGTAGTTGACAATAAAGAAGATAAACGACCAGTATGGATTTCTGGATGGGGAGGCATGAACACTCTTGCACAAGCCCTGTGGAAAGTAAAGAATACTCGAAGCAAAAAAGAACTAAGAGAATTCATAAAGAAAATTCGGATTTACGATGTGCTTGGTCAAGATGATGCGGGTGCATGGATTGCAAAAAGCTTTCCTGACATTGTTTATATACGCAACAAAAAAATCTATGGATGGGCTCCTTCTGACGAATGGACTAAGAAAAATGTTCAGAACATAATGCCATTAGGACAATATTATCCTGATAGGGTATGGGCAACGGAAGGCGATACACCTGCTTTTCTTTTTGTATATGCCAATGGATTAAACGCACCAGAACATATAGATTACGGAGGATGGGGTGGTCGATTTTCCACAGAAAAGATAAGTGGAATACGCGGCATGGATTTTATTGTCAAGAGTGGTAAAGATGAAACACAATATGACCCTTATTACATGTACGGCAGTACAGAAGAAGGCATTGACGCCATAAACAAATGGAAAAAACACATTTTTAATGATTTTGCAGCCCGTATGTTGTGGACTACCACAGAAAACTATTCTGCTGTAAACCATCATCCCGTGGCTATTGTAGATGGCGATAACTCATTGAAAGTTATTAATAAAAAAGCGATTTCTGGAGATTCCTTAATTTTTGATGCTTCGGCTTCAAATGATCCTGATGAGAATACGCTGGATTATAAATGGTCGGTTTATAATGAACCAAGTACATATAAAGGTGCAATAACAATAGAAGAAAGTTCTTCATCGACATGTAAAATACTTGTACCTTCTGAGGCTTCAGGCAAGACCATACATCTTATTTTAGAAATAACTGACAACGGGACTCCGGCTTTGACTGCGTATAGACGAATTGTAATAAATGTAGACAAAGAAGAATAACTAAAAGCCAGCACACAACACAGTGTAAAAACAATTGCTAGGTCTGTATTCATCGGAAAGTCCTGCGGACTTTACTAATGTTGTTTTTTCTTTTTCTATCATACAGACTAAAGCACGCAACTGTTCTTACACAAACCGTTGGCAGTAATGTTTAATAAAAATTACCGTAAAAGAATGATAAAAAAATTATTCCTATTGATTTTATTATCTCAAATTATGATTTCGTGTTCTACGAAAAAATTTTCTGATAAAGCAACAAAAAAAATATATCCTGTTGAAAGATTTGGCCAATTAGATAGAAGTGTATTAGACTCAGTTTTGCAGAATGGTAGTAATACAAGTATTGATTCAAATAAGCCTTTAGTAATTATATATTATCCAGGAAAAGATAAATGTAATTCATCCGGTTCTTCAACGAGACGTTCTACAAAAGTTTGGTACAATAAAATGGAAAAAGGAATTAATAAAATAGAGCCCTCCAATATAGTATATGTTTATAAAGATTCTACAGATTTGTTCGAAAGACATGATGGATTTAAGGATTGGAAACAAGACCCCAATAAAGTTATAGAAAAAACCTTTTTCAAAACACATCCACCATGTGGTGGATATGTATTAATTTCTGATTCCGGAAGATATATTTCACACTTAGCAGAATTTGATAAAAAATTTTTGTGGCAGAGATTGGAACAATTGATTAATTAAATATCAAATTACTTAAAAAAAATTAATTTCAACTCAACAAAACTGCCAACAACGGCTCATCGCAAATAACGGGTTTAGTCGAAAAAGTGCAATTTTAGAAACCAGGAAAGAATACAAATAAACCGACAACTCCGCGGCCCTACTCCCGCAACTTGCGATAGCCGAGACCGTCAGACTGTCTCAAAACCTAAAAATTCCGTATTTTTAGGATATGGAATACCAACAAGGACAAGACCGCGAACAGCTTAGTCTTTACGCAACCTGTTTGGATGATATGATTCCCCAAGATAATAGCGTACGGCTCATTGATCAATTTGTCAACTTGCTCGATTTATCCCAAATGGGCTTTCAAATTATAGCCACTCAAGGGAGGCCGCCCTATGACCCCGCAGATCTGCTCAAACTCTTTATCTATGGCTATATGAACCAGATGCGATCTTCCCGAAGATTGGAGAAAGAGGCTTATCGTAACATTGAAATGATCTGGCTGATTAAAAACTTAAAACCCGATCACAATACCATTGCCCGGTTTAGAAAAGAAAACCCAAAAGCCATCCGAAAGGTGTTCCGGCAAAGCGTGGCCATCGCCCGTAACTTCAACCTGATCGGGGAAACACTTATTGCCGGGGATTCTACCAAGCTAAGGGCGCAAAACAGCAAAAAAAATAACTACAACAAAAAGAAAATCCAGCGCCATCTCGACTATATTGATAAAAAGCTCCAAGAGCATAACCAGGAACTGGCCACAGCTGATGGAGACCGGAAAAAAACCAAAGAAATTAAAGATCAAATAAAGGGGCGCAAACAGCAACAGGTCAAATACCGGGCAATACAAAAACAATTAGACAACGATGCTTCTTCTGAAAACCCACAACGATCAATTTCTGATCCCGATAGCCGGCATCAAATTGTATGGGGAACCGTTACCGAGGTCTGCTACACCGCGCAAACTACCGTAGATGCCAAACATAAATTACTGATCGATTATAAACTCACCAATCAAAATGATAAAAAAGCAATGGGCATCATGCTCAGAAGGGCCAAGTCCATTTTACAATCAAATTCCTTTACTGCACTTTATGACAAAGGCTATCATACCGGAAGCGAGTTCCATATTGCCGATAGTATGGGTATCAATACCCTGGTGGCCATTCCGGCCATTGGTCGTAAAAGTCAGGCGCCAGATCCTAAATACAATGCTGAAAACTTCATTTATAATCCTGATGATGACGCCTATACTTGCCCTCAGGGAAATACTTTATACAGCAATGGCTCCTGGTACAAAGCCCGCAACTATACCTTTAAACAATACAAGACCAGGGCATGCAAACAATGCCCGGTACGAGATAATTGCACTACTTCAAAAATCAATGGAAAGGTCATTCAGCGCAGTCAGTACACGCAAAACATTCAGGACAACGCTAAGCGCATTGCTCAAAGCGGTGCGCTGTATAAAAAGCGACAGGCCTTAGTTGAACATCCATATGGTACTATAAAGCGCCAATGGGGCTTTGACCATATCATGACCAAAAGAGGCATTAAAGCAGCTTCAGCCGACTTTGGACTCATCGCACTGGCCTATAATTTAAGAAGATTGTTCAATAGTAAAATCGGCTTACACCAACTCATCGTATTACTATTTTTAAAGAAGTATATAAAAGCCTTTATAAGACTGAAAAAAGCTTTTACCCAATGCACAACAAAAAATACTGATCATAGTATAAATTTTGTTTTCAATCCTAATTTCAACTATTTTTAAAACCAAAGCAGGTAGTTTTGAGACAAACTGCCGTTAGGTGCAATTCCCCACATGAAGAAAAAGCCTGTTAATTTCTTGAGCTAACGACAAAATGATAATATAAAAAAGTAATGGGAATTGAGAAATTGAAAAAACATAACTGATTAATAATCAATAACTAAATTTGACGTTAGTCAGAATTTGAGACAAAAAATTCGGCTAAATGAGAAAAAACATAAAAAACAATAAACCAAATTTTCTATTTTGCACCTTGTTACAGATTTGAAACTAAATGAAAAGACAATTATTTTTTGGGAGTTTTTTGACCTTGGTTTTCGGTGGACTAATTTACGTACTGTTCCGAACTGCAACGCTCAAAATGTTCGGTTGGTACGAAACTATTGGTTTGGGCGGACTGACAAACGGAATGCGAAAATTGACTTTTAAATTTGCCAATGAACTTCCCGAATGGATTTTGTTCTCGCTACCAGACGGACTTTGGATTTTCTCGTATGTTTGCTTAATGTTGGCTATTTGGCAAAATTCTGTTTCGCTTAAAAATGCCTTGTGGATTTTCATAATTCCAATTTTGGCAATCGGTAGCGAAATCGGACAACTATTTGGACTTATAATTGGAACATTCGATTTGACCGACTTGTTTTTTTATATTTTCGGAATGATTTTACCATTCATATTTTTTACAAAAACCATTAACTTAAAATTTAAATTTCAATGAAAAAAAATCTACAACACCTAATTTCAGCTTCGGCTTTAGCATTATTTGTATTCATCGCATTTGGAAGTATGGATGACGAATCTTCAAACGAACCGACAGCGTCTGAAAAAATTCAAGCTGATGAAAGTTTAACTCAAGCTCAAAAAGACAGTCTTTTAGTAATAGAACGACAAAAAGAAATAGAAACAAGAGAAAACCAAACCGTTTATGCTTCAGACCTGTATTATACCTATCAACAAAATGAAGTGAGTACTGATAATAATTTCAAAGGCAAATATTTTTATGTTGAGGGATTTGTCGAGTACATAAAGAAAGACATATTGGACGATATTTATGTTACTTTAAAAACTGGCGAAGTGATTGGGAGTGTCCAATGCTATCTTGACGATGCCAATGTTGCAGCTCAATTAAAAAAGGGACAACGAATTACAGTTTACGGAAAATGTGACGGACTTATTATGATGAACGTTTTAATGAAAAACTGTAAGGTCGTTGAAAATTTATCTGACTTGAAAAACCAATAAAAACTGCACCTAAAAATGGTAACTGTTGCACAAGCCTATATTTCTAAAAAAAGAGAATTATCCTGATTTTTCGTAATAGATAAATTATTGTTATTCAAATTTATCGTATTCTTTAAAACTACTTTTATTTCGAATTTTGATTCAAAAAGAACTTGTGCAACAGGCACAATGGCTATAAATAATTGCTTGTTCTTGCCTACTTCTGAAAATTGCTGGCGCCAGTTCGCTTCGCTCGTGTCTCGCGGATTTTCAGCTTGGTGTGTACTTGCAAAGTTTCGTGCTAAATCACGCAACTACTCATAGCCGAGACGTTACCCAACATTTGAAAAAAACGACTTACATACAATTCAAAGTTCCGAAAAATGAACCTACTTCTGAACCAAATGGAGCTGTAAAGCGGAATATTAAAAAAGCAATTATCGGAATTTTAAGTTCTATAATTCCGAAAGGAAATCCTGATTTTAAAAATAAAATTGACCTTGTGTAAGCTTCCCTTAAAATCTAACTGTTTAAAAGTATATTATTTTGCTTAATTTTAAACAGTAATTATGAAGAAGAGTAAATATTCACCACAACAAATCGCCAAGATTTTAAAGGAATTTGATAACGGCAAAACGGCCGCTGAAATCAGCCGGGAGTACAAAATCAGCGCAGCTGCTTTTTAAAAGTGGAGGGAACGCTATGGCGGTATGAACGGTAAAGAACTCAAGCGTTTAAAAGACCTTGAGGAAGAAAATCGAAGGCTCAAGCAGATGTATGCCAATTTATCGCTGGATCATCAAATGGCCAAAGAGATTATTGAAAACCTGCCTGCCGGCAGGCAGGAAAGCTTTAAAGCCCTGGCGTAAACGAGCTATCACAAAAGAACTTATTCATTACGGTATTAGTAGGGCATGCCGTGTGTTGAATATGAGTAAGAGTGTTTATTACTACAGTCCTTTGCCGAAGAACGACACTGCGATCGAAACAGCTTTACAACAAAAGGCTGAAGAACATTCGGAAGAAGGCTTTTGGATGGCTTATGAACGATTACGCCATGAAGGTAAGCCTTGGAACCATAAACGGGTGTACCGGGTCTATAAAAAACTTGGTTTAAGTTTAAGAAGAAAGGTAAAAAAGCGATTACCGGCCAGAGTCAAAAAACCTTTGGAAGTTCCATTAGCTCCCAATGGTAGTTGGAGTATTGATTTTGTTACTGATATCTTAGAGAATAAAAGACGCTTCCGCGGCCTAACGGTTATTGATGATTATAACCGGGAAGCATTACATATAGAAATTGATTTTTCATTGCCCAGCAAGCGTGTCATTTGGGTATTAAACCATTTAATTAATCGCAGAGGAAAACCTCAAAAAATAAGGATGGATAATGGTCCTGAATTTGTAGCTAAGATCGCCTCGGAGTGGAGTCAGATGCAAGGCATCATTTTTCAATATATCCAACCCGGAAAGCCGACACAAAATGCATTTATTGAACGCTTTAATGGAAGTTACCGAAGAGGAGTACTCAATAAGTATATCTTTGAAGATCTAAACCAAGTCAGGGAACAAACCCAAACTTGGATGGAAGATTATAATAACATCCGGCCACATAATGCCTTAGGAAAAAATGGCACCTGTAGCCTATGCCGAATTTCATAGTTCTGGCGGTACCGCCAGAACTATGAAAAACAGTAATTTTAGACAATCAGGCAGTTCTAATTAGGGGAAGCTTACAACCAGCTTGCGAACCAGAATAAAAAATTATGAAAAAAATTGTGACCGGGATTATCATAGCAATAATTCCCATTTATACCTTTTTTACATGGCTGATCATTTATAACAAGTATCCTGAAACTGATCAGTCTTATAGATTGAGTAAATTTAAAGATATAATTTTTAACATTCCTATTAGTCAAACTAGTCTAAGTGGTTTAAATATTGTTTTGTCTTCTTTGGCTATATATTATCTTCTAACTTCGGTTAACAAAAATTATTTATCAAAGAAAATTATTACTATTCTTATTGCAGGACTGTTATTTTTTATCATTCTCTATAATATTTGGGGTATTTTATAATTTTCTAAGAGAATTTATTAATATAGCTACAGTTTGTAACGGTTCATCGCCAATAAGCGGCACCGTTAGAAAGAAAATATTTAAATTGACTAACGAACCAATACTAAGCCGACAAATCCGCGTCCCTTACTCCGCCAACTAGTTACAAACGAAAACGTTGTAAATAATATAGAATGACTATCGAAGAAATTCACAAAATAGCAGAAAAATGCGATTTAAAAGGTACAACTGTAAATGAACGCCTTTACATTTCTGGTCTTTTAAACGAGTTTGACAAGGCAATGATAATGGACAAACCTAAAGCACGCGAAATATTAAAAGCCCTTAAAGTGGACGAAAACTCAATTGAAAAAATAGTCTCTTAATGAAATATAGCATTCCAGATAAAAGAGAGTTGATAAAATCCGAAATTGAATTTCTGACTTATTTATTTGGGAAAGAAAAATCGGAATGGACAAATTTAATCGGAAATCTGAAAGTTATTGCGAGCTGTGGTTGCGGAAAATGTCCGACTATAATATTTGGAAAAACATTTGAGCATCAAAAGTTTTAAAAACTTACGGGAAACCTTGGCATATGCACATATTGATCCTGAATTATTTTTTTATTGCAAGAACCGGAAACCTGTGGATAACTCGGATCGATTTGTGCCAGTGATTTCGGTTTAAATTATGCCACTTTCCGAAAATCTAAGTTTTCTACATAAAATAAGATGAAGATGAATCTTCAAAAAGTATTTCAAACTAAGGTTGTTGGGGATTTTTGGGTAGATTTTAAAGTCTGTAAAGTTGTCCAAGCCAGATTATATTTTTAATTTTTTAAGTACCTTCGAAAATGAGTGCAAAGCACATTTGATAAAATCTTGTCATTTAGAAATGAACCATCCTAAAATTAAAAATAGTGAAGTTATTATCTTTAGACCTCGAAGTGGGCAAACTGAATTTGAAGTAGTCCTGGATGGGGAGAACGATACTGTCTGGGCTACCGAACAACAAATAATGGAGTTGTTTGGCAAAGCGAGAAGAACAATCGGAGAGCATATTAAAAACATTTATGAAGAAGGCGAACTTGATAGGGAATTAACTTGGCGGGAATTCCGCCAAGTTCAAAGAGAAGAGAAACGGGAGGTTTCAAGAAAAGTTGCTGCTTACAACTTAGATATTATAATTTCAGTTGGGTACCGTGTCAAATCTCAGGTAGGTACCGAGTTCATAAAATGGGCGACCCAACGACTTAAGGAATATCTTCTCAAAGGTTACTCAATCAATAAAAAACTGCTCAAAAAAGAACAAAATAAGGTTGTAGCATTACAAAAAGAGCTAAATAACCTAAACAAAGCCCTCTTTAAAACACAAAAAACACTAACTGACGGCTTTTTGTCAATAATTTCTCATTATTCAAAATCTTTTGAACTACTCGAAAAGTACGATAAAGATGAATTATCCTCTGACAACCTCAATGAAGACGTAATCTATGTAATTAACTATAATGACGTTAATGGTGCAATTGAGAAATTACGATCAGATTTACTGAAAAATGGGAAGCAAGCAAACTTTTTGGCAATGAAAAAGACGATGCTTTTAGAGGGATTTTGGGCAGTATCTCACAAACCGTTTTCGGTAAATTGGCCTATCCAACGATTGAGGAGGAAGCAGTACAACTATTATATTCAGTTATAAAGGGGCATCCATTCAGTGATGGTAACAAACGGATAGGATCTTTTTTATTCGTTTGGTTTCTTGAACAAAACAACCATCATCTTAATGAAAGTGGAGAACGGAAAATTAATGATAATACGCTTGTTACCTTAGCTTTAATTGTTGCTCAAAGCCTTCCTGAACAACGAGAAACAATCCAAAAATTGATAATAAATTTAATAAAAGAATAAATTCCTAAGATTGAACAATCAAGTCTCTCTGTACTGCTGTTTTTTAATTTTTATGCTACCAAAGCAAACTAGCATGAGACTATTGAAGAATCGCAATTAGAATACCAGATCCTAAATTCATCCGGGACAGTGTATCGAGAGCGATTGCTTCATCTAAGAGAAACAATCGATGAGAGTCGGTATCAGGAAGAACTTTTTATCCGTGATGGTTGTTACACGTACCAATGTTAGGTTTTAATTATTACGACTATCTATCACTTTTCAAAATAAATGGCGAATGGAAAATAGTTAACAAACTATTTACTAATGTGGTATTGTAAAATAACGTGTGAAAATTATGGAAATTACAATCAAAAAACTTGAACATAAAGATGCTGAATTGATAGTTGAATATTGGTGCAGTCTTACATATTTTGAACTATTAAAGTTTGGTGCAGATAAAACAAAGTTTTTAAAACCCAAAGATTGGACACAAAGATTAAAGGACGAGATTGATAAAACCGTTGGTTGCGGTATTTTATTTTTCTTATTACTAATTTTTAATAAACAGATTTTTAAAAAGACTGACCAAATATGATTTCAATTCTCTTGTTAATTCCGTGGATAATATTTGGATTTAAAAATCAGCGTAAAAATTTCATTGGACTTAATCAAACAAAAAAGTCGCTGACTTTATTTTTAGGAATCGAAATCGCCTTTTATCTAGTTCTCTACTTGACTTTACCAGAACCAACTTCAAAAATTGCTGGACTTCAAAGTTTTTCGTGGAATTATTGTATGCTTTACTACGCAAAAGGAATCGTCCCTACTTGGTTAATTGGAGAATCTATCAACGGAAATCTCGGAGACAAAATTGACTTAAATTATCAATGGATATATTTAATTGTAAGTTTAATAATGGACTATTTGATTTTATTAATCATAAGTCTGAAAATAAAAATATTGTGGAATAAAAAGCCAGCACACAGCAACGTGTAAGCGCAATAACGGCTGAATTTTCTACCGAAAATTCAACTCGTTTTGTTATATTGGTTACGCCAGCGGAAAGTACTCACGCACTTTCCCTTTACCGACGCTTACAAAACCGTTGCCACACCTATGAAAAAATTGACAACTTTATTATTCGCACTTTTTCTCATCATCTTGTTTTCTTCAAATGGTGTGCATAAAAATAACCTATCGCAAACAAGTTTTGGAGAAGAAGTGTTTTATGAAATATTTCCCTACCTTATAGATTCTATCCATACCGATAGTAGATTAAGTGCACCGCCACCACCAGAATATTTTAAATTTATGGATTCCGTAGGAATTAATCAAGATGGATTTGAAAAATGGAAAAAATCCGCGCAATATAAAAAATGGTATGAGAACTGGCAGAAGAAAAAGGACTCTATAGAACAAGATACAACAAAAGTTTACCTGACAATGCCCGACTCTATTAACAGAACAGAAGAAAATGATATAAAGGAATTAATCCAACATTTTAGCCATCAAAATATTTCGCCCCATTCCTTAATTGAATCAAATCGATTCAGCATTAATTTATCAAAATTGAAAAGTAATCACACGAAAGTAAGATTCATATATAATTCTGAACTTCCTGGTGACGGTAAGTTTTGGCGCAACGATTATGGAATAATGATCGATGCCTCGCTTAGTTTTACTAAAATAGTATTTGATAAAACTAAAAGCTACGGAGTTTTAAACGCTGGTTATGTAAGCGCTCCTTTAAATGGATATGGGGTTCGGATTTTCATAAAGAAGGACGAAAATGGCCAATGGATAATTGATGAAGTAAAAGGAACCTGGATTTCATAAAATACGAAATGCCAATCGAGTGGATGGCTCCGCCATCAAATGACGGAGTGCCCACCTCACACCACCCAGCGCACGGGTCTCGTATACGGCGGTTCATCGTCCATCCTTTCAATCGCTCTTTACACCAATTAAAACTATTCCATACTTTAAGCAATAGGCTACACACTTTCCAGGGAATCGGTCACCCATTAAAGAAAATCTATGCTCCTATTCTAATTTCCGAAACGACGATGTTCAGTCCTTCCCCATTTGTGAGACCTGTGCAATATTTTACACCTCGTTACTTTGGGTACTACGACTTCGGCTGACCTCTCTATTATACCAACCCGTGGCTTCCCCAATGCGGCAGGCTGGCCCGTTCGCTAAAAATGTCTGCAAGACATTTTCCTTACGCTCCGTCCTCCAGGTAAGAACATCTTCTTTCCCTTGATTCCTGCCAGATCCTACTGCTCCGGTATTCACTATAAAAGTGTTTGGGACGTCGCAATGATGTGCTTGCTTATCCTTCCGATAGCCATCGGAACTTTTAGCCTCATATCTGGCTCCTGTTCGTCAGTCCCAAGATTTGTAGTCCTGCTTCCTTCACTTCCCGTCTCACGACAGACAAGCTTGCAGCTTACTAATGGTTCAAAGAGCCTGTCCTGAGCGTAGTCGAAGGGTCATCCCTGCCCATAAGGGACTTGCACCCTTTAGATTAATATCATATCTTAGATATGATAAAGATGCCCATGCTGGGCACACACAATGGCTATAAGCAATTGGTTTATTATGCGATCAATTAAAAATAAAAGCATAAAAGGTTAGTGCTAAACTGAAAAATTAGGGCAGGAAATCCTCAACACTCATAGCCGAGAACCGTTAGTCAGAATCCCTCGTTTAAGACCTGCTGAAAAGGCAAGTTAGATAACGAAAAAGTATAGTCGAATCAAAGCCCTTTTTTAAATTGGCATACAAGTTGAAAAAACAACTCGATCAGAATCCTGGAGCTCGGGACATATTGGAAGACAGAATAGTAGAGCTTAAACTACCCAGAATACAATATTTTCTAAAAGCAATGTAAATGTACCTGATTCGACTTTTTTATTAACTTGCGAAGGAACAACTTCGACGTTATATACAATTTCAGTATAAGACAAAATTTAGAATAGAAATTATTTTATGAAGAAATATTTAGAAATTACGCTTATATTATTCTTTTCTTTAAATATTCAGGCACAAGATTTTAAAACATCGCAAGACAGTATAAGATTCTTCTACGACAACCTTTTTGAGGTAATGAAAAATGGATATTTATTTAGAGAAAAAGTCGACTGGAAAGAAATAGAAACAAAAATTAATAATGAATTAAAACAATATTCTGATTTCAACAAATCACTAAATGAAGTTTCTATTGTTTTTGATTTAACAAAAGCAGATCATTCCAAATTATTTTATAATGGCAAGCAATTTAGTGGAAATTTTCCAGCTCCTACTCAAGACGATTTTACCGAGCAATGGATAAAAAAATATAAAATAAACCCACAATTTGAAGTTAAGATTTTAGATAATCAATATGGTTATATTTTAATGCCAGGCATGCACAGTGAAAAAAATCTTCATAAACAGTCACAAGACTTGTACGATGAAGTTAATAAGATTAAAAAGTCAAATAAGTTGCAAGGTTGGATTATTGATTTGCGTTTTAATACGGGTGGTGACATTTTCCCAATGCTATTGGCCTTGTATGACTTTCTAGGTGATAATGTGGTATGGGGTATACTTGACATTAATAAAAATCAGATCAGTGAAATAAAATTAAAGAATGGAAAATATAAGGATAATTCTAAAACAGTATCTTACATAAAACCTGAAGGAAAGTTACTTGATAAAATAAACATAGCAGTAATTACAAATCTTGCAACTGGTAGTTCTGGAGAAATAACTGCATTAGCCTTCAAAGGAAGAGAAAACACAACTTTTATTGGTAAAAAAACATACGGAAAGACAACC
Source organism: Zunongwangia profunda SM-A87 (assembly GCF_000023465.1). Lineage (NCBI taxonomy): Bacteria > Pseudomonadati > Bacteroidota > Flavobacteriia > Flavobacteriales > Flavobacteriaceae > Zunongwangia > Zunongwangia profunda. The sequence continues at coordinate 3,572,434 of NC_014041.1, forward strand.
AGTAATATTAAAGCAGATTTACCATTTGGAGCTTTTATGACCCTGACAACTAGCTATGACTGCGATAGAAATGGTAACTACTATGAAAAAATTATTCCTGACGTAACTATTGGGGAGAAAGATAATTTTGATAATCTACTTTTAGATGGAAATATTCAAGAAGCAATAAAATTTATATCAGAATAAGAATAACTCCCACCAACAAAGACGGTTCATCGCCAATAAGCGGATGCGTTAGAAAGAAAATAATTAACTTGATAAAAAAACAATACTAAGCCGACAAAACCACATCCCTCCCCCCACTGGCGATAACCAAGGCCATAGCGTACTTATGAAAAAAACACTCTTGATATTATTTATACTTGTTGCAAAAATTGGTTGCGGACAAGAAATTTCAAAAACTCAATTAAAATCTGATTTTTTAAAATACAGTAATTTAATTTCCAAAAGAGAATATGAAAAAGCAGTTGATTATATGCCGACTGATTTTTGGAGCGTGTACGAAAAAAATCAATTTCTAACTATAATGAAAAGAGTTGGAAAACAAATGGATTCAATCTCGATTAATAGTATAAAGATTGTAGATATCAGCGAAACTATAGCCAAAAACGTTAGCAACAATTATGTCCTGTCCTAAATAAAAGTTGCATAAATTAAAAAATTGTAACCTTTCAAAAAGTCATCTTGTCCAATGGATGTGAATTCACCAAAAAACATTCGTTAATTAAAATAAACAAGATGAAGTATCTAAAATCCATTATAAGAAACATAACTATTGCACTTTTTGCTTCTACAGTCATAACCGCTAGTGCTCAAACCAAAACCATCAAAACAGTAGATGGTAAAACTCTATCAATTGAGACATTGAACACTGCTATTAAAAAAGCAATAAAGCAGCATAATCTTCCTGGGCTTTCCGTTACTATAATCAATAAAAATCAATTGGCTTATCACCAAGTATTTGGAGTAGCTAATGCAGACACAAAAGAGCCACTGAATAAACAAAGTATGTTTGAAGGTGCGTCACTATCAAAACCTATTTTTGCATACTTTGTAATGAAAATGGTCGAAAATGACGTTATTGAATTAGATAAACCCTTGCACGAATATTTACCACATCCAGGAATTTCACCTGAATCACTAGAAGATTATAAATCAATAACTGCGCGAATGGTGTTGGCACACCAAACAGGGTTTCCAAATCACGCTAATAACCAACCTATAAAACTGGCATTTAAACCGGGAACTGACTTTATGTATTCGGGAGAAGCCTATCAATATTTGGCGGCGGTTATCGGTATTAAATTAGGAGTAGGATTTAAAGAAGGGTTAAATCAATTGTTTCAAAAAGAAGTAACACAACCACTAAATATGCCGCATACCACCTTTATATGGGATGATTATTTAGAAAATCATAAAGTATTTGGTCACGATAATCAAGGACATCCCACCCAAAATAAACCAGGAGAAGGACGATGGAGCGGAAAAACCTTCAATGCATTCTCGAGTGTTCACAGCGAAGCTGCTGAATTTTCAAAATTCATTATCGCTATGCTCAAAAAAGAAGGTTTAAGTGAACAGTCATTTACGGAAATGTTAAAACTACAAACGGAATTTAAGGACGATAATCTTATGAAGTTAGAAACTGGACAGGTTGGTTGGGGGTTAGGCTTTGCCCAAAAGCCCACAAAAAATGGTATGATGCATTTGCATACAGGTAACAACCACGATTTCCAGGCTTATGCGATGTTTGTTCCTGAACAAGAGTACGGATTAGTACTATTTACCAATTGCGGAAGTATGTTACCTTTCATAAAAGAAATTTCAAAAACGCTTGGAGAACAATTTTAAACCTAGCGTTTCAAGAGTAAAAAAATCATAATTTAAAAATTAAATACAATGGAACAAATACAAGAAGCCTTGGGAAGTTTATTCTTAATGGCAGGTGTAGTTACAGTAGTGTATATTATTGCACACTATAGCTACCTTATTAAAAAAGCGATGATCGCAAAGGGTTTGACAAATCCAAATACATCAAATAAAATGCAATATCTCGATATTGGCTGTATTTTATTATCGCTTGGTGTAGGACTAATGGTTTCTACCATTTTTACCACGATGGAACTTACTGAAGACACAGCTGATTTATTAATATGGGGAACTATTCTCATATTTGGAGCTATTGGACTTTTAGTTGCTCATTGGTTACGTAAAAAAAACAAGTGAGTCGGAACGAAGCTTTTGATATCGAACTTATAAACAGAATCAAGGCGGGAGACACATTGGCATTTAAGGATTTAGTGAATGCCTATAAAGATGTGTCTCTTACCTTGGCCTGTTCTGTATTAAAAGACAACGACCTTGCTCAAGATGCTGTTCAAACAGCATTTATAAAAGTATATGAAAAGCTGAATGCCTTTAGACAGGATTCAAAATTTTCGACTTGGCTGTATCGAATTGTAATCAATACAGCTTATAATCTTTTGAAAAAGCAGAAAAACCACCAGCAAATAGACGTTCTTTCTAATTTGTCTGTTGAAACAGATGGAAAATCGGAAACAAAAGCGTTAACAGAACAAGAACAAAAAAAATTTATCAATTTAGCGCTAAATAGAATAAAAGCTGATGAAGCGTTGATATTACGCTTGTTCTATTTATACGAACATACAATACTTGAGATTAGAGAAATTACAGGTTTTAGCAAATCAAAAATTAAAGTCGATTTACATCGAGGGCGAAAAAATATGGAGCTAAAACTTCAAAAAATGTTAGGTAACGAAATAAGGCAATTATTATGAACGAAGATCAGGCTAAAGTTATTTTAAAGAAAAGTACTTTAAAAACAACAGACAATTTCACGGATAGTGTAATGGAGCAGATTGAGGCTAATACGAGAGTGCAATTTAAATTTCCGCCGATAAAGAATATTTTTTTCAAAATAGTTGCGGTAGTACTGCCCTTGTTTTTTTTACTCTTTTTCAAAACATTTACATTTCTTCCAAGATTAGAGATTTTTGGTGACGTCCATCGCACAAAGTTATTTGCACTATTATTATTCTCAGTTTTATTAGGAATTAATTATTTATTGAAGTTGCATTATAGCTCAAAACAACTTGTTAAAAATTAAGGATATTGAAGTATAATTTTTGCTCATTATTATTTTACTGAATATAGAATTTATTAAAAATATCTGTGGACGTATAAAATTAATTGCTCGGTTGTTGCCTACTTACGAAAATCCTTGTGGATTTTCTATTCGGTTTGTATTTGTTAAATTACATGCTTAAACCACGCAACTAGTATTATACAAACACCTTTTAAATAAGGCTCGAAAAAAATTCGAACTAAAAACTATAAGTTTTATGCAGAGGTTTCTACTAATAATAATCTGTTTCTATAGTTTAAATTTAAGTGCTCAACAAAATAAATTTTCTCTAACTGGTAAAACTTCAAACATAGAAGACGGAACTTATCTTTTTCTAAGAGATTTAGTAACCGGGAAATTTATAGATTCTACAAAAGTTGAGAATAATAACTTTACGATGAATACAAAACTTGAGGAGTCTATGATGTATTCAATGTTATTTACAAAGGATAAGAAAAACTTTAAAGAACTTTGGATAGAAGGGAGTAAAATGACTTTAGATGCATCAAATACAAATTTTAGTGACGCAGTTGTTGATGGATCAAAAAGTCAAGATTTATCTAAAAAAATACGAAGTGAAGTTCACGCAAATATTGTAGATCTACCTCAGGATACCATAAAGAAAAGAGAAATTAATTTTATAAAGAAATATCCTAATTCATTAGTGAGTGCATATTTTCTACAGGGAAATAGAAGAATGACCCACCAAGAAATAAAAGAACTCTATTTGACTTTATCCACAGACGTTCGTGATTCTGCTTTAGGTCAAAAAATTGCTAATTTCCTGGAAAAAGACATGCCGGGAATAGGTGAAAAATATAAAGATTTTCAAGTTCCAAATAAGAAAGCCGAACTTCAAAAGATTTCTGACCTCACCGGGAAATTAACGCTCATTCAATTTTGGTCATCAACATGTGAAGGGAGTCTAAAAATGAATACAACTCTGAAAAAAGTTTATGATAAATATCATTCACAAGGTTTGAATATCATTAGTATTTCAAAGGATAATTCTAAAACCAATTGGATCAACGAAATAAATGAAGATAATTTATCATGGTCACAGCTAAGTAACTTAGAAGGCTGGGAAGGAGAAGTTTTTAAAGCTTATGGAATTTCTTCGATTCCATCAAATGTACTTATTGATAAAAATGGAATTATAATTAGCAAAAATCTAATGAGTAACGAATTAGAGAATAAAATAAATCAAAATCTAAATTAATCTGGGTCTTTCCGAGTTTACAACAAGTCGATCCACCATAAACTTAAGACGGTTTTACCCAAAAAGTATAATTTTAGAAACCAACAGAGAAAATGGTTAATCCAACAAGTCCGTATCCCTAATACCGTAACTTGGAATAACCTTTCAGGACTAGACATTAAAAAAATGGCAAAGGAATCAATTTTAGTTATCTTATTTCTTATTCCAATATTCACTTTTGGACAGAAATATCGTCTGGAAAATGAGCAAATCTTATTTGAATTTAAAACTCAAAATAATAAGAGACTCACAATTGCAAAGGATAAATCAGATAAGTATCTAGTTTACCGATATGGGACGGAAAACAAAATCGAATTTGAATATCCTAATGAAAAATTGAACTCCTGGAAAAAATTTAAATTTTCTAATTATTTACGTGGTGGTGGAAAAGCAAATGAAGGCATGGATTTGAGTTATTTATATTTTCAAGTTGAGAATAATAAATATGTAGTATATGCAGAATATTTAGCCCAAACTGGAAAAACTAATTACGGAATTAAAGTAATAAATCTAAAAAATGACAAAACCACAACTATTAAGGCTAATCATAATTCAATTATAGGAACATTGAGTGTTTTTAGGGATAACAAGAAAATTGAAAAGGGAGAAGAACTATTTATGTAAATAAAAAAGCTGCACAAAATCGAGTAGATGACTCTGCCATTAAATGACGGACTTTAGGGACTGCACCCATCACACCAACCAGCGTACGGGTCTCGTATAAGGCGCTTCATCTTTTCAATCGCTCTTTAATTATTTCATACTTTAAACAATAGGCTATAGGTTTTTCAGAGAAACCTGGAACCAACTGGTAGCTACCGGACATAAAGAGAATTTTGCTATTACTATTTTCAACTTATGATCGGAATCTTTTTGGCAACTGGTCGTTAAACTGGTGCATCTACATCGAGATTGCTGATTAACCGCTAAAAGTTTTAGTTTCTTTTTAGAGCATTTTAATACTAGCCGTTAAGCTATCGAAGATTTTTAGAGCAATACAGGTGTAAATCAATCCAAAAAACTACATAAACTTATATTTCATGTAGCTACAAGTTCTTTCACATCAATAAAAAATCCGCTAGATTAGTACTTGAAATAATATAGATATAACACAAATTGTTGTTTTATACATACGTTGTACTTTATTAAAAAAAATCCGTTAGAACAAAATTGAGCATATGGAAATATAAGTTTCTATTACTTTGAATCGGATTTATGTTAATTGAATTTTTCTATTATTTTCTAGCTTGATCTTTTTCTCCAGGTAGCTATTCAAGAGCTGAAATTTACGAAGTAAATATTCCTGAAAAATAGCTTATCAAAATAATAAGGATGTAAAATCTGAGAATAAATAATTTGAACTAAAAGGTTATGGTTACAAAGATGGAAAAAACGGACATTGGCATTCTTTCTCTTTTCATTCTCAAGAAAAAAGTCTAATAATACATAGCTTCACAAGGTCTAAAAATAAAACAGAAACGACATTAGCATTTATTAGTTATAAAAGTGGAAAAGGTTTAGGAAACTGGATGCAAATAAATATCTTGGTGGCAGAAAAAAAAATCCCAATACATTATATGACAAATATTTACGTGTTTCCTTAACCCAAATTTTTGCTACATTTGGGAAGTCATCAAATCAAAAGTTTTAGCTTCTGGTGAGATTGAAAATTAACTCAAAATTTCACGCTACTTGTTATTCAAACACGATGGGTGCAAGGTTGACCAAGCAACGTTCATATATCAGCAGAACAAACAAGTCCACCCAACATCCAAAATGATTGAGATTTCATTTTGACTACAACAACAGCTGTTTTGGATACATCCTTTTGGGGAAAGTATTGCAATTTTACACAGACAAAAAAATCAATATGAAAGCAGTAATAATTAGCGAATTTGGAGGAACGGAAGTTCTGAAAATTCAAGAAACGGAACTTCCAATTCCTATGGATGATGAAATTTTAGTAAAAGTATTTGCAAGTGGTGTTAATCCTGTTGATGGTGTAATTCGTAATGGTGGAAATGACCTATTAAGGCCTCTTTTGAAGTTGCCGTTGATATTAGGATGTGATGCAGCAGGCATTGTGGAAGAGGTTGGAACTAATGTAACTAGCTTCAAAAAAGGAGATGAAGTATTTGGTTGCCCAAATTTTCCTGGCAACGGAAGCTATGCAGAATTTGTCGCAGCTAGAGCAACTCAATTTGCATTCAAACCTAAAAATATTTCTTTCAATGAGGCCTCTGCCGTTCCCTTAACTGCACTTGTTGCTTGGATGGGACTCTTTGAACTTGGAAAACTACAAGAAGGGCAACGTGTCCTTATTCTTGGTGCTTCGGGCGGAGTTGGTAACTTTGCAGTACAAGGTGCAAAGGCAAAAGGTGCTTATGTTATTGCAACAGCTTCTTCAGGTAACCTTGAATTTTTGAAACAAATCGGCGCTGATGAAGTGCTTGATTACAAAACACAAAATGTTGAAAAAATACTGCAAAAGATAGACCTTGTGTTTGATGCTTCGCCAGTTCGTGATGACAATGAACGCTTGAAAAGCGTAAGCGTTTTAAAAAACGGTGGCATTTATGTAACTGCCAATGTTGATTTTCCTTTCAATGAGAAAGTAAATAAACTATTTGCCAAAAAGAACATTAAAGGTGAAATGGTTGCGGGGCAAAAACACGAACATTTACAAGAGATAGCAAAGTTGATTGAAGACGGAAAAATTAAAATTTTTTTAAGCAAAGTTTATCCGTTAGAACAGGTCGAAGAAGCGCATAAAGAAAGTGAAACCTGGCATGTTCGTGGTAAACTTGTTTTGGAAGTTCAAAAGAAAAAAGAGAATGACAAAAAGAATTAAAACCATAGATGAATTTCATCGGCTACGAAATTTCCCTAAACCTGAACACCCGCTAATTAGTGTAGTAAATTTTAAAAATGCGAAACATTTACACGCTGATAAAGCTAAAAGTTTAGTATTGGATTTTTATATGATTGCCTTAAAAAGGGTTACGAATGGCAAACTAAAGTATGGGCAACACCAATATGATTTTAATGATGGAATTATGTCTTTTTTGTCGCCCAATCAAGTTTTCAGCATTATACTTGACAACAAAGATGAAGAATTAAAACAATCAGGGTGGGTATTATTCGTTCATCCTGATTTTCTTTGGAACACAACACTTGGAAAAAAAATTAGTCAATATGAATTTTTTGATTATTCGGTAAACGAAGCCTTGTTTCTTTCAAAAAAAGAAGAAGCCACGATCAACGGAATCATAGAGAACATACGGCTCGAATATCATTCGAATATCGACAAGTTCAGTAAGGAAATTATTGTTTCACAAATTGAAACATTACTTAATTATTCCGAAAGGTTTTACAATCGTCAGTTCATTACCAGAGAAAAAGCAAATCATCAAATTTTGGAACGTTTGGAAAAATTGTTGACTGATCATTTTAACAACGAAAATTTAATATCTAAAGGATTACCTACAGTTCAATACGTTGCTGAGAAGTTAAACGTCTCTCCAAATTATTTAAGTAGTTTGCTTAGAACACTGACAGGACAAAACACGCAGCAGCACATTCACGAGAAACTGATAGACAAAGCCAAAGAAAAACTATCTACCTCCGAATTGTCTGTAAGCGAAATTGCCTATGAACTTGGCTTTGAACATTCACAATCATTCAGCAAACTTTTCAGGGCAAAGACGAATTTTTCGCCTTTGGAGTTCAGACGCTCGTTTAACTAAAAATGAACCCTAACCCATGAGCTCCTAACTAAAAACGGATCTCTGTACGTGCTCCCATACGACGCTTCACCATCCAACTTTTCAATCGCTCTTTACAACAGTTGAAACTATTCCATACTTTAAGCAATGTGTTATAGTTTTTTCAGAGAAACCTGGAATCAACTGGTAGCTACCGGATATATAGAGAACTTCATCCATTGCTTTTTCACTTACGATTAAAACCTTTTTGCCATCTTTTGACTAAAACAGTTCGCTATAATTCTCGCGATTGTCGGTTAGTCTCTATGGAGTTTAGTTTCTTTCCTTGAGAGCATTTTAATACTAGCCGTTAGACTATCGGGGATTTTAGAGCAATGCAGGTTGATTTTTTACGGGAAACCAATCCAAAAAACTACATAAATTTGCGCTCATGTAGCTACAAGTTCTTTCACATCAATAAAAAATGCGCTAGATTTAGTACGTTATCTAAAATAGATATAACACAACAAGTTGTGTTATCCGTAAGTTGGGCACAATAATTACAAAAATTCAAAATGAAATATATTTTACTAATAATATCTTTTCTTATTTCTGCTTTGACCTTTGGACAAAAGAAATACGAACCTGCTTGGTATCAAATGGAAAGAGACGGAGAGTATTTAAAAATGGCTAGTCATCTATTATATCAAGTGCAATCAGATTCGACAAGAAATGAGCACGCAGATTATCTACATATTGCTCGGAGTTATGGATATTTAAATGATTATGAAAAAGCAATTTTTTATCTAAATAAATCAATGGATGGTCGCTCAGAAAAAGATGATAAATTATTTTGGTGGTATTATAAAGGAACTTTAGCATTTTTTAAGAGAGATAAAGAAGAACTGGAAGAATATTTAGAAAAACTTGAAGCTAATTACACCCCATATTATGAGAAAAATTTTAGGACTTTAAAATCTTTATATGAGAATTTTGAAAAAGGATATAAAGAGGCTTCTTCATGGAAAAGTTAAACTTAAAAATGAGAATTTTACTCAAAATGAATTTCTAAATTACAATTTAAGCACTCCATTACTGTGCCCAACAGCGGTTAATCTCAAATTACGGGTATTATCGTAAAAAGTGTAATTTTAGAAACCAAGAACCACAAACGTTAAGCCGACAAGTCCGCATCCCTAATCCCGCAACTTGTGATAACCGCAAACCGTTACCCAAAATAGCTCATAATCGAATAGACCCTAAAAATAGAATTAAATCAAATCTAAAAAATAATTTACCGAAATTAAGGACGGAAATAGAATCAATTTAATGTTTATTAAAGCTATTAAAATTAAATTCGCAATTTTGAATTATTATAAAAATGGGTTCTAAAAATACTTTTTTTATTTTATTGACTTCAAAATTAAATAAATATGACATTATCCCAATAGTCTTTTATTTAACTCTTACTGGAATTATTATCAAATTAGTCAATAGTCAGTATCCTGAGGCTAAAGATTTTGTATTTTATTATACTTTTCTCACTCCCATCTTAGTATGTGTATTTAATTATAAATCTCTTCAAAAACTATATTCATATGGCATATGGTTTATTATTTCAATAGCTCAAGTTTTTTTACATTTATATTTATTAGAATTTGAGAGCTTAAACTATAAGAGAGGTAATGCAGCAAACGGATTACAATTAATTTGGATTTTCCTAATTATTCATCAGATTATGAGAGTTATTCATGTAATTATAGTAAAGAGAGAATACAAACCAATATATCTATATAATGCCGGGCCAAAAATTCTAAAAGGAGATCCTGATTATATTCTAAATGCTCCATTATCTATAATTTTCATTTTTTTGTGGATATACTTTTATAATAAATAAAAAATCCTTGGTTAAAAAAATTCAGAAAATAATTTCACTACTTTGGGTAACAATGCGTATGGTCAATTGTGGCTAAATACTTAATCGATATTCGATGTTTTTAGGTATATTTATTTAAATGGACATAACCTGGCTAATCAACCCGCAACTGTCCATATTTGAGACCGTTGGCAATAATTTGAAAAAAATGGAAAAACATTTTGAACTATCCGATTCTGAATTTGAACAGCAGTTTATTATTTGCGAATTAAATCCAGAGATTTTCACTCACGAAGCACATTTGAGATTGACGTGGATAAACATTAAAAAATATGGAATTGAGAAAGCCGAAACTAACATACCACGTCAATTGCGAGAATATATCAAATCGGTTGGGGCAGAAAACAAATATAACACAACTTTGACTTTTGCTGCAATCAAAGTAGTTTATCATTTTATGCTCAAATCTGATTCTATTAGCTTTCAGGAATTTATGATTGAATTTCCAAGACTTAAAAATAATTTTACAGAATTAATGTCTTGTCACTATGGATTTGACATTTATAATTCAGAAAAGGCAAAAATGAAATTCATGGAACCTGATTTACTACCTTTTGATTGAAAGAAAACTATTGCCAAAAAAGTGTAAAAAATAGCGTGGCTGATAGGAAAACCAAAAGGTTCCCCCTTCCGATGAGCTTTGGCTTCTGCCGACAATGGCGTCCTTTTAAACGCCCCATTTTTACACAGCCCGTTGGCGGTAATGCGAAAAAAAATAAAACGTCACACCTACAATGAAAGACAATGACATTAAGAGAATCTCAAGACTGACTGCAATTTTAACCCAACTACAAACACAAAAACTTATTACTTCAACAAGTCTTGCTGAAAAATTTGGGGTAAGTGTTCGAACAATTTATCGCGACATTAGAGCATTAGAAAAAGCAGGAGTGCCTATATTGACCGAAGAAGGGAAAGGATATTCCCTGATGGAGGGTTATAAAATTCCACCAATCATGTTTTCCGAAAACGAGGCAAATGCTTTAATTACAGTTGAACAATTAGTACTTAAAAACAGGGACAGTTCACTTATTAAAGAATATATAAAAGCCATCAATAAAATTAAAGCAGTTCTGCGATATTCCACCAGAGAAAAAACAGAATTGATATCAAAACGAGTTGCTGTTAGTCCTGCAATATCAGGTATAAATACAAGTAATTCGCTCATGTTAATCCAAAATGCGCTGACCAACTTTCAAGCGCTTATTATTACCTATCAAAGTGAAGATGCAAACAAAACAACCGAAAGGCTAATAGAGCCTTTTGCATTGTATTACAGTTTACAAGAGAATTGGACACTCATTGCGTATTGCAGATTAAGAAAGGATTACAGAATGTTTCGGTTGGACAGAATGCTGAAAATTGATCAAACACAATTAAAATTTGCTCCTCATAAGCTCACCTTACAGGAGTATTTGGCAGAAAAAGAAAAAAAGTTCAAGACCCCTGACATACCTGTGTCATAACCTGAAATTACTTTTGCTGCGTAATTAAAAATCTAAAAAAATGAATTTAGTATCCATTCGCATCATTACTGCCGATTTAAACGGTTTGGTAAAATTCTATGAGCAAGTAACAGGTATGCCGGTAGTGCAATACACACCTGATTTTGCCGAGCTGCAAACAAAAACAGCAACTTTAGCTATAGGAAGCACGAGAACATTACAATTTTTTGGTGGAGCAGATGTTGCACAGGCTTCGCAAAACCGCAGTGCTATTATCGAGTTTTTAGTAGATGATGTCGAAAAAGATTATGAACGCTTAGCTGATTTCTTAAAACCTTACATCGTTCAAAAACCAACAACAATGCCTTGGGGAAACAAATCGCTTTTATTCCGTGATCCTGACGGTAATTTAGTTAATTTATTTACACCAGTAACTCCTGAAACAATAAAAAAATTTGAAATTAAAAATTAAGCACTAACCTCAAGCCCAGTGGATGTACTCCGCCATCAAATGACGGAGTGCTCCCCTCCCCCCTTACATACTGGTCTCGTATACGTTACGGCGGTAAGACAATAAAACTTATCGGTTGTAGTACTTGACAAAAAAAATTGATTACGATTTTGAATGAATAAAAAACTGCTTACAATAAATAAGCGCTAATTGGTAGGTATACCCTAACATCAACTCTTTGATGACTGCCGCTAGTCTTTTCTGGAAATTGGTCTATTTTAGCTTATATTTTAACAGTAGCCGTTAGGCTGGGTTGATTTAGGATAAATAACAGTTCTAATGGGACTACAATCCATAAAAATGACTAAAATTTAGACGTATGTAGCTGTAAATACTTTTTAAAAAATAAAAAATGGTTTTAGATTAGTAGCTTCAATAATAGATAAAAAACTTGTCATATCATACCTCCGTTGCACAGCATTTTTAACGAACCCATGAAAATTATTTTTTGCGATAGTGTATGCGATAGTGTAATTGACAATAAAGTAGTCGAACCTGCCTATCAATCTGAATTTGATTCCGCAAAAGAAAGCGGACTTGAAACACAGGTTTTTAGTTTCGAAAAACTGACTGATGGAAATGTGAATGCTACGCTAAAATTCATCGAAAACGATGAATCTAAAGAATATGGAATTTATCATGGCTGGATGACGAAGCCAAAGTTTTACGAGCAATTGTACAATGAACTTTTAAAGAAAAACATTCAGTTAATCCATGATTCGACTGAATATGAATATGGTCATTATTTACCAAACTCTTATAACAAAATTGCGGGAGAAAAACCAAAATCAAATTGGACTAAAGATTTATCAAATGCAAACATCATTGAACTCACCAATGAATTTGGAGATCAACCAATAATCGTAAAAGAGTTTGTAAAATCTGAAAAACACAACTGGAATGATGCTTGTTTTATCCTTAATGCTGCTGACAAAATTAAAGTGAAAAAAATAGTCCACAGATTTTTGGAGCTACGAAGTGATTATCTAAATGAGGAAATTGTTTTTAGAGAATTTGAAGATTTGGAATTTCTGACGGATCACTCAAAAAGTACAATGCCGTTAACAAAAGAATTTAGAATTGTATACTTGAATAAGCATGTAGTTCAAATTTTTAATTATTGGGAAGAAGGAAGTTATGACGCTGAAAAACCAGACATTGATTTCTTTAAAAAGACTGCAAAAAGAATCGATAGCGACTTCTTCACCATGGATGTTGCAAAAAAGAAAAATGGAGGTTGGATAATAATGGAATTAGGAGATGGACAAGTTGCCGGACTTCCTGAGGATGGAAATAGTAATGAATATTACCAACAAATAAAAAACAAAGTTTAAAAATGGCTATAAGTCAGTGCTTATTCTCATTTTACGAAGATCTTTTCGGGGTTTTCAGTTTGTTGTCTATTAGCAGTAGAGTGAAGTGCTAACACTAGCAAGAATTAAGCAATTTAAAACATAATCTATTTATAATTCAAACAAATAATAATGAAAAAACCTATCTATTCAATTTCTCTTTTATCTGCTTTAATTTTGACATTTGGCTGTAGCAATGATTCAGTCTCAGAAGAGTTTGATGATGCTAACGGAGATACTGAAAAAAAATTAATAAGCTCTGTAGCCATAATTTCAGCTCAAGATCCTCAAGACGATAAAACCATTTCATTATCGTATACTTCAGATGGTTCCCTAAATACCATAAATAACGGTATCGAAACTGGTATATTCACTTATAATAATGATGATGAATTAACTAATATTAAAGGAGGAAGTGATAATCTTAATATTTTTGAATTATATGAATCTCCATATAACGCATTTGAGACAGGTAAAGTTCTAGTTTATGACGATAACGGAAACCCTACAAAGATTGAGTTTTATGAAGAAGAATATTATATTGATTCGGATAGCTATGTTACCAAAATTTATACAGCAGATGTCTCTTATGATGATACTCACAATCCTTATTTTTATACTTTAGAGGCTGCTGGTATCATCGAGGTTTTAGATGGTGTACGATTAAACTTTGGCATCCAGCCACAGGTTCCAGAAATTTTAAAGGCAAGGATGTTTTTCCCTGTGAATAACCCCTCTCAGATTATCTATAAAAATGAAGAAGGTGATGTTGTTTATACAATCAATGCCAACTATGTATATGATAATGATAACTATCCAACATCGGCTAAAATAACAAAAGTCTCCATAGAACATTCTGAACAACATACTTATTCTACCATATTTGAATATGTAAACTAACAAAATTACCACAACCGGCGTTCGTGTGGCTATTACAGCTAAATACGAACGCCGTATTGACTGCCGCTAAACTTCTCTGGAAAAATAGCTGTTTTAGCTTAAACTATATTGGACGTTAAGCCTCTGTTTATGAATAGTCACTCGATTATCAAATGTAATGGGCTAACCCGTTCAAAAAACCACTGAAATTTATGTGCACACAGCCACAAATACTTTTAAAACAATAAAAAATCTACTAGATTAGTGTTTTAACTAAAATGGATATAACACAGCTTGTTGTGCTATCCATACGTTGTACACAATACTCCAAAAATGCCGAGAATCAAACTTAAAACTGAAATAAAAGCCGACAGAAATATCGTGTTTGATTTGTCTCGAAGTATCGATTTGCACAAAATATCGACCCGACAAACTAATGAAGAAGCAATCGCTGGAAAAATGAGCGGATTAATTGGAATAAATGAAAGTGTAACTTGGAGAGCTAAACACTTTGGAATCTATCAAAAATTGACTTCCAAAATAACGGAATATGATAGACCGAATTACTTTGCGGACGAAATGGTTAAAGGAGCGTTTGCGGAATTTAAGCACGAACATCACTTTGCGGAATCGAATCGCGGAACATTAATGACTGATTTTTTTGATTACAAATCGCCTTTTGGTATTTTAGGAAAGTTAGCGGACAAGCTGTTTCTTAAAAAATATATGACTGAATTACTAACTGAAAGAAACCGAATTGTAAAAGATTTTGCAGAATCTAACAAATGGAAAGAAGTGATAAAATGAAAATCGGAATTAAAATATTAATCCTATTTCTGATTTTGAATTTGCTTTCTTGCAAAGGAACTGCTCAAGAAACGGATACTAAAAATATCGCTACTGAATTTGACTTCTCAACTATTGAAAAGTTCAGAGAAACGAAGCTTAAAGGTCAAATAATAAATGACTATGGTCGTATTTTCAGTCCTTCAGAGCGGAAAGAACTATCGGATATTATTTATGATTATAACATTGAAACAACTCGACAAATAGTTGTTGTTACAGTTGACAGTATTTCCCCTTATTCCGATATTCAAAAATTTGCGACTGACTTAAGCAATTATTTGGGAGTTGGAGACGCTGAAAAAAACAATGGACTGACAATTGTTATGTGCAATCCTTGTAGAAAAATAGGAATTGCAACTGGAACTGGAACCGAACTGATTTTGACAAACGATATCTGTAAAAAAGTAATTGACCAAACCATAATTCCCGAATTAAAGAATGGTAATTTCTATGTCGGAATTAAAAACGGAGTAATTGATTTAATAGAAAAATGGGAATAAAAGTACTGTGTACAACAAAGCTCTGAGTTAAAAATCAAATCATTTTAGCTCAATTTTGAAATAAAACCTTCATCATAGGGCATTCCGCTTTTTGCAATTGCGAAGGCCTGTTTCAAAAGCTTGTTGGTCACTGCAATCAATGCTAGTTTTTTGCTTTTTCCTTTTCCCACAATCCGCTCATAGATTTCCCTGCAGGCCTTATTTACAGGCTGAAAATGCACATAGGAACAAGAGGTTACGAAGTTTCTGGTTCCCTACCTTACTGATTCTGCTCCGTCCCTTTACACTAGTTCCTGATTGACGTATAGTTGGTGTAATTCCGACATAGCTACATAATTGCCCTGCTTTAGCAAATTTATTAAAGCCATCGGTGATTATGATTAAAAACAAAGCCGTCTTTGTTCCTAGCCCAGGTATCCCTTTTAACAGCGTAAGCTGACCTTGTAGGTCTTGTTTTACTAATAAGAGTAATCGCTCTTCCAAAGCGTTAATCTCCTTGTTCAAGTGTTTTAAATCTCTGGTAAGAGATTGATAAACTACTCTTGAGGGAATGCCTAAAATTTTCTCCCCGTGAAGATTATTTTTTGTAGCGGTACGTTTTTTAGGTAGTTGTCAAGGAGTCGAAAAAGCTGTAAGCACTCTGCCTGTGATTCTGTCAGTGCGTTATAAAGCGGCACTTCATTTACTTTTCCGTACGCACAGATGGCTTTGGCATCGCTCTTGTCCGTTTTAACCTTTGCCAATTTCATTTGGATAAAACGCTTTACTGACAAAGGATTCACTACCGATACGGTAATGCCGTTTTTGAAAAGAAACTGAGCAAGCCTATAGTGATAATAGCCTGTAGCCTCCATTACTACTAGTGATCCAACAGCTATGCTTTTTAAGAATGAAACAAAGCCTTTACTCGTGTTTGAAAACTGGTGGTGTATATCACCTGAATCTACTACATCAAAGACATCTTTACTGATGTCTACCCCATAAATTTTGGTATATTTATTCATATAAAAAAAATGACGAAAGGACAGTCTACTTTGGTTTTACCAACTTAAAAACGAGATCCTGGTCTCAGAGAACTAAACGAAATTAAAGTAGAAAAGAGCGGGGATTATCAATGTTGACGGAATCAAAAGTTCCAACGGTAACCTTAACCTTACTCCGCTCTTTTGTGCTTTCAGGTTAACTATCAAAATTTAGAGAATTTAAACTTCAGTCGGTTCATCTCAAATTACGGGTATTATGGAAAAAGTGTAATTTTAGAAACAAGGAATGAAAATGGTTAAGCCGACAAGTCCGTGTCCCTACTCCCGCAACTTGCGATAGTGTGCCGAGCAAACAATGACCGGCAATAAATAGTCATTGTGAACTATAATTAAGATGGTAGAATCGACCTACCGGTGTCGTCTTATAGGAGAAGGCATCAAACCAACCAAAGATGCTTTGGTAAAGAGCCAAGGTATTGAGCGTTTAGGAAACGGCCAGTCAAGAATTGGTCAGGTATGATTAAGAGAGATGAACAAAAGTGAACCCCTTCTGAGGTGTCGAGAAGTTGCTACATCCTGTCAAAAGCCACGAAGTATCGCACGGGGTTAAAGAGTATAGCAGTTACCTATTTATTGGCTATACGGCAGGCGTCATTCAGGGGGCATGACTCTTATTCAGGCTTAGTTATGGAACTCGGGAACCTGACTATAGATGCTAAGGGAAATACACAATAGGCTCAACCTAGAGGTAGAATACCAATGCTGTTTTCAGGGACGGACTAACCCGTAGTAGCAATGAAGTTCCTGTAATGGGAATAGAGCAAAGGGGTTAGGTTATACAGTTACGTTACATTTAACAACTCAGTTTTGAGGATGACTTTATGCAATGAAACAAAATCAATACCTATAAGCAAAGCTATGATATGGCAAGCTTATAAAAGAGTGCGCGCCAACAAAGGAAGTGCAGGGATCGATACAGTAAGCATTGAGCAATTCGATGAGAGTTTATCAAAGAACCTGTACAAACTTTGGAATCGTATGGCATCGGGAAGTTATTTCCCCCCTGCGGTCAAAGAAGTGGAAATCCCGAAAAAGGATGGTAAAGTCCGTAAATTAGGGATTCCTACGATAAGTGACCGTATCGGGCAAATGGTGGTAAAAATGTACCTGGAGCCCCGTTTAGAAAATGTATTCAATCCAAACTCCTACGGATATAGACCAAACAAAAGTGCCCATCAGGCACTTGAACAGGTCAGGAAAAACTGTTGGAAAATGGATTGGGTTATTGATCTGGACATTAAAGGTTTTTTTGATAACATTGACCATCATAAAATGATGCTTGCTATAGAAAAACACGTTCCTGAAAGATGGGTTAGGTTATATATAGCACGTTGGCTCGCAAGTCCAGTAATGACAAAGTCGGGAAATTTAGTCTCTAACCAGGGAAGAGGAACTCCCCAGGGAGGGGTTATAAGCCCATTACTGGCCAACCTTTTCCTTCACTATGGTTTAGATAAATGGCTGGAACAGAACGACAATACGGTGAAATTCACACGGTATGCCGATGATGTGATTGTGAACTGTAAAAGTCAAAAGCACGCAGAGCAAACACTTGAAGCTATCAAAAGCAGGATGCATCAAATTGGTCTGGAGTTACATCCAGAGAAAACCAAAATTGTATACTGTAGAGATTACCGAAGGCAAGAAAAGTATTCCAATGTGAAGTTTGATTTTCTAGGTTATTCTTATCAACCTAGAACTACAAAATCGAAGAAATCAAACGGACTCTATCTTGGCTTTGATTGCGGCATAAGTATAAGTTCGAGGAAACGAATTGCAGATAAACTTGAAGAATTGAAAGTAGAGCGAATGACTTCTGATCGTATAGTAGGAATTGCTGCCATTCTCAATCCAATGATTAGGGGATGGGTGAACTACTATGGTAAATTTAGAAGGTCAATGCTACACAAAGTCTTCAAGTTATTGAATAATCGAATCGTGAAATGGGCAAGAAAAAGGTATAAACGTTACAAAACCAGTATAAAACGTGCCTATCAATGGTTTGAAAGGATTAAGGAACAATATCCAAAACTATTTTATCATTGGCAGGTGGGATTTGTATGGTAATTTGTAATTTAGATTGTATAACAAGAGCCGTATGATGGGAGACTATCACGTACGGTTCTGTGAGAGGCTTGGGGTGAAATTCCCCTTGTCTACTCGACACCGTAACCGTTGTGTGTAAGCTTGGAAAAAAGCTACGACCGAAAAAATTTCACGATAATGTCCAAAAGCGAAAGCCTTAATTGTCTTTAGAATAAATCAATACTTTTAAAAAATGAAACAGTTTTTATTATTACTACACGAAGACATTGAAAAAATGGAAAATTTATCACCAAAGGAAATGGAAGAATTAGCGAATGCTCATATGACTTGGGCTGAAAAATTAGCTGAATCAGGACATTTAATTTCGGGAGATGGACTACAACAGAAAGGTGTTTTGATTTCGGGCAAAAATTCAGTTGTCAAAGACGGACCTTATTTGGAATCGAAAGAAATAATTGGAGGTTATTATCTTTTACAAGCCCAAAACTTGGAAACAATCGTAGAACTTACCAAAGAATGTCCTTGTCATTTTTGGGGTGGAACAACCGAAATTAGACAAATTATGGATATGGCAGATTATGAGCAATCCAACTGCTGAAACTAATTACCGAGCGATATACGGTAAGCTTTTTTCGACTCTGACTCGCCAATTTGGGATACGATATTTTTCAGAAATCGAAGATGCTATCCAAAACAGTTTTTTAAAATCGGTAAAGAATTGGAAGCCCAATAATACACCGAAAAAGAAAGAGGATTGGCTCTACATAACGGCAAAGAACGATTTGTTGAACCAGTTAAAACGTAACAATAAAACAACTGATTTAGAAGTTTATCAAACAACAAGTTATTCCGAGCCGAAAACAAATGATTTGCGTTTAGAAACAATATTTCTTGTCGCTTCATCAAAAAATATTTCTCAACAAGCTAAAATAGTTTTTGTATTAAAAAACATCTTTGGACTAAACGTTCGGGAGATTTCTGAAAACACGTTACTTGGCAACGAAGCCATTTACAAAATGGTCAAAAGGGCTAAAAATTCGCTCCAAAACGAATACAAATACCGACAGATTTCGGACATCATTAAAACCATCGGAAAAGAAGAAATTTCTACAGTCGAAGAGATTTTATATGCTGTTTTCAATTCGGGTTTCGATTCGTTCAACGAAAAACAAAAATCAATCGTAAACGAAGGTTTATGTTTGGAATCGTTCGCCCTTGCCAAAATCTTGCTTAACGAATACAACCGTCAATCAACGAGCAATTTATTGTCGCTTTTTTGTTTTCACATTGCCAGAATAGAAGCTAAAATAATTAACGGAAACTTGATTTCCTTTTTCAATCAAGACCGAGAAAAATGGAACAGTGAAATGATAAATATCGGATTTCATTATTTGAAAAAGCCCGACAAAGTCGGCAAATTCTATATTGAAACTTTGATTGTGAGCAAGTATATGACAACACTTTCGTTCACCATCGACTTTTGGAACGACATCATTAAACTTTACAAAATCCTGTTGCAAATTTCGCCTTCGCCAATCATCGAAATCAATTATTGTTTCTGTCTATACAAAGCTGAAAGAAAGGAAAAAGCCGTAAAATTATTGGAAAAGTTGGAACGTGAACTGACATCCGAACACGTTTACCTATCGCTCGTAAAGGCATCTTTTTTAAGTAAAGAAAACCCGAAAGAATCAGAAAAGATAACTGCAAATATTATCTCAAAAATGAATCAGGACATACGTAAAAAGTATGTTTTGGAAACCAAATTTATAAACTTATAATTCGATGAAAACACTTATAAAATCAGTACTATTAATAATAACAATAGTTACAATTGTGTCGTGCAATTCCACAACAAAGAAAACAGACAACAATTCGGAAAAACAGGTCGAAAACTTTGATTGGTTACTCGGAAATTGGGAAAGGCTACACGAAGAGCCAGGAAAGGAAACCTTTGAAAATTGGAAGAAAATAAATCAAAACGAATACTCAGGAATCGGATTTACAGTGCAAGGTTCCGACACAATTAAGCAAGAAAAAATCCGTATCGCAAAACAAAGCGGAAAATGGATTTTGACCGTAAAAGTTCCCGAAGAAACAGAATCAATTACATTTCCGATTACCGAATTGAAATACAATGAATTTACTTGTACAAACGATTCGCTTGACTTTCCTAAACAAATCAGATATTGGAAAAATGGGGAGAAAATAAATGCTTTAGTTTCGGGAGATTCTTAAAAAATAGACTTCGAATTTGAACGACTGAAATAAAACCAGCTGCCAAAGATGGTAACTGTTGCACAAGCCTATATTTCTAAAGAAAGAAAGTTATCCTGATTTTTTGTAACAGGTAAGTATTTAATTTTAAGTTGTTTAAAATTATTTAAAACTACTTTTATTTCGAAGTTTGATTCAAAAGAACTTGTGTAACAGGCACACCGTGTATAATTCATTGCTAGTAATTACCTACTTACGAAAATGCTCGTGGATTTTCTACCAGTCGTTCGGTTTTTATTCGCTGAATTAGGTGCTTAAACACACCACTAATCATACACAATCACGTTAGCCGCAAGTTAAAAGAAACGTACGTATAAAATCAAAATTAAGAAGTATAGCAAGCTGAAATTTCTTTTCCTCCTTCATACAGTTTTCCCCAATCGCAAAGACTTTCTAAAATAGGAACTAAATCCAAGCCTTTATTAGTCAAAACATATTTAATTCCAACAGGAACAGTATCCGGAATTTCCTGTTTCACCAAAATAGCGTGAGTTTCCAACTCTTTTAATTGTCTTGCCAAAACGGTTTCCGAAATATTAGGCAATTCCTTCTGTAATAAATGAAACCGATTATTGCCCTGAGAAATGGAATAAACAATTTGAGATTTCCAACGACCGCTTATCATTGCAATTGCTGAATTTAACTCGCAAACCTGAAATAAAAATTGTTCGTTTTCGAAATTTGTTGATTGTTTTTTTCTCATAATCAATGATTTAAATACTAACAATTTTGTTAGCTATTGTTTTAAAAACAGTCTTTTGAGACCTTTGATAAAAATACAAAAAAGTGAAAAATTTCGTTTCAATTACAGTATTTATGGTATTGACACAATCCCTATTTGCTCAAAAAGTTTTTAGGATAAAATCGGACAACCTTGAAACAAAAGTCCCAATTCTTGTACAAAAACCCGAGAATTATAAATCTACAAAAAGTTATCCATTGGTTTTTATGCTTCACGGATATAGTGAAAATTATGAGCAATGGAATAAAACTACCGATTTGAAAAAATTAGCAACTGATTACCAAATGATTTTAGTTTGTCCTGAAGGCTTTGTCAATTACTATTTGAACAGCCCGAATTTGGAAAACTTTTATTATGAAGATTTCTTCTTTCAAGAACTTATTCCAAAAATCGAGAAAAAATATAGTATTGAAAAGAAGAATATTTTTATAACTGGTTTAAGTATGGGGGGGTACGGAGCATTAAGTTTATTCATAAAACATTCTAAGTTTTTCAATACTGCTGCTTCAACAAGCGGAGCTCTCGAATTTGACTATGAAAACTTCAAAGAAATCAGCTTGAAATTCTTTGAAAGTGAGCGAATGACAAAAGATTTAGAAATGACATTGGGAAACCCTGGACTTGCAACAAAAAACTGGACAAATAGTTGAATGACTACGCTGCTAGTTTAAGGTTATACATGTCTAATTCAAATTCTCTTATAGTTCTATTTCCTAAAAAGGAATGTCTTCTTCTATTATTATACCAAGTTTCTATCCATCCAAAGATGGATAACTCCGCTTCAGATCTCAACTTATAATTGTGCCTATAAACCCATTCTACCTTTAATGATTTAAAGAACGATTCAGCAATGGCATTATCCCAGCAATTACCTTTTCTGCTCATAGATTGGTTTACTAAGCCATTGTAACTTTTAATTAATGAGGTAAACTTATGGCTGGCATATTGTATACCTCGGTCGGAATGAAAAATTAAAGACTGGGTTAAAGTAGTTTTCTTTATAGCCATATGCCAAGCCTTAATAATAGTGTCTTCTGTACTTAGATTATCGCTTAGAGCCCATCCAACAACTTTGCGGTTAAACAAATCAATAATGACAGTAAGGTATAACCAGCCCTGTTTGGTTTTGATATAGGTTATATCGCTTACCCAAACTTGATCCTGTCGGCTTACTTCAAAGTTTTGGTTTAATAAATTAGGAGCTATGGGGTAATTATGTTGACTATATGTGGTTGCTTTAAACTTACGTTTTCGTTTTGCAAACAAATAATTAGCACTCATAATACGTGCAACTCTAGGCTTTGATATTTTATAGCCTAATGTCTCTAGTTCTGTTTTTATTCTAGGTGAACCATAGCTTTGAAAGCTATCTTTAAATATAGATTTAATAAGCCCAGTTACCTTTTGATTTTCTAACCATAATTTACTTGGTCCCGATTGTAACCAATGGTAATAGCCACTTTTGCTTACTTTCAATATTTTACACATCGTCTCGACAGGAAATCTCATAAGGTGTTGTTTTATAAACCTGTATTTTTCTTGTCGCTCGCGGAGAAGATGCTGATGGCCTTTTTTAAGATGTCTCGTTCTAACTCGGCTTCTTTTAATGCCTTTTTTAATCGGGCTATCTCTTTTTCTTCATCGGTCATTTTAGGATTACCACGGCCAGGGAAACTGTTGTTACCGTAATCTTTTAACTCTCTACGCCAACGGTAAAGTACAGATGGAAATATATCCAAGTCTTCACATACTTGTTTTACATTGCCTTTAGCATAACTTAACTCGACTGCTTTTTGTTTAAATTCTAAGGTGTAATGTTTAGATTTTCTTCTCATAATTGCTAAGGTAATAACTAGCAAAAATATTCTCTCAACTTAGTGTCCGGTCTAATGTAGTAATTCCACCCAAAAGAAAATGATTGGAAAAAATTTAGTATTTCGTCTTTAATTGAAAGCAATCGTGACTTTACTAAAGGATTTTTCATTGACTGCGGTTTAGATGACCCATTGCTTTCAAATACATTAAAAATCAAAGATTTGGCATTATCTAAAAAATTACCCATAAGATTTTCAGTTCAACCCGGAGAACACAACACAGAATATTGGAGAAAATCCATTGAGTATCATTTTATCTATTTTAAGCAGCATCTAAAATCGATTTAAAAGACCTTCGAAACAATGAAAGTTTATATTATTTGAAAATCTCGAATTCACTTCAACAGATCAATATTTTATAAATGATTCGATTAAAATAGAACAAACAAATCAACAACAACCAGAAAACTTGGTTTTCTTCCGTTGTATATGTGAAGTGCAAAAATCACTATTGCCAACAGCGATTCATCACAAATTCCGGGTATTGTGAAAAAAGCGTAAATTTAGTGAGGAAAGAAAATGGTAATCCGACAAGTCCGTATCCCTACTCACGCAACTTGCGATAACCGCAAACCGTTTTGCGCAGGCTAAAAAAACCTCTTAGATATATTCAAATTTTAGATGAATCCAATAATCAATATTTTTAAAAAACACATTAATTTTTCAAATTTTTGGATAAAAAATGGTTTTATACTTGTAGCCTTATCCATAGTAGTAAATCATCTTGTAGCGCCTGAACATTTCCCACTAAATAAAGCCTACAGATTCCCTTAAAAGGGAACTGTTTAAAAGTATACTATTTTGCTTAATTTTAAACAGTAATTATGAAGAAGAGTAACTATTCACCACAACAAATCGCCAAGATTTTAAAGGAATTTGATAACGGCAAAACGGCCGCTGAGATCAGCCGGGAGTACAAAATCAGCACAGCTACTTTTTACAAGTGGCGGGAACGCTATGGCGGTATGAACGGTAAAGAACTCAAGCGTTTAAAAGACCTTGAAGAAGAAAATCGAAGGCTCAAGCAGATGTATGCCAATTTATCGCTGGATCATCAAATGGCCAAAGAGATTATTGAAAACCTGCCTGCCGGCAGGCAGGAAAGCTTTAAAGCCCTGCCGTAAACGAGCTATCACAAAAGAACTTATTCATTACGGTATGAGTAGGGCATGCCGTGTGTTGAATATGAGTAAGAGTGTTTATTACTACAGTCCTTTGCCGAAGAACGACACTGCGATCGAAACAGCTTTACAACAAAAGGCTGAAGAACATTCGGAAGAGGGCTTTTGGATGGCTTATGAACGATTACGCCATGAAGGTAAGCCTTGGAACCATAAACGGGTGTACCGGGTCTATAAAAAACTTGGTTTAAGTTTAAGAAGAAAGGTAAAAAAGCGATTACCAACCAGACAGAGTCAAAGAACCTTTGGAAGTTCCATTAGCTCCAGTTATTAAAGCAAGTTTACCATCCAGTTCTTTATTTTCTTTGTTCATAAAAATGCTATTTATTGAAACGTTTGTTTCATAATAAATTATAAAATTTATATAACAGTTACAGGATCGCGTAAAATTGTTTGGAGATGCTCCTGACTTTGTCCCTTTTCAAAATTCACCAAGTGTATCTCCTGATTCATCCCCGATTTTCTAAGTCCGTTAGCGGTGGCGAATTGCTGTAAAACAGGGAGTGTTTCCAGTTCTCCGGCAAAGGGCCCCATATGTAATAACTGCACACATTTACCGGAAGTATGGCTAAATCGTTCGACTTGATTGGCAAATGGAATTTGATCCAAATCTTTCACAATCTTTTAAATTTGTTCTTTTGTAATGGTTTCTGGTATTCGGATAGCGATACGATAATTTAACAAATCTAAATCTACTGAGGTATAAAAATTCCCAATGTCCACGAAACCAGTTTCAGCTTCATTATACCAATAAAAAATTTCTACAATATGATCTTCTAATGCCTCTTCAGTCCTATCGTATACTTCCTGAAGCTTTTCAGAAAATTGTATCATCATTTTCTTTTTTTTGTAGAAAATAGATGTTCCAGGGCTTCCTTCTCCCAATACACTTATGTATGTAGTTTTGGGAATAACCACCACTTCCGGTTCTTGTTTTGCTTTGTAATAATTTTGGAGGTTCATTATACTATTTTATTTTAAAATATTTGTTTCAGAATAAATTATAAAAATTAGGATCAGCTCAGTTGCTTTAATAAAAAGTCTGCCATTTTCTTGATTCGTCGTGGATCTTTATGAATAATAAAAGACTCGTGCCAACCTGAAAAGTGGTTTATGATATAATCGGTTATCATTGCGGCATCTTCACTGACTGTTATTTCCTTTCTGTCAATGGCTTTACTTATAAGATTATACAGTAAATTATACGTAAATTTATGATCCATTTTAATAACCTTCTGTACCTGTTCATCGTGGGCAGCAATTTCAAAAGTGGTTTTGATCGCCAAGCAGCTATTGGGCTCATTAGTAATGGTATATACAGAAGACTGTATGAACTTTTCAATGGCTTTCATTGGAGAGCTAATGCGGGCTAGTTGCTTAGTAGCCGCTTCCATTCGGGATTCCGTATAATGTTTAATACAACGTATAAACAACTCGTGCTTATCCCCAATACTGTTATACAAACTGCTGCTGTTAATCCCCATAGCCTCCGTTAAATCACGCATTTTGGTGCCATTGTACCCTTTCTTCCAAAAGACATCCATTGCTCTGGAAATTGCCAATGCTTCATCAAACTCAACATTTCTAGCCATATACAATTACAATTTTATTCAACAAGCTTTTAAAAAAGTTGTTCAGTTTTGTTCAAAAATTTATCCGTAGCTTCTTCTATATCTATTTCTGTGCGGTCTGCCAAAATAGTCAGCCACCATACACATTCCCCTAATTTATGTTCTAGTTCTTTTTTTGAATTTGTTTTAGGCCAACGCTCTTGTTGGGACATTATATTTCTCCCTACCAAACCGGCATCGGTTAAAAAGGCAAGAGCGTCTTCTTCCACCGTCCATTCGGTTTGATGATGCTGCTTTTCCAGTTGATGATAAGACTTCCTGATCTGTTTAGAACGTTCTTTTAATTGTATAAAATCTAACTTTGCCATTTTTTGTATTTAAATAAGAGACAAAGATACATATTTGAAACATTTGTTTTAAATATGTATCTAAAAATAAATTTTAGGAGACTAAATCTGCCTTAGCTTCTGCAATCCTACCTTCTCTGAACGTAAAATCAAATATGCCCCCAATTTCTCCTTCTGGAAAATCACCTGTAAATTCGACTTCCAAATGCGCTGTATTGCCTTTGATAATTAGGTCTTTTAAACGGATTTGTGTATTATACCCTATAAAATAGCTTTCAAAGTAATTTCTAATTCCTTCGTGTCCCTTAAATTTTCTACCTACTGATGTATCATCAAGAAAGGCATCCTGGTGATACATCTCTAAATACCGATTAGTGTCATACTCATTACTGGCTTCTAACCAATCATCTATAAATTCTTTTATGTCCATTTTTTTATTCCTTTTATTGATTCCACATTGGGTTTTCTTTTAATATCTTTTGATATATATCACAATTTTTTGAATGCGCTCCTGGCAGATATCCGATACTCATCAAAAACTCGTTGACAATTTCACCTCCGGTAAATTTGAACGTTTTTTTAAAAAGTTTCATCCATTCCTGTAATGTTTTGGGATGATGATATTCCAACCAGTTTTCAAAAGAGCCAAACTCTTCTTGTATTGCTAGAATAGCCTGTGCATTCACAATAGCAGCATTTACTTTTAGCTTATTGCGGATAATCCCCGCATCGGCGAGTAAGCGTTCGCGGTCTTTTTCAGTATAGGCGGCCACTTTTTTAATAGAAAAATTACTGTAGGCATTACGTAAATTGTCTTCTTTTTTTAAAATGGTTTCCCAACTCAGCCCGGCTTGATTGATTTCCATTAATAGCCTACCGAAGAGTTCATCATCATTATGTATCGGAAAGCCATAATGGTGGTCGTGATAATTCTTGTGGAGGCTTTTTCTAGGCTCCTGCATTGTTTCTATAACTGTGCAATAACTCATTAATAATGTTTTGAATATGAATAGTTACGCTAATTCAATGAATTTTTAAATTGTAGTGGGGTCTGTGCTGTTTTCTGTTTAAACAGCTTATTGAAAGACTGCGGTCTTTCAAAGCCCAATTGGTAGGCGATTTCAGCAACAGAAAGGTCAGTGGCGGTTAACAGATACTTTGCCTTTTCCAATAATTTCTGTTGAATATGAAATTGTGTACTTTTTCCCGTATGTGCACGAAGCATATCGCTAAGGTAGCGTGATGAAACCTTAAGGTGTTCAGCCAGATCATTTACCGAAGGAATTCCGCTTTTCAAAGTTTCTTCCGTATTGAAATAGTGATCTAGGTAGGTTTCCATCTGAGCCACTAAATCACTATTCACATTTTTACGGGTAATGAACTGGCGGTTGTAAAAACGGTTACTATAATTCAACAACTGTTCAATCTGGGACACCATAATATCCTGACTAAAATGATCGATTGCCACTTTTAATTCATCATCAATGGTTTTAAAAATCCCCACCGTCGCTTTCCTTTCTGTATCGGATAGATAAAGCGCCTCTGAAACTCCATATGAAAAAAAGCCATATTCTTTTATCTTATTTGCCAAGGCATAACCCTGTATAAAATCAGAATGAAAAAGTAAGGTGATTCCAGAATAATCAGCTTCTTCTTCCAGAGCTTTTACCAATTGCCCCGGAGCATGAAAGGAAAGGTTTCCTTCATCAAAATCATAATGGCCTTGCCCATATTTGATTTTTCCGTGGAAATTTTTCTTAAAGGATACTTTGTAAAAATTAAGCACCATTCCTTTGGAAAGCTCACTGACATCTGCCTGTATACTTCCATAATCGACCAAACTTATGAGCGGATGTAACGGTTTTGGAAGTCCCATTGCCTTATGTAAAGCGGAAATAGAATTGAATACAAAGGGTTTCATAGGCTTTAATTTAGGTACGTCTGCTACAAATTTATGCATTACATTTATGTTGGCTTATTAATCAAATTTAATTGAACATCAATTTTATCCGCTGGTACTGTTGTTCAGCCCCTTGCTCAGTGCGCTCCTTATATAACTCAATGGCATCTTCTCCGGCAACATAGCGCAGCTGGTCTTTCCCATCGATAGCTGCTTGGTAAATGACCTTCGCAATAGCTATGGCTTCAGTATAATTTTCCAGTTGCTCCGGGCTATACCCTTCACTGACTTTGGCTACTAAATGTTCATAAGCCGGATGTTGCCCCACATCCATCGAGCGCGTAGCAAAATCTGTTTTAATACCTCCAGGTGCTACCATCTTTACACTAATACCAAACCCGGCCAGTTCATAAGCTAGACTTTCTGAAAAACCATCAACAGCAAATTTTGTAGCTGAATAAACAGAGCAGGTTGGAAATCCTAACAGACCAAAACTTGAAGTGATATTGATAAAACCGCCAGATTTTTGGTTTCTAAAATAAGGAAGAAAAGCTTTGGTTACAGCTATAACACCTAACAAGTTAGTATTGATCTGTTTTGTAATTTGTCCTTCAGTTAAGCTTTCCAAAGGCCCAATAAGTCCATACCCAGCATTATTCAAGACCAGGTCAATTTTATAATTTTCTGTAAGTTCATTGACTAAAGAATCTATGTTTTCTGTTTCAGTGATATCCAGTTGATGGATAGAAACATTTTCTAATACTGACAGTTCCTGTTCTTTTTCAGGATTACGCATTGTGGCAATGACTTGCCATCCGTTCTTTTGAAATAATTTGGCGGTTTCCTTTCCTAATCCGGAAGAGGCTCCGGTAATAAAAATAGTTTTCATTGTGATATAGTTTAAATTTCTATCCCACAAAGATGAGCCGAAGTAGGTACTAAAATGTTTCCGAAATGGTATGTATTGTTTCCTTATTGACGTATGAAAAATGATTAGGTTAATAAGATTCGAATCCAATTAACTTAACTCACTAAAAAAATCGAACCGGTTGTAAATATTACATTATTCATAGTTTTAACAAGAAAAGAATGAAAAATTTTCAATAAAAAAGAACAATAAGATAAAAAGGGATGCTAAAATAGCGGGAAAAAGAGAATGTTGTATATAAAGAAATAGAATTGATAAAAACATTACCGGCTATAGGGTAATGGGCTTGGCAATGTGCAGAATGTAACTTTAGAAACCTTTTTAAGAAGTGGTACCATGATAGAAAACTTAAGGACCTGGTATCTTGCTATGGCATTCACGAGTTTTTTAAAAATTATCAATGAACAGAGCATTGTTATTAGTGACAAAAGCACGAAATATGTTGATATTGCTGATTAGGTAGAAGACCATCTTACAGAAAAATCGGATGAAACCACAACTAGGGAAAATTTAAAATGGCTCTATATAGCTATCAGTAATTCTAAACGTACATTCTTAGGTATTTATCACAAAATAGAAGGCAAGTATTTACAGAATTATCTCAATTAGTTGGTATATAAATTCAACAGAAGGTATTTTTGTAATAGAATTTTCGATAGACTTTTAGTAGCCGTAACACATCAGTACTGGTGCAAAAGAGTTTTATATCTTATGGTACGCCCCATTACATTTTCGGTTATCATAGAACAGATATTTACTGTATATTCACAAAGAAAAGGTATACCTCATATTCCTGCAATTTAATCAATCATCCGATAGATTATAGTAGTGAGAAAAATCCAATCTTCTATCAATAATAATTCCTTTTCATAGAGCTAAAGCCAATTCTTGCAATCCTTCTAAGGGTAACACAAATAGAAAAAGCTTAACCTTTCTTTTTGTAAGTAGAAAGTAAAGAACCTTCCTTCAGCCTTTACAGGCTTTAGAAAGAAGAGTTTACTTGCATGGTTATTGAGTGTTTAAGAATTAAATAAAATTCACGCCCAAATAGTATAGACAAAGCCCATCGTTGCGCCAAATATAAGATGAGCCAGCCATAAATGAATATAATAATGTTTTTTATTTAAGCTCGGAGGTTTACCCACCATTGTAAACATGCATTTCCAGCCTGCAATACCAACAAGACCGATTAAAAGCCCATACAACAAAGCATACCAAAAAGATTCTTCCATAAGTCCGTAAATAATTAAACCTTTAAAAATCAATACAAAAATCCCACCTATAAGATAATGGATTAACCACCCCCACCAACTTTTCTTATGCGGTTTAATCGGAAATACAATAGAAAAACATAATAAAAAATTTAGCAATTGGGGTTCCTTAAATTTACTGGAGTGCCGAGCTTCATAGAGATAACTAAACAAAGTCATCATCGTAGTGGAAAAAATGGCTGTAATTATCAATCGGAACATAGGGAACAAGTATCAGGATAGATTTTTGGCATGAAAATAATTTACCCATGGACAAATTATTTCATAGCCCTAAGATAGAAGGTTAAAAATTGCGATAATAGCTATTTATAATTCCATTAACTGAACTTGTTAAGACAACATAAACAAATGTTTAGCGACACACTCTACCAGGAACTGAACTTAAGGAGAAGTTACGACCGTTTCGCCGGATAGCCCGAAAAGATTACTGAACCTTTCCAAAAGCAAACGCAAAAGCAGAAAACAGATCCGCAAGAGGCTTAGGGAGCAGCTAAGCTATGTCCGACAAAACACCAAGACCCTCAACCTATTAACGGAAGAGCACCCTGAGTCGTTGGGATTGCTCAGAAAGAAGAACAGTTACAGATATCTGCTGGTCATCTAACATCTTTATCGGCAGCAAAACAGATGTACGATCAGAAATCCAATAGTATTGAAAACAGGATAGTAAGCATCCTCAAACCCATATCCGTTCAATAGTTCGGGGAAAGAAGAAAAAGAAGGTGGAGTGTGGACCTAAAACCTATGTTAGCCTTTACAACGGATATGTCAGGGGCGATCAATTTTTATAGTTTTGAATGAGTCGACCTACCTCAAGGATCAGGTAAGAGCCTATAAGGATCTTCACGGTCCTTTCTCGAAACTGATCCAGAAAGACAACATCTATATGCCCAGGGAAAACTGTAGGTTCCTCAAAGAAAGCAATATCCGCCATACCGACAAGGCAATGGGACGGGACACAAAGAAGACAAATTTAGCCAGGGCAAACGAAAGTATGGACTTGAAACAATAAAAAATTTTGGTTGGCAACATATATCTTTGTGATGAATATCATCAAACTGAGCCAGGAGCTCTTTTATCTTATCTTAATATGGCTAATTTCGGTGAAAAAACCATAAAGAAGCAGCTATCCATCATTGGATCAAAAAATCTAAGATGTCTCCGGGGCTTAATCCAACAGACACTAAGTATAATCAAAAAATAGCAGTATAGTAGATTAACTAAAGTCGAGCTTTTTGTTGCAAATCCCTATCCTTATTTGAAATAAAAATGGGTTCAACTGTTGAAAGTTAAACCCATAGACTCCAAAGCTAATTAGTAAAGAAAAAGTTTAAAATTTAGAACATTCCTCCGCACAGTTTTTACAGGCTTTTGCACATTCAAAGCAATGCTCATTTTCATGCTGGGCACACTCTTCTCCACACTTGCTACAAATTTCTTCACAATAAGCTATAAGCTTCTCTACATCTTCTTTTGGACAGTCGACAGACAAAGCGTTTGCCGCAGCAATACAGGTTGAGGCACAAATTCGATCTAATCTTATACAATTTATCATATCTGATAAATTTTCTTCAGTTAAACACTTGTCTGCACAATTCAAGCAATGTGCTGCACAATCATACAATGTTTGGATTAAATTCTTTCTTTTCATAATTTTAAATTTAGTCAGTTTTAATTTAACTATTTCAGAAATTCGATATAAAGGATATTTTCCTTAATATTTTTCCTGGTTCTATTTGTAGAAATTTTTGAATAAATAGCATTTATGGTTTCAGCAATATTTGAAAACCACATCAATATTTATCTAAACTACCTCATGATTTGCTTTTCTATTTTTAGGAATATTATATATTAAGCCAGTTCAAATCCATTTTAATAATGGGATATATTCTTTTACCGTGACTTACCTCTTCTAGAAAGACTTCTATTAATGCGCAAATTTTTTCAGACAGACATTGTCGGAAATAATTTATTTTCATAATCTTCAATGCGAACATCTTCCTCCGGATTATCTCCTGATATATCGCCTTGCTGCTTATTATTACAACTGAATAGCAGCAAAAAGGCCAGAAACAGCATTGGGAACATTTACAATTTTCGGTTTTCTAGCCTTCATCTTTAATATTTAATTTGTCTTTACTTTCTTTAGTAAATGTGCTCCTTCCCGTCACACATCTATTTTTCAGAAGTCCGAAAATTCACAACTCCATTTTCTATCAAATTTCTATCAAAAGATTTATCTTCAAGTATTTCTTTCAGCTTCAATCGGAAATTCCAGATCGTTCAATAGTGGAAGGAGCAGGTAAGCTTTACTCTTTCCTAAAGGAAATTTTGGCATTTATACCATAGGAAACGATTTCATTATCAGTCACATTAGCCTTCATTTCTTTTATGAAAACAGACTCTATATTCTTCACACTTTTTGCAGCTTCTTTTAAAGCATTTTGTGTAGCATCATCAAAACTTTTCTCTGATGTGGCGATTACCTCAATTACTTTTACAATACTCATATTTTTAAATTTTGAAATTAAACAGGATTAAATGTAGAGAATGATAAAACGCCTGAAGAGGTGTTTAACAAACTATAACAAGAACTTAAAAAAACCTTAGGGTTTAGAAAAATCAAATGTTTATTTTCATAAGCGAGAGAAACAGAGAGCTAAAAAAAGAAAAGCTTTAATAACTGGTAGTTGACTGTCTGCTATTTTAATAGAGAAAAATTAACTCAGAATTAAGAGAAGTGCCAGTGGAAAAAAATCGGGCTGTTTCCCCAGTGACCCTGAGCTATTCTGAAGTAAGATAAAGTTGTGTTTACCTTTAAATTTTGTTCTTAAATTCCGATTAAATCTTCTAGAAAATTATGGCTTTTAGATATTAAATGTTGCTAAAAGCCGTTAAGTTTTCTAAAAACATTCGTTTTTAGTTTTTCATACCTTAATTTGAGAAAAATTAAAAAATTACAGCTATGAAGAGGGATAACAATTTTGAAAATTTTGCACATGAAGCCCAGCAATATTTTGACCATCTGGCAGGAGACCTGGAACATCCACAGGAGAAAGTTCGCGTTATAAAAGTGTGGAAAGCTGTACTTCACAGTATAAGGGATCGTATCCACTTTGGTGAAGCCTTTCAGTTTATGCAACCACTCCCGACTATATTAAAGGGAATGTATGCTGAAAATTGGGAATATTTAGAACAACCAAAGTATGATTATAAAACTTTGGAAGAGATGAAAACTCAAGTCAAACAATTACAAAATGAATTAGGCGAAGACGAATTTCCATGGAAAAAATCCACTGAGGAGATTATTGCAATTACCCTACTTTCTCTTCGAAATTACTTACCTGAGAATAAACTAAGCAAAATTAAAAATCAGCTTCCAAAGGAAATACAGCAATATCTATAATGTGGTGTAATCCGAAAATTCAGGTCGATTGGAGTGTGATAAAACCTGAAACTTCCATTTGATAAATACCATAAAAACGCTTCGATTATCATCCGTCGTGTAAATTTTCAAGCTTTATTACAACTGAAACAGAGAATACAAATTATTTATCTCTTCGATTAAACCATGCTGTAACTCCCATTACTATAAGAGTTAGAATTCCACCTACAAAAAAACTACTCAGAAATTCAAAATAGAAAACTTCCTTAAAGTAATACATAGGGCTGACTCCCTCATACCGATCATAAGTTATTAAATAAGTAAAAGAGACTATAAACAATCCAATAGCCAATAGGGAAAAACACACGTAAAAAAGAAAGTTTTTCCTAAATTTTCTTTTAATCAAGAGCGCTGCGATACAAGTCATTAACCAACATGCCCAGACCACGAGCTGAAAACTTATAATATCGTTATAGATCTCCTGTTTGGGGTCCGCAATAATTAATTTAGTGTAAAGCGGTACGCCCATTCCTGCTAATAGGAAAATATCAAGAAAAATAATGATTGAATAGGTTGTTTTTAAGTTCATTTGATCCTCTTTAGCCTATCCTGAGACAAATAATCCAGGAAAATTCGAAGCTCATTTATGATCAGGCTGTAAGCGTTTTTCGTTATTTAGACCGAAATATTTACCCGCCTGGTCTCACTAAATTTATTAAGGAAAAGGATTGGTTTTATAAAAACAGGAGTTTTTAACCTAAACTTAGGGACCGCCGCCCCGGATTAACATCTTTTGGCAGTTAATTTGTATTTAAGTTAGATTTTTTAGGATTTTATTTTATTTTTAATTCATATTTTAAACAATTTTAAGAAAATAAAAAAACAAAACAGCCAAACATATTTTTTGTTTAACGGAATCCGGTATTATATTGCAGGTTTCAGAAAGCATAATTTTTCTAAAGTTTTAAGTAAGTTTTAACAAGGTAATATTCTTTGAGGATGGAATGCAATTCGTTTAATATATCTGATTTTGGACTTGCAACAAAAATGTGGACTTTAAGTTGAGTGACTATGCTGCCAGTTTTTGATTATACATATCTAATTCAAATTCTTTAATAGTCATGTTTCCTAAATAGGAATGTCTTCTTCTGGTATTGTACCAGGTCTCGATCCATTGAAAGATGGATAACTCTGCCTGGCACCCAAGGTGATATTTATGCCAGTATACCCATTCCACCTTTAAGGATTTAAAGAATGATTCTGCCACAGCATTGTCCCAGCAGTTTCCTTTCCGGCTCATCGATTGGCTTATCAAACCTTTATGGTTTTTGAGAATGCCGGTAAATTTATGGCTGGCATATTGGACACCCCTATCGAAATGGAATATCAGCGGTTGTTCCAGTACTGTGTTCTTAGCGGCCATCTCCCAAGCTTTTACAATGGTAGCTTCAGTAGTGAGGTTATCACTTAAGGCCCACCCAATAACCTTTCTATTGAACAGGTCGATAATTACCGTTAGGTAGTGCCATCCCTGTCCGGTCTGGATATAGGTAATATCACTTACCCTCACCTGGTTAGCCCTATCTACTTTAAAACATTGGTCCAGTAAATTGGGGGCTATCGGATAATTATTGTTACTCTCAGTGGTGGCTTTAAACTTCCGTTTCCGTTTGGCGTATAAACAGTTTGTTTTCATAATTCGGGTACCCTTAACCTAGATACCTTGAACCCCATAGCTTTGAGTTCTGCCTTTATCCTTGGGGGTCCATAGCTTTGATAGCTCTGTTCGAATATGTGGGCGATCAGAGTAGTAAGTTTCTGGTTTTCGTTTCAGAGCTTACTAGAGCCTGACTTCAACCAAAGGTAATAGCTGCTTTTACTTACTTCCAATACTTTGCACATCATCTCGACTGGGAATTTCATAAGGTGCTGTTTTATGAACCGGTATTTGTCCTGTCGCTCGCGGAGAAGATGCGAATCGCCTTTTTTAAGATATCCCGTTCCATCTGAGCATCCTTTAAATCTTTCTTCAAACGGGCGATTTCTTTTTGTTCATCGGTCATCTTGGTATTGCCCCGACCGGGAAACCTGTTATCCCATAATCTTTTTTTGTTCTTTACGCCAGCGGTAAAGTACTGCGGGTAAAATACCAAGTCTTCACAGTATTCTGTGACTAAACCAAATTATATTTCACATTTTTTAAGCTAATTTGCTGCATATTTCATTAAATCTACATAAGGAGAATTCCTATTAATAACGGCAAAGATCCTAGCTAATATTTTATTTCTGATAATGTTTAATGTGGACATTTTATTATTTCCCAAACCGACTCTTTTTTGATAGTACAATTTCATCTCTTCATTGTATTGGATAGTAGACTTAGCACATAAGTCCAATAAACTTTTTAGTTTTTTATTTGCTAAATGGCTTACTGTGGTTCTTCCTCTAATACTTGAACCTGAAGTATTAGGGAAAGTAGCTATTCCGCAATAAGAGGCGAATTTCCTCCAACTGTCAAACTTTTTAAAGCCCTCTGTAAATACAATCATATAAAGCGCGGTTTGTTTTCCTACTCCTTTTATTTAAGTTATTAGCTCGTACTGGTTTTTAAGCCCCTCATCTTCAGTGACAATGGTTTTTATTTCCTTTTCAATGATATCTATTTCTTTTGTTAAATATTTGATCAGCTCTTTTTGAACTTTTAATAGTAATTTATTTTCAGTTTTTGAAAGTATTTCCGATTGCTCCTTTAAGCTCATTTTATAGCCGGCTCTTTGCTTTACCATGCGCTCCCGTAGTGAGAATAATCGTTTTAATTTAACGGTACTCTCTGAACTTGGAACATGAGGTTCTAATCGATCACGTTTTTCATAAGAATAGAGAGCTATTCTTTTAGCATCTCCTTTGTCATTTTTCTCTCTGGTCATTCCTATGGATTGTTTAATTTCCAATCCAGGGACAATCACATAATTAAAGCATTCTTCAGACAAAAAGAGAGATAAGCTATAACCGTAGATTCCTGTATGCTCCATTGCAAACATCAGAAAATTGTTTGCTATGAGTGATCTCGGACACATATTCTATTTACCAAAATTCTCGGATAGTATAAAATAACCCTCTGGTGATTTAACACATCGATAGAGATAATTATGAATAGTTTAAGTTTTTATGATTGGTTACTTATCCTGATTCATATACTTTAATGCATCAAAACATTTCTTATACATTCATGATTTTATCTCCTTTCAGGGATTCAAGGAAATTGTGACAAATTCTTATACAATTCTTCAAAAAAATTTATTCCAACTATGAATCTTTCAACGCTTAAACCAAATACTTCCGACATCACATCAGAAACGCTAGAGCATATAAATGGCTACTGGCGTGCAGCCAATTATCTTTCCGTTGGACAAATATATCTACGCGACAATCCACTATTAAAGCGACCTTTAAAAAAAGAGGACATTAAATTAATGCGATTGGGACACTGGGGAACTACTCCTGGTCAGAATTTCATTTATGTCCACCTCAATCGTATAATAAAAAAATATGATTTAGATATGGTTTACGTCTCCGGTCCTGGTCACGGAGGGCCTGCTTTAGTTGGGAACACTTATCTGGAAGGAAGTTATACAGAAATATATCCTGAAATCACTCAGGATGAAAATGGATTGAAAAAATTATTTAAGCAGTTTTCTTTTCCAGGGGGGATTCCAAGTCATGTTTCTCCAGAATGCCCTGGTTCGTTCCACGAAGGAGGCGAATTAGGTTACTCCCTTGCACATAGTTTCGGTGCTGTATTCGACAATCCGAACCTGATAGCTGCATGTGTGGTAGGAGATGGTGAAGCGGAAACCGGTGCTTTAGCAGCCTCCTGGCATTCTAACAAATTTTTAAACCCGGAGACTGATGGTGTAGTACTACCCATTCTACATTTAAATGGTTATAAAATAGCCAATCCTAGTCTTTTAGCCAGAATACCTCATGAGGAACTTATAAAGCTCATGGAGGGATACGGTTGGAAACCTTATGTAGTGGAAGGAGATGAGCCGATGCAGATGCATAGAGATATGTCTTTCGCACTGGACAATGCAATGGCTGATATTAAAAAAATTAAGAATTATACCACCCAAGAAGATTCGCAAGTTCCACGGTGGCCAATGATCATATTAAAATCTCCTAAAGGATGGACAGGGCCGAAATTCATTGATGGAAAACCTGTAGAAAATCATTTTAGGTCACATCAGGTACCACTTTCGGATCCTATTGATAACGATGAGGATTTTAAACAACTAGAAAAGTGGTTACAAAGTTATCAGATCGGAGAACTTTTTGATAAAAACGGAACCCTAAAAAAAGTGTATAAGGAACTTGCTCCTCAAGGTAGCCGGCGCATGGGAATGAATCCTAATACCAATGGAGGTTTACTTCTCAAAGATCTTCTTCTTCCTGATGTGCAAGACTTCGCCTTACCTGTAAAATCTCACGGAGATAACGGACCTGGGGATACTAGAAGTGTAGGAGCTTTTTTAAAAGAGGTCATTAATTTAAATTCAAAGCAGCAGAATTTCAGACTCTTTGGTCCGGATGAAATTCTGTCAAACCGACTAAATGAAGTGTTTGATGCTACTAATAGGCAATGGAATGCGCAAACAGATCCTAACGATGAATTTTTGGCTCCTCAGGGACGAGCTATGGAAATATTGAGTGAGCATTTATGTGAGGGTTGGCTGGAAGGATATTTACTTACCGGAAGGCATGGTTTATTCACGTCATACGAGGCCTTTATACATATTATCGACTCGATGTTTAATCAACATGCAAAGTGGTTAAAGGTTACTGCAGAGCTCCCCTGGAGACGACAACTTGCATCACTTAATATTTTACTTGCTTCTCATGTCTGGCGGCAGGATCATAATGGATTCACTCATCAGGATCCAGGATTTATAGACCATGTTGTCAACAAAAAAGCCTCAATTATTAGGGTATACCTCCCGCCAGATGCTAACTGTCTACTATTAACTATGAAACATTGTTTGAAGAGTAAGCATTATGTCAATGTTATGGTAGCCGGTAAACATCCTTCACCCCAATGGCTTCCTTATGACCAGGCTATTTTACATTGCAGTAAAGGCATTGGTGTCTGGGATTGGGCCAGTAACGATCAAGAGGATCAAACCGATATCGTTATGGCTTGTGCCGGTGATGTACCTACTTTGGAAACTCTAGCTGCCGTATCCATCCTTCGTAAAGAACTTCCGGAGTTACGCATCCGGGTAATTAATATCGTAGATCTTATGAAGTTACAGTCGGAAACCGCCCATCCCCATGGGCTATCCGACTCGGATTTTGATGCATTATTCACCAAAGACAAACCGGTCATATTTGCATTTCATGCGTATCCCTGGCTGATCCACCGACTAACCTACAAACGTACCAATCATCATAATTTTCATGTCCATGGATATCAGGAAGAAGGAACAATCACCACACCTTTTGATATGACAGTACTCAATAAACTAGATCGATATCATCTGGTTCAAGATGTGTTAAAACATATTCCTAGGTCAGAATCCAAAAATGACTACCTGCAAGAAAAAATGAAAGATATGTTAATTAAACATCGGAATTACATTGAAGAGCATGGCGTTGATATGCCTGATGTCAAGGACTGGAAATGGGATATATGACCATGACAGTTTAAAATGTGGAAAGAGACTAAAGCAAATGCCTATTCTAAGATGGGAAGTGTGGTCTGGCATACTTTATAAATATTTATAAAATTTTTATTCGTGTGGATAAAAATAACTTTTTTACAGACCGTCCATTTTATAATTTCATCGGAATCTGATTTATCATACGTCCTTTTATTAAAAGTATGGCAAATACTATTCAAACAATAAGTAGTATGGATATGAGGATTTAAAACTTCCATCTTAATTTATGATTATAATATTATAGACCAAACCCATAGCCATTTTTATTATGAGGTAAACCAGCAATAAATGAATATAAAATGCTTGTTATCTAAGCTTAGAGGTTCGTCCAAATAAAAACCTGCATTTCCAGTCCGAAATGCCGATAAGCCCGATAAAAACCCATAAAACAACGCGTACCACGATTCTTCCATAAACCCGTAAGCAATTTAACCTTCAAAACCAGTACAAAAACTCCACCTATAAGATATTGAACCATTCTTTTTTATATGTTTTTATCGGAAATAAAAATAAAAACGAACCAAAACTTCAGTAATTGTGATCGTTTTTTATGAAAGAAGCTTTAGGTAACAAAATGCAAACTTCCCATGACATTTTATTATGTTCTAGTTTTTAGTATTTTTTTAAAAATCAATTTGCTAGCTATTTTGTATCTTGAAGATAAACCCTGTAGATAGTTCAGTATGAAAGAGAGTGATTATGATAAGAAAAGGGATTTTTCCAAAACCCAGGAACCTCAAGGCGGTCAATTCAAAAAAAAGAATGGTGAACCTATTTTTGTGATTCAAAAACACGAGGCTACCAATTTACATTATGATTTTCGCCTGGAAATTAACGGTACGCTAAAATCCTGGTCTGTTCCCAAGGGCCCAAGTGTAGATACCCGGGAGAATAATATAAATGCTTTAAAGGTTTATTTCTTATATGCACTCCTGATAACACTGAAAGATATGCTTTAAAATAAATTGTTCTTCCAACTCGAAAGGAGATTTTTTTAAAGGTTTTCCGTTTTGGTGATGGCACCATCCAACGATAGGCTCAGACACCAATTTATTCAAATCCAGCTCATTGAAGTTCAGATTAACCTGATAGAAGACTACCTCAAGCCTATTCTTCTTCTTAGGAGGTTGATCGACTAGAAATGCAAGCCCCGTATTATCTTTAAAAAATAAAGAAAAAATATCTCCTTCTTGAATGGTCATATGATTAGGAAAAAATCGCAGTAGTAATTGGCTTTGTCTCTGGATGGATTGCAATCCTAAGCCAAAATGTTTTTCTGAAAATTCATCATAAAACCAATAGGTTTGGTCAGAATATCCAACAGTTTTTTTAAATTCAATTTGATTATGGTCTTCTAAACATTCAATAAGAACCTGAGTATCATTATTAAAATGATAAATTAGATCGCTTCCAAGGAACTCCTTATCCTCTAAAACCGGACTATTTCCCCGTGTAAATCTTAATAAGTTTTGTAAAAAAGGAAAGTTCATTTAAATTTTTATAGCTAATTTAATAAACTATAATTTGATTCCCCATATAAGCCTTAAACTTATATTCTTAATTTTATGTTAATCGAATAAAATTCATTTTAACTTTTCAAGAAACATATTAGATTAGTCGCAAATTATTTAAATGTTTCGTAAATTAAACAGCACAGTTCTCATAGCGGTCTTACTCTTCCTTTTTGGGGCCGGGATTTTTTTCCTTTATATAATTAGTAGGTTATGAATTTTATTCTTCTCTATAATTGGCTTACTTAAACACTAACGTTTTGATTACCAACAACTTCTTATAAAATAGTGATAATTAGTATGACTTTTTAAGCCGCATAAATATTTTAATTGTTCTAAAGAGTATAGTTATATAGTTACTGGAATTTAATAAAATCGAGGCTTTAAAAGAATAATATGTACTACCGGTTCAAATTTCACACATTACAGACATTTACGTAAATTATAATTTAAAGTTCGTAGAACATTTTTTAAAAGGGTGATTTGAATTTACGTCTTAAAGGGAATATTAGGGTTACGATTTAAAATGAAATTTCAGTAGTGTTTGGTACATATAAAAGTTTTTAAACTATAATTTGAAATTACTCAGAACTTATATATCACGTTGAACGCATAATAGTTTTTTCCCAACATATACCAGCAATGAATATTTAATTTAAATATTTTTTAATAAATGTTTATTCATTCCTTTAGAAAACATTATAATATTTAAATATTTCTTTTTTTTAAATCTATTTATTTTTGAAATAACCAAAAATGAAGATGATGATGAAAGCTAACCTAACCCAAGAAAAAAAGAAGTTAAATAAAAATCAGCTGAATTCACGCCAGGCTCTAAAGCGACTTGAGCGTAAATATACTTTTTCCGTTGTTGAAAAGGAAAAACTTCTAAAGATAAGCCATTGTGTAATTACCGGAATTGCCGAGAGTTCAGAAGGAGGTTTTACTGAAGATGGCGAATTCCATTCAGCCCACGACACCGAAGCATTGGGGAGTGTACGCATTTCCTATTATTGTCCGAAGGATCGGAAACAAAAATTTTTAATCTTAAAAAAAGCTAAGAATTTATCTAATTCTAACTCTGATAAGGTAATCAGATGGAGGGCAAAACGCATTTATAGAACTCTTATAGAAACCCACTTGCTCTATCGTAGAATAGCAGAGAACTGTAAAAAAATATATTTTAAGAGTATATTCAGCAAATTTGCTCACATACACTTCCAAACAGCAGAATTACTAAAAAATAATTACGACCTAGAAGAATACCGCCAATTTACTGAAAGTTCTCTACTCGAATTTAAAAAATTTCAACTTTTAGGTAAATCCGATTTTTTAAACCATTGTTTAAACAAAGAGCAAAAAATTTCAGCAAGTATAGAGACGTTAGTATTCCTAAACGTTACACCTAATGAAAAAAAACTTTTTAGAGATCAGATCCGTAATAGAAATGAGTATATGATAGTGACTTTAAAAAAGCTAAAAGAAGATACGTTGATCTGATAATGAAATAATTACAAATTCAATTAAATCTTAATATCATGAAAAACTTAAAAGACCTGTTTGAACATCAACTGAAAGATCTTTATAGCGCAGAAACTCAACTTGTGTCCGCATTACCTAACATGGTCACACACGCCAAGTCAGCAAAACTTAAAAAAGCTTTTGAAGAACATCTAAAAGAAACCCAACATCACCAGGAACGCTTAAAAGATATATGCGAGGATATGGGAATTAAGCCTACCGGAGAAGTTTGTAATGCAATGAAAGGCTTGATTACAGAGGCAGAAAAATTTCTTGAAGAAGAAGTTGAAAATGATTCTGTTCGTGATGCCGGAATAATAGCAGATGCCCAAAGAATTGAGCATTACGAAATTTCGGGCTACGGTACTTTGGTTCGATACGCAAAAGAACTGGGCTATACCAATATTGCTGAAAAATTAGACAAGACCCTTCAGGAAGAATATTCTGCCGATGAGAAATTGAACAGCCTGGCAACCAACCAAATCAACAAAGAAGCGGAGTGACATATAACATAAAACAAAAGGCCATTCAGAAGTGTTTCTGGATGGTTTTTTTAATCATTAAACTATAAAAATGGTAGAAGAAAGCAGTATAGGATTTTGGTTTAAGGGATACGACTATTTTCTGGACCAGTTTAATGCCACTAAAAATAATGTCTTAAAACGCAGACTTTTATTCAAAAAATATTATATCCTGCGTGGGGAAGAAGCAACTGCTTTATTCTATGACCAAGAAAGATTTTCCCGTCACAAGGCCACCCCAAAACGATTTAAAAAAACACTTTTCGGCCTTAATGGTGTGCAGGGATTAGATGGGGAACAGCATAAAGCCCGAAAACAGTTATTTATGCACTGTATGAATGTAGATTCGCTAAATCAGTTAAACACCTATTTTGATGAGGCTTGGTTTGAAGCTGTCGAAGACTGGAAAGCAAAAAATACGATAAACTATTTTGATGAGATGGAGCGCATACTATTCAAATGCGCATGTAAATGGATAGGCCTTCCCTTTACAAAAAAAGATATAGTTAATCAGGTTCCCAGGATTTCCAGAATGATTAGTTCGGCCGGGAAAATAGGCATACAGCACTGGCGAGGAAGGAGCGCTAGAAAAGCAACAGAGAATTGGGTAAAGTCATTGATTAAAAACTATAGAAATAAGAAAAAAAATAGTGACACTATATTCGATCATTTTATTGGTTACAAAAATCCAAAAGGAAAACATTTACCTGATCAAATAGTAGCGGTAGAGATACTAAACCTGTTAAGACCAATAGTAGCCGTTGCCAGATACATGACCTTCAACTTAAAGGCTTTAGAAGATTATCCCTCTTATAAAGAAAAACTTAGAGAGAATTACGAAGAATACGGGGAAAATTTCATTCAGGAAGTTAGGCGTTTCTATCCTTTTTTTCCAGTTATTTCAGGCCGTATCCGTAAAAATTTTGAATTTAAAGGTCATAAATTTACGAAAGGGCAGCGTGTGTTATTGGATCTTTACGCTACCAACCACTACGCAAAATTATGGAAAGCCCCTGAGCGATTTTACCCGGAAAGATTTATGAATGCTCAAATTTCACCATTTAATTTAATCCCTCAAGGAGGAGGGGATCATTACAAAAACCATCGATGCGCCGGTGAATGGATTACTATTAATTTAATGAAGCGCAATCTTTACTTTTTAATTTATGATATTAATTACACGGTGAAAAGTAAAAATTTGAGAATTAAAAAAAATCAGTTTCCCCCATTACCGGCCAATGGGATTAAAATTTCGAAAATAACGAAATTA
Organism: Zunongwangia profunda SM-A87; assembly: GCF_000023465.1. NCBI lineage: Bacteria > Pseudomonadati > Bacteroidota > Flavobacteriia > Flavobacteriales > Flavobacteriaceae > Zunongwangia > Zunongwangia profunda. The sequence goes on from NC_014041.1 coordinate 3,617,115, forward strand.
AGATTGATGGAATAAATTATCTAAAAAAGTGTATTATGATAAAGGAGAAAAATAAGATAATGGATGAAGAACAATATGCCATACTCCGAAAAAATGGAGTAAGTGATAAAGAGGCGTCTGAAATAGCTCAAAACAATGAGCATATCCAAAAAAATAACCTTACCACCTATACCGATGAACAACTTATAGAAGAGGCTAAAAAATCAGGAATACCAGGAACCGATAATATGGATAGAAATGCCCTGATTACTGCATTGTTAAACAAAAAATAATCTAAAAATAGTATAAATGAAATTGTTAACTGTAATTTTAAACGTTTTGTTACCTCCCCTTTCAGTATATTTAAAATATGGAGCGAATAAAAAGTTCCTAATAAATCTAATACTAACACTAATTGGTTGGGTACCAGGAATGATTCATGCTTTTATAATCACAGATAGGTATGTAAAAGAAATTAGGGACAGTGAAAACAATGTAAAGTAAAATTAAGCTTAATCTTTTCGGCTTTATAATGCATTTTCTTTTTAATTTTCAGTAAACTTTCGCTCTAATTGATTTTTTATCTACTCAGGAATATTCTATTAGGAGTTGAACTTTTGATTAGACATTAAAAGCTAATAACTAAATATTGAATAGACGTTCCCCTAAACTTCTATAGGCCTAGTAATTACTTTATAACCTACATCGCTTTAAAAACTGGGAGATAAAACCCCTAAATGTCTGCGACCATTTTGCTCTTGAACGGATACATTCAACACCCACTTTTCAGGAATTGTAAATTTTGAAAGCATGAGCACAAATCTTTTGGTTTCCCCTGGTCTTAAAATATCCGGTATATTCATTTGACGAACAAGGTTTAAATTCTGACGTTGCATGGAGTGCCGCTTTCCTTGCTTTTTCGTCTGCAAGGACGCATGTAAGTTTCCCGGTATAAAGCTCACTTTCGAATAATTGGAAAGTTCCATTAACAGATAGGCCTGTTCTTTATAAAACTGCACTCGAATAAGGTTGGTTTAATTTTTTGTTCTCTTTTTTTTTGATCACCGGGAAATTTCTTTTTAAAAGATAGTTGGCAAAAGCTTCAGCCTAGGATGACCTATCTAACTCTTGGCGGTACCTTCTACATTCATCCAAGTATTTTCTTCGTCTTTGAGATTAAAAAACGCTACCTGCTTTATAAATGAGTAATGGAGGGCGGGGAGTTCTTTTTAGCACAAAAGTGTATACCTGATCATGAATTTCTCGAAATGTCCGACTATATTGATAAGGGTTATAACAAAAAATCAACTTGTTTCTGACCTTTGCCAAATCAATGATCTCTTTTGCTATTTTGTGGTCTCTTAAAACAGGACTAAACTGAAAAATAGGTAAGTTGAGTTTCAAAGTTTTTTTAGTATACGCAACTAGTTCGACTTCTGTAGGAAAATAGCCGGTAATTATACCGTCTAAATCTTCCTTCCATAGTTTTTTATTCGTTGGCAACGACTTGGTAAAACTGAAGTATTTCGATAATTCAGCATTCTAGTAGTTTTTTTATATGAACAAAAATAGCACTGATAGATTTTTCTATTGCCGTTTCAAGTCCAAAAAAAAGATTAACATTGATGGTATTGTAGGGATCTATAATACCTAGGCATAATTCAGTACGTTTTTGATTCAAAATACCTTAAAATTTAGAAATATTATTTTTTAAAGGTAAAGGCTTAAATTATGTACAGTGCTCCCCCTCAACTATATGTCGATTTTATCAGAATAATAATCGATTTTATTAATTTACAACTTTAAAAAAACAAAAATTCAAAACATACAGCAATACTCAGCCCATAAACCAAATGCGCTAGTATTAAGTGAAAGAAAAAGCCTTTAAAATAAATATCGGGAATAGGAAAATTTTTGAATAGTAAACATGCCCAACCGGAAATACCTAATACTGATAAAATTATGCCATAAAGCACTCCATTAGGCAATGTGCTATCGAAATCATAGATATCAATTCCTTTATAGTATAAGTAAGCAAAAGCTATGCCTATTAGATAATGAAAAATCCAGCCGATTATTTGTTGTTCGCCCAATCTTCTTAAAAATAAAAATTCGGAAGTAACCAACACATAGTTAAGAAGATTCGGTTCATTAAAACTATAATTTGTGATATAGGAATATATAAAACTGAAAATGGTCATCATGGTTGTTCCTATGATGCCAAATATTACTAAACATATTGTAATGATCATATGAACTTATTTTTTTCAGTATATACTTTCCAGATACTTTTTCAAACAAAAAACCACCTCCCATATTATATATTATGAACTCAAAATAATTAGGAGGTGATTACCATTCCGATATCGAATAACGGAATCCCAACATAAAAGACCGATGTAGATAGACATCTTAACGCTTAAGCTTATTCCCCACAGTTAATTTACAGAGCGCTAAAAATCCGAGAGTACAGATTTCAACTCGAACTGATGTCTAAGAAGTATATTTCTAAAAGAAAGTTCTGAAACTTTACGTAACATATTTTTAATGAAACTGAGATTTAAATTTTCTAATTCTATGACATTAATTTCTAAATTATATTCCATTCTTCTTATACCGGTTAAATTTTGCATAATTTCCTTTTTAAGTCTGATGAAATACTGTTCAATGTTCCACAAATGAATTAAACTGTAATATTCCTGAAACATTTCGAAAATCAGTAATATAAATTTACTTTTAGACTCGAGAAGTCGAAATAAAAGCTGTCTATTATTAGGCTTTATACTCTTTCTATAGAGAAATAAGTAGGTATTATATTGAATAGACATTTTTTTTATACCCTTTAATAAAAGAAGAAAAATATTCTTTTTAATGGTCGAATTTTGATACATACTTTTTGATAATAGATTATATGAACAAATACAAATTTAAATGGAGTAAACGACTATATTTCAGCTGAAACCACTTTTAGCCTACAATTAACAATTCTTAATTTTTATTAACGGTTCTGAAATTGTTCGGATAAAAGGCGATTTTCATCGGTGAGTTTGTTAAGAGTAATAGAAACCCAGTCTTACATAAAAAACAAAAAATTGAGCTCTCCGATTCTCAAATTTATCATCTAAACATTGGACTAATTAATTTTAACATTTAATTAAGACCCGTGGAACACACAGAATAAACTTATAGCCATTTCACTAAGGTTTACGATTGATCTTACGAAATTTTATCGGAGACATTTCGTATTTTTCTTTAAAAATTCTGGAAAAAAAATAACTAGAAATTTCACTGATACTCAAATTGGTATTAAGTAACAGGGTTTTCTTTAACCTTGTTTCCCTTAAATAAGTATGTACACTTGTATGAAATAATAATTGAAAACCATATTGAAGCTTATTCTTATTCAATCCTGCATATCGGCTTAATTCCTCTAAACTCGGGTTCCTCGATATATGATCTTCAATATAATTAGCTGCCTTTTTTATAGCTCTAACTTCATAATGAGTTAATATTCGTTGCTGCTTATCTGTCTTGAGTTCATCTTCATACTTCTCCAACTCATAGGCAAGCATTTTCATTGTCAATGCTTCTAGAAAAATCCTCCGGATAAAATTACTTACTTTAAATTCCTCATTCTCCCGGAATAAATCAGCAATCTTAAGAGAATAAAAGCCTTTATGGTAAAATTCCTTTTTTGCCTTTACATCTAAAAAGGCATCTCTCAATTTAAATTCCACCCCCTTTAGTCACAATCCACCTTATCGAAAATTTTTTCGATCTATTTCTATACTTATCAATGAAAGCTGTTCTGCTTCGGAAAATTGTAATATATGGCCTTTATTTTGCACATTCGTCACGATAGCATGTTGATATTGTTCTATGCTGTGCCCTTCTTCCTCACCTTCAAAACGATTTACCATATTTCCATTCAACATATACAGAAATTTGAGTGGATGTATTTTATCAACAACAAATTGTATTTCTGTAGCCGCATGGAATACACAGTTATAATGAATAAACCCAAATCCATTATTGAAATTAAACCCTGAAAATTGCCTTTCCCCAAATGATTTGGAATATCTAGACAGAATGTTTACAATTTTCCGAAACCGGCTGTGAAAGGGCCTTCCCTATATCTTTTATTACTTCATCTATGGGAATGGAATTAACTTCAATGACATTCATATTGGTGTTGTTTTCCCTTTAATTTCTGGTCTCTTCTTTTTCTATATTCTGATGGTGTTATTTGATAAAACTCTTTAAACAATCTACGAAAATAACTTGGACTTGCAATCCCTATCGCATGTGTAATCTGCGATAAATTCATTATACTTTCTTCAAGCAATTCCTTCGCTTTTTTCATTTTTACAGCTCTTATATACCCATTGACGCTTTGACCATATAATTCTTTAAATTCTAATTGCAACTTATTACAGTTTAAACCCACATGCCTACTTATTCACTCTATTCTGTTCATTTAAGCTATGTACCTATAATCAGTTCAGCAGCTTTTTTAATTTGTTTTACATCGCTTGGATGCGTCAGCTTTAGGTGATTATTACAATCTTTATTGTATTGCCGAAGATGAAGGAAGATTAATTCATGAATATTTATTTCCAATTTTAAATAATCCAAAAAATTAAATACACTTAAATAATTAATTTCCTTAAACACATCAGCTATCCTTAAATTAAAATTTCCAGAATGGAAAACTTGATGCGAAGGATGCTCCTTAAAAAGAAATTTTAAATTATTGTCTAAAGTGTTTGAAGTAGCAATTCTATTTTCTAAAAATTGCCTTTTTGTAATATTGATAATGTATAAATTATAGGGAATACTGCTTTTTAAAGAAATTCTTGAAATTAGACGGGAAGAAGTCAGGGTAACAGCATGTTGAAATCGCTCGAAAATCACCCATTCGGTATCCTTTGAAAATCGATATAGAAACGGATGTCCTAAATTATAAATTAATTGTAAAGAATCTTGTTGTGTAAACTCCAATTCTAAGTTTATGCTACGAGATAATTCACCCCGAAAAAATGCAAAAGAAATATCGCTATCTAATGCTATACCTATAATTTTCCCCTCCCATTTTCTTGAGCGAGATTGGTTTTAAAAAAACGTCCATTTTTTCTTACATTTTTTTATTCCTGAATGAAAACTTTTAAGAATGTGTCTAGTCGGAAATGGTCGAATCCTTATTGCCTTCAAATCATTTTTAAATTTTGAAGACCGAAAATATAGCTTTACTTATCACTGACCTCCTCCCATTAAATCGGACTAATAAAAACTAGAGTATTTCTGGCAAATAAATGTTTAACTTTAAATAAATTATTTGCTTATGAAACGATCAAAATATACCGAGTCGCAGATTGTATTTGCGATAAAACAGGTTGAGACTGGAACACGTCTTTCTGAGGTCTGTCGCAAGATGGGAATCAGCGAGGCTACCTTTTACAATTGGAAGAAAAAATACGGTGGTCTGGGTGTCTCTGAACTGAGAAGGCTCAAAAACTTGGAGGAGGAGAATGCGCAGCTTAAAAAGCTTGTAGCTGATTTAAGTCTTGACAAGCAGATTCTTCAGGACGTACTTAAAAAAAAGTTCTAAGGCCGTCTCGAAAACGGGAGATGGTCAGCAATATCCGTATGGAATATAATATTTCCATCAATCGTTGTGTACGCCTAATATTGCTGCACAAAAGCGTTTTTTATTATACACCCAAAGAACGTGGAGATGAATTGCTGCGTATGAGAATGAAAGAAATAGCAGCAACACGAGTACGCTATGGGTTTTGGAGGATCTATATTTTGCTTCGCCGGGAAGGCTTTATGGATAATCATAAACGCGTTTATAGAGTGTATTGCGAAGAAGGTTTAAACCTCAGATCTAAGAGACCTAAAAGAAGTCGGTGTGCAGCCCATAGACAACCTGCTCTTGGTAATGCCTCTAGTTTACATGAGTGCTGGAGTATGGATTTTGTGACAGATCAACTCTACGATGGAAGCCGTTTCAGAGCCTTAACTGTAGTAGATAATTATAGTCGTAAATGTTTAGCTATATATGCAGGAAAATCCCTTAAAGGAAGTGATGTTGTTGGGGTGTTGGGGTGATGGATAATTTAGTTGCTAGTGCAAGAGTTTATCCTAAACGCATAAAAGTAGATAATGGAAGTGAATTTATCAGTAAAGTATTGGATAAATGGGCTTATGAAAACAATGTTGAATTAGATTTCTCAAGACCCGGAAAACCTACTGATAATCCATTTATAGAAAGCTTCAATGGATCTTTCAGAGATGAATGTTTAAATACAAACTGGTTCTTCTCTTTGGAAGATGCACAAGAAAAGTTCGATATTTGGAGGGAAGACTATAACGGGTTTAGACCACACAGCTCATTGGGTGACATGTCACCCAATGAGTACATTGAAATCAATGAAAATAGCCCAGATTCTCTAGTTATGACCAGTACCTAATTTTGGGAGGAGGTCAACTTAAAAATAGTTGATTTTTAAACTGTATGAAAAACAGGGAAGCCTTCATCACCATTAAATATAAAAAGGCTTAATTATAATCAGTTTTACTATTATGTATGGCTTTTTAATTCTAACATTATCGTGAACGAACATCCCTATGCAGTTTATATTTTGCTACGATAGCATTAGTAATGATAAGAATACTGATAATAACGATTGAAGCTGCTGAAATACCCTCAATACTATCAATCCACACTAAGCACAATAGAAACAGAGCCAGAACTATATCAAAATAAAGATGAGTATAGAAAGTAATGATTTGCCTACCTAGTACTTCATATGCACAAAGGCTATTAAATAATAATAAACCTCCACAGGTCAAAAACCAATATGTCTGCATACTTTCCATACTGAGATAACGATAAACATCCAAACCCATTAAGCTTATCACAAACAAAAAATCATAGACAAAGTGTGCTTTTTTAGAATACATAGTCATCGTATTTTAAAAACATCATAAAGTAAGATATTTCGTTTATTTATATTTTAGCTTTTTCGAAACAGCTTTACATATTCATCATTTATGATAAAAGCATGTATTACTCCGGGTATCCAACCAAGAAAGGTTAATAATAAATTGACTAAAAACTCCTTTTTAGCTCCATACTTAATATAAACGGCTACCGGAGGTAAAATAACGTTTAAAATAACCATTGTCAATTTCATGCCTCATGTTTAATTATTAAGTCAATTAAATCGCCTTTTTTTATTTTGTCTACAACAGAAATTCCTTTTTCACGGCAAATTACAATTAATTCCTTATAGGAATAATTATGATAGGCATTCTGCTGTATTTCTTCTTTATTTCGGGCAATCACACAAGCTTTTTCGTCACTCATACCATTGCTTTTTAAAATGGCATATTGCTCTTCATCCTGTATTTTTTTATTCTTTTTCATGACATGTCTTGATTATGAAAAGACCATTCAGTACCGCAGCCTGAATGGTCCGCCATCCAGTTAAATATGAGTTAGTCAGCCTTCCTATTGATTTGGTTAGTTGCTAGACTGTTCAATTTTTCATCGGCTGCATATTCCTCCTGGAGAGTCTTATTCAGTTTTTCGGCTATAACTGTATACCCTAATTCCTTCGCAAATCTTAGCACAGTGCCATATCCCGCAATCTCATAATGCTCAATGCGCTGTGCATCAGCTATAATTCCTGCATCACGTACAAACTCATTTTCAACATTTTCTTCTAAAAATTCCTTAGCTTCTTTTATTAATCCTTTCATGGCATTACAAACTTCTCCAGTTGGAGATATTCCCAAATCTTCACAAACATCCTTTAAGCGTATTTGATGCTCTTGCGTTTCCTTTAAATGCATTTCAAAAGCTTTTTTCAGATTGGGCGTATTTGCCTGCTTAACCATAGTGGGTAATGCTGAAATTAATTGGCTTTCCGCACTATATAAATCTCTCAACTGATGTTCAAATAAATCTTTTAGATTCTTCATGGCATTACTTTTTTGTTTAGTAGGATTTTAAGGTCGTTCCTCTAACTATATCCTATAATTCAAAGTTAACCATCTCATTACCGGATTAAACAAAGCTAAAGAGAATAACAAAATATTATAAGTTCTTAAGAAAGCTTTTAACTTTAGCCTCACATCCTTCTGCTTTACAGTATGTTTATATACGCTATCTGCCAGAGATAGTTGTAAAAACCTATTGGTAGCTGAAAGAATTAGGTTCATTCTTTACAGATAAATTTCTAACGTTTATTTAAGAAAAGTTCAAGGCAGACCCCTAAACTAAAATTAGAGAAATTTTCTTTTATGGAAAATAATGCTTAAGTTGAGTAATAGTAGAAAAAGGATCTGATCGTCTTAAATAACTTTTTACTCCTCCCTTGAACTTAGGCTTGAATGAATTTAAATAAAGCAATACGAAAAGTAGTCTTTTCTTAGAGTTCCTTGAAAATGTATTATATTTACTTGAAAATTATCAGCTCGATATATTACTACTCATTACGCCTAATAAAATCCAATTTTCGGATGATACTCAGATATATATAAGGAAGTATCAATACGTTCCACTTGACATACCAACAATGAAGCCTCTGTATTATTAATATGAAGCTTTGGATATGATCTATCATAACCTATAAAATTTTTGAGTGGATTTTTTATATCAGAAAACTTATAATATGAACTTTTTGTAAGCCACTAAATAGTTTGAAGAATAATCCCGCGTTCTGCCACCCCGACTTCTTAAAAATCATTTTAAACTTTCCTCACCACCAAATTGCAAAATTCGAACATAGTATACCCCTAATATCTTGACCAAATACTGAAAAAACTCGTACGTTGTACATAACTGAATGCATTTTCAACACTTGCCACCTTCCCAATAGATAGGGCTGGATTTAATTCTTCCGTGGTAACATTACTTACACCTACTTCCATAATTTTTCCCTCTTTTTGCATTTCGAACATAGCCTTCAATGATTCCTCAAAAGGAGTGGTAGTCCGAGGCATTACGCGAAAATGTACTAATTGAATTTGTTCAATTTTTAAGGTCTTTAAATTATTATCGATGCTTGCCCGTAAATTTTCAGGTTTGTCGTAAACGTTCCAACTTTTATCTACCCCTCTGCTTGCTCCAACTTTGGTACAAATAACCAGATCTTTCTTATTAGGATGCAAGGCTTCTGCGATAAGTCGATTGGTTACATCTTTTCCATAATAATCAGCTGTGTCCAGAAAATTAATATCACCTTCAGAAGTTTTGCTTTTAATATCTGCACTGCTTCTTCCCTATTTTCGGGTTCGCCCCAAACTTGTTCCCCCGGAAGACGCATTGTCCCATAACCCAATCGCTTTACTGGTAGAGGATTTGCTGTATTGGCACCAATGGTAATTATTTTTTTAATATTCATTTTCTCTGTTTTAATTATGAAAACAAAGGTGCAGGAACTCTACTAAAAATCTTTTGCCATATAGCAAAAAAGGATTTATACAATATTTTTTCTGATCCTTCTTAAGGAGGATTATGTAATCCCCAGATAAGAAGCTATATAAGAAAGAGGAGTCCGATCAACAAGGTTAGGGAATTTTTCTAAGAATATAAGATAACGTGTGGTGGCATCTTCAGAAACTAAGGAACTTCTTCTGTCCATTTTCTTCATCAGGGCATTATGGAATATCTTATTCATAATTTTATCCCACTCCAAAATTGTATTAGAAAGGTTGTTCCATTGTTGGTTCGAAAATACAATAAATTTACAATCTGTGGCTGCCTGGACATATTCTGAAAAGGGTTCGTCTCTATATGGATTTGCGATGAAGCGGTTTTCTTCTATAAAATATTTCGTGATTTCTTCGCCTTTATTGTTGTAATAACAAATTCGTAAAATACCCTCTAGAACGAAAACTACTTTGTTAAAAGTTTTTCCTACTTCTGCAAAATATGTGTCTTTATAAAGTGTCGTTACAGTAACATTTATCGAGATGAGCTCAATTTGCTGCGGGTTTAAATTGCCAAATTGTAAAATATATTCTATAAGTTTTCCATTTTATAAAGTTAGTAATTATGGCTAGTCATAAATTTGTCATTTGGCAAAATAAGGAATCAGATTAAATATTTGGTGAAATGTTATCGTACTTGAAGGTGCATTCTTTGCTGATTAGTCTAGGTATTATCTGTGAACAATAAGGTTCGAATCTTATCACCTCAACGATTCTAATAGGTTCGAACCGGTTATCAAAAAACAAATTCATTTAAATTTTCCAATGAATTCCGGAAAATATTTAAAAATTTCAAATAAAAAGAGGTAAAAATGTAGAATTAGCTGGACTTGTAATACACAAAAGGGACACTAAAATAGTATCCCTTTTTGTGACCCCTATGGTACAAAACTCGAACCAATTAATAGAGGATTTAAAACTTTTGGCTGATATACTGGCTGCTTAATCTGTAATGAAGTCTTTAAAAGTAACTGATAGTTTATAGGTTATTTATAAAAGGAAAAAGTATGAAAACCTTTATGACCCATTTGGCCTATATATGATCCCATGCTGTCTTGGAGCGGACATTATAAGAAGTTCCCTTCTCTGTTGTTCCTTTTCTTTCAATGAACTCTCTATTTATCAGTTCCTGTAAATCACGGGTAACCGTACTTTTTTTGATATATTCTCAAGTTGTTGGTATTCTGCATTATTTATAGAACCATGTCCTTTAATATATAAGAGCATTGACTTGTCTGGTGAAGGTTTTGTCTTTTAAAGTAATCGACAATCAGCTCTGTGATGTTGAGTATTTCGTAAAAAGGTATATTTTTACAATTAATTTTTGGTGCCCCTCAACCATTATCTTTTGCAGGATATAAATAATCATTTACTTTCATTAATTCAGAAAATAAGATATGGAGTTAGCCAACTTTATTCGTTAATCATAAAGAAGAAATTACCAACGAGTGGATAAAATATGCCCGGGAAAACATAAAACCTACATTTGAAATGCAGGTGGAAGAAGTTACTGACCATATAAAGGATATGCTTGAAAGGATTGCAGAAGATATGGATACTTCGCAAACAAATGCCGAGCAGGAAAAGAAATCCAAGGGCAATAAAGCACTTAAATCTAGAGAAACCAAGGCAGCCAGTGAACATGGTGCGCAACGGGTTGAACTTGGGTTTGACATCATGCAACTAAGTTCTGAATTCCGTGCGTTAAGGGCAAGTATCCTTCGGCTTTGGGCCGAAAAAATCAGGGCAGAGAATTGGGAGACTGATTTTCATGATATGATACGATTTAATGAAGCAATTGACGAAGCATGGATGATCTCCTTGGATCATTTTCAACAGAAGCTCGACCAAAGCAAGAATTGGTTTCTTGGAGTATTGGGGCATGATTTGCGCAATCCTATTTCAGCTGTTTATGGCGCACAAGCAATCCTGAAATTATCTCAAAATCTTTCTGAAAAAGAAAAAGGAATTCTTCAGAGATCAGATTTCAGCCTTAAGCGCATGACAGAACTCATAAATAACCTTCTTGAGTTTACGGAACTAAACCTGGGAAGGGGCGTGGTCATCAACAGGAGCTTAATTGATCTTTCAGAACATAGTGAAAAAATCGTCCAAGAAATCCAATTGGCATACCCCAAGATTGACATCACGATAGACACCACAGATAACATAAAAGGAAAGTGGGATGCATCCAGGCTCGAACAAATGATGACGAACCTAATCACCAATGCGATTCACCACGGGGAACCGGGAAGCCCTGTAAAAGTAAACCTTAATTCTAAAGAGGGGCAGGCACTTTTTAGCGTTCATAATCAAGGCACTCCTATACCGGAAGGTATTAAGGACAAAATTTTCACCGATAGGTTTACCAATAATAACGAAGACACAACAAAAGAGAAAAATTACGGCCTTGGCCTGTACATTGTCAAAGAAATAGTAGAGGGACACGAGGGAAAAATTGAACTGACCAGCACTCAAGAAGAAGGCACCACTTTTACTGTAGCGCTTCCAATACATTAAATGAAGTAGAAAAGATGTAATAAATTGTAGTGTATTTCAATTTTGTTCCGGATCCAGGTTTTAATAAAGACCTTTGGTCACGTCATTTTTGAATTATTCCTATTTTCTTACATAAACGCTTGTTGAAGAACAGGCAGATCCGATTTTAATTTATGTACCTTCCTTATGGCTGAAATAGCAGTCACTCAATATTTTAGAAAGCCAGACTTGAATAAATAAAAGTTGCTTTCCATCAGTAATAAAGAGGAAATGGATACTACCTTATTATACCAGTAAATTCCAAATTATGACGATATTAAAATTTTAAGAAGAATTCCCTGATGAAAATTCATGTCATACCCATATGCGCAAGTCTAGCGTATATTGCACCAAATTGAAACAAAGTCATTCATTTTCAATTGATTATACGATTCTACATTTTCTTTAATATCATCTAATATCAATTGATTTCAACATTTGTTGTACCTATGTTGTACCTGAAAAGAACAATAATTTCGTATCTTTATGGTGTACTTAGGTAAAGGAATACATTCAAAATGGAATGTTGTACCTATGTTGTACCTGATTTGACTTTCGTACTCAAAACAGGTCAATTATGTCATCAAACGCAAAGATAGTTCTACGTAAAAAACCAAACAGTAAAGGGCTTTACCCATTAGCTGTTCGAATTACAAAAAATCGTCGTTCAACATATCAATATATAGGTCATTATATTGACATAGAGGATTGGGACGAAAAAAATATTCGAGTAAGAAAGTCTAATTCAAATGCTGATAGTTTAAACAAGTTGCTATCACAGGAACTCTCGAACGCCAATAAAGCACTTATTGACTTACAATCCGAGCATAAAGATGCATCTGCCAACCAAATCAAAAAAGAGATATATGCCTCGGGAAACTCTGCTACCTTTTTTGAACTAGCACAAGAGCATCTGGACGAATTGGAAATCGCCGAAAAATTAAACCGCTTATCTACGGATAGTGCTTTGGTTAGCTATATCATAAAGTTTAATAAATCAAAACAGTTGGCTTTTCAGGAAATTAACGAACGCTTCCTAAAAAAGCTGATGATATATTTGAAAGCCAAACACGAACTTTCAGAAACATCAGTAATGAACATCTTAGTCCTCATTAGGTTGTTGTTCAACAGAGCTATTAAGCTCAAAATAGTTAGTAGGGAATTATATCCTTTTGGTGGTGACAAGATTAAAATTAAGTTTCCAGAAACAAGCAAAGTCGGGTTGAATATTATTGAAGTAAGAGCCATAGAAGCTCTTGAGAATTTAACTTTGAGTGAAATACACACTCGAAATGTCTGGCTCTTTAGTTTTAATTTTGCCGGAATGCGAGTTACCGATGTATTGTGGACAAAGTGGTCTGACATATACGACAAAAGGTTGCATTATAGAATGAACAAAAACTCAAAATTACTATCATTAAAAATTCCAGATAAGGTTTTCAAAATTTTAGATTATTACAAAGAAGACAAAAGATATGCAACCGATTTTGTTTTTCCCGAATTGAAAAAAGCGAATCTCGATGATGCAAAAGATGTCTATAACAAGAGAAAGACAGCTACCAAGAAATTTAATGACAACTTAAAATCTATAGCTAAAAAGGCGAAAATTGATAAGAAAATTACAATGCATATTGCGAGGCATACCTTTGGCAATATTGCTGGTGATACCATCCATCCCTTTATGCTGCAAAAATTGTATCGTCATAGCGATTTAAAAACCACATTGAACTATCAAGCTAATTTTATTCACAAAGAAGCAGATGATGCTTTGGATAGTGTGGTAAATTTTTGAACTATTATCAGCCATCTGCAAATATTTTAAAGTCATATTTCAACATATTCAATTGCCATTCCCTTACCTTTACCAACATAATTTTATGTTTATGGTGTTAAAGGTTAAATGGACTGAATTTAAAAGTAGTCTTGAAAATTTTCAGTCCGAAGGAAATGCGCTTATTAAAAAATATAAAGCAGCAAGAACTGAGGATTTATTAAATGAATTGAAAGAGGAAAAACAATCGTGGGAAAGCGATGTAATCAGTTATGTAAAGGCTTCTTTTGACCCTGAACACACCAATTTTGCATACGAGTTTAAGGCTCAGCAAGGATATAATTTCGGAATGAAATTAGGTATCGACCAAAGAGTCAAAAACACTATTCAAACCATTAAAGATGAAATTAATGGGCTTGATTACTATTTAAAAATATTATTCATTTCAGATGCTATTGTGCGAGCTGATGACATTGATTTAGAAGAGCATAAAAACCTTGATACCGAAGGCATTCTTGATCTTATACTTTCTAAACTATATGAACTGTATAATGATGGGAAATACTATTCTATTAAGTGGATTCTTGAAGGTAACGGCCTAAAGTTAGGTGGGCGTAGCGAAGATTGGGACTATGGTAGAATGCTTGAAGAACGAGGCCTTATTGAGACTATGAATGGTCGTGAGGTAAATGCCAAACTAAAACTTGAGGGAAAGTATGCCATTGAACAAGCCAGAAAATCCCAAGTGCCCGACTACTCAAAAATTAGCGATTCTGATGAAGAATTAAAAACACTTCTCAAAGAGGTACTTGCCGAAGTTAAAAGATCAGGATATGGTCAGCAAATCATCTTCGATGAGTTTGATGAGCTGCGCAAAGACATTCCGCATCTTAGCAAAAAATCGTTTGGTCAGTTATTAAAATCAAAACTTGGCGATTTGGTCGCAGACAAAGCCTTTGACAAAGCTATCGCCAGCGACATATTCAAACAATTTACTAACCAAATATTTCCATTTTAACGTATGAGAATATGGGCAGGTATTAAAAATAGAATAGTTCAATTCTTCCGAAAAGAACCACCACCAGAATATGAGGTGACAGAATATGTGTTTTCGGATAGACAACCTCTTGATGGTTCTTCGACCATTTCATTTTTCGTAAACAATCCCAAGCCAGATGTAAGTGTTACCAGAACTTTTGATAGCGAAGACCAAGCCGTTAATTGGCTTATGGAAAATCGAGATTTCAAAAAGATGTTATTTAGTAATGTATTTCCATCCGCAAATTCGGTGAAATACCAATGTGGCGTTAAAGAACCTATCACAATCCCAAACAAAATGCCAGGGGATATTGACATTCTTCTGTATGAACAAGGAAAGGAACAAAATGCGGTTGGAATAGAATGTAAAATAGTAAAAACCGAATCGCTTGAAAATCAACCACCAAAAATAAACAAGATTACAAGCGTTCAAAAAAAGGGAACTATTCAGGCAAATGGATATACCGAAATTGGATTCAACAGGGTTTATCTGCTAATCATACTATTGGATGATGGCCGGCATTACAAAAACCCCAATGTTATGTTCAGAACTACACCTTTTAAATGGTTGAAAGAATTGTATGGTTTTGACTGGCAAACCCGAATGAGTGATGATATTGGAATTATTTACGTTCACATAAATCAATTTACTACTAACCATATAAATCAGACCAAAGGATTGGGATTGCGTGTAGAACGTGAAGCAATACCAATTTTACAACCTGAAGAACTAACTGATAAAATCAAAAAACTGGATTCATAGGATAATTTGAAACGTAAAGGAACTTGCAGGATACGCGGAAATCATAGTAAACTAACGTTTGAGCACGTTACACGAGAGTGTAAACTGAACTCTCTATAGTTTGCCTGATTCATTTTCTCAAGTGCTCGGTTCTTGCCTAAAACATTCCACCAACATCCCATAAAGTTCTGGATGTTTTCTTTTTAGTAAATCCGCTCGTTCAAAAAAATACTCTGAAGCAACCGCAAAGAATTCAGCTTGATTTGTTCCACCATATTTACGAATATCTGAATGGTTATCGTTAATCGCTTCCATTTCTTTATGGATTAAGTTTAACCAAGGTATGGCATATTGATGTTCCATTAGCCGCTCTGACACACCGTCTGTTCTATCGTCCAACTTATCTATAAGGTGCACAAATTCGTGTATGCCAGTATTGCTTTTATCGGTTGTATTTTTAAAGCCGTGGTACAATGCTTTCTTGGAAAGTATCATCTGTTTCTCGAACCTTCCATTTCCAACTATTCCACCAATATTCCGTGAGTTATCCTTACTGCTAAATTGCATATCTTCATTAAAATTATCAGGATATAAAAGGATGCCACTTAAATTTGTGTAGTGCCATTCCTTGAAGCCAAAAACTGGAATGACGGCACTTGCTGCAATTAAAACCTTATCCAACTCTTCCAGTTCAAACTGCACAGCATCGATATAGACCTCACTTAAAAATAGCATCATTTTTTGCTGAAAAATTAGCTGTGCGTCTTTTGATAGATTTCTATAAAACAGCACATTATCCGTCAATAATTTATGCCAATGTTCTGGAAATGGTTTTACACTATGACGTTTTGCTTTTCTATAAAAATGAACAGCAAAAAGAACAATCACAACCGAAATAAAAATATAAGCCATATTAAAAAACGTATTAATCTACAGGTTCGGCCTTAAATCCCACTTTTTGCAAAGTCGCCTTTACATCTTCTTCGGTTACACCATCGCTTTCAATGGTTAGGATTTTATCAGGATTAGAGGTATCTACTTCCCAACTTTCTACACCTTCTTGTTTGTTTAAAAAAGGGGTGACTTTTGATACGCACCCACCACAATTGATATTTGTTTTAAATTTTAAAGTTTTCATAGTATTGAATTTATTTATTATTAAAGTTTTACTCGTTTAAGTCTTAAGCTATTTGCAACTACGGATACACTACTGAATGCCATTGCTGCACCTGCAATCATCGGATCCAACAAAAACCCATTTACAGGATAAAGAACTCCCGCTGCAATTGGAATACCGATGATGTTGTAAATAAATGCCCAGAATAAGTTCTGACGTATGCCCAACACGGTTCTTTTTGATAGTTCCAATGCTTTTGGGATAGATTGTAAATCTGATGTTATCAAGGTCATTTTTGCTACATCCATTGCGATATCCGAACCTTTGCCCATAGCAATACTCACATTGGCTTGCGCCAGGGCGTGCGAATCGTTGATACCATCGCCCACCATTGCTACTATCTTTCCGTCCGCCTGTAATTTTTCGACAAAAGCCGCTTTGTCCGAAGGCATCACTTCTCCTTGGTAATTTGTTATTCCTACTTGTTTTGCGACAGCAGATGCGGTTTTATTGTTATCTCCAGTAAGCATATAGACCTCAATGCCTCGTTCTTGAAGTGTTGCTATGGCCATTTTTGAAGTTTCCTTAATCTTGTCTGCAATGGCGAGTATCGCCAGCACTTGTTTTTCATTGCCAAAGAAAATGACGGTTTTCGCTTGCTCTTCGAGACTTTCTGCTGTTTGCATCAAGGAAGCATCGATTTGAATATTTTTCTCAAGCATTAGTTTATGGTTTCCAACATAGTATGGTGAACCATTTTCTGTTTGAGCTTTCACACCTTTTCCTGTAATACTTTCAAAAGAAGCAATTTCAGCTTTTTCAATATTTTCATCTTTTAAGTGATTGACTACAGCTTCCGCCAAAGGGTGTTCTGATTGTGCTTCAATAGCTAGAAGAACTTTTTTGTATTCGTTGATATCTTCGAGTTTATCCTTCCAAAATATATCAGTTACTAAAGGTTTTCCTTCTGTAATTGTACCTGTTTTATCAAGAATGACAGCATTCACTTTATGACCGAGTTCTAAACTTTCGGCATCCTTTATAAGGATATTATTTTCTGCGCCTTTACCAATTCCCACCATAATGGCGGTAGGTGTTGCCAATCCCAAAGCACAAGGACAGGCGATTACCAATACGGCTACAGAGGTCAATAAGGCTTGTGAAAAGGCATTATCGCCTCCTAAAGACATCCAGACAATGAAGGTTACAATGGAAATACCCAATACCACAGGAACGAAAATACCGGCAATCTTATCGACCAGTTTTTGAACGGGTGCCTTACTCCCTTGCGCTTGCTGAACCATTTTAATGATTTGGGAAAGCAGGGTTTCTCCACCTACTTTTTCAGCGGTAAATTGAAAACTTCCTTTTTGATTAACGGTACCAGCGAATACCTTTTCCCCTTGGGATTTCTGAACTGGAACGGGTTCACCAGTAATCATACTTTCATCTACATATGAGCTTCCCTTGGAAACTTCGCCATCCACGGGAATCTTTTCTCCGGGACGCACCAAAATGGTCTGACCTACTTGAACAGACGAAATAGGAATTTCCTTTTCTTCACCATTCTCAATAATTTTCAACGTTTTAGGCTGTAGTCCCATTAATTTTTTAATGGCTGAAGATGTATTTGACTTTGCCTTTTCCTCCAATAGTTTCCCCAAGGAAATAAAGGTTATAATTACCGTTGCCGCCTCATAATAAACGTGAGGCTCGATACCACGATTCAACCAAAATTCAGGAAAAAAAGTGTTGAACACACTAAACAGAAAAGCGATTCCTGTACTCAAGGCTACAAGCGTATCCATATTTGATTTACCGTGTTTGGCTTGCTTGAAAGCATTGATGAAAAAGCTACGACCGAACCAAAAAAGAATTGGAAAAGTCAACACCAAAGAAATCCACTTACCTGGTTCCCATTGCATAAAAAACATTCCTAATACAAAAATGGGAAGGGTAAGTATGGCCGACCAGATAGTACGGTTTTTTATGTCCTGATAATGCTTTTGCTGAAGTTCTTGCTGTACTTCCGAAGGGTCTTCGGCATCAATTATAATATCGTAACCGACCTCACGAAGCGCGTTTTGAAGTTGATTTGGACTCAACTCCTTGTCATATTCCACAAGAACGGAACTATTGGCAAAATTAACACTTGCATCAAACACACCTTCCGTGTGTTTTAATACAGATTCAACACTTGCTGCACAAGAGGCACAAGTCATTCCCGTAACAGGGAATGATTCCTTTATTCCTTTTTTAGTATTCTTTTCTTTGGTTTCAAATATGTTGATTGTCTCCATAAATCCGTTCTTATTTGTATGTTACAAATTTCAGGATTAAAAGACTGTAATGTGTTACGTTATATGCTGAATGATTTGTAGAATTTACTCTTCACGAATTATTACTACCAATTGGATAAGTCGTTTTTAATTTATCTTTTATCACCGCAATGGATACGTGTCTATCAGTCTCTACTATTTGTAATCAAATACCCTTTTGATTGAATGACCTTTTTTATCTCATCGACATTCGTTTTAGTGGTATCAAATTCTATAATTGAAGTCCCTTCTTCAAAAGACGTAGATACATTTGTAACCCCGTCAATTTTGTTTACCGAATGGTTGATGTTTTCTTCACAACCCGAGCATACCATCCCTTCAATATTCAACTTTACAGTTTGAATATCGGTATTGTTTGTTGCAACAATTCCTACTTTCTCCGTTGAATGAAATATTTGTGGATAATAAGAAACAAATGTCATTACAACAACAAACACTGTAACCAACCACAAATAGAATTTCGACTTAAAAAATGATGGCTTAGCCATATCACAGTTACCACAATCGTCCACCTTCTTTTTTTTATAAACCTGATAAAAGGCCAGTCCCAATGACAAAAATGCTATAACCAACAGATAAGGTTTCAAGGCAATAAGCCAAGAAAAATAGACAGAACTTCCACTAATACCAGCTACACTTGTAAGTAGCAAAGGACCCCAGCAGCATAGTTTAAGGGAAACTGCTGAAAATACAGCAGTCCCCATAGATGTTTTTTTGTTCCATTTAGTAATTGCCATACCTAACAACTTCCTATTCCCGCGTTTACCAAATCCTCTTTTGTGATTTCGATGTTGGTGCAGCAATTCAGTAGTTTTCCGTCCACAGCAATGGCGGGAACTCTTGTAACCCCATATTCCTTCATTTTTGAAACACAGATTTTACTTTCGCATTGCTCGGACAGATTATGAAGTGTGATTTCGCAGTCCTTTCCTGCTGTCTCTTTTACTAATTGCACCACAGGCTCGCATACCGGGCAACCTGCTGTAAAAATCTCGATTTGTCGTTTCATCTTATTTAAGTTTAAATTAATAATGGAACAAAGATGAGAACGTGAGGTAGGGGGTCACCAAACTTTTTTTAACCTTTTTTTCGTTGTAGTTTTTTAATCTGGTTTCAATAGTTTGGATTTCTTTTAAGCGATTGGTCAAATCGGATAATTCCAAATTGGGGAATTCACTTTTTAAATATTCAATTTTATCTTCATTGCCACAATTTCCTGGGCAAGAGTCCACGGCCTTTACAATTCCAATAGCAAGTGCTTTTCGATAGACTTCATCCAGCAGTAAGTAATGTGCTTTTTGAATCCCCTTATCAATGGATCTGAACTGTATGTTTATTTGTTCGGGGTCCTTTCCTTCATCAAGCATTTTAACAATGCCGTTTATTTGACCACTCAAAGTTTTTAATCTGGATTTAATATCCAAGATTAAATCAGTAGGTAATTTGTACTGTTCTCCTTTCATAATTTGTCCATTATAATGTTTAGCAACAACTTGAATTATTACATCTTTTATTTTCTTGAATTGGTGGGCAGGCCACAGTACCGTAAGAACAGAATACGCAGCAATCTCCTTCTTTTGGTTTAAGTATTTGTTTGCAATTATCACATTCATAAAAGAATTGACAGGATTCTGTTGGCATTTCTTCTACTTTTTTGTGTCCACAATTTGGACAGGTAATTTCTGATTTTAATTGGATTTCCATTAGTTTTTTCTGTCAGTTACTTTATAGCCTGTTGCGTTAATTGCATTTTCAATTTCTTTTTCATTGGTTTTGGTTTTATCAAACTCAATGATTGCATTTCCATTTTCGTAAGACGCCTTTGAGTTTACAATTCCGTTGAGTTTGTTTACTTCGTGATTGACGTGTTCTTCGCAACTTGCACAAGTCATTCCGCTAATTTTAAATTCCATTGTTTTAATATCCGATTTGTCAACTACGATTATTTGCTTTTCTATGTTTGGATAAAAAATGGATGAATAATATGGAAATGCCAGCATTATAATTGCAAATACAGTTACAATTCCTAAAAACTTTTTTGATTGTATAAATTTTGGTTTTTCGTCTGTTTCACATTCGCAGTCAATTTCTTTTTGAGGTTTTAGTTTTTGATACCAAGCAAAGCCGAGCACTAAAATTGTTAGCCCGATTAGATAAGGTCTAAAAGGCTCAAGCCAAGAAAATGTTGAGGCAATTCCACTTGTTCCCGCGATTAAAGCCAAAACGGGTGTAATACAACATAATGAAGCTGTAATAGCAGCAAGTAAACCTGCACCAATTAATTTGTTCTCACGTTTCATATCGTTTCTAAAACTTTGTTTTTATCGAGTATTTCAAAAAACGGATTTAATAATGTTGAATATTCAGGGGTTAGTGAGTAAAAAATCGTTTGAGCATCTCTTTCGGTTTCCAATAAATTTCTGTCCTTCATTTTTCTCAAATGTTGAGAGATAGCAGAAATATTCATTTCGAGAATATCACTTAAGTCGCAAACGCAAAGTCGTTTCTCCTCAAAGAGTAGGTAAAGAATTTTTAGCCGAACATTATTTCCGACTAAAGAAAGTCCATTTGCCAAATAGTCAAACGATTCATTTAATTCTGAAACTGTCTTTTTACAACGGTTTATCTGTTCAATATCTGCCTGTTGTCTTATGCAAGAATTATTTTTCATAAGGCAAAGTTACAATTATTTCTTATTTAAGCAAATACTTAAATACAAAAAAGAATGATATGTAAATTTTGATCATTATGTTCCTTTTGTTTTGATTTGTGTTTTGCAAAAACTAAAACTACCGAATTGTACATCTGTTCTTTTAGCTTGTAGGTGAAGGTATTGCTGGCTTTACAGTTAATTGTCTTTTAAAACTACAAAACAGAAAATTCTGTATGGTGTTGAATGGTGTTGTGTGGTCCTCTGATACACAGCGAATTTTGTCAAATCCTTTTTTTAATTCCGATGTTAATTCCTCTTCATTGTATTGTTTTATTTCAAGTCCGCTACATTTTTTTGGTCCGTTTTGTGAAAAGGTTCCTATTATTAAATAACCTCTTACAAATTTTGTCGCTATGTTAGTATATTTTTTAATCTGATCATCTGTTGTAAGAAAATGAAAAGTTGCTCTGTCGTGCCAAACATCGAAAGATGTATCTGGTTCAAATTCGGTAATGTCGCTTACAATCCAATTTACTTTACTTGCCTTTTCTCCCAGTCTTTTTTTAGCTTTCGCAATTGCTTTTTCTGAAATATCAAGTACAGTAATGTTATTATACCCTTCCTTGAGTAAATAGTCAACAAGTTTACTGTCGCCACCACCAATGTCTATAATTTTTGCCTTTTTATTTAGTTTGAACGAACGTATAAACTTCAGTGAAGTTTTTGGTATTTCTTGCGTCCAACTTACCTGGTCTGGATTTTTAGTTTCCTAAACTGTTTCCCAATGTTTCTTTCTGTCTAATTTCATTTTGATATCTAAATTCGGTTCATTGGTAAATCAATATATCATCTACTGATTTAAATACCCCTTTAATAGTGGTAAACACACCCTAAATCTCATCCAAGGATTTTCGGTTTTTGTCTACAGATTTCTTGAACTGCGTAGGTGTCATCCCAGTAATTTTCTTGAACTGATTGCTTAAATATGCAACGCTACTATAATGTAGTTGAAAAGCTATTTCACTTAAGGTTAGTTCATCGTAAACTATGAGTTCTTTTATACGTTCAATTTTTTGGTTGATGATATATTGCTCAAACGTGATGCTTTCTACTGACGAGAATAGGGAACTTAAATATTTGTAATCCAAATTAAGTTCACCACTTATAATATCTGCCCATTTTAAATCGGTTTCGTCGTTGGAATGATGTATTTTCTCAACAACCAAAGTTTTCATTTGCTCAATAAGTTGACTTTTACGGTCGTCAATCAAACTGAAACCTGAATTTTGAAGGGCTTCGGAAAGCTCTTTTTTGGTGTTTGCATTTAATGTTGACACTAATTTAACTTCTCCCAATTTAATAGAAGCATAGGATATTTCAAGTTGTTTTAAAATATTGGATACTGCCGAGATACATCTTGGGCAGACCATATTTTTAATATAGATAATCTCTCTCATATAATACTTGTCTTTAAAACAAGGTTAACCCAGATTTGTGTAAAGAATAGTAAACAGCAGCTATCGCAGCAATTACAAAAATCAATACTATCACAACAAAAGCTATAATTTTATCTTTTTTTGTGATATTACTTTTAGGTTGATGCTTCTTCCTTTCATTTTTTCGTCTATTTCTTCTGCTTTCACTCATTATCGTTCGCCATTATAAAACCAAGATTATTTTTTGGCCTTATGTAGATTACTTGATTAATCCGTAATTCGTTTTATTTTAAAGTTGCTTTTACCTCTCCACAGGTTAACATAGCCTCTCCATAATATGGATTTCGCACTTCTTCTTCCAAACTTATCCAATAGGCACCTTTATTGTTATTGGCCATTGGGCAAAACTGGATATATACATTTTGGTTGACCCCAAAAAGCTGTACACCACTTATCATATGTGCCGAAAGATGCTTGAAATGCCCTCTTTGTGCTGCTATGTCTGAACTGTTCTCAATAGCATTTGCAGATGATTTTAGTTCCTTTTGAATGGTCATCCAATGGTTGTGTGCTTTTTCATCGGACAGCAACTTCATATCAACATTTTTTAAGGATTGGATTATTTGCTTTCCTGCTTGTTGTGCACTTTTAGCATCGTCATTAACCAAAGCATCTTTTACAAGGATATAATCATCAAAAACCTGCTTCAATTGATTTTGAAATTTCTTTGAAACAGCTATCCTTTCTTTCATTTCAGAATGGTCTGTATTCACCACATTATCCCCAGTATTGTTTCCTTGCATACCCAAATGCCCTTCGTGGCCAGTCATTGTCTTACCTCCTGCCGTGTTCATCATACTTTTCTTGCCCTGTAACTGTGCAGCAGCATCTACGGTAAATGTGCC
This sequence comes from Zunongwangia profunda SM-A87, assembly GCF_000023465.1. Taxonomy (NCBI): domain Bacteria; kingdom Pseudomonadati; phylum Bacteroidota; class Flavobacteriia; order Flavobacteriales; family Flavobacteriaceae; genus Zunongwangia; species Zunongwangia profunda. The sequence continues at coordinate 3,641,134 of NC_014041.1, forward strand.
ATTGGTAACCACTTCATCTCCATTTTCAAGGCCTTCAAGTATGGTATAGGTGTCTCCATTGGCATTACCAAGTAAGACTTCTCTCATTTCAAAAACAGCCTCGTTAGGATTTGTTTTGACATAAACCACAGAACGTTCACCAGTCCACATCACAGCTGTAGCAGGAACTGTTATTTTATTTGTGGTGTTTTCTTGAGTACCTTCAATTTTACCTTCAACAAACATTCCTGGTTTAAATAGGTCGTTTTTATTATTTAGTACCGCTCGTACCACGATAGTTCGCGTTGCTGAATTTAATAGTGGGTCTATAAAAGAGACTTTTGCATCAAATACTTCGTTACGATATGCGTTGGTAGTTACTTTAATGGTCTGTCCTACTTTCAAGGAAGCAATTTGGTTTTCATAGGCATCAAACTCTGCCCATACCGTATTGAGGTTGGCTATTTTATATAAGGGTTGCCCTTGTTTTACATAGTCCCCTTCTTCAACCATTTTCATTGTTACCGTTCCTGATACAGTTGCAAAAACTGGAAAGTATTCTTGCACTTTTCCAGCTGACTCAATAGCGTTAATTTGCTTTTCGGAAAGCTTCCATAATTTCAGTTTATTCCTTACAGCCTTGTACAATTCGGGTTGCGACTCTTTTAAGGATGATGCGGTAAGCAATTCTTGCTGTGCTGCAACCAAGTCTGGCGAATATATCGTAGCCAAGCGCTGGCCTGCGCCTACACGTTCTCCAGTAGAATTAACATATAATTGTTCTATTCTACCTCCAAAATAGGTTACCTGTACAGCATTAGATTCTTCATTGGCTTTTATCTTTCCAGATAATTTTAGGATATTATTTCCAATCTCTCCCTGACCAACAATGGATGTTTGAATATTGGCCAATGCCATTGCATTATCTGTCATTTTAAACTGGTCTGCCATAAGACCATCTGCTCCTGCTTCAGCAGGTATTAAATCCATTCCGCAAATAGGACAATCTCCAGGTTCCGGTTGCATAATCTGTGGGTGCATAGAGCAGGTCCACATTTGATTAGTAGCAATTTCTTCTGAATGTTCGTGATTGTCTTTAGCACTATTTGTTGCCTTATCAGTAGAATCTCCACCGAACAGTAGAAAGCCACCTAGAAGGCCAACAATCAAGGCAATACCTATATAAATGATGTTTTTTTTCATTGTCTTTGTTTTTATTTGTTATTTTCTAATCGTTTAATCATTGCTTTCATTTCTGCAATTTCCTTTTCTTGTGCTTTAATTATATCATCTGCTAATTTCTTCACTTCCGGGTCTTGTATATCCGCTCGCTTACTGGTTAAAATGGCGATAGAGTGATGCGGAATCATAGCTTTCATATAGAGCACATCGCCAATAATTGGGGCCTGTGCCCTCACAAGGCCTAACGCGCCACCAAATAGAACAATACTTCCAAGAACAATTGCTATATTTTTCTTTTTGTTTTGGTACATATTACGCATTGTTACAAACATAATAATGGCCATAGCGGCAATACCCAAACAGCTCATATAAAATCGGGTAAGACTAAAATAGACGTGGTCAATTTCATAAGAGTTTAAGTACATTGTAACGTACATTGCTATGAAGGATGCCACGAGCATACCTACAAATTTTGTGTAGTTGTTTTTCTTTGAATTTTGATTTGAATTTTCCATTTTATGTTGGTTTTAGTGTTACTTATTTTCGTTTCTTTTTAACCAATTTTCTAATTGTGGGCGACGATATGTACCAAAGTAAGAACCCACTTAATACTGTAATTAACCCTAACAATGAAAACGCCCGCAGGATTATGGTATTAAAGTTGTCCCTGCCTTGATAGTCCATAGTGTGGTTCATCCACAAAAAATCGAACCAGCGCCAGTTTCTATGACGAACGGTCTGAAATGCACCATTTTCTATGGCGACATAAGCCTTCAAGTTTTGTGGGGTTTTATATGAAATCTCATAGGCTGGTAATGGACGACCACGGTATTCGTGATGTGCATCTACTTTCTCAATTCGTTTTATACCCCTTATTTCCAAATCGGGCAGCATATATCTATTGGCTACCTGTTTTGCTTCAGCTTTAGTAATACCATTTTTTTCATTTCCCGTTTTAGCACTAAATAAGTTAGCTTCGTTAATCCAATAGTACGGCTCATTGGCTATTTCCAATAATTTTAGTGTTTGGATTGGTTCTTCACTCGCTAATTGCTCAGTCCCCAATAGGTTGGAAAAAGCAGTTTGCCGTGGCTTTTCTTTTTTGAACTGGTCGCCGTGTATTTCATCAATGTCCGTCCAGCTAAAATACATTCCGCTGATAGTCCACATCAAGAACTGAATGCCGAGGAATATACCCAAGTATCGGTGCGCTTTTCGAATCCATTTTGCTGTCTTTCTGTTGACCATACTTTCTATAATTTAATTCACAAAATATTTGACAATTATTCCACCTACCAACCAGACGTAACAGATATAGGCAACATACTTTAAAATCTTTTCAAGCAATGGGCTTTTAGGTGCCATCCCGCTCATCGTACTTTCAACACCCTTATTTTTAAAGAACCCTAAATAGTTGTTTGTAAAACCCTGTGTTTTCAGATTTTTCTATTGTGTTCACTTTAGTCATTTTCAATTTATTTCCTTAACTAAATAATTGAAGCGCCAAAGCACCACCAACTATTAAGATTAGTATGGTATATATTATGTAATTGAACCATTTTCTAATTACAGACTTTTCAGTTGTATTTTGACACCCGTCTTTGCAACACTCTTTCATTGTTATATCATCCTTTTTTATATGCAAAATCCTTTAAATAATACTTGAAAATGAGAGGCAACCTTTATTAACCAATAAACCAACCAAAATGTTTACCCCTCACAATCAAGTACTCTTCACTAAACTTCTCTTCATCATAAATTTTTAATTGTCTGACATAGGAAGAGAGATGTTATTATTTTAAGGGTTTAATCCCTCTCCCTTGTGCAGGCTGCTATTAACCAAATCAACTTTTCTTTTTCAAAATTCGTTGTGCCTGACTAGGGAAGGAACTAACACTAACCATCAACATTGTTTTCCTTCCCAGGACAGGACTTAAAAACTATTCAGATATCTTTATCATTTTACAACCTTCTGTTAACTAATAAACCAGAACATTGAAAATATTTTTTAAACAAAGGATTATCTATTGAATAGTCTTTTGAACTTTTCCGCATTTAAGCATTCTACTGCCGTAATATGGATTTTTCACTTCTTTACTTGTACTCAACCACGCACTACCCTTATCATACATTGGGCAAAACTGTTGGTACAGCTTATTCTTTGTACCCGTAATAGCTACCATATCGGCAATATCCTTACTCAACACTTTAAAATGCTCTCTTTGATGAGCTATTTCACTTTTTGAAATATGTTCTGCGTGCTCAATGGCATCTTGAATAATGTCAGCCAATTCTTTTTGCTCTTTAGCTGTATAGTTAGACTCGTCGAACGCTTTCAGTGAAGCCACCAATTTAGTGCTTGCCTCAACTGCTTTTTCTGAATCATCTGCCACCAAAGCATCTTTTAAGCTGAAATAATCACTTAAAATTGCCTCTGCTTTTGTATCACCTTTCATATCCATCATTTTATTGTGATTATGGTCGTGATTCATTTTTTCCTTTTCCTGTGCATTGGTAAAAGAAACTGTTAACAGTAACATTACTATTACACTGATTTTTAAATTTTTCATCTTATCTTTTTTTTTAATTATAAACTGTCTTTTAAATTTTCCATATACTTCACAACCTTCTGGGTTTCTTCTTCAGAAAAAGTGGCCTCCTTGTGAATTAAAGTATAGGAAGCCATAGGCATTTCACCGCTTTCAATCTGTTTAATGATGGACCTTAGCTTACTAGCTTTTCTTCGACTGGAAAGGGAATCCCATTCATTGAAGTTCAACTCTGCTTTTCCTTCTTTGATATGCCCTTCTAAAAACCAAGCTACAGGTTGCACCTTGTTATACCAAGGATACTGTGTATTATTACTGTGGCAATCATAACAAGAGACTTGCAGTTTGTTCTGAATATCACTTGGGACATCATTTACCAACATAAAGTCCGTTTTAGGAACACTATCGCTTTGATTGCGCTCCACGGGAAAAAACTGTATTCCGAGGAACGCAACTAATAAGACTATTGCTATGATTTTTACAATTTTCATTTAGTTAATTTCTCGCTGTACCTTTCCGCATTTCAACATCTTGCTTCCATAATATGGATTGCGTACTTCTTCCTTAGTACTCAACCAAGCTGTACCACCATCGTACATCGGGCAAAACTGCTCGTATAGCCTCACTTCTGTTCCTGTAATCGCCACCATATCTGTTATATCCTTGCTCAATACTTTAAAATGCTCTCTCTGGTGCGCTATATCACTTTCTGAAATATGTTCTGCGTGTTCAGTGGCGTCTTCAATTATATCATTCAGTTCACTTTGCTCATTACCTGAATATTTAGAAGTGTCAAAAGCTTTAAGTGATTTAGCCAATACACCTCCTAAATTTTTCGCTTTTGCGTTGTCATCGGCTACCAAAGCGTCTTTAAGACTGAAATAATCATTTAATACGGCCTGTGAGGTACCGTTGCCATTCATCGTCATTTCCTTTTTATCACCATCGTGATGACCATCGCTATTATCGTGATTCATTTTTGAATGGTCTCCATCTGCATTCATCTCTGAATGATGCTCTGTTGAATTATTCTTGTCTGTTTTAGCGTCTTTACAAGACACTGCTGTTAAGGTTACAAATGCTATTGCAACTATCCCTAATACTAATTTTAATTTGCTCATTTTGTTTTTGATTTAATTATTATTGATATATGTTAATCTTTATTTAAAATCTTGCTAAAAGACCGCCACCCCAACCATATCGGTTGTTATAGTTTCCTTGAATTGAAAAATTTCTAGAGAGGATGTATGAAAGACCTACCAACCATTGTGTTTCGCTTTCAAAAGAGCTATCTCCTAAATCATTGACCCATCCAAAGTCTGCTCTATATTCATATTCGCCTTCCAGAAATATTCTTGGAAAAATCAATAGTTCTCTGTCCAAGCGTATTCTTGGGCGTAGCTGGTTATCCATACTCACATCTACATTGAATCTATAAGGTGTAAAGTATTTTACACCAATAAGACCAACTGTATTGAACTCATCGAAGGAATTTGGTATTTCGGTTTCGGTATTAACACCTACATAGAGACGCACCCAATCATTGAGATACCTGTTGTAATTTACTTCAGCTTCAAGATTTTTGTCATAATCGAATTCTGCTCGTAATCCAAATTCGTTACGGATATTGCTAGAGGTTAAAAAGAGTTCATTAAAGTTTGAGCCTGCACGCAACAATCCCCAAGAATAGTAATGGTCGGTTTCATCGATGAGTTTTTGAACGGGAAAATCTTCCATCCTTTTATCTCTTGGGGTATCATAACTAAACACCCTTGCCATACCTCCCATCATGTGATATAGTACGTGACAATGAAAGAACCAATCTCCATACTCTTCGTTGTAGAACTCTATGACCACTTTCTGCATTGGCGGTACATTGACGGTATGCTTTAATGGTGAACGTTCACCATTTTCGTTAACGACCCTAAAATAATGACCGTGCAAATGCATTGGGTGGTGCATCATCGTTAGATTGTTGAGTGTTATTCGGGTTACTTCGCCACTTTTGATTTTTATTTTATCGGTTTCTGAAAGTGGTACGCCATTCATACTCCAAACATAGCGTTGCATATTTCCGGTCAAGTTCAACAGAATATCGTTTACGGGTAAGTTGGCCTTGAATGTGGTATTTTCGGTTGCCTTTAAAAAGTCGTAGTTGAAATAGGTTTTACGTGTGCTGTAATTGAAAGACACGGTGTCCTTTTGCATCATAGACATATCGTGACCCATATGGTCGTTTGCCTTCATATCCATTTGATTACCCATTTTGCCATCGTTCATATTCATTTTTCCGTCCTTCATATCCATTTTCATCCCATAATTCTCCTTCAGGTATTCAGGTGTTTTTTTCTTTTTGTTACCTACCATTGAAGGCGCTCCCATTTTCATATCCATTTTGGCCATTTGCTTCATCATTTCCACTTTATCAGGCCTGCCAATTCTTTCGGCTGGGTATAGGATGCCTTCGCCCAAACGCAACGAGGTGCTTCCAGAACCGTCCTGAGCGGTGGCGGTAACTTCTAAAGTACCTTCGGGAATGGTAACGATAACATCATAGGTTTCGGCAATACCGAAGAGGAAACGGCTTTTTGCTACAGGTTCCACATCAATACCGTCGCCCGCAACGACCATCGGGTTGCCACCGCCAAAGTCCAACCAATAATAAGTGGAAGCGGATGCATTGATAAAGCGAAGTCGAACCTTTTCCCCTGGTTTGAATTCTGGATATTCCGCTAACGACTTTCCATTGGTTAGAAAGGCGGGATAGTAGATATCTGCAATGTCAGCACCTTCCATACGGTCTCTCCAAAATTTAAGCTGGGCACCAAGAGCACCTTCTGAAATGACCCTGCTAAGTGGAACCGCTGTACCTTTTTTAACTTGATACCACTCGTTACCTCTTTTGAGGTTTCGCAAAACATTCATTGGTTTTTCATCGGTCCAATCGGATAACACCACGACCAAATCTTTATCGTATTCCAAGGTTTTTTCTTGTGGATGAATAATAATAGACCCATAAACACCCTTTTGCTCTTGTAACATTGTATGGGAATGATACCAATACGTACCCGATTGGTTGATGGGTATTCGGTATTGGAAAGTTGTTCCGGGTTTAATAGGTGGCGTGGTTAAATAGGGTACACCATCGTAAAAATTGGGAAGTATCAAACCGTGCCAATGCACTGAGGTTTCTTCATCCATTTTATTGGTTACGTTGATTATGGCAAGGTCTCCTTCGTCAAATTCTAGAACAGGTCCTGGAATACTACCATTGATGGTCATTGCTTTTGCGCTTACACCCCCAAGCGTCATTTATTTTCTTCTATAGTAAGGTTATATTCCCTTATAGTGCGTCCTTCTTCCTTCCTATCCGAACCGTTTGTGCCTACTTGGGCAAAAGTGAATGAGGTAAATAGTAATAATGTGATTATGTTTATTGTTCTCATTTTTTATTGTGTTAAATAATTAATCAAAGCATATTGTATATAATAGCCTTTAATAGATTCTATAAGGTTTATTTGAAATTTTAATTGCAACTCTTGAACATCCAGTACATCGTTAAAATCAATAGTGCCTGTTTCATAATTCTTTATCAAGATTTCTTCAGCATCATTTGCTTGTTTTAGATTGTCCGATTGAATATTGAATTTTATTCTCGCATTTTCTCGGTTGTACTTTGCATCTGCTAATAGGGTTTCCAGTTTATTTAATCTATCTTCTTTTTGGGACTGTATCTGTAACTGCTTTAACTGATTCTGTTTTGTTACTGATTTGTATTTGTTGTTAAAAATTGGAATTGAGATAGACACCATTGGCATTATGATGTCCTTTCCGTTGTCGGTAAAATTCATATCAGGACGCTCAGAAACTGGTACATAATCTAGCCCAAAACCTATATTGGGCGAGCTCTGTTTTTGATTCAACAACTCTGATTGCTCAACGGACTCATAAAGCTTATCATATTTAATGAGTTCAGGATTTAACTGAAGATTTTCCGTCAAGATTAATGCGTCCTCATCTGGAATAAACATATCCTCAACCACGGTTACGGCAATAGTCCCATCACGATTTAATAGATTATTGAAGGTGGCTTGTTCAGCAAGGTAATCCTGCTCTAAAACTTCTTTTTGTTGTACAAGTTCATTTTGCCTAATTTGAAGACGAAGTACATCAACAGCTGATGCCTTATCAACTTCTACCGATGTTAATGCTAAACGTTCATAGGTTTCTAAAAGGTCGATATTTTTCTCAAGAACCAATTGTTTTGCTCTAATAGCATATAGTTTATAATAGGATTGAGAAACTGAAAGTGCCAATTTGCGCTTCATAATGACAATATCTACATATTGAGTTTCCGCTATTGAGCTTGCGTAATTTTCCCTTGCCGAAATAGTTCCAAACCAAGGTAACATTTGCTTGACAGAGAAACGTGCGCGTTGCGCTCCTGTACGGGTTTCGGGTTCACTTATAAAATAGCCAGCACTAATTTGTGTATCTGGCAAGGTATTAGCTTCATTAACTTTTTCTTCTGCTATGTTGTAGCGTAATTCAAAAGCTTGAATCTCGGGATTGTTATCTTGAGCTTCCTGAATGTAAGAGGCTAATTGTTGTGCATTAATCTTCGCGAAAGCGAAAAAGACAATTCCCAATAGAATTATATTTCTCATTTTGTAGCTTTTTTTAATTGAAGTTCGTGTTTCAAACTAAATAATACCGGTACAACAAATAAGGTTATTAGTGCAATTAACATACCTCCGAAACTTGGAATAGCCATTGGTATCATTATATCACTTCCTCTACCTGTTGAAGTGAGTACTGGTAACAAGGCAAGAATGGTTGTTGCCGTCGTCATCAAACAAGGACGGATACGCTTTTCTCCAGCCTCAATTACTGACGCTCTTATTCCTTTTCTGTCTTTAGGCTTGTTTTTATCAAAGGTCTGTGTGAGGTAGGTTGCCATTACCACTCCGTCGTCTGTAGCAATACCAAACAATGCAATAAACCCAACCCAAACGGCAACACTCAAGTTTATAGTGTGCATTTGGAACAGGTCTCGTAGGTTTTCACCAAAGAAGCTAAAGTTCAAAAACCAATCCTGTCCATAAAACCAAATCATTAGAAAGCCTCCTGCAAAAGCCACGGCAATACCTGTAAAAACCATAAGGGATGTTGCAACAGAACGGAACTGGAAATAAAGAATGAGAAATATAATTAGCAATGCGAGTGGCACAACTACACCAAGTGTTTTTTCGGCCCTTAATTGGTTCTCATAGGTTCCTGTAAATTGATAGTTAATTCCTTTTGGCACAACAAGCTGTCCATTATCAATCTTCTCTTGTATGAGTGCTTGGGCGTTTTCTACCACATCTACCTCGGCATAACCATCCAACTTATCAAAGAGCACGTAACCTACTAAAAAAGTATCCTCACTTTTTATGATTTGTGGTCCTTGCTCATAACGAATGGTAACCAATTCACTTATGGGTACTGGGTTGCCCTTTTCTACCGGAACATAAATATCTTTTAAATCATTTGGATTTGCACGTAGCTCTCTTGGATAACGTACGCGTATTCCATATCGCTCCCTGCCTTCAACAGTTTGTGTAAGCACCATACCACCTATAGACACTTGTATCACTTGCTGTACCTGCTGTATGGAAATACCATAACGAGCAAGCTTGTCTCTATCGATATCCAATAAAAGGTAAGGTTTACCAACTATTCGGTCTGCAAAAACGGCTTCATCCTTAACACCGTCGGCTTGTTTTAATATATCCTCCAATTGCACTCCAAAGGCTTCTATCTCATTTAAATCTTGCCCTTTCACTTTGATACCCATTGGTGCTCGCATACCCGTTTGAAGCATTACCAATCGGGTTTCAATAGGTTGTAATTTAGGTGCTGAAGTAACTCCGGGAAGTTTAGTTACCTTTACAATCTCTTTCCAAATATCATCGGGCGATTCAATTTCTGGTCGCCAGTTTCTATAATACTCACCATCGTCGTCTGGTATAAGTTGTCTATCAGTAATGTTAAAAGGGTCTTTTAATAAGGTGGCATCATACTTGCCTTCGTCTACTTCCAATTCAACATTTGGATTTGTAACCAAGCTACCATCCTTTAACATAAAGAGACCATCTTCATTAACTTTAAATCGTTGTCTTTCTCTTTTATCATTTAAAATGTATTCAGACTTGTACTGAATTACATTTTCATACATTGACAACGGTGCTGGGTCTAAAGCCGATTCTGTGCGTCCTGATTTACCAACCACCGTTTCAATCTCTGGGATGCTAGCAACGGCCATATCCAATTGTTGTAAAACACGCTTGTTCTCCTCAACCCCAGCGTGAGGCATAGAAGTTGGCATTAAGAGGAAAGAACCTTCATTAAGTGATGGCATAAATTCCTTACCCGTATTCCGCATTATCATAACACCGAAGATGACAATAGCAGTGGGTATGGCTAGAAACAAGAGTTTATTGCGTAACGCCCAATTTAATATGCGCACATAATAGCTCCTAAATAGCGTAAATATACCCAACAGGCCAAAGCATATCAGGCCTACAAATATTAAGTTCCAGAAAATGCTTCTATCTACACCCAATGGTCTCCAATATTCCGCCAACAAGAATACAATGGCAAAGGCTGAAATAAATATGTTGATGATATTAGCTCTATCTGCCGATATTTTTTCTTTAATAGACAGTAAACCAACGATACCATATGCAACCAGTATAAGCCCAAGGGTATGTCCAAAAATTACTGCTAACAGACCAATTATTACTAAAGCAATATTGAGAATGTATCTAAAAGAAATTTTTACATTACGCTTTCTGAAAAAATAGGCTGCAAAAGGTGGTATAAGAAATAATGCCACTATAAGAGATGCTGTGAGTGCCGCTGTTTTTGTGAAGGCCAAAGGTCTAAATAACTTACCTTCAGCTCCTATCATAGTGAATACAGGAATAAAACTTATTATTGTGGTCATAACAGCAGTTAGAATAGCGCCAGAGACCTCGGCTGTGGCATTATATACAACTGTATTCATTGGTAGGTTCTGGTCATTTTCATCTATATGACGCAGTACATTTTCAGATAGAATAACTCCCACATCTACCATTGTACCAATGGCGATGGCAATACCAGATAAGGCGACAATATTGGCATCTACATTAAACAACTTCATTGATATAAAAACCATCAATACCGCCACAGGTAATAGTCCTGAAATCAATACAGAAGCTCTGAGGTTGAATACCATAATGATAATTACGAAAATGGTTATCAAAATTTCTAGAGTCAATGCTTCATCAAGTGTTCCTAATGTTTCCTGTATGAGTTCGGTTCTATCATAAAAAGGAACAATGGTCAACTGCGATGTCCTTCCATCGCTCAGAGTTTTAGAAGGTAAGCCTGAACTTAGTTCATTTATTTTCTCCTTAACATTATTAATAACCGCCATAGGGTTAGCGCCGTAGCGGGCTACTACAACACCACCTACAACTTCAGCACCTTCTTTATCTAAAAGCCCTCTTCTTGTTGCAGGTCCGTGAGAGACATTGGCAATATCCTTTAAGCGTATAGAGGTAAAATCTTCTGAAGTAACTACTGCATTCTCTAGGTCTGAAATAGACTTAACATATCCTAAACCCCGGATTAGATATTCAGCTTGGTTGATTTCAAGCGTTTGTGCACCAACATCTTTGTTGCTTTGTTTTACTGCTTTTACAACCTCACTCAAGCCTATGTTGTATTGCCGCATTAATTCGGGATTAACATCCACTTGATATTCCAAAACATATCCGCCGATGGAAGCCACTTCTGAAACGCCACTCGCAGATGACAACGCATATTTCACGTAGAAGTCTTGAATGCTTCTTAATTCTTGTAAATCCCATCCACCTGTAACATTACCATCTTTATCACGTCCCTCAAGGGTGTACCAATATATTTGCCCTAATCCTGTGGCATCGGGACCTAAAGCTGGATTAACGCCTTCTGGTAGAAGTCCGGCTGGTAATGAGTTTAATTTTTCAAGTATTCGGCTTCTGCTCCAATAAAATTCAATATCTTCTTCGAAAATGATATAAATGCTCGAAAACCCGAACATAGATGAACTACGTATTGTTTTAACCCCTGGAATACCAAGAAGCGATGTGGTTAGAGGATAAGTAATTTGATCCTCAATATCTTGAGGGGAACGACCATCCCATTTAGTAAATACAATTTGTTGGTTTTCGCCAATATCTGGTATGGCATCTACGGCAACAGGGTCTCGAGGAAGTGAGCCTGTATTCCATTCAAACGGGGCGTTTACGACTCCCCAAGCAATAAAAAGTGCAAGTAGTAGAACGGCTACTAGTTTGTTTTCTATAAGAAATTTTATGCATTTATTTAGCATCTTTATTGATAATTAAACAGTTATACATTGAATAACTTTCTGATAATATCAGAAAATTAAACACAACAAAGTAAGCCCAAGATGGAAGTAACCATAGAGCAAATCTTTCCGATAATTATCGGAAACTGTTTAAAATCAAATTAAATAAGTTTCGTGTAGTTTTTGTACGTTCCTTACAAGATAAGGAGGTGTATAATCTCTAAATGGAACAATGTGTGAATCAAGAGTCTCAAAGAGATTGATATAAGAATGTACAAAAGAGACAACAAAGACTTGTTGCTCAAAATTTAAGGTGTTAAAAGACATCTTCAGGTCGTCCTGACCTTCAACAACTAATTGCTTATCTGAACAGCAGGAATCATCCTGAACTTCACTTTGACAATCATTTCTGGATAGTTGTTTATCCATTCCGCAAGTTTCAACGTGCCCAAATAAAGAAGAATCCACTAAAGTATCGCCACAGTAATGACTATCAATAGTAAAAGAAACTGTTGACAACAGCACGATAAGTGCCAAACAAACGGATGATATTTTATGAAAAACTTTTTTCATTAATGTTGCAAATTTATAAAAAATTTATCTCAATTTGTTTATTTAACAATTTTTTTTTGATTTATCAATGTTTATTTTGCACGAAACCGCTTAAATATTATTTGCAAATAAAATTCTTTTGCAGCTTCCTTTATATGATATAAATCATAGTTCTGTTGAACTTTTAGAATTATATTTGTACTGATTAATTTTGTTGTTTTTTTGTAAAAAACTGATAATAAAATAATTGAACAGTTGAATTTTATTTTCCAAAATCCTTTAATGTTAATCAAAATTTATTAATTTTATAGTGTGAAATCTTTTTTCACTAAAATACTGTCCTTCTTTTTAGCAGTTTTTATACTGTTTTCCACCACATCCTTTACGGTAAATATGCACTTTTGCTGTAATAAAATGGTGGATTTGGCTTTTTTTAGTAAAGCAGAATCTTGTATGGAGACTGCACAGAAAAAAGATAATAATTCCAAGCAATGTACTACAATACAAGAGAAAGACTGTTGCGATAATAAGACCATCTTGAAAGAAGGAGATGACACCTTCAAGAAGGCCAATACAATTTCAGAGATTGAAACTTTAGTTTTCTTAAACAACTTCGTCTATTCTTATATCAACCTTTTTGAAGGTTTAGAGAAAAACACAGTTTCTTTTAAGGCTTATAGGCCACCTTTGCTATCCACAGACCTTGTAATCCTCAACGAGTCCTTTTTAATTTGATTTTCTACTTCGCAGGTTAAAATTAATCTGCATTGCCTCTATAGCCAATATTTCACTTCTGGCTAACATTTGTTGTACCCTATTCTCAACAACGCTACACAATATTAATCCTGTTAGGCTAAACCTATCAGACCATTGAGCTAAACTCATTGACAATACATTATATACTATGAACAAACCAAAAGAATTTTGGATTAAGAATATGGTCTGTAGCCGCTGCTTAAAAGTTATTAAGCAAGAACTACAAGAATTGGGAGTTACTGTGCTTTCATTAGAATTAGGAAGATTATTGGTAGAAGCACCAAAAAAAACCAGCAATGAAATTGTCGAAGCTGTTACAACTGTGCTTCACGCTAATGATTTTGAAATTGTACAAAAAGAAGAAGAAATGCTCACAGAAAGAATCAAGATTATTCTAATAGAACAATTGCAAGAGCTACCGCTACATATTAAGGTAAAAACATCTGAATTATTGTCATCAGGTCTTCATCGTGATTACAAAACATTGAGCAGATTGTTTTCTGCCCAGGAACAAACCACTATTGAAAAATACTTTATCAAATTAAAGATTGAAAAAGTTAAAGAGCTCATTCAGCTTAAACAACATTCCTTTTCAGATATAGGGTACCTATTGGACTACAGCAGTGTCAACCATTTGTCTAGACAGTTTAAGGACGTTATAGGAGTAAGTATGACCGATTATAAAAATGCAGAAGACTGGAAACGAAATTTTTACGATGAAATTATATAGATCATAGCGAAAGTTATGTACAACAAGATAGTACAAAACCAATAATTTTATAGTATTAATTCAAAACAAACACCTATGAAAGCACTTACAATTATTTTATCGATGATTGGGCTTGTAAGTTTGAACAGTTGCACACAAGAAACAAACCCTCAAGCAGTACTGGAAAACCCAGAAACCCGCACAGAAGTCTTCAATGATATTGCCCAGAATGACGATTATATGACGGAGTTTATGGAAAATATGCACAACAACCCACAAGCAATGCAAATGATGCAGGGCAACAAGAACATGATGGACGCTATGATGCAGGGCGAAGGAATGCAAATGATGATGGAAGACGGTATGATGATGAAAAACATGATGGGCAATAAGCCTATGATGCACGAAATGATGAGCGGAATGATGAAAAGCTCGGAAACAATGAACTCAATGATGCAAATGATGTATGAAAACGGGATGATGAGTGAAGACTGCATGAAATCCTGCAAAAAAATGATGGCCGAAAAAGGAATGGATATGAAGGGAATGGATAAGATGGACAATATGGATACACCGGCCAAAGAGGACCATACCGAGCATCACTGATTGTTAACCTCTAAATGTAAAACCAATGAAAAAAAATCACTGGATATGGATGGTCATCGGCTGTGGGCTACCACTGTTGTTCATCTTTTTAGCACCAACTCTGGGTATAGGAAGCGGAACATCGCTCTTTATTTTCATCATTTTAATGTTTGGCTGTCACCTATTTATGCCTCACGGTTCACACGGGCACGGTGGTCATAAACACAATAGTCAAAATGAATCAACAGAGAAGCCAATAGAAAAGCATAAAGGGCATCAACATCATTAAAATCGAAACACAATGACACAAAAATATCAAATAAACGGAATTAGTTGTGGTGGATGTGTGTCAAGAGTCAAGAAGACCTTGGAAGAACATCCCAACATCGAAAAAGTAGAGATTTTTCTGGCACCAAAAGGAGCTACACTTATCACAATGAAAGAAGCTCTTTCGGTAGATGAGTTACAAAATCAGCTCAATGCCCTTAGTGGATATACAATAACTGAAATGGAACAATAACAATTTAAATCTAAAAATTATGCACTACTACGATGGAAGTTTTGGAGGAATGCACCTAATATGGTGGGTTATATGGGTCGTTTTACTTGCTTGGATATTTTTCATTCCAG
This sequence comes from Zunongwangia profunda SM-A87, assembly GCF_000023465.1. Classification (NCBI taxonomy): domain Bacteria; kingdom Pseudomonadati; phylum Bacteroidota; class Flavobacteriia; order Flavobacteriales; family Flavobacteriaceae; genus Zunongwangia; species Zunongwangia profunda. The sequence goes on from NC_014041.1 coordinate 3,656,459, forward strand.
CAGATATCCCATATCAAAAAGCAAAAAAAGACAGTCCACTGGATATTCTTAAAAACCGCTTTGCAAAAGGCGAAATATCCAAGGAAGAATTTGAGGAATCAAAAAAGATATTAAAATCAGACAACTAACTCAAAACTTTAAAATTATGTATCGATTAAACGTAAAAAAACTCGGATTTGCTTTCGGTCTTACGGCGGCACTAATTTACTTAGGCTGTATGATAGTTATGTCAACAGCAGGTCGAGAAGCCACTATCGATTTTTTCAACAGCCTATTGCACGGTTTAGATACCACAAGCATTATCAGGATGGATGTGCCACTATGGGAAGCTGGTTTGGGAATAGTACAGATATTCATTTTAGGATGGCTAATAGGTGCCTGTATTGCGGCTTTTTATAATGCGCAAATAAAAGTCAAAAAATAAGAGAGTAAAATAAAATTTATGCAATATGTCTGGTTCATATGGTCTCTTATAATTCTTGCTCTTTGGGCAATAATCTATTTGTCAAAAAAGGGGTATAGAAAAGAAATGCTCAAAATGAGCCTTATTACGATGCCCTTTGGTTTAACAGAACCATTATTTGTACCAGAATATTGGATGCCACCTTCCTTATTCCATTTAGCGGAAAGAACAGGTTTTGATATTGAGAGCCTTATCTTCTCTTTTGCCATTGGCGGAATAGGGACGGTATTGTATAATCTGATATTCAAAAAAGGCTATATAGATATGCCTCATACCGAACGGAGCCACCAAAGACATAAGCTACATATTTATATACTTTTTGTTCCAGCCATTGTATTCGTCATATTTAGTCTTTTCACCACGCTTAACCACATCTATTGTGGCATCATTGCAATGTTTTTTGGTGGTTTGGCAACATTGTACTGTCGCCCAGATTTAAAAGGAAAGATATGGGTTGGAGGAATCTTGTTTACCATACTGTACTTCATTTATTTCGGAAGCATCCTTCCGTTTTATCCGCAATATGTGGAGCTGTACTGGAATCTGGACAACCTGACCCATATTCTTGTTCTAGGAATTCCAATTGAAGAATTATTATTCGCTTTCACCTTTGGTATGTATTGGTCTGGATTATATGAACACTTGTATTGGAGAAAACTTATAAAATCAAAAGAAATATCAACCAACTAATACATTCAAACTATGAAAATACTATTGGCCATAGATGGTTCAGATTTCAGTAAAGTAGCCATTCACGAACTTATAAAAATGACCCTATCCTCAAATAGTGAAATTCATATTATAAATGTTTATGAAGTTCCGAAAACAACCGGCCTGGGATTGCATACTATGGGCGGCAGGATAGGAAATTACATAGAAGAAATTAGAAGTAACGCTCAAAAATTGGGAAACAAAATCGTTTCAGAAGCTTTCGATAAAATCAAGGCCGAAAACAAGGCACTTACCATAACCACAAGTGTTGTTAGTGGCCTGCCCAAAAGTACTATTTATGAAAAAGCAGAAGATTGGGGTGCAGATTTAATCGTAGTAGGCTCTCAGGGTCACGGTGCACTTTCACGCTTAGTATTGGGCTCTGTATCCCAATATTTGACCACAAATGCCAAATGTTCAGTACTCATTGCAAGAGATAGAAATAAAAAATGAAAGAAAAGCAAACACATAGCATTCCGTTGGAATCCACCTGTAAGATAACAGATGAAATCTGTCTTCCAGATACTAAATTACCTCGTGTGGTTATCGTTGGTGGAGGATTTGCAGGTTTGGCATTGGTTGAGAAACTGAAACACAAAGAAGTTCAAGTGGTTTTACTCGATAAAAATAACTTCCATCAGTTTCAGCCTTTATTATATCAAGTGGCAACGAGTGCCCTGGAGCCTGACAGTATTGTATTTCCATTCAGAAAACAAATCAATGGCTATAAAAATGTTTTCTTTCGTTTGGCTGAAGTTGAGGAAATTCAACCTGATTCAAATACTATATTGACCAATAAGGGAAGTGTTTCTTATGACTATTTAGTGTTGGCTACTGGCACGACCACCAATTTCTTTGGGATGGATTCTGTGGCCGAAAATAGTTTGAGGATGAAGGATATTCGCGATTCCCTCAACATCCGTCATATGATGTTGCAAAATTTGGAACAGGCAGCTATTACTTGTGATGATAAAGAACGCGACGCGCTGACAAATTTTGTAATAGTAGGTGGTGGTCCAGCAGGCGTAGAAATGGCAGGAGCTTTGGCAGAGTTTTGCAAATACATCCTTCCCAAAGATTACCCAGAGTACCCTTCTTCCATTATGAATATTTATCTAATAGAAGCCATTGATGAGTTGTTAGGCACAATGTCAGACAAGGCATCATCGAAAACCCTCAAATATTTAGAGGATTTGAATGTAAAGGTATTATTAAATGAAGCTGTAAGCAATTATGACGGCAACGAAGTCACTACCAAAAGTGGTAAGACCATTTTGGCTAAAAATCTTATCTGGACGGCTGGCGTAAAAGGACAATTCCCAAATGGTATTGATGAAAAACACATAGTCAGGGGCAACCGGATTAAAACCGATGCTAATTTAAAAGTAGAAGGCTACGAAAACATTTTTGCCATAGGTGATATCGCAGCACTCATTTCCAAAGAAACCCCAAAAGGACATCCACAAGTAGCACAGACCGCTATTCAACAAGGTAAATACCTGGGCGATTCGATATTAAATATCATAAATAACAAATCCATAAAACCTTTCAAATATAAAGATAAAGGTTCCTTAGCCACTGTAGGAAAACGCAAGGCAGTTGCCGATTTGGGCAAATTTAAATTTGCAGGCTATTTCGCCTGGTTGCTGTGGTCCGTTGTTCACTTGATGTCCATAAGTGGATTTAGAAATAGATTGATGGTTGGTTTTAATTGGGCGGTAAGTTATTTCACTTATGAAAAGAGCAACCGCCTGATTATTAGAAACTTTAAACCGAAATCTTCGATTAAAAACAGGGAAAAATAATTTTGAAATGAAAAACACCACAGATAAAAATAGTAAGCTTTCCTTATTAGGTTCCATATCTCTTGGTACAGGCGTAATGATTGGTGCTGGCATATTTGTCCTTATGGGGCAAATAGCAGAGTTGGTGGGTGATCTATTTCCCATTGCATTTATTGCAGGTGCTGTTGTGGTGGGTTTTAGCTCATATTCCTATGTCAAGTTTTCAAATGCTTTTCCATCGTCTGGAGGTGTGGTTAAATTCCTTAACAAATCCTATGGACCTGGAACAACAACAGGGTTTTATTCTTTGCTGATGTACGTATCAATGGTAGTTTCCGAAAGTCTGGTGGCGGGCACTTTTGGAGCATATACGTTGAGACTATTTCCCGAGTCCTATGCAGGTTATGCCTCTACCCTGGGTGTTGGGCTAATTGTTGTTGCTTATATAGTGAACATCCTGGGCAATAAGGTTATTGGTGCCACCGCGACATTTACCGCTATTATAAAGGTAGTGGGAATAGCAATTTTAGCTATTGCCGGCCTTGCAATTTCAGGTTTTGCCGATATTACGGGAAACTATATTCCCAAAAATACTGAGACATTACCACAAGGCTTCGGATTTGTGGCCGCTTTGGCGTTATCTATCCTTGCTTATAAAGGCTTTACCACTATCACGAACCAAGGGGCCGATATTAAAAACCCGCATAAAAATCTTGGTAGGTCTATCGTGTTTTCCATACTTATCTGCACACTGATATATGTAGCCTTGGCATTAGCTGTTGCGGGAGGTTTAAGCATTCCTGAAATAATCGAAGCTAAAGATTATGCCCTTGCAGCCGCCGCAAAACCTGTTTTTGGGGAATGGGGTTCCTGGATTACCATTGGCATTGCCATTATTGCCACGGTTTCTGGGGTCATTGCCAGTATCTTTTCCTCTTCACGCTTGTTGGCAATGCTCAGCAATATGAAACAGGTGCCTTCTTTAACCAAACTTGGTAGCTTAAAAAATCCAGCACTAATATTCACGTCTTCCCTCGCCATTTTACTGACCGTGCTTTTCGATTTGACAAGGATAGCATCCATTGGGGCTATTTTTTACCTTATTATGGATATCGCTATCCATTGGGGGCTGTTCCGTCACCTTAAAAACAAAGTGGTTTTTCAGCCTATCATCCCATTAATAGCCATCGTATTGGACATTGCGGTATTGGCAGCTTTTCTTTATATAAAATATCTGAACGATCCTTTGGTGCTTATCGTAGCAGCGATTGGGATTGTTCTATTACTTGTTGCAGAACGCCTTTTTATGATTTCACACACAGACGATGAAGGTAATATGCCAATGGGAATGGAAACTACGAACAATAAAACATAATTAATAAAAATCAATTTATATGAAAAATATAGCAGTTATAGGATACGGAGTCATTGGAAAAAGGGTGGCAGATGCCATCAACTTACAAAACGATATGAAGCTTTCGGGAGTATGTGATATCATTAGCGACTGGCGAATTCAAAATGCCGTAAGAAAGGAATACGACATTTATGCAGCAACTAAAGATGCTGCTGATAAAATGAAATCTGAAGGGATTTCGGTAAAAGGAAGCTTACAGGAACTTTTAAAGAAATCAGATCTTGTTGTGGACTGTACACCCAAAAAAATTGCCGCTCAGAATGTCGTTATCTACAAGGAGCAAAACATCAAATTTATTCTACACGGTGGCGAAAAACACGAAACCACAGGGCATTCCTTTAGTGCAGAAAATAATTACAAATCAGCTCTAAACTTGAATGCGACAAGAGTAGTTTCCTGTAATACTACGTCTATTTTAAGAACCTTGACCGCTTTAAAAAGAGCCGATTTATTGGATTATGCCAGAGGTACACTTTTAAGAAGAGCTACAGACCCTTGGGAAAGTCATTTGGGTGGTATTATGAATACGATGGTTCCCGAAAAAGATATCCCAAGCCATCAAGGTCCAGATGCTAAAAGTGTTGACCCAGAACTGGATGTCATCACCGCAGCGGTAAAAGTACCCGAAACATTGAGCCATATGCACTACTGGAATGTGAAATTGAAAAAACAGGCGACAAAGCAAGAAGTGCTAAATGCTTTCAAAACGTCCAGCCGTATTAAATTGATTCAATATGACCAAGGTCTGGTTTCTAACAATACCATTAAGGAAATGTTCTTGGATATGGGAAGGCCTTGGGGCGATATGTACGAAGTAGCACTATGGGAAGATATGCTGAAGGTACAGGGAGACGAACTCTTTTATGCCTACGTGGTCGATAACCAAGCTATTGTAATCCCGGAAACAATTGATGCTATTAGGGCATTAACTGGAATTGAAACAGATGGTACAAAATCCATAGCCAAAACAAATGAAAGTTTAGGAATCCATTAAATACTATCAAGATGAAAACAGACAAGAATATAGTAGAACTTTTAGGAGAAAAAGCAGACTTCTATTTAGAACACGTTTGTGAAAAAATAACAAAGGATGAATTGCAAGTGCCAAGCAAAAATAGTTTAGAAAAAGTATTTGGCAGTAGCAACAGAAATCCGCAGGTGCTTCGAAGTCTTTCACAATTGTACAATCACGGAAATCTGGCAGGAACTGGTTATTTAAGTATCCTTCCTGTTGACCAAGGTATTGAGCATAGCGCGGCCTTTTCATTCTATAAAAACCCAGATTATTTTGACCCAGAGAACATCATAAAACTTGCTATGGAAGCTGGTTGCAATGGTGTGGCATCCACGTTTGGTGTATTGGGATTGAACGCCCGAAAATATGCCCATAAAATCCCTTTTATCGTCAAGATTAACCATAACGAGCTACTTACCTATCCAAATAAATATGACCAAACATTATTTGGTAAGGTAAAAAATGCCTGGGATATGGGAGCAATTGCCGTAGGAGCTACGATTTATTTTGGTTCAGCAGAAAGCAACAGACAGCTAAAAGAAATAGCTGAAGCTTTTGAAGAAGCACACAATCTGGGAATGGCCACCATCTTATGGTGCTATACACGGAACGAGGCATTTAAAACCAACAAGGAAGATTATCACGCAGCTGCCGATGTAACTGGGCAGGCAAACCATTTGGGTGTTACTATTCAAGCAGACATCATCAAACAAAAATTACCTACCAATAATTTTGGTTTCAAAGAGATAGGATTTGGAAAATATGATGATGAAATGTATAAAACCCTTACCACAGACCACCCTATTGACCTTTGCAGGTTGCAAGTAGCCAATTGCTATATGGGTAAAATAGGGCTGATTAATTCAGGTGGTGGTTCCAAAGGCAAATCAGATTTGTCCGAAGCTGTAACAACTGCCGTCATCAATAAAAGGGCTGGTGGCTCTGGGCTGATAATGGGAAGAAAAGCATTTCAAAAGCCCTTTAGCGCAGGCGTAAGAGTATTACAATCTGTTCAGGAAGTGTATCTGGATAATAAAATTAATATAGCATAATCAACAGAATGTTTGACACAGAGATAAAATCATTAAAATCACTTAACCACTACCTCCTTAAACTGGTAGAAAGCCGTCTATGGCTTAAAGTAATCATTGCTTTGTTGTTAGGTGTTGGATTTGGTCTGTTATTGAGTCCACAAAATGGATGGATTTCTAAAGAAACAGCAGATATCGCGGGGAATTGGCTGGCATTGCCCGGTGTACTATTTCTGAAACTGGTTCAAATGATTATGATTCCGTTGATTGTGGCTTCCATCATCACAGGAATCGCAAGTAATGATAAGGACAGTTTAAAAAAATTAGGTGGTGGTGTTTTACTATATTTTTTGGGCACAACAATAGTTTCGGTTAGCATTGGTACGATACTATCCCAAATTTTTAGACCGGGTCGCTTTTTACATCAACAGGCTCTAGCTGAACATAATGAAATTACAGCTGTTCCAACGGAAAATCCAGAGCTTTCCTTCGGAATTGAAACGATTCCTGATGCCATCTCAAACTTACTTCCCGAAAACCCGTTGGCATCTATGGTAAGTGGTGAAATGTTAAGCATTGTAATTTTCACAATCATTATTGGTGTAGCTGTGCTATCACTTGAAAATGCCTTACTGCGCCCAGTGAAGCTGCTTCTAAGTGCCATTCAGGAAGTCTGTATGACAGTAGTAAAATGGTCAATGCTTCTAGTGCCTATTGCTGTTTTCGGACTTATGGCGCAGCTCACCTCTAGCGTTGGTTTGAGTTCTCTATCTGGCCTCACCTACTATGTGGGTGTCGTCTTGCTCGGTCTGTTATTCTTAGTGATTTTCTATTTAGGGCTAATTGTGCTTCTTGGAAAATCAAACCCTATGCATTTCCTGAAAAAAATAAGGGATGTTCAGCTATTGGCTTTTTCAACCACAAGCTCTGCCGCTGTGATGCCACTTTCTCTTCAAACAGCCGAAGAAAAACTAAAGGTGGACAAGACCATTAGCAATTTTATCATTCCCATTGGCGCAACCGTCAATATGGATGGTACTGCACTCTATCAAACGATAACAACTCTTTTTATAGCCCAAGCCTATGGACTGGAAATGAGTTTACTCAATATTATTGTGGTCATTGTAACTATCGTTGCTGCTTCAATCGGCACACCTGCCATTCCCGGAGGTGGTGTGGTGATACTCGCTTCTGTTTTGGGAAGTGTCGGTATTCCAGCCGAAGGCATCATCATTATTATTGGTGTAGAAAGATTGTTGGGAATGTTCAGGACTACTGTAAACGTAACGGGTGACCTCACAGCTTGTATGGTTTTTAATAGATTTTATGGTAAAACCCCAATATTGGTTAATGATAAAACTTTAAAAATATGACATTACTACTCATATCCATATTTTTCATTTTTCCTGTGGTCGCTATAGCAGGATATCAACATTATAAGATTGTTAAGCACCCAGCTTATGATGCTGACAAAACACTCTTAAATTATGAAATTATAGGTGCGGGTGAAAACAAACTCGTTTTGCTGCACGGTTTGACAGGGTCATTGAATTATTGGAAACGCAATTTAGAAAGCATTTCAAAAACACACACTTTGCTATTAATAGACCTTTTGGGTTTTGGTGATTCGCCAAAACCACAAAGTGATTATTCGCTTTCAGTTCAACTTAAAGCTTTAGAATTGGTTTTGCAAAAAGAAGGATTCAATGATGGAAAAACCATAGTTGCCGGTCATTCTATGGGCGCTATAATTTCAATGGCCCTATTGGAAAAACACTCAAATTGGCTCAAAGCAGGCATTTTTATTGGAATACCTGTTTATCAGGATGCAGATGAATTTAAAAAAATTATGTCCTCACATTCCTTTGTGGACAGAATATCAACAAGCAGATTCTCTAAATACATCTGTATGATTCATCCCATTTTTATGTCGCGTGCATTTAAACCAGACAACCTCACGGATGATGTTTATGAAGATGCAAAAAAACACCATTGGCAGAGCTACTATTATTCGCTTACGAGGATAATCCTAAAAACAGATTTATACGGGATTGCAAGAAAGATTAGAAACACAAAAGTGCTTTTCATTCACGGAGCAAAGGACACTACTGCACCGCTCAAAAATGCTATAGACTTATCAAGAGAATTTACAAACGTAAAAACTGTTACCTCTACAGGGGGAGACCATCAGTTCTTTCTAAAAGAAGCAGAATTTGTATGGAAGACCATCCAAGATTTTTCTGTTTCAGATAAAAAATCACAAAAAACAATTTTAAATGAATACTAATAAAATTAAACATATAGGTGTATTTACCTCTGGAGGTGATAGTCCAGGGATGAATTCAGCCTTGTACGCCATTGCAAAAACGGCTGAAGCAACTGGTATAAAAGTTAGTGGTTTTAGAAAAGGATATGAAGGATTGATAGACGGTGACTTGGTTCAATTAAAATCACACGAATTACAAAAACTGACCCAAAAGGGTGGCACTATCCTTAAGACAGCCCGAAGCAAACGTTTTCTCGAACTGGAAGGTCGAAAAAAAGCCTTGCAAACTCTAAATGTAAACAAAATAGACGCTTTAATTGCCATTGGTGGTGATGGTACATTTAAAGGATTACTTGCTTTTTCAGAGATATGCGATATCCCATTCATAGGGATTCCCGGAACTATTGATAACGATATTTCGGGTACGGATTACACCCTTGGTTTTGATTCCGCAGTTAACACAGCCATTGAAAATATTGATAAAATAAGGGATACTGCCGAATCCCATAACCGTGTGTTCATTGTTGAAGTAATGGGAAGGGATTCGGGTTACATCGGTATTCATTCTGGATTGATGGTTGGTGCGGACGCCATATTAATTCCGGAGAGCGGTACGGACTTTATTAACCTTTTGGGTAAGGTGAAAAATTACGATAGCGAGGATGCTTTTCTAATCGTAGTTTCTGAAGGTGACGAAATTGGTGCCGAACTTGTTTCTTCAAAAATAAAGGAAGTCAATCCCAATGTCGATTTACGCATAACAAAGCTTGGCCACATACAGCGAGGTGGAAATCCTTCTGCTTTGGATAGAATGTTGGGCATAAGGCTTGGGGTGGAAGCCGTAAAATCGCTTTTACAAAGTAAAAAGAATGTAATGGTCGGGATTTTAAACAATCAATTGCACTTAACCCCTTTTAATGAAGTGGTCAAGCAACATCAGGTCAATAAAGAATTGCACGAACTTTTAGAACTATTTGGAACATAAATTATGAAAACAACAATATACAGCACACATAAATTCGATAAGCCTTCCATTGAAAACGCTAATAAAGGAAAACATCAATTGAATTTTCTGGAATTTAGGCTAACAAAGGAAACCGCCTTATTGGCAGAAGGTTCAAAGGCCATAGCACTTTTCTCAAGTGACGATGCCTCTTCGGAAGTTTTGGATATTTTACACAAACTAGGCATAAAATTTATCGCATTACGTTCGGCAGGTTTCAATCACGTCGATTTAGAAAAAGCAGCTGAATTGAATATAAAAGTGGCCCGTGTCCCAGCCTATTCACCTTATGCCATTGCAGAACATACAATGGCTTTGATACTTGCATTAAACCGAAGACTGATTAAAGCCCACAATAGAGTGCGCGAACAAAACTTTTCATTAAACGGTCTCACTGGTTTTGACCTAAATGGGAAAACCGTTGGCGTGATTGGAACAGGAAAAATAGGGTCTGTACTCGTAAAAATACTTCACGGATTCGGCTGCAATATTCTTGCCCAGGATATAGAAGAAAGCAAAGACCTAATTGATAAATATGGCGTAATCTATTCAGATTGTGCGACGCTCTGTAAGCACGCAGATATAATAAGCCTGCACGTGCCATTAAAAGCTTCAACAAAACATTTAATAAATAAAGAGCATATAGCACTAATGAAATCTGGAGTAATGCTCATCAATACAAGTCGTGGTGGGTTGGTGGACACCAAGGCAGTTATCGAAGGATTGAAAACTAAAAAAATAGGGTATTTAGGACTGGATGTTTATGAGGAAGAAGAAGGGTTGTTCTTTGAAGACCATTCCGATGACATTTTGCAAGACGATGTGATTGCACGCTTAATGACTTTCAACAATGTACTAATTACAAGCCATCAAGCTTTTTTAACCAAAACCGCATTGACCAATATTGCAGAAACAACCATATATAATCTGGATTGTTTTGAAAAACAAAAACCTTCTGGAAATGAAATTAGCATTAATTAATAGTTAAAAACAAATATTATGAAAAACATACTCGTACCAACAGACTTTTCAAAAAATTGCAATAAAGCAGAAGAACTCGGAATTGAAATGGCAAAGCTTTACAATTCCGAAATCCATTTTTTCCATTTGATGAAAACCCCCGTAGAATGGGTAAAGTTGGATAAACAAAAAGAAAAACAGTACCCAGAAACAGTAAAAGAAATAGGAAGTGCAAAAGCCTCCTTGAGAGCACTGGAAAAAAAAGCAGAACAACAAGAGCTTGAATGCAGGACGTTCCTTGAGTTTGATGGCGGACAGGCAAATATACTTAAACACTCCGGTCATTTTCACCACGACTTTATTGTTACAGGAAGCAGCGGCACCCGAGGTGGAGTGCGCGAATTACTGGGAAGCAATGTAGAGAAAATTGTAAGAAAAGCCGATGTCCCTGTAATTGTGGTTAAGGATGAAAAAGTAACTTTTCCTTTTAATAATATTGTTTTTGTTTCAGATTTTCTGGAAGATGTGAGCGAAGCATTTAAGCAGGTTATTTCTATTGCGGAAAAGTGCGGTGCACATCTTCATTTATTGAGGGTTAATACTCAGACCGATTTTAACAGTATAGAACAAGGGTTGGATCCCATCAAGGAGTTCCTGAAAAAATTCCCCGATTTGGATAACTTCTCAATGAATGTATATAACGAACAAGACGTAGAAACAGGGATAAACAATTTTTTACGATATAAAAATGCCGATTTAATCGCAATGTGTACTCACGGACGTACAGGCTTTTTAACTTTATTCTCTAAAAGCATCGCAGAGGGTGTAACCAATCACTCCGAATTACCAGTAATGACTATTAAAATGTAACAATGAATAAATCAGTCTTAATAAAAAAATACTCTGGTGAGTACGAAGCCTTTGATGTAAACAAACTCATCAACTCCCTGCGGCGTTCACGGGCAGATGAGGATATTATTCAGGATGTAGCCCGGAAAGTACAAGAGCAGATTGAAGAAGGAATGACAACCAAAAAAATCTATCAGTTGGCTTTCAAGATGCTAAAACGAAAATCTAGGGTAAGTGCCTCAAAGTACAAGCTCAAAAAAGCTTTAATGGAACTAGGTCCAACCGGTTTTCCATTTGAAAAGTTAGTAGGCAAACTATTGGCACACGAAGGATTTTCAACACAGGTTGGTGTCATAGTTCAAGGCAATTGCGTTCAGCACGAAGTGGATGTGATAGCGCAAAAAGGAAATAAACATTATATGATTGAATGTAAATACCATAGTGACCAAGGCAGGTTTTGCAATGTAAAAATCCCATTATATATCCATTCACGGTTTTTGGACGTGGAAAAGCAATGGAAACACCAAAAAGGTCACGAGGCTAAACTTCATAAAGGCGGGGTTTACACCAATACGCGTTTCACAACCGATGCCATTCAGTACGGGAAATGTGTTGGAATGCTTATGACCAGTTGGGATTATCCAAGAGGAAATGGTCTCAAGGACAGAATAGATAAATCGGGGCTACATCCCTTAACCGCTTTAACAACACTTACCAAAGCTGAAAAAACAAAATTATTGGATCAAGGCATCATACTCTGCAAGGAGCTACACGAAAATCCAGACTTTTTGGAACAAATGGGTATCAGTAAGCTAAGGCAAAATAAGATACTCGAAGATTCAAGAGAATTATGTAGATCCCATTAATTCAAATAATGAATAATTACTAATTTTTAAAAATAATACAAATGAAAACTGAAGAATTGCAAAAACAGGGCAACATAGATTTAGAACCATTTTACCAGGCATTGGAAGATGACTCAAAACTACTTGAAGAAGCCCTTGAGATATTATTGGAAATGGTTCACTTTGAACCTAAATCAGTAAAGAAATTGGCTCTTTTTATTAAAGAGGATTCTCGTAATCTATATAAAGAAATAGTGGAATTGAGCAAATCAAAACAAGATAAAGGAAATACACCTTCCTGCTGTGGTGGACTCTAAATAAATACTATAAAGATGGATAACAATAAAATAAATATTCACTTTTTAGGTGCAGCAGGTACGGTAACCGGCTCAAAATATTTGGTGGATACAGGAGATAGAAAGATACTTATAGACTGTGGCCTCTTCCAAGGGTTAAAGGAATTACGCCTTAAAAACTGGGAGTACCCACCTGTTAATGTAGGTGATATTGATGCTGTTTTGCTTACCCACGGTCATATGGACCATACAGGTTATTTACCCAGATTGGTAAAACAAGGCTTCAATGGTCCCATTTATGGTACGAATCCTACTTTGGACATTGCAAAAATCATTTTGAATGATAGTGCAAAAATACAGGAGCAAGAAGCCGAACGTGCCAATAAGGAAGGCTATTCCAAACATAGTCCCGCAGAACCATTATACGATTTAAAGGATGTAGAAAAAACTATCCCACACTTTAAAGGAATTCCACAATCACAATGGATTCCGTTATTTGATGGTATTAGGGCTCGCTTCCAATACAACGGACATATTCTGGGTGCAACCTATATTGAGTTGGATGTGCACGGAAAACGTTTTGTCTTTTCAGGAGACATTGGTAGAACCAATGATTTATTGCTCTATCCACCCCTTAAACCAAAAAAAGCGGATGTGCTTTTCATTGAATCCACTTATGGTGGAAGGTTTCATCCCGATGAAATAGAAGCACTTCCGCAGATTGAAAAATTGGTCAATGACACTATCAATAGAGGTGGAAGTCTTTTTATTCCAAGTTTTTCGGTAGAACGCGCCCAACTGATGATGGTGATTTTTTGGAAATTATTGAAAGAGAAGAAAATCCCAAAAGTACGAATGATAATGGACAGCCCAATGGGCGCTAGTGTATTGGAATTGTTTCATCGCACAAGGGACTGGCACAGACTAGATGAGAATGAATGTGATGAAATGTGTTCACATTTTACGGTCGTAAGCAGTTATCGGGAAACTATGGAATTACGAACCGATAACAAACCAAAAATTGTGATTGCAGGAAGCGGAATGCTTACTGGCGGAAGAATGCTAAACTACCTTGAAACACAGGCACAAAACCCCAACAACACCTTGCTTTTTGTGGGTTATCAAGCTGAAGGTACGCGAGGCAGAAAATTATTGGAAGGCGATAAGGAACTAAAAGTCTATGGAAAATGGGTGCCCTTTGATATGGAAGTTGCAGAAATTGAAGGGCTTTCGGCACACGCAGACCACGCAGAACTTATGGACTGGATGGATAAGATAAAAAACAAACCCGAACGTATTTTCATTGTACACGGTGAAAAAGAGAGTGCAGAAGCATTGCAAAAAGGCATCAAGGAAACCTATGGGTGGGATGCGGAAATTCCGCAATTATACACCATCGAAGAAATAGAATAAATCGAAAAATCACAACAACCAATAAAATATGGACACACACTCAAACATATTAAAATATAAACATCTCGGAATCTATACCCAAAACGAAAATGTAGTGTATATGCGCGAAGATTGCCACGTCTGTATTTCAGAAGGGTTTGAGGCACTTACCCGAATAAGAATATCCAATGCAAATACATCAATCGTAGCAAGTCTTAATGTCCTGAATTCTGATATTCTGTTGCCTAATGAAATCGGACTATCAGATGCTGCTGCGAAAAAACTCAATGTTTCCCCAAACGATACATTATATGTTTCCCATTTAGAGCCTATTGAATCCTTAAGCCACGTCAGGGCAAAAATCTATAACAAAAAACTGAATTATAAGGCCTATAACAACATCATAACCGATATCGTGGAAGGCGATTATTCCAACATCCACCTTTCGGCATTTATTACTGCCTGTGCTGGCGACCGAATGGATATTGATGAAATATCCGACCTAACGAAAGCAATGATTGCTTCCGGAAAGCAACTGAACTGGAACAAGGATATCGTGGTCGACAAACATTGTATTGGCGGATTGCCTGGCAATAGGACAACACCATTGGTAGTTGCCATTGTTGCCGCGTATGGGCTTACTATGCCAAAAACATCCTCACGGGCAATCACTTCGCCAGCAGGCACAGCAGATACAATGGAAGTACTGACCAATGTTACGCTCTCTTCCGAGGAAATAAAGACCGTAGTAGAAAAAGAAGGCGGATGTTTTGTTTGGGGCGGTACAGCGCAGTTAAGTCCTGCCGATGATGTGCTCATTAAAATTGAAAAAGCCTTGGATATTGATAGCGAAGGTCAGCTCATCGCTTCAGTACTCTCTAAAAAGGCAGCAGCTGGTTCTACTCACGTGGTCATTGATATTCCCGTGGGAGAAACCGCCAAGGTTCGCAGTACCGAAATGGCAGAAAAACTAAAAAATCATATGGAAACCGTTGGGACATCTGTTGACTTGAATGTAAAAGTTGTAGTTACGGATGGCACGCAGCCTGTTGGAAGGGGTATCGGTCCAACATTAGAAGCCATAGATATATTAAAAGTTTTGAAAAATGAGGAAGATGCACCTAAAGACTTAACAGAAAGAGCATTGCTTTTAGCTACTGAACTATTAGAACTTTCTGGAAAAGTAGAAAAAGGAAAGGGACTGGAAACCGCACGTGAAATTCTCAAATCTGGTCAGGCTTATAAAAAATTCCTTGCTATTTGTAATGCGCAAGGTCGCTTTTCAAAACCTGTTTTAGCACCCTATAAAACCGAAATTAGAGCAGAAAACTCTGGGGTTTTAAAGCGCATAGATAATAGAAAGATAGCAAAACTCGCCAAGCTTTCCGGCGCACCGCAGTCTAAATCGGCAGGGATTCTTTTGAATGTCCATTTAAATGAAAAAATTGAAATAGACCAATTATTATATACCATATATGCTGAATCCAAAGGCGAACTCAACTATGCTCTGGAATATAAAAACAACCATAACGACATCATAACTATAATTTAAAAAACTATGAAAACAATATTATTCTGTCTTCCCGGAAATGAAGAACTCACAGAACTAATGGCTACAAAAATGGATGCTGAAGTGGGCAAAGCCATTTTGCGTAAATTCCCTGACGGGGAATCGTACACACGCATCTTATCTGATGTTAAAGATAAATGTGTGGTACTGGTATGCACCTTGCACGAACCAGACGAAAAACTATTGCCCCTTTATTTTTTAAGTCATACTGCCAAATCATTAGGGGCAATGTGCACCTGTTTGGTAGCGCCCTATTTGGCATATATGCGGCAGGACAAAGTATTTAATGAAGGCGAAGGGGTAACTTCTGGTTTCTTCGGAAAATTGATTTCTGGTTTCGCCGATAGCATTACCACAGTTGAC
Source organism: Zunongwangia profunda SM-A87 (assembly GCF_000023465.1). Classification (NCBI taxonomy): domain Bacteria; kingdom Pseudomonadati; phylum Bacteroidota; class Flavobacteriia; order Flavobacteriales; family Flavobacteriaceae; genus Zunongwangia; species Zunongwangia profunda. The sequence continues at coordinate 3,672,421 of NC_014041.1, forward strand.
CCTCACTTGCACAGAATTAGTTCGTTGGGAGAAGTGTATCAAATTCCAAATAAAGTAATTCACGCTGCCGATGCTATTTCAGATTGGATTAAAGAAAATATCGAAAACCCGGTACTTATCGGACCTGATTCTGAAAGTGAACAATGGGTATCAGAAGTCGCCAAAAATGCAGGAGCACCATTTACGGTATTACAAAAGGTGCGTCACGGTGACCGTGATGTAGAAGTCTCTGTTCCCGATGTGGATATATATAAAGATGCTACACCCATTTTGGTAGATGATATTATTTCCACAGCCCGAACAATGATTGAAACCGTACAACATCTTAAAAAAGCAGGAATGAAACCACCTATTTGTGTAGGCATTCACGCCGTTTTTTCAGGAAACACCTATCAAGATTTATTGGATTCCGGAGTAGAAAAAATAGTGACTTGTAATACCATCCCACACTCTTCAAATGGAATAGATTTAAGTGATATTATGGCAAAAGAGGTAAAAAAATTAATGCACCATATATGAGAAAACAAGGCTTTATAGTACTAATCACTTTATTCAGCATCACAATGACTGGACAAACTGAAATGCTCATTGGGCAGATTTCAGGCAGAGTTGTTATTCGGGAAAACTTTGATAAAGAAGGTGATTTTCTCAATAAACAAACTTTTGAAGCTGGAGAAACAATAAAGGAAAATGGATATTATGAAATAAAGGTAGTTACAGAATTGTTTGACAAAAACAAACAATCAACCGATAAATACACTACTACCTACCGTTGTGAGCCAGATGACGCCAATGTAATGATAATGGCTTTTCCGTTTTCCAAGCCAAAATCAAAAGAAACCGAAATTAATACCATTTCTGAAAATTTTAAAAAGCTCTACGATTTACAAAACTTGAAAGATATTAAATTGGAAATGAGTTTTGACTCGGGCTTGTTAAACTTTTTTGGTTCCAAAAGCATCATAAAAATTTATGACCGAAAATTAGAGGATGGGAAAAACACTATAAAATCAAAAATTAATATTAAAGCCTATGCCTGGGGAATTCGCATTAAGCAACTCAATTATACCGTTATCGAAAAATTAAATGAAAAAGGTTTATTGACTTTTCAGAAATTTTCAGAAGCAGATAACAGCTATTTTACAATAAACTATAAATAAAGACAGATGAAAAATTACGATACACTTTCTGAAGCCATAAACGATTTACAGGGAAATGGCTATACATATGATTTTAACCTAAAACCAGAATGTTTGGAGTGTGCCTCACTAAAAATTGAAATACACCCAGAAGATTTTAATGTTGACGAGATGCATCGTTTTGAGGGTATGAGCAGTACCGACGATAATAGTGTGCTTTATGCTATTTCATCAAAAAATGGGATTAAAGGACTTTTGGTAGATGCCTATGGCGTCTATGCCGAAAACATTTCGGAAGCTATGAGAAAAAAATTACGATAACACTTAAACAAGACAATAATGGAAAATCACGAACACCACAATCACGATGAAATGGACCATTCTAAAATGGACCATTCGAAGATGAAACACAAAAAAGAAGACCATTCTAAAATGAACCACAAAGGTGGAGACCATTCTGGCCACAATCCAGGGCACGGAGAACACGGGCACGACCATCATAAAATGATGATTGCCGATTTTAGAAAACGGTTTTGGGTAACCCTTGTACTTACTATTCCCATACTGTTCTTCTCGCCGATGATTCAGGACTTTTTTGGATATGAGTTTTTGCTTCCCGGAAATCCATATATCCTTTTTGCACTTTCCACAATCGTATATTTCTATGGTGGTTGGCCATTTTTAAAAGGATTCTGGTCTGAAATCAAAAAAGGTGCGCCAGGAATGATGACCTTGATTTCTATGGCAATTTCTGTAGCTTATTTTTATAGCACCGCGACCGTATTTGGCTTAAGAGGCGAAGACTTTTTCTGGGAGCTATCAACACTTATAGCCATAATGTTGCTTGGTCATTGGATAGAAATGAAAAGTGTGTTAGGTGCGTCAAAAGCTTTACAGTTACTGGTAAGTATGATGCCTGCGGAAGCGCACAGGGTAAAAGGCGACATCATAGAAGACATCCCTCTTGAAGATTTACTAAAGGATGATGTGATTTTGGTTAAACCAGGTGAAAAAGTTCCTGCTGATGGGATTATAGTAGACGGTTCAAGTTACCTGAACGAATCTATGCTTACAGGCGAATCCAAACCTGTAAAAAAAGATGAAAACGATAAGGTTATTGGTGGTTCGGTAAATGGTAACAGTACCTTAAAAGTAAAGGTTGAGCATACTGGAAAAGATAGCTATCTCAACAAGGTCATCAAAATGGTCGAAGAAGCGCAAAAAACCAAATCAAAAATGCAAAACCTCTCGGATAGAGCTGCAAAATGGCTTACCTATATCGCATTAGGTATTGGTTTTGGAACATTAGCGGTATGGCTGATTTTAGGCTTTCCATTTGTCTATGCTTTAGAAAGAATGGTTACCGTTATGGTCATTGCTTGTCCACACGCATTAGGTCTTGCCATACCACTTGTGGTTGCTATTTCTACTGCTGTTTCAGCTCAAAACGGGTTATTAATTCGAAATAGGACAGCTTTTGAAGAATCCCGAAAAATATCAGCTTTATTGTTTGATAAAACGGGAACATTGACCAAAGGCGATTTTGGCGTTACTCGAATTGAGTCTGTTAGCGAAACTTATTCATCTGAAGAAATTTTAAGGCTTTCGAGTGCATTGGAACAAAGTTCGGAACATCCTATCGCCGTAGGTATTATTAAAAAAGTCAAAGAAGATAATATGACCATCCCAAAGCCTGAAAACTTTAATGCAATTACAGGTAAAGGCGTTGAGGCCAATGTAGAAGGTAAGCAAGTAAAAGTGGTTAGTCCTGGTTTTTTAAGGGATGAAAAAATCACTATTCCCGAAGACGCATACAGTGATGCCGCTGAAACAGTTGTTTTTGTCTTGATTGATGGAAAATTAGCTGGTTACATTGCTCTTGCCGATGAAATACGACCAGAATCTGCCGAAGCCATAAAAGTCTTTAAAAAGAATAACATTAAAGTTTTGATGGCAACAGGAGATAACGAAAAAACAGCCAAAGCTGTAAGTGATAAGCTTGGCTTGGATGGTTACTATGCTGAAGTGCTGCCACATCAAAAGGTAGAAATTGTAGAAAAGTTACAAAACAAAGGAGAATTTGTGGCTATGACTGGCGATGGTGTAAACGATGCGCCTGCACTTGCAAAAGCTGATGTTGGTATTGCCGTTGGTTCCGGAACAGATGTGGCTGCTGAAACTGCCGATATTATTTTGGTAAATAGCAATCCACAGGATATTGCCAATCTAATTCTATTCGGAAAAGCGACCTATAACAAAATGATTCAGAATCTAATCTGGGCTACGGGATATAATGTAGTGGCTATTCCTTTAGCAGCTGGCGTACTATATTCTTCAGGCTTTGTTTTAGGACCTGCCGTTGGAGCTGTATTTATGAGTTTGAGCACCATTATAGTGGCCATTAATGCACAATTGTTAAAAAGAAAAATCGGTAAAAAATAAATGGAAAGAAAAGAAAAACTCAACAGGATATTTTTAATCCTGTTGAGTTTATTTGTAGTGATGTTGGGCTATGGTATATTATTGCCAACCCTTCCTTACTATACCGAAAGATTAGCTTTAAAAGACAATCTTGATACCGATTTAATCAACTTCCATATTGGACTGCTTACAAGCATTTATCCATTATTTCAATTAATTTTTGTTGTGGTATGGGGAAAGCTTTCAGATAGATATGGACGTAAACCAATTATCATTGTTGGGCTAATCGGCTTTGTAATTATGCAATTACTTACCGGTCTTGCTACATCATTGACGATGCTATATGTTGCTCGCATCTTTGGTGGTATTTTCACGTCATCAGTTATTCCAGTTAGCAACGCATATTTGAGCGACATTACTTCTGAAAAACGAAGAACAAAAATAATGGGTTGGTCGGGTGTTGCCATTAGCTCTGGTGTTATTTTTGGCCCTGTCATTGGTGGCTTTCTGTCTCAAACTGACCTTCATTTAAAATATACGATAGGTCTGCTGCATTTAGACCGATTTTCAGTACCCTTTTTGTTTGCCGCTCTTCTAGGACTTATAGTCTTATTTGTAGTAGCAAAATGGTTAAAAAACACCACTCGCGTACATACGTTCACAACACAAAAAGCGAGCTTGCGATTCACATTTACCAAATATTTTGTCGTATTACTGGGTCTGTCGTTTGTCATCCAATTTGTAGTAACGCTGTTTGAAACTGTCTTTTCAATATATGGGAAAGATGAATTAGGATTTAACAGTAACCAAATAGGTATTGGTTTTATGCTATGTGGTTCAATAATGGCTGTTTTACAACCTTTGTTCGCTACTTACGGAGAGAAGTTTTTATCCACAAAGAAACAAATTGCATTAGGGTTGTTTATATCTGGATTATCCTTAATTGTCTTTCCCTTTTTTAAGAATGAATACTTGGTATATGTGTTAATCGTTGTTTTCGCTGCTGGAGGTGCTATGGTAACCCCAAATTTACTTTCTGCGGTCTCATTAATATCAAAGCAAAATACTGGCAGGAACATTTCTATTCAGAGCTCTACTAATAGCGTTGGTCAAATTCTAGGGCCTGTTTTAGGGACTTGGTTACTCGCAGGTGGTTTTTACTACCCTTTTATAATTGCTGGCAGCATTGTCTTGGCTGTTATTGGTTTTTTATTCTTTTTCAAAAATCCACCATAAAAAAATAAGCACATAACCATATTTATTGATAATTAACCCAAATCTAAAGCCCCAAATATTTTGCATAAGCTGATTCATAAAATTTTAGATAATTACAAAGAGGAAATAAAAGCAGTTGAGGAATCTAATCTTAACGATTTCAATAATGTTGAACAAGGTATTTCCATTTCAAGACAATACTTACAGCAATTGCGAGTTTGTGTAAGAGAAAATGAATTTCAAGACAAACAAAATGAAATCATATTCTTTAAAAGTATCCGTCCGAGCCGTTTTTCTAGAAGTGTGTATCTCAACAACTACCTATAATAGTTTTCACTCTGGATCCTCAGAAGTAAAGGCAATTTCTTTCCCTTGTGCCCTTGCTTCCTTAACTATGGTTTGCATATATTCTGGTAATGAGTTTAGAGGCAGCATCAGGTCATCTACCATGACTAAATCGCTAAATGGATCATTTTCTTGCATATGCCCAGTAGAGAATTCTGAGTTATAATACCAAAGGTTGAACATCTTCTTAATTTCAGCAGCTTTATTGGTCACGGTACTAGATTTAGTGCCGAAGTGGTTATGAATACTTCTGCTGGCAATATAAGGTTCAAAGGATTTATCAAACAGGAAATTTATTGAGCCTATAGTAGAAATCACTGCAGCGGCCCATATCTCGGGCTTTCCTCTTTTAAAAGGGACTTCTCTTTTTCTGCCCATTTTCTTAATAAGTTTCTCACAGAGCGCAGCATACTCTTCATTTATTTCCTGAATACAGAATGTTCTTGTAAGGTCTATTAACAATGTTTCTTTAGCCTTGGTCTCTTCTTTACTCATAATGATGCTTTTTTATACCCCGGTAGTAACTCCTCCAGTTTTTGGATGCTATGATCAGGTATTCTTTGCAGGGTATCCTCTAACCACTCCTGGGGATTCACACCATGCATTTTACAACTCCCAAAGAAGGAATATAACATAGCCGCATTCTGCGCAGCCTTGTGAGAGCCTGCAAACAAGAAATTTTTTCGACCGAGAGCCAATGGACGAATAGCATTCTCAATGAGGTTATTATCCAATTCGATCCTCCCATCTTCAAAGATCACCTCGAACTTAGGGTATTGATTTATAAAGTAGGTCATGGCTTTTCCGATGGCACTTTTAGGTAACACTTTAAACTGCTCTTCCTGGATCCAGGTTTTGATCTGTTGCAGTAGCGGCAGCACCTTTTTTAATCTTAGTTTTTTGCGCATATCCGTATCACCAGCTGCTTCCTCTTTAATCGCTCCTTCCTGCCTATAAATTTCACTAAATATGGCCAATGCTTTTTCTGCCCTTGCTTTATCCTGGTCCCGGGCATCCACAAATTTTCTCCTTGCATGAACCAAGCAGCCTGCCATAGTAATATCAGGATCAATTCCGATCTTATCATAAACACCCCATCCATCGCACTGGACGTAGCCTTTATACCCATCAAGGAGTTCTTTAGGCCCCTGTTGACCGCGTCCTTTCCGGTAATTAAAGAGCACCAGTTTTTGCAAGGGGTCGTGATAGACCCATTGGTAGCCTTGATGTGTGCTGCCTTTTTTATCACTATCGAGCACCTTGATCGGACTTTCATCAGCCTGGATGTACCCGTCTTCAAGTATTTTTTGCTTCAAGGTATTATAAAGGGGTTTCAACAGCTGACAGCAACTCGCCATCCAGTCACTCAAGGTACTGGAGGCCGGTTCCCAGCCAAACTCTCGTTTAAAACGTTGAATCTGGCGATAGAATGGCAAGTGGTCAATATACTTACTCACCAGAATATAAGCCAGTAAACAAGCCTCGGCAATAGATTTTTCGATAGGACGCGTGGGAAGTGGCGCGATTACCACCCCTTGCTGGTCTTTCCTGGCATACTTAGGACGAATGGTCCGTCTTTTAACCAGACTGGCCGGGGTATACTCCAGGGTTTCACTAACTTCCTGGCCAATCTTTTTTAGTGTACTTACATCTTCCACTGGTTCCAGAATGACTTCCCGTACCGGAAGGTGTTCCGGCAAGCTGCTACGGCCCGGATGTTTTTGTTTCTCCCGGGTATAGGTGATGGTTTCTTTGGGGCTAGCTACTTGCCCAGTTTTATCTGCATTTTCAGAAAAAAGTGATAGTTGCTGCTCCAGAATTTCAGGAATAAAGTGTTCCGATTTAAAGCCCTGGATCAGCTTATAGAGTTGCCCGAGTTGTACCTCCATAGCAGAGATCTTCTCCTTGAAGGCTTCGTTGGACGCTCGAAGTTGCTGGTTTTCTCTTTGTAGCTCCTGATAGGTCATCGGGTAGCTAAAATACTACCCTTCTTAAAAATATACCAGTATTTAACCGGCTTTTTTATAGCGTTTTCTTCGGGTCATATTGGTGATGGCTACCCCGTCGATGAGCATCACCAGTTGGGTGTAATCCAATTGGAGTCCTCCCACGGATTCATCGTAATCGGGCAATTCAAAAGTACCACGCTCCAGGCGTTTATAGTACAACACAAAGCCCCCGGACTGCCAATGCAGTAACTTGACCTTATTGCGCGCTTTATTGATAAAAATATAGACCGAACCATCCTGGGGACTATGGCCTAATTCTCCAAGGACCAGCCCACATAACCCATCGAAGCTTTTACGCATATCGGTACCAGGAAGATATAACTGGTAATTCAGGGAACTGCTTAAAGCAAACATTACAGGGGAATTTCAATTTCTACGCCATTCCCTAAACGGATGTGCATACTCCTGGAGGATATTGGAGTGGTAGAAAGATTGGCTGATAAAGAAACAAAATTGCTTTTTTCCGGTTTTTTGCTTTCCTCCTTGAGAAACTTGTTTACCCAATAGCAGAGTTTTCCTTTGCTAATCCCATGGTCACGGGCAAAAGCCGTTTGACTTTGTCCTGATTCATAATAGCTGGTGACCAGCTTACGCATTTCTGAGGTAGAAGATCGGGTCATTTTTAAGTATATTTAGACCGCTAAATTATAACCTACACGGTTCTCAGAAAAGATGCACTTAGACGGACGCATACGAAGAAACAGAGAGGGTAAGAAATTCAAATAGCTTACTTCCCGCTGTTTCTGGTGAGAATGTTATTCATTTTTCCGCCATTCCATGGTTGAGATTCACCAGTATTTCACATGCAAGAAGTTTTACTTTCCCAGACAGTAGTCCAAAAATATCTTTTGGAAAAGTGGAACATAAAAAGGATAAGAAAACAATGCCTATATCTATTCACGCACATCACGCTTTATTGGATGGATATCACCTAGCCCTTTTTATTGAACACTTTCAGAATTTAATGGACTGTACAAGTACGAACGGAAACCATACATAACAAGATTAATCGTAGTGGTCCATTTTAATTCTAAATTAACTGCTTTCCAATTAAGAATTATCTACTTTTAAACAGTTCGGTTTTAAGGGAGGAGGTCAGTAACAGTGGTATGACTATAAAACGCTTTAAATTAAAGCTATAAATTTAATTTGTTCTTTATAACATCAAAGACGATCAAATAATATAAGTCTTGATGTTCTTTTAAGTTTAGTGAATGATTCAGTGAATATATCCTCCTGAGAAGATATAAAGTGGCTGGTAATAGGCTTTCCGAAAGGCAGCAAGTTTCCTGCCACCCCGACTTCTTAAAAATCATTTTAACCTTTCCTCACCACCAAATGGCTCAGTCCCGGATCATTTAGTAACCGTTCCATTTCCGATTGGATAATATCTTGAATATCCTGTTTGATTTGGAAATAATTCCGCTGTACCATGCCCGAATCCAACTTTCGGATCACTTCAATGTCCTGGTAATTTTGTTCCTCACGCTTAAGGCTATCATGGTCATTGATAATCTCGCAATGGAAAGCTTTCAAGTCAATCTTACAATCAGGATTATCCGTTACCATGCCCACAAATTCACCAGAGCTTAAACTTGAGATTTTGGAAGGTGGTATCGCTACTTCCAATTGTTTGGATCGACTAATCGAGGTATCTCCGCTGTTGATGGAATAACTTTCCCTGTCCTGCATGATTTTACCAAAGCGTTCCGATAATTGTTTAGCGGTATCACCTGTCACCTGACCACTAACAATATTCCCAGTAATATTCATAATCACATCTGCCTGTTCACGGCCGTAATCTTTGCGGAGCTGACTAAAATCCTGAATGCCCAGACAGGTAGAAACCTTATTGCTTCGTGCAGTAGCGATCAGGCTGTCCATATTGTTCAGGTAGATGGTCGGGAACTCATCAAAAATAAGGCTGCTCTTTAGCTTCCCTTTTTTGTTCACCAGCTTAATTAATCGGTTTACATAAAGCGATAATACCGCTCCATAAATTTGTATTTTCTGCGGATTGTTCCCCATACACACAATCTTTGGATCATCCGGATTATTAATATCCAGATTAAAATCATTTCCCGATAGCACATAATACAATTGCGGGGATGAAAGCCTTGCCATCGCCACTTTTGCCGAAGCTATCTGGCCTTCCAATTGTTCCATGACATCATTCAAATAAGCGTTAACAAAAGGATTTATCAGTACTTCAATTTCCTTTTCGGTACGAAGCAAAGAAAATAGGCTATCATAATCTACCTGCATCAATTCTATTACATGCGGCAAGGTGCAAAATTCTCCATCCTTGTATTTTTTCAGATACCAGATAATAGCCGTCAGAAAGTTAATCGGAGATTCCACAAAGAAGTCTCCCTGACGTTTGATCCATTCCCTGTTTAACCCCATCAAAATGGTACGGGCACTTTCTGCCGCATCGGTAATATCGGTCATAGCTGAAGGTTCCAAGGGATTGCATCGATGGCTCCGGGTGAGATCATCAAAATTAATCACATAAAATGCTGGTGGCTTGATGTATCGATGTTGATTTTTAAGCCAGGTGTTATAAGCTATTTTGGAAAGGTCATCAAACTTAAAGTCATATACGAACATACTAAACCCTTTCCGAATATGCTGGGTAATCACATGGCGTATGACAAAGTAAGATTTTCCGGAACCGGGTGTTCCCAATACCATAATCGCCCGAAATGGATTAATGATATTGACCCAACTTTTCCGATGCTTATCCTTTAATTGATATTGGGCAGGAAGGTTAATGGAATATTCATTTTCCAGCAATCGTTCTTCCTGTGGAAAGGTTTCATTTTCCTTATTAAAAATATCCTTGTTATTGAGTTTGTCCCTTATGATTCGGGAAAGTAAAGTTCCTCCCGTCAATACCAGTAGAAAGCCTATTCCTGTGAGTGCCATATACAGGATAGCAGTGGTCACCATTGGTATGTTCAGCTTCATACACAGATAGCTGATAGAATAAATAAGCAGTCCGGTAATCAGATAAGCAAATGCTGTTCTATTATTTAATTTCTCATCCTTTTTCCCTTTGGCTCCTAAAAGGGATATACCCAAAAAACAAAGTGCAATTAATTTCGATTTGTGAAAACTGCTGAATAATCCCGTCTTATAAATATTGCTTAAAATACGGTCACTAAAAGTGCTGCTCCATCCCCATATTTCAAATGCCCTGTAACAGTAGTAATAGAAATGGATGATTAAAATGGAAATGCTGATGAGCCTGGTCATATCCAGTATCTTTCTCAGCGCCTGTTCATTTTCTCCGGTGTGCATTGCCATAGCTTTAATTTTTTTTACTGATTATTATTCAGGTTTCTTTTTTTCTTCTTTTTACGTTTCTTTTTAAGCTGATTAGGTAAATAATTCGAGGTGTTTTCTGCCTGGGTTAAAACCTCCAATACATTTTCTTTTCCTGTTAATATGGAAACAGATTGATATTCTTTATCAACTTCTTTGGTTTCTGCCGCAGCGGCAGTCTGTGGCTGTAACCCAATGGTTTGTTTCGGGTCGGGATGCCTTAGCAAATCCTGTCCTGAAACCCTTTCCGGTAAACACCTTTCCTGAATAGCTTTGGCACTATAGGCTTTGCCCAAAACACTTCCGTTAAAAACACATTTGGTTTGGTGATCTACATAGGTGATTCCGTATAAAATTCCGTTAGCGTTTTGCCTAAGCACAGTATGGATACCCTGTTTTTCCAATGCAGATATAAGTTCTGGAATGGATATCTTTTTTGATAACAATTTCTTATCCACCGCATTTTTTATCCGTCTTTTAAAAGGTGTTCGTTTAGTGGCATTTTCTTTGAATTTCTGCTCCAGAAATTTCAAAGTTGGTTTATTATAAAACAGGCTGGCTTTGATAGGGACACCTACCGCATTCCCATCCGCATCCAGCACCCGGTATAACAATCCGCCAGTTTGATAAACCTTTGAATTTTCCGTTCCTCGTTCTGCTTTTACATTATATTGATTGAGTACTGCATTTAGTTCCGGAAGGCTGGTATATTTGTATGGATTCAACACATTTTCCAGAATGTTCTGAATAGCCATTTTGGTTTGCGATTTGCCATACATTGCCTTGCCTACAACTATGGGTTTTAACTGATAATTTTCATCTTTTTTTTGGGCTTCAGCCTGCACCAAACCAAACTCTTTTTCCAATGCTTTTCGAGCTGGTTCAGATTTACGAATACCCAAATGGTGCAAGTCAATTCGCTTGCCGTCCGCTTCAATATTAGTAGTCACCAAATGGATGTGCGGATGCCCTGCATCGTGATGTTGATAGACCAGATAAGGTTGTTCACCGAAACCGATTTTATCCAGATAACCATTGGCTATTTCAAGCAGTTTTTGTTTAGGTAAATGCTTTTCTGAAACATCAAAATTGAGAGAAATATGGACACTATTCCGCTTGGTTTTTTCATTTAATTCCATCTGTTTTAGGAAGCGATTGAGCTTCATGGTAAAGCTCATTTTATCCGGGTCAACAGGGTAATTTCCTGCTCCGATACACTCGGCTACTCCCTGCTTTACCTTGTTCTCATTGTAGTTTAAAATGCGGTGAATGGAGTGTCCTGTTTTAATTACTGCAACCATATCTCTGCCATTTTTTTGATATGAGTTTTAATCTCATCCACCTTATTGAACAGGGTTCTTTTTTCCACTTCGTAGGTGATCAGCCAGTTTTTAAATTCCGCAATTCCATGAAGTGTATGCAGCTTTTTTACCGCCTGATTAAAGTTGTTCCCCACATGGTTAAGTTCCTTTCTAAGTTTACCCATCTCCACCATAAAATCATCGGCAGATTGGTTGCGGTAGGTAGTTACAATGGGCTTTTCAAAAAGGCTGTGACGGACATATTCGCTTAGCTTTCGGCAGGTGCTGTTTTGCCATTTCTTTTCAATTTTTTCATACTCATCGGGTGTCAAACGCAGCCCGATAATGCGTGTTCTGTTTGATTTTTTTCCTTCCATCTCATTCTCCTTTATCCTGTTATCAAACTCAAAAATTCATTCTATACGCCCTGCCCACGAGTTCCGAGTGATAGGCAGCAAGATGTCGGTTGTTAAACAACCGTTCATCTTGCCGTTTGCAGGAACGTCGCAAACTCATCGTTTTTGCAAAAATCTCCCGATGGCTTATTATTCACTTTTAGGGATTCTGGCAATTTTCTAAATAGTGAAGTTTTCTAAAATGCTTGGCAAATAGATTACAGTTTGTTCCCTAAGCGTTTCTTTGGCTGCTTTCCAATATGGATAAGCCAGTCATTTAGGTCTTTGTGGTTTTTATATAAGCTGCTTTTATCAATATATTTCGTACTCATTGAAAGTGCACGCTGGGTAAGATTTTGTCCAGTGGCATCCCTATCCAGGTACAGTTGAATCGCCTGATGTTTCTCCATAAAAGGGCGTGCTCTTTCAAAGAAGGAAACCGAATTTAAAACCACAATATCCTGACTATTTTCAGTAAGGTTTTTGTGGAGGGCTCTAAGAGATAAAAAATCGGTAAAACCTTCGAAAACTGCCACCTCTTTGGAACCACTTTTTATAGTGGTAATATCCTTGGGAGAACTGCTTGCTTTGAAGTAAGGATTACGTATTTCAAACCCGCCGGAATCATTTTTAAAACCAATTCCGTAATAGTTTTTCCCATTTACTTCATAATGTACTTCCCAGCAATATTGGGTTGCAATTTCAACAGGAATTTTTCGCTGTTTCAAATAGCGGATGAGTGCATACGAACTAAGCTCCACCTCTTTTAAAATTTTAAGTTGATGCTCAGGTTCATTTTCTCTTTTGGGAATACTTTTTAAGGGCGCTTGAAAAGAAGAACGACCATTCAGTTTGTTTAGAAATTCTCCAACCGAGCAGCCATAATGTGCAATCCCAAAATCGATCATATTCCCTCCCTTACCAAGACCATGATCATACCATCGGTTCAGCTTTCGATTAACCTTAAAAGAGGGTGTCTTTTCTTCCCGTAACGGAGAACGATACCAATAGTCATTGTTCCTGATTTTTGAAGGTTCATAACCTAACAAGGACAGGTACTGAACCATATCCATTTCTTTTGCTTCCGCAATGGAAAGTTTTTGTTTCCTGAAATCCATAACCACACATTTTCATCTTCACAATTCAGTTTACAGGTGTAAAGTTAAACAAGTGATATGGCATCTGTCTATCCTCTCTATATTTCGAATAGGATGGCACTCACTGTAATAAAAGATATTCAAGAATAAATTATGCTCTTTTTAAAACAGTAGTTTTAGGTAGCTCAACCAATTTATACCCCAAGAAAGAATAGGTTTCCTTCATTGTATGATACGTGGCAACTGCTTCTTCAAAAGTCTGTTTTCTCTCGGCATCATTTACATAAATAGCTTTCCAAGGTGGAGTTATAAAAACCGTAGTATTATATCGGTTTTCTTTCGCTGCCTGCCAAATTATTTCAGGAATGGAAATATTGCAAAGTTTTAGGTATCCAATGACATCTGGAATACCACGATCAAAAAATGTCAATCCACACTTCTCCGACACATTCTGAAAATCTTTGAGGGATTGCCGAAACATAGCCATTGCAAATCCTTTTTTGTATAGCCACGGTAAACGATTTCCATCTGTTTTAATTTCTTTTTGGATAATACTTCTACCGGTTTCTTCAACCGAATGATATCCCATAACTGAAAGCTGTTTTATCACGGAAGTCTTTCCCATTCCGGGACCTCCTGTAATAATAATAGCGTTTGATTTGTTTTCCATAGTTCTAATAATTATCTCCTTCATATTTTGATGAGGATGATTTCTTTTACTCTTAATACTTTTGTTATTAATGTTGAATGATTTAAAACGTGTGATGATGTTGACAACAAATGATGTAGCCAAAGTTTATGATACGATCTTAAGTATCCCTGGCATGAATGACACAGTGAAGATTGATTTGAGGATCTCACGTAAAAATTTGCTATTACTAAACCATGTAATTGAGCGTGGATTAGTCGTGAAAGATGATGAAGAAAAACGAAGGACTTTTATCCAATATCCCTGATGAAAACCTGGAAGAATTGAAAAGTATTGCCGGTCAATATCTCGAAAAAGCCGGACTAATTGAACTCAATGAAAAGTTGAATGAGTTAGGAAAAGGAAAGTAAAGTATTCAGGCTGGTTATTCGGATATCCAGCCTTCTTCTTTTCTGATATTCTGAACCTTGTTTGCTATGAGCCAATCTTCAAATAAAGAATCGTTAATTAGGAGTAAATTTAATAAATTCTCCTGAGGATGAGGATAGCATTAAGGTAAAATCTTTTGCTACGGTGATGTATTTGAGGAGTTCTGAAGCTGAATAGTGAAATCCGGGAAAATGTTTGGCGGTGGTTTTCATGTCAATACTATTTTAGATTAATGCCGCCGAATAAAAGTAAACTAGGCAGCAACTTATAGCACTGAGGTCTTAGGAAACCCAACAACAATAAGTGCGTCCACGCAATGGCATAAACGTTCTTCACTTGTTGTCCTGCTGTTATCAAAAGTTCCCAGCTTTCAGTGCCGGACTCAAAGCAAAACGCTTCAAGAATATTCTAACTAAGATAGCTGTTTCAGGCTTAGATGAAAAGGAAAATTTACACTTAATTATCTGAGCTATTTTGAAATAAAAATCTTCTAAGAATAAATAAATTAATGAAAATAAAAATACCCTCCAATTTAAGATTAATTTAAACGATCCAGGATTTTTATCATTTCGAAAAGGGTACCTCTAGGCTCAATTTTCCCGTCTTCCCAATCTTTAATTTCTTCAACAACACTACTACCCGAATATACTGTCTTGATTTCTCCACTAAACGAAAATTCCTTTTCTCCTTTTTTATTAAATAGCATATTTAAAGTTTCACAGCATTTGTCTGCGGTCTGCTGAGTATCAAAAATCAGGCTGGTCAAACGCTGTTTTTTGTAATAAATAATCAATTCTGCAACCGTTTTTTTATTTTCTTCCATCTTAATTTCTATTAAAATTTAACCTGATATATTCAACATTAAGTTACTTTAATCTTATTTACTTATTTCTCACAACTTTAAATTTAAGAACCTTAAATGCAGCTTTAGATGGTTTTAAGATTTTCAAAATCAATTCTGTCTGAAGAGCTGCTTTTTTACTTAACGATTACCAAACTATTTCAGGATAATCATCAAAATTTAATTCTTCTATATTACAGCCTAATTCCTTGGCCCTGCTTACCATATCAGACTTCCACATCTTATAGGCTGGCGAAAGTTGGGTATAAGCAATTAACAAATCTGGTATTCCGCGAAATCTTCTTTTTCCCGGTGTTTTGCTCAAATATTCTATATTAATACCCTGCAGCACTAAAAAAACCAGGTCATTATTTATATCAATTCTTTGCCCTATGAAATTTTGAATTTGTTGTGCGCCCTGCGGATCATAATCAAATAAGGCTTTTCTACAATTATATTCCAGGATATAGAGGTTTGCCTGATCCAGGGCATCCAACACTACATAACCTGCATTATAGCGAAGGACGGAAATTAAATAAAGGAAGTCTGTCCATAGGTATCTAAAGCCAAAGTATTCAACCTTATTCTCCGAATCAAAAACAAAATTTTCTTTCAACCTGGAATGCTGGAAAGCTTTACGAAGCTCATAAGCAAAGCCCATTATTATATCTGATTGCCCCTTCTCTTCCTTTTTATATTCATTTAGCCTCTCCCCTATTTTGTGAATGGTTTCATACAAGCTTGTTAAGTCACCGTAATCACCCCATAATTCTATTCCTGCCCCTTTCCTGGTTGGATTACTTTGAAACATAAATAAACATTTTAATTTTGTATTCTTTTTTTCAAATATCAGTATTTTAATCAATTTAGTATATTTAGTAATACCAAATTTTCAATAATTGTGGAAGAGCAGGGAGCATTTAAAGAAGTACAATTTCACGATGAATTCAGGAAAGAGATCATTGACAAATTACTTGAATTACACCGTCAATTAGTTTTACTCGAATACCTTGAAAAGGGATCAGAATGCCAGTTTTGAGAAAGATAGCGATTCTTCGTGAATTTTTTTGGAATTCAGATAATGAAGATCTTGAGTACATATATAATATGGAGAGGTTCATGGAAAAACTTAAAATTTATGAGTCATTCCCTAAATGGTCTTAACGAAAGCCATAGTAATACAAATTCAATAAATTTTTATAGCGTATTTTTACTATTTGAGCGGGTAAATATTTACACTGTTATTGCTAAGCCTTAAAATTTAGGGATTTCTCTGAGCAGGTCTATTCTTCTTAAAATTTTCAGCCTGTTCAAAGATTTCTTCATAAACCTCGTCTCGTTCCACCGGGGGATAACCGTGTTCGTCGAGTAATAAGATAAGCCCGACTTTTAAAGCAGATTTGATGTCATTTCTTTTGCTCCAGTCCGGAAATTTTGCCTGTTCATCCACCAAATCTTTTACTGCTTTTGAAAGCTCGATAAGCTTATTTTCAGGATATTGAAAGTCATATTTTATACATAGTTCTTTTAAAATGTCGTAGAAAGCTTTTTCCTCAAAATCAATTCCCAGCTTTTCCCCGGCCGAAAACTCTTGTTGTACCTGCCAGATAAGATCGGTAAGCTGTTCCGCCATTTCTTCATAAACTTCACTGCGTAATACATCTCCTTTCCGTTCATTATACCTGGAGACCAGGCCTTCCATCTTCCTGGAAAAATCAACTCCTTTTACCTTGTTCACCTTCTTTATCTCATCAATGGCCCTGACCAATAATTGCTGTAAAAGTTTGATTTTTGTATTGGGCAATTTGATTTTATCAATTTTTGCCAAATAATCTTCATCAAATATATCCTGCTCACTATTGGTTTGGTCACCCATTTTAAAAATCTCCTCCACTCCTTCACTTGCCAAAGCATTTTTGATCATTTCCCTTACTTTGGCGTTCATCTGGGCCGTGTCCGGGGCATTCCCTTTTGTAAGCTTAAAGACTATCGACTTTATAGCCAGGTAAAAATGAGTGTAATCGCGTTCTTCCTGAGTTAACTTTTCACTTCCCGCGCAAATATCATAGGCGGCTTTCAGGCGTTTCACCAAATTCATAAAGCGTGTTTCCTGCTCTTTGGTTTGCTGTACGTATTCAACGGCCTGGTTAAGGTTGTTCAATTGACTTACTGGATCACTCCGGAAATAATCGGAACTGTCAAATTTGTGGAAAATCCTGGCCAGTAAATCCAGGTGGTCCCTTACTATTTTCAGGGACCTTTCAATATCTTCGAAATTTTGCCGCTCACCCTTATTGTATTTGGCAAGTGCTAAATTCATTTGTTTTTTAATACCAATATAATCTACTACCAGTCCTTTGTTTTTACCCTGGAACTTCCGGTTTACCCGCGAAATCGTCTGGATAAGGTTATGCTGCTGGATGGGTTTATCAATATAGATACTATCTAAAAACGGAACATCGAAACCGGTGAGCCACATATCGACTACAATAGCAATTTTAAAATTCGATTTCTCATTTTTAAATTGACGGTCCAGCTCTTTCCGGTACTCTTTTGTACCTAACAAATCATACATTTCTTTGGGATCGTCTTTTCCCCTTGTCATGATCATCTTTATCCGCTCAATAGGCTTAAGCTGCTTCCTGTCTTTTTCGGTTAATTCGGCACCTTCTTCTGCTTTTCTGATCTTTGCCCACTCCGGCCTTAGTTCTATGATGTTTTTATAAAGGTCGTAAGCTATTTCGCGATTACTACAAACAAAAATTGCTTTTCCTTTTACGGTAGCACCTTCCTTCAGCCTTTTCTCATAATGCTGGACAAAATCTTCTGCTATGGCCTGTAAACGATCGGGATCACCCAGAATGGCATTCATGTTTGCCGACTGCTTTTTACTATCTTCCACCTGGTACTCATTGGCCCCTTCTTCCTCAGCAACACGATAATAGTCTTCAATTTTTTGTAATTCCCTATTTTCAAGGGCCACTCTGGCCGATCTTCCTTCATATACAATACGAACGGTGATCTCGTCTTTTACCGATTCTGTCATGGTATACTCATCTACTACTTTTCCAAATACATCTAAAGTAGCATCTATTGGCGTTCCGGTAAAGCCTACAAACGTGGCGTTAGGCAGAGAATCGTGAAGGTATTTGGCAAAGCCGAAAGTTTTCTGAACTCCTTTCTCAGTGATCTTTATTTTCTGGTCAAGATTGGTCTGGCTCCGGTGAGCCTCATCAGATATACAAATTACGTTGCTTCTATTGGTAAGTAATTCTGTGTCTTCCGTAAACTTATGTATGGTGGTAAGGAATACGCCGCCACTTTCCCTTCCCCTGATTCGTTTCCGAAGATCTGCACGGCTTTCCACACTTGCGATGGCATCATCGCCAATAAAGGCTTTCGCATTGGTAAATAGTGCCGCAAGCTGGTCATCCAGATCAGTCCTGTCTGTAATCAGAATAATGGTAGGGCTTTCAAAATGGCTGCTTTTCATTAAAAGCCTTGTCAAGAAAAGCATCGTATAACTCTTTCCGGAACCGGTGGCTCCAAAGTAGGTGCCTCCTTTTCCGTTTCCAGCCGGTTTCTGGGCTTTCTGAATATTCTCAAATAAAGCCCGCGCCGCATAATATTGTGGATAACGGCACACGATCTTTTCATCCTTCTTGGAGCTGTCCGGTAAATAAATAAAGTTTTTAATGATGTCCCGAAGCCTGTTTTGATGCAGCATCCCCTGAATAAGAGTAAACATGCTATCGATGCCATCAACGTCCCTGCCTGACGGCGAGGCAGGCTTTGTCAGTCCTGCGATTCTGCGCCAGGCATAGAAGAATTCGTAAGGGGCAAAAAAGGAACCTGCTTTGGTATTTACGCCATCGCTGATCACACAAAATGCGTTATACTTGAAAAGTTCAGGTATATCTCTCTCATAACGAACGGTCAGCTGAATATAAGCGTCATAAATGCTGGTATTTTCCTGAATTGCGGTTTTGAATTCGAAAACCACCACCGGAATTCCGTTAATATAAAGTATCCCGTCTGGAATACGTTTTTGGGTTCCGGTAATTTCCAGCTGGTTGACAAATTTATAAGTGTTTTTGTTCTCTGCGGAATAATCAATTAAATAGATCCAGATGTCTTTTTGGGAACGATCTTCCCGCTTTAGCGAAAAACCATCCGAAAGCATTTGCATAAACTCTTTGTTGCTTTCATAGAGGACTGAAGCCGGAAGGGTTTTGAGCCTAAGAATAATGGATTCCACTTCATTTTTGGTGATCTCGTTTTCCCGGTACCTTGTCATCAAAAATTTCCGAAGGTCACTTTCAATGAGCACTTCATCTTCCTTTCGGGATATGCTGCCTCCCAATTGATGCTGATAACCTTCCTGTTCCAGCTGCGTGGCAAAAACGCTTTCCAGTTGTGCTTCGGTAAACTTTTTATTCATTCCTGCCTGGTTTATTGTAATTTTTTCTGGGCTATACGTTCCCGCGCTGCGACCAGAGCGTGATGTATTTTTTGTTCCAGTTCTTTTTTTGGTGGCAACTCTGTCCAGTATTCGGCGACCATGATCCCGTTTTTGTCCATTTCTAAAAGTTCTATTTGTTCTGAACTGGCTTCAGCACATAATATTAACCCGATAGGGTATTCTTCCCCGTTTTGTTTTTCGTATTTATTAAGCCATTTAAGGTAAAGTTCCATTTGCCCTTTATATGCCGCTTTAAATTTGCCTATTTTCAATTCGACGGCTACCAGCCGTTTTAATTTCCTGTGATAGAAAAGCAGGTCCAGATAAAAATCTTCCCCGTCTATGATCATTCGCTTTTGGCGTTCAATAAAAGCAAATCCTTTCCCGAGTTCCAGGATAAAATATTCCAGTTCTTTTAAAATGGTGGCTTCCAGGTCATTTTCAAGATAACCTTCTTTTAAACCTAAGAAATCCAGGAAATATGGGTCTTTAAAACTATGTTGCATGTCTGTGCCGGAACGTGACAACTGACTGTTGGCAATTTCTTTGCGCTCAAAAGCTTTTCGTTCTATTTGCTTCCGGGTTTCCCTTACACTCCAGCCTTCTTCTGCTATCTGGCGAGCATAAAAATTCCTGGTTTCTTTGCTTTTTATGGGGAATAGTTCCACAAAATGGGACCAGCTTAATTGTCTTGATAGTGAACCCACGATTTGAATATCGGGATAGATCTCGGCAAATTGCATCATTCTTCTTACATTTCGGGTCCCAAAGCTATTCCCGTAACGCTTTTTTAATTGTGACGACACCGTTGTCACAATGTTTTTGCCATAATCTGCCCGTTCATTTTGCAGGATTTCCTCATTTATACGTTTGCCTACCTCCCAAAACACCAAAGTCATGGTACTGTTTACCTGTACCGCGATTTGGTGTTTCCCCTGTTCTATAAGCTGACTTAGCTCTTCTACCAGGTTATGTTGTAGGCTATTTTTATTCATGTTCTATTTATCTTGTGCTATAGGAAAGCGGTTAGATTATCATTGGATTTTATAAATATGGTTTATTTTCTAAAGGTTGTAACTTGAATAAGATCTTTTTTTGGTTTGATTTTAGATATCTTGCCTTCTTGTTTTAGATATTTAAAAAAATTGAATAAAAGGTCAGATTTTTCAAAGTATGGCATTGGACCTTTTTCATTTAACTCTTTAAAATTTCCTCCTAAAGAAGTTAAA
Organism: Zunongwangia profunda SM-A87; assembly: GCF_000023465.1. Taxonomy (NCBI): domain Bacteria; kingdom Pseudomonadati; phylum Bacteroidota; class Flavobacteriia; order Flavobacteriales; family Flavobacteriaceae; genus Zunongwangia; species Zunongwangia profunda. Next base: position 3,693,280 of record NC_014041.1, read on the forward strand.
AATTCATTAATGAACTCTCTATTGAATAAATTACTCTTTCGGTTAAATATATAAATCTTATTATCCAAACTTAAATTAGATTCTAGTAATACACTGGAAATTAATTTTATAGATTCGCTGAAATTTGAATCCTCTAAGATCAAATTACCAAGCGTAGTTAAGCTCTTACTATCAGAAATATAGATGGATTCATCCAAATTTTCTATTAATTTTTTCTTATTAGAAATGGAGAAATCAGAATGCCCTAATAAAGAATTCACATCTTCTGCATTCAAACGTATTTCCCTAATTAAATCAAAGAAAAAAGTTGTGTTATTTTCAATTAGCGTTAAGTGTAGCGGTTTAAAATTCTCTCTTAAACGATTATAATTTTTAATTGTAAAAGAGAGTTTATCTTTATTTACTAAAGATTTTACTTTATCATAATGGAGAGATTCAAAGTTTAAATCCTTAAAATTTACTGGAAAACTATTTAAATATTTTTGATAAAAATCTAAACTTACATTTTCATTAAGAATAAAATTTCTAATAAACTTTTTTAATTCATCATTTCCACTAGGTTTTAATTTTTCTTCTATTAATTCTTTAAAATTGTTTTCACTATTAAGAAATTTATTTAGGTGGTCTTCAAACTGACCGTTTGTTTTGTTATAAAAATAAAGTATGTTCTTCCAACTAGGAATTAATTTTCCTTCTTCCAAAATAAAATGTATCATTTCTTCTGATATCAATTCATTTGGATCAATAATTTTAGTGTCAACTTTTTTAACGACAGCTTTCCTATATTGTAAAGTCACATGATCATTATTTAGAAGGCTAATTAAAGTATCTTCTCTTTCTTGAGAATTTTCAGGTATTTCTAAAAACACATTTTTCACATAAGTATTAATATAACTTTGAATGTATTCAATTAAAGAATCACATTCTGAATTTAAAATAGCTGAATAGTTACTTTTATTAAATTCGTCTTGACTGAAGTTTCCAAAATTTTTCATCATCAATTCAATCATCGGAATATTTATACCATAGTGGTCATTCTCATAAATAAAATCTTTCACTTTTTCTGTTGCGCCAGTGAAGTCCACATTTTGAAACTTAATTTTTAATTCCTTTATTATTTGTATCAGCTTCTCAACATCAAAAATTAAATTCAGGAATTCAGAATTAGTTTCAATGTCATTTTTTAGTTGTGATTTCTCTGAAATTATTTTTAAATCATCAATTTCGGCATAATTTAAAATCAGTTTCAAATATTCGATTTTTTCATCTTCATCAAGAGAAGAATGATTATTTAAGGAATTCCAAATATTCGGCCACCTTTTACACAGTAAATAAATAAACTTCTCTATTTTTTTTCCAACTTTAATATAACCTCTAAAAAAATTAACTGAAATTTCAGATTCATTAGCTATAAGGATAAATGTCTGTTTTTTTTTCTCCGTAAAATCATCGTTTTCAATTAAATGATCAACTAAATCATAGTTTAAGATTACACTTTTTTGAAATTCATACACTCCGATTTCATTTATTAGGTTACTTAAATTATCCAGATGGTAATCAAATTCGGTTTGATCTTCATTTCTAACATTTGATAAGAATCGAAAATCCTTTTCAGAAATACTGCCGGGGTAGAAATAAGATATGTAATCTAAGTAATCTTCAGCAATATATCCCTCTCTCAAAAACATTGATATAAGTTGCTCCTGTTTACTCTTTGATTCTAATAATATTTCTTTTTGATTGATTAAATATTTAATTTTTTTACCCCTGACGGATATTTTATCCTTTTCTAATTCTTTAATTTTTCCTCTTAGATTTTCCAGTTCATCTGAACTCTTTTTTTGGATTAGTTTTTTCTTTTGCTCGTAAGATTCAAAATCATCAACTTTATCCTCAATTTCCTGAAAACTTATTTTTTTACTTTGTGTATAATTAGCTTGATAATAATATTCAACATTATTTAATTTTATAAGCTTTTCGAAATTATCATCCTTTCGCATTTCTGAAAGTGGTATTTTTTTATTTTCAATTTTAAATGCACTGAAATCCTGAAAGTTATTAATATATTCTAAAAGATAAATACTCTTTAACTGGTCTAACGTTTGTGGGAAAATTGTGATTATTTTTTCAATCTCATTCTTATATGCAAGAAGTTTCTGATCAATTTCTTTAAGTTTCGATTCTAACCATTCTTTTTTATTCTTTGTTAAAATTTGAAACAAAAGTCCTTTTCCTTTGGCTAATAAAACAAAATCTTTTGGATGCTTATTTTTATAGACAATTATGGCAAAAAGTTTATCTAAAAATTCGCTAGTATGTATTTGATAGTAGACATGAAACTCATTAACAATATTATAAAGTAATCTCATATCGTCTATGTAATAAGCAATCTGGTTAATTAGATCTGATGAAATTTGATATCCCAGATTCTTTACTGCGTTAGCTAATTGCACATTAGAATTTGAAAAATTAATTACGGGTATAACTGGAATTATAAAATCGAAAAATTTTACTCTATCATCATCAGTAAACATTTCATCCCTAACAGCATACACAAATACCACCTCACGATTAATTGCTTTAGAATTATTAATAAGTAGATTGATTTCTCTAAGTTTAGTGAAAATTTCTGTTTGTTGAAAACGATCCAAATCTTCAATAATAACCACATTGTATTTTGTTTCCCCAAAGAAGTATAAAATTTCATCCAAATGATTATTGAGTATAGATTTGTCAACTTTTTCCGCTACCTGTATTTCAATATTTTGGAAATTTAGCTTACTTATTGTAAGCTTTTGGGCGAATTCTATTATACGCTGAAGAAGAAGAAAACAAAAAATTAAGACGCCAATAGCTAATAATCCTTGCAGTATATTGCCAAACCAAGCTTTTGGCTCAGGAAAATTCATTAAAATCCTAAGTGAATGAAAATTAAAAAAGATGTAAACCGTGAAAATAACACAAAATATTAACCATGTAGTTTCCTTTACTTTCTGTGGCTTTAAACTCTTTACTTTTTTGAATCGGGAATCAGGTATATTATCAGACTCTTCATGATAAAATATCTGTTGAAGAATACTTAACTCTATTAATCTCAGCTGATCATTTTTTGAAAGCTTGTCACTATTTATAACTTCACTCCTTAAATGGGCATATTTATCATCGTCATTTTTTTTCTCTTCTTTAAAAGTGGCTAAAGATATATTTAAAAACTCAAACTTATTTTTTCTCGTTTCTTGAAAAGTTTTGAGAATACTGCTTTTACCGGAACCATAAGTTCCAGTTAATGCCACATTTTTTATATCTTTTTCTTTTCTATTGGTTAGAGCCCATTCAAGAGCATCACAATAGGACTTGTGTTTCTCAGAATCTATTACAGGTGATAGTGAATGAAATGGAATGTTTGCTACATTCTTATTTTTATCTACTGTAATTTTTTCTGTCATTCCTTGTAGTTTATGCTAATTTATTTTCTTCTACCCTTGCCATTTTTGAAAGGAAAAGACTTTGAAGTTGATTTAAATATCTAATTTGCAAATTTTTATCGTCTATTGAATTTTGCAACGGTGTAACTTTTGAATTAAATTTTTCAATTAGATTACTTCCTTTTCTAGGCAAAGGAAATTCCATCCTTTTAATATCTGTTATAGGTAATTGTGGCTGAGCAGATCCAGATAAATGATTCATAATAAGATCTTTCATTTCCGCACTTTTCATTTTCGTATATAAAAAGAATGAAATCTTCGGATTTCTTAAAATCACCATTCCCGAATTAATCCTAACATTTTCAAAATCTAATTTATCATTGTAGTAACCTATATTCCCAACCGTACCTCTAGTGGTCATCACAACATCTTTTCTTTTTAATTTTCCTTTTCGCAGTAATTCATCCTTTTCTTTATTCACAAAGCTATTATTACTAAAATCAAAACCTGATTTTGTTACATTTCCAGCATTTAAAAATAGGCAATAACCATCATCAGAGAATTCCTCTTTTTTCGGGTAATTTTTCCCTCTATCTCCATCTTGGATATCACAAATTTCATCAATGCTACTTGCGATCCACCCCTCCGGAATCTCTCTATCCAGCTCCTCATTATAAATCAGTTTCCCACCGAAAGATTTATAAGGCTTTCCTTCTGTATTAGGAAATTCAAAATCAACAAACCAATGTTTATAAAGTGCCTGGGCGGTTTCTTCCAGCTTTTGGTTTATTTCTTCATTTAATTTAATACGGTTTTTAACCACATTATATTCCCTTGCAATTTCCCGTTGTTTTTCTATGGAAGGGACAGGGAGTTCAATACTACAAAAGGCATCCCAGGCTAAACCGCCTCTCACATCGGCATCTGTGTAGAACCAGGCATTTCTATCAAATTCAGCACGACGAAACCACATCATCAAATATTCAGGTAATAATATAGAAGGATCCTTGATTTCAAAGACATCATAAGCAGGTGAGACAATAAAAGGTTTTTCTTTTTCTGAAAGTGCGACTGGAATTCTATAATCCCTGCCAACGTGCATTCGGTTACAGGCAAATTGCCCAGGTTCAACAATTAAGTACCTGGAGAGATTAGTACCTACAACATTGGCTACTGAAGGCATAAAGAACTTATCTATATTAATACCCAAAAGTTCAGAATATCTATCCTCTGAATTTCTGACCTTTAATTTTTGGATGTAATCGCCTATAGGCCTATAGTTTGATGGCATACCCCAGCTCTTTAAAAACGTCCAACAATTCCTTTTTAGAATCCTCTTCCTGTTGTAGTAAATCGGTGAGTTCCGTTTGTAAACCTGCCATCTTGGTGTCAAAATCGATATTTTCATCGCGGTTTACAAATTCGATATACTTGCTGGGCACCAGGGAAAAGTCTTTCTTTTCAATATCGGCTTTAGTAGCACTGTAGCAATATTCCGGGATATCTTTATAATTCGTGTCTTCCTGTTGCCAATCGTGGTAAGTCCTGGCAATATCTTTAATTTGCGTTCCACTAAACTGGATAAACTTTTTCTCAAACGGCTCTCCATTCTGCCGCAAATCCATAAAAAGCACTTCTTCATGCCTATCTCTATAATGGCGTTCTTCATCTCCAATAGAACGGGTATGCGCAGTTTTATTTCTATTCAGGATCCAAACGGTTACACTTATATTGGTGGTATAAAACATATTTTGTGGCAGGATAATAATAGCTTCCACCAGGTTGTTTTCCACCAGCTTTCTCCTGATTTTATATTCTTCCCCGCCGCCAGAAAGCGCTCCGTTGGCCAGAATAAATCCGGCAACCCCGTCATCTGATAGTTTAGAAACCATATTCAATATCCACCCATAGTTTGCATTGCTTTTAGGAGGCACTTCATAACCCTGCCAGCGGGGATCATCGATTAATTCCTGCGGCCCGCGCCAATCCTTTTGGTTAAATGGCGGATTGGCCATAATATAATCTGCTTTCAAATCTTTATGCTGGTCATTGCTAAAAGTATCGGCCGCTTTATCACCCAGGTTCGCGGATATCCCGCGAATGGCAAGGTTCATTTTGGCCAGTTTGTAAGTAGTATTGGTGTATTCCTGGCCGTAAATGGAAATTTCCCGTTTGCTCCCGTGATGGCTTTCGATAAACTTAATAGACTGCACGAACATACCACCGGAACCACAAGCCGGGTCGTAAATAATCCCTTTATAGGGTTCGATCATTTCCGCAATAAGGTTTACAATACTTTTTGGTGTATAGAACTCTCCCTTTCCTTTACCTTCCGCCAAAGCGAATTTGGATAAGAAGTATTCATATACACGCCCCACAATATCCTGGGATTTGTCTTTTTGCGTGTCTATTTTATTGATGGTATCCAAAAGAGCCGATAATTTACTTTTATCCAGTCCCAAGCGGGAAAAATAATTATCGGGCAAAGCTCCCTTTAGAGAAGGGTTGTTCTTTTCGATCTGGTTTAAGGCAGTATCAATCTTTAAGGCAATATCGTCCTGTTTCGCATTTTTAATAAGATAATTCCACCGGGAAGTTTCTGCCAGGAAAAAGACGTTCTTCATATTGTAGAAGTCTTTCATCTCAAGGTACTTTTCTTTGCCTTCGGCAATAAGTTCCTCGCGGCGCACTTCAAATTTATCACTGGCAAATTTCAGGAAGATAAGCCCCAGTACTACGTGCTTGTATTCAGAAGGTTCAATGGAGCCACGCAATTTATTGGCAGCATCCCACAGACTTTCTTCAATCGATTTTTCTTTGGTCGTTTTCTTTTTGGCCATTATTAAGATTCGGGTATGAAGTAATTATTGTGCTTCCGAAGTAGGGTAGGGAAGCTGTGGCAATTTAGTAAAAATCTTTCTAATGTTAAAGGATTCTAAAGGTTGAGACTTAATGAGCACCTGTAGGCCGGTCATTGCTTGCTCGGCATACTATCGGCAGTTGGCGGAGTTTGGGACACGCGTTTGTCGATTTAGTATTGGTTTGTTGGTCAAGTTAACTGTTTCCTATCTACCGTTGCCGATTATTTGCGATTACCCGCCTTTGTTGAAAATTGGCTTGTCCTCGATCTTGTTTAGAATTTGTTTCAAAATGCCAAAGTTAATCTGATTTCTTTTAACGTAAGAATAGGTTTGTGGAGGCATAAAAGTAGGGAAGGCTTTTTTCAAATGTTTTAACTCAATGGAAAATTTTGAGAAGTTTCTTATTTCTTTCAATTCAATCCCAAATGCATTTTTATTAGTTTTATAATAGGACTTAAATTGACTCTCTGAAACACCAGTTTTTGAGCCGTGATTATTCCAAAAATTTACGGGATTGTCTTTGATTATCTTGTTAATTTTACAAATACCCCATAGCTCTTTTACCGGGGAGGTCACGTAAATTAAAATGTAATCTTCGATATCTACTTTTTTGGGAGCTGATTTTCTTAATTCAATAGTTTTCTCACCTCTCAAAATTTTCTCGGCAAACTCTGGTTTAACAGAAATCAGAAGTATATTTTCTGGAGAAATTTTTTTATTCATTACAGCAACCCTTTCTTATAAATCGCAAGATACGTTTCAGTTTTTATTTTGGTTGGTGATAAAGGCATAAACTTCTTTTCTTCTTTTGTTTTTAATAATCCTTTAATGAATTTTAGATCTACAGGTCTTTTGAAAAGTTCTGTATCCGAGAACACAAAAGCCATAATCTTTCCATTTTTATCTATGGTCTTTTGAATATCTTTCCAATTATAAATACCCAATTGCTTAAATTGTTTAAATAGCTTTTTAGCATCATCGATAAAGATTTCGTCTATGTACGAAACAGCTTTAATATGGCCTTTTTCCTTTGTTATCGGGTTTTTGCTTATATACCATAATATTCTTGCAGGAGCGCTTAAATTTCTTGAAGATGATCTATAATAAACATTTTCTCTATTTAATAAAAGTTCATTTTTAGACTCAAACAAATGTAGCTTTTCATTGGAGCGGTCATTGAATAATTGCTCTGCCCAAACTGCTTTTATCGATATTATAAAAGTAGGAATATCGAGATCTTGGATTTTTAATGGAGATAAATGTCTTTCTAGGTTATATTTTTTTTGAAATTCATAATTTTCATCCCCTGGATCCAAAATTAAACTATCTTCAATTTCTTCATATTCCATTTCTGAAATCAATTCTTTTATATTTCCAAAATCAATTATTTTTTGAAGGTTAATTTTCTTCCATTTTTCTTCTGTTTTTATAAATCTAGCTTCCTTTAGAGAATTGGATAATTCCTCATCTATGTATACTTCTAAGATTTCAATCAAAGATCTATTTTCATTTGTGGATGTCAAGATTGCTTTAAATAATAAATGTTTAGATAAAGTTATTCTCAAGCTATTATTTAGGAAACGGAAAATTGGTATCGACAATTTCTCATTTTCACTACGGTCAAAAATTACTAAAGCTAGTATTTCTTCAGATTTGGATATTGTAATTAACTCATATTCATGTGGAGATGATAAAGCTTTCCTGATTTTTTTTTGAAAGTGATTAATTTTTTCATCCGGTTTAAGAAATTTCCTCGTGAAATAATCAATATTATCACTTGTTATTCTTTGAGACTTTATATTAGTGCCTATTAGTCTCTGAGGCTTATATTTGGAAACTTGAATATTTTCGTCCAAACGTGTTATAAATTCACTAGGGCGATATATTTTTAATTCATACTTAGTGAAGAACTTTTTGCTTTGTAAAAGTTCTTTGTCTCTTGTAATGAAGAATTGTGCGCCTCCGATAATTGAATACGCTAAATGTTTTAAGTCTGATTTATCATTCTTACTTATAGCAGGAAACTCATGTTCAAGTTTTTCAAGTATTTTTTTAAACTCTTGTTCTTCTTTGAAAGGTAACTCTGTAAAATAGTTTAATAATTTTCTACTGCTTTTCTTTATTTCGCTAGAATTCCCTCTATTTATCTCATTATGAATTTCTCTTGTATAATAAAGTATTGCCTCACTTAATAACCAATCACTTTTTAATGCTAAGCTTTCTTCTTCTCTTTCGTCTTTAATATCCAGAAAAACGTTCATATCGATTACTGCTACGATCTTATTTTTTAATTCATAATCTGAAATTTGGGATAAAAGGTCATTATGATGGTGAGGGTACCACCAAACGGTTAGAGCCAACTTTTCTTTACCTCTACCAGGTTTTTCTTTAATTGGTACAAAATTGAGACTTTCCCATAGACGATCAATTTTATAGTCATTTCTACAGCTAAGTCGGATACCATCATACTGTGTAGTATTTTCTTTTAAATGTCTGACAAGCTTTGATGCAGTATTTCCTTTTCTATGTTCTTCTGGTATGCATAAATGAACTATAGTAACCTTATTATACGACACTCTGTATAAAATATAACCAATTAATTCTTTAGAACCATTTGGATAAGCCCCGATTATTTTTCCTTCTCTCGCATATTTTGCAAATGCAGAATGTGGTAAAAAACCAAGTGTTTTAGAATTTTTATCTCCAAGAGCAACAACTTCATTATAAGCTTTTGATTTTGGATTCTTAATTATTTTAAATATCAAGTATCGGTTAGTTAAGATTGTGGTTATAAAACTACAATTTTTTTAAACTTGTAGCCAAAGGTTTCCATTATCGCCAGTTCTCGGAGGGATGCGGTCTTGTCGGATTAACCTATTATTTCTTAGTTTTCTAAATTACATTTTTTCGTCAAAACCCGCTATTTGCTATAACCGATGTTGGCAACTATATTAATTTATCCCAAAATTGAATAGCATCGGTTTTTCAACAACTTCATAAAAGGTTTTATCTTTTTCCTTTACTACTTTTAAAAATTTTATTTCTCCGCCATTTAAGTCCTTTATGAGTTTATCTTCGAAATCATTCAGATTTTTTTTGGTAAGTTGTCTTTTTGATTTTTTTAAGATTTCTGAAAGAGTAAATTTTTTACCAATCATATCTTTCTCAATTTTATTTTCGATTGCTCTGACAAATTCATCATAAGTATCTACCATAGTTTCAACTTTCCCTTTCATAATTTTATCATTAATGAAAAGGTTGGTAAGTAGATGATTAATGATTCCTAACAGTAAATATAAATGTTCCTCTTTGGGAACTTCCATTTCGTGGAGAGCGTCATTTCCTAAGAATCTAATGGAATGTAATCTTTTAGATTCGGATGTTGTTAAATGTCCATTTTTACTAAGTCCATCTATTCTTTCCGCTAAATTGTTACCAGAAATTTTTAAATGATTACAAATTGCTTCTATTATCGCTCTTAATCCGCCTGCTGTTAATATGGAAGAATTTGCTTTAAAAGCTGATATTGTTTCTGAATAGATTAATCTAATTTTTTTCGGTAAATGATGTTTATAATAAATTTCCTCCCCTTTTTTTAAATAGGTAGGATATACTGTTTTCTCATCATAATATTCTTGTTCTCCATACGGTCCTACATGATTGAACATTTCGGTATCTCCGTATGTTTCTAAAAATGAAATATTATCACATCCATTACATTTAATTAATGAAAATTTATGGATGTACTGAAAATCACTTTCTTCTTCACCACCGCGTTCTTCTATATTGTGTATTTCAGTATGATTTCTATCTCCTTTACAAACTTTGCAAAAAACTTTATCCTTCATATTAATATTGTTACTAACGGTTGGGCTATGGTTTCGTTGCGTGAAAATCCGCGAGGATTTTCCGCCGTAAACCGAAGATAGCAAATTTGCGAGGACTTTCCGAGAGGAAAGTCAGAAGCAATGAACTATAGCCGGTGTTGTGCTACGTTATTTTTTGAATTTCGGGTTTTGCTGCAACAACCACCGAAACAATTGTGTTATTATATTCCATTGCTGAAACCAAAAAAAGTGGATTCTCGCAATCAGCTTTAAATTCAGTCAGCTTATCCTTTTCTAAATCAAAGTATGCCAGTTTAAATCTAAAAATGTCACTATGTCCAGATTTATCCCAATTTCCTAATTTTTCGATTTCTTCTAAAAAAGTAAATCCTAAATCTAATTTCCTTTCATCGTGTCCGTCCGAATAAACGTCTAATTTATATTCGTCAGATAAAGGTTCATTTTTAGTCAGATAGTAAATTCCTTTGAAATTTTTTTTATGAAGTTGGTCTAAAATATTTACACTAAATGAAAATGAAATTCCATCATTTTCTATGTGCATTTTTTCGTCCAGCGTCTTTTTGTTTGATAGAAGTTTTTTAACCGACTTTTGGGTCAATTCCGATTTGTGCTTTTCTCCGTTATTTAGGATTCCGATTACATCTCTTAATTCATCGTCAATTTTTGCGTATTCCTCGTTGCAAGTCCTGCAAGCTGGAACTGTTTTTCTCTGATTTTTATAGTCAATTGGATATCCAACGAAAAATGCTTTCGCTGGTATATGTTCTTTTGTCCGATTAGATTTTTCTAAATCAGACATTGGAATTCGACAATTATAGCATTTTTTCATAATGTAGCACAACTCGTAATTTCCATATAAAAATAATTATTTATTATAATTATTTCCTGGATATCAACACTATAAATATACTAACCTCGCGTATAGAAAAAATACGGTTTCCCGTAAAATGAAGAAAAAACGGATAATTATAATCAGGAGAAATCAAACTCGGGTAGATTACTATTTACTCTTTTTATTTAGAACCTCAGCAAATTGATCTACTTAACATATAGTCCAGTAAATTTGCTTATTGTACCCCCCACCTTCAACTATAGAAATTAAAGTAAAAAATCCACAACAATTTATTTTTTTGCATACATTTTCTTTCCTCCTATTTCTTTTGATATCAGATCTTTTGTTAGAACTAACCTTGAAAGAATTACAGAAACAGCAGCTGAAGTTGTTTTTACATTATAATCACTTTCAAGTTTTATTTTAACATCGGCTGCACCTCTATATTCAGAAAAATAATTGGCTTTAATAAAATCTCTTATTCTATTAGTTAATCTAGTTTTTTCCACTCTGGCAGGAGAGGCCTCATTTCGAGATTTTAATTCCATTGGAAAATCAAAAATAATCTTAGGATGTATATTAATGGCTTTGCAGATTTGAGTAAAATAAGAAATTGTAGTTTCATTTCCTGATTCAACATTCCTAATTGTATAAGCTGAAAATCCTGTCTTTTCAGAAACATCCTTAATTTCTAATTTCATTTTGAGTCTTTGGGTTTTCAACCTTTTTCCAAGCTCTTGTAACAATAATTTATCGCGATAATTGGCCATAATCAAATTGACCAAAAGTTTTAACAACAAAAAATACATCAAATTATTTTTTTGTTGTTAAATAAAGTTCTTTATATTTACCTGATATATAATATATTTGCGAAACTTCTTTAAGTAAAAATATTAGAAGCATTCGCTTTGAATCTCGAATAGAAAACTGGTAATTTTTAAGGAACGAGATGATAGGTGAAATGCTCACGGCCCCGGGGGCGTGAGCTTATAACTTATTGTTCCAAGGTATACCAGTACCTCTATTCGGTAAGTTGAGCCACGCCCTTTTTTATTTTCGCACATCGGGCCGTTTCTCTTCATAATTTTCAAAGTGATTTTCTATAATTTTTAAGTCTCGCAATCCCAAAATATACAGTTTTGGTTATCACATCTTATGTCTAATGGTAAGCTTGTTGCGGGACAGGCTAAAATTTACATCATCCCGTGGGTGCTGTTAACCCTATTTTGTACAGTGTGGGTTGGGAAAAGCCTAAGGGCTTTGGGAACATTGTTACTATCGCAATTTCGGCTATAGGGAGCCGTCATGCCCCTACTCCTTTATCTAGAGGATAGGGATAATTTGAATTAAGCTCTAAGCTTTTCCCCCGTGAGATTGGCGTCTGGACGGGGAAGGCTTAAGCTTAAATAAAACATTGTTTCATTTAAATCACACGTAAAATTATGAAAAATAATTACTCGTGCCATACATACGTGGCGCTAATAATTATAGGCGGGATACTCTTGCTCCTGCCCAAAGCTGCACACGCCGCAAACCCTACTCCCCTGCTCTTGCAACAACAAGTAATTACCGGGACGGTAACAGATCAAAACGGCCTTTCCATTCCGGGCGTTAGTATTATTTTAAAAGATACCAAACGGGGTGTGGTCACCAACTTGGACGGTGAATATCGTATTACTGCTTCCGCAAACGCTACTTTGGTTTTTTCGTATATCGGCTTTAAAACCCGGGAAGTACCCATAGACGGTCGAGAGGTAATCAATATTCAACTGGAAGAAGATATCGCCGCCCTGGGTGAAGTACAAATCAATGCCGGCTATTATAATACCACCCGAAGGGAAAGCACAGGAAATATTGCGAGAGTCACGGCCGAGGAAATAGAAAACCAACCGGTCATTAGTCCGCTGCAAGCATTACAGGGAAGAATGGCTGGGGTAGAGGTTACTATGGGCGGCGCAAACCCTGGGGCGGCTGCTACCATAAGAATCAGGGGAACAAACAGCCTTCGGGAAGAAGGAAATTATCCTTTGTATATCATTGATGGCGTACCTATAAGTTCCATCCCTACCGAAAGCAATTCCCTATTAAGTTCGTCAGGTATCGATCCTTTAAATAATCTAAATCCTTCAAATATAAAAAGCATCGAAGTTTTAAAGGATGCCGATGCCACGGCAATCTACGGCTCCAGGGGTGCCAATGGGGTGGTACTTATTACCACCAAATCGGGAAATAAAATCGGTACCGGTCTAGAAGCCAGAGTCTATACCGCGATCTCTACCGTACCGCGAAGGTTAGATCTACTAACCATCCCACAGTATTTACAACTAAGACAGCAAGCTTTTGAAAATGACGGGATAGAACCCACGGCAAATAATGCTTATGATTTACTGCTCTGGGACCAGGATCGCTATACCGACTGGCAGGATTTTGTATTTGGCGGTCAAGCACAAACGACCAATGCCAACCTTTCCTTTACCGGTGGCAGTGAAAATACCTCCTATAGGTTAGGAGGCTCTTATCTTCGGCAAGGAACTATTTATCCGGCAGATTATAATTATCATAAAATCACCGGCAATCTTAGCTTAAATCATTATTCGGAAGATCGAAAGTTCAATTTGGGAACTTCCATAAATTATGGAATTGATCATAATGAGCTGGCCGGCAACTTAAATTTAGGGCCTTCTGTTTTTTTGTTACCCCCTAATGCCCCCACCGTATTTAACCCGGACGGATCATTACACTGGGAAGATTGGAGTGCTGCCGGCATTCCCAACCCGTTAGAGGGCTATTTTAATGATAGCAATACACAGACCCGTAGTTTTATAGCTAATACCTATCTTTCTTATGAGGTTTTACAAGGCTTACAATTAAAAACCAGTTTGGGGTACACCAATTATACCACAGACGAATTAAGAAAAATACCAGGAAGGTCGTATAACCCGGCAGAGAATCCCCAAAACAGGTCTGCCCACTTAAATACCAGTAGAACCTCGTGGATAGTGGAGCCGCAACTTCTTTATCACTCCAAGTTTGGACATTTGGAAGGTGATTTTATACTGGGAGCAACATTACAGGCAGAAAACTCTTCTCGCGAGAGCTTGCAGGGAACGGGCTATGCCACAGAATCCCTTATAGGGAATCTGGCCGCAGCTGAAATGATCATCAATGCTCAAAGCGCAAGTACCCAATACCGCTATGCCGCTTTGTTCTCCCGGTTTGGTTTTAACTGGGATCAAAAATACTATGTAAATCTAACCGCAAGAAGGGATGGTTCCAGCCGTTTTGGCCCCAACAACAGGTTTTCTAATTTTGGTGCTGTAGGGGTAGCCTGGATTTTTACCGAAGAGCAATTTATCGAAAATCAGCTTTCCTTTTTATCCTTCGGAAAACTACGGGGAAGTTACGGAAGTACAGGAAATGACCAGATTGGTGATTATGGCTATTTGGATGCTTATGAAGCGACCAGGGGCCCCGGTGGATTATACCCCACCTCCCTTGCCAATCCAGACTATTCCTGGGAGGTAAACAAGAAATTAGAAGCCGGCGTGGAACTGGGCCTTTTAAATGATCGGATAAATTTTAGTTTCAGCTGGTACCGCAATCGTTCTTCCAATCAATTGGTAGGCTATCCCCTGCCCGCCATCACAGGATTTCAGACGGTACAGGCAAACCTTCCTGCTACCGTTGAGAACAGGGGGATTGAAGTAGAGTTTACCACCTACAATATTCGTCATAACAATTTTAGTTGGACAACCTCTTTTAACCTTAGCAGACAAAAAAATGAGCTTATTAGTTATCCAGAGATAGAACAATCTTCCTATGCCAATGTATATAAAGTAGGGTATCCGCTTAACATTGTTTTAAACTACAATTATACGGGAGTAGACCCGGAAACCGGTTTATACACTTTTCAAGATGTTAATGAAGACGGAAGGCTAGATATACAAGACAGAATAAATATTCAAGATCGTAACCGCGAATTCTTTGGAGGCATTAGCAATAATATTACCTATAAAAATTTTCATTTTCAATTCCTTTGGGAGTTTGTAAAACAACCTGGTAGACTATCATATCTTAATGCCGGCCGCACAAGTAATATACTAGCTTTTTATCTAAGTGAGCCTAACTTGCAAATTCCCACTACTTCTTATCAGGGTAGCGTGGCATACAGCAATGCGCTAAATAGTTCGGTCTTTAACCAGGATGGTTCATTCCTTCGCTTAAAAACCCTGGCCGCTTCTTACAACCTGGAAAAAATAGCCGGAAAACTAGGGCTTCAACAGTGCCAGTTATTTCTCAATGCTCAAAACCTTATCACGCTTACCTCTTATAAAGGCTTAGACCCGGAATCTCCGGTAGGCGGATCATCTATTAGTAATCTTCGTACCATCTCAGGAGGATTACAATTAAAATTTTAAAATCCAGTATATGAAATCTAATCGAACAATCGTAAAAATACTCCTTGCGCTAACTGTAGTGTTACATTTTGGCTGTGAGGATTTGGTATCTATAGATGTTCCTACCAATAAACTGGTACGAAGCCAGGTCTTTGATAGTGAGCAAACCGCTATTAGTGCCTTAACAGGTATTTACAACCAATTGTACCTGTCGGCTTTCTCAAACGGCTCCTGGAATAGCATTTCGGTAGTATCAGGTTTATCGTCAGATAATATCCAAAACATTAATACTTCCAATCTGGACAGGATGGAGTTTCAGGAACACCAAATTAATCCCGAAAACTCCTATAATCTGGAATTATGGTCCAGTGCCTATAATATCATTTATATGACCAATGCATGCCTGGAAGGACTGTACAATTCAGAGAAAATAGCTCCCGACCTGGCCATTCAATTGGAAGGAGAAGCTCGCTTTGTGAGGGCTTTTACTTATTTTAATTTGGTGAACCTTTATGGATCAGTTCCCTTAATCCTTACCACAAACTATGAGCGTAATGCCCTTGCTGAAAAATCAAGTGTCGAAATAGTGTATCAACAGATTATTGATGATCTTGAATTTTCTTCTGAAGTTTTAAATCCCTCTTACCGCACCGGAGAAAGAATCACTGCAAATAAATTTGCCGCAACGGCGCTGTTGGCAAGGGTCTATTTATATAATGAAGAATGGCAAATGGCTGAAATGCTTAGTACTGAAGTGATAAACGAATCTTCCACTTATCAAATACTGGATAGTTTAAATACCGTATTTCTAGCGAATAGTCGTGAGGCCATCTGGCAAATTTCGCCCATTGGAGGCGGTGGGATAGCCACTAATACCAATGACGGAAACATTTTTGTTATCGATCCTGTCTTTTCCTTTTTTGCCAGTATACAACTGCGAGAAGGGCTTGTAAATACATTTCAGGAAGAAGATAAACGTCTTGCAAACTGGATTGGATATAACGAATCCCTAAACGCGTATTTCGCCCATAAATATAAAATACGCACCAGTTCCGATTTTCCAATTATAGAATATTCAATGGTGTTACGATTAGCAGAGCAATATTTAATAAGGGCCGAAGCAAGAGTATATCAAGGAAAATTGTCTGAAGCACAAAATGATTTAAACGTCATCCGTGAACGGGCAGACTTGCTCCCCTTTGAAGCACAATCAGAAACAATGCTACTGGATGAACTATTTATCCAACGACAAAAAGAGCTTTTTACCGAGTGGGGACATCGTTGGCTCGATCTTAAAAGAAGCAAAAGAGCGCAGTCTGTTTTCGGGTCAGACCCATTATGGGATTCCGGTGATCTCTTATATCCCATTCCCACCCAGGAGCTTATTAAAAATCCAAATTTAACCCAGAATGATGGCTATTAAAAAATGTATATCTATCGCGATGATCCTAATCCTCAAACTTCATACCTGGGGGTTGGCTGCTCAATCCTTCCCCCCTCAGGTAACTAATGATCCCATTCCATTAGACAACAGTGTGCGGTATGGAACCCTGGATAATGGCTTTACGTATTATATAAAGAAAACCCAAGAGCCTAAAAAGGAAGTCTATATGAAGCTTGCCGTCAAAGCAGGTTCCTTTTTCGAGACGCGATCCCAGGAAGGATATGCCCATCTTCTGGAACATGTAGCGCTATTTAATAAGAATCCAACTGATTTTCATGCCAGGGTAAAGTATCAAGGGATGATCCCTCGAGCCCAAACAGGACAAGTTGTTACGAAATACCAGATCGTTATCCCCGATGCTAATAATGAAAAAATAGCATTAGGATTAAATGCACTAAAATCCTGGGCAGCAGAAATAAAGTTTGATCAATCTCAGGTAGCTGTTCAACGGGGTGCCGTTCTGGGGGAAATGAGAACTAAGAATCCTTATCAGCAATGGCTGAATAAGAAGTATGGAGAAATACTATTACAAAATGTTGAATTTCCAATATACTCCAAGGAAAGATTGGTAAAAAAACTTAAACATTTCAACATGGGCCCATTAAAGAAATTCTATAAAGATTGGTATAGGCCTGATAGGCAAGCTGCGATTATCGTTGGGGATATAAATCTTGACAGTATTCAAATCTTGATTGAGAAAAATTTTTCGGATTTAAACAATCCAAAAAACCAGAAAGATGATGAAGATATTATAAAAAGATTCGCAATTGAGCTTAAAGGAAATAATCAATATGTAACATTTAAAGACAGTATTGATCCCGGGAGAAGGTTAACGATGTTTATAAAGGAGAAAAATCACGATTATAATAAAATTTCAAAAAGAGATTTTTATCATATGTTTTTGCAAAAAATGGTTAATTATATAGCTGAAAAGCGGTCTCAAAAATTTCAGAAACAGTATGATCCTCCCTTCGCTAATTATATAAACCGGCATACCACATCTAATGGTTTTAAAGAACAGGTAGTAGTGTCGGCTATGGAGGTAAATTTAGATGATCATCCCACAGCTATTGATAAACAGATTTATGCTGCCTTAACGGGATATAAATCATTATTTTCAGGAATAACAGATCAGGAAGTACAAGAAGCCCGGAAACTACTAAAATCAGAATTTAGCATGGCTTACAAAAACAATGTAAACCTTGCCGAGGCTTACCTTGATAATTTTATTCAAGGATCTGCCGTGCCTTCTACGAAAACACAAACAGAACTTTATGATCTTTTATCTGCGATAAAAGTAAGCGAGGTACAGCAATTTGCCGATAAGAAGGCCAGCCTACTTGAAAATAAAGACTTTATTTTCATTAATATCCCTAAAAATAGTCTACCGGGTACAAAGAAAATGATAGACCTATTAAAAGAGGTTGCTAATACCCCTATCGCTTTCAATCCTCCCATACTTAACATGGAACTATCCGATAGTATTTTAAAATTTAGTGGTGGCAGTAATACTAAAGGTGATGCATCCACAAACCTAATAGGGGTTACCCGGGTTAAGTTAACTAATGGAATTGATGTATGGTTAAAGCCTTCCAAACCAAGATCAGAGGTATTTAAAAACCAAATAGAAATTTTGGGTTTTAAACCACTGGTTACCGGCCATAACAATAAAAATATACTATCGAAAATATTAGCCCATTCTTATGCTTCTTACGCAGGGGCCGGAGGTTTTAATAAATTTCAGGTGGCTCACTATTTAGAAGAACATCATCTAAAACTCCATTTTGGAACGGATGAAAACGATTTTGTTATCAAAGGAACATTTAAGGAGAAGAATTTGGAAGATTTTTTAAAATTATTTTTTCTAAAAATACAGCTACCCGATAAAGATACGGCTGCCTTTACTTCCTGGAAGGAAAAAGAAAAAGCTTTACTTGCCATCAGGGGGGGATCGGATTTTTTTCGAGGGGAAATCAAAAAAATCTGGTATCCGGATGCCCCATCTGTTGACAAAGAAATTTTAGATACCATAAGCAGAGAACTTTTACTTAGTGCATATCAAAAACACTTTTCCGATTTTAAGAATTACACCTTTATTATAACCGGAGACTTTACTACTGACCTACTGCTTAAAAAAGTACAGAAGTATTTTGCAGCCTTGCCTGTATCCAAAAAAGAAGATGATCTAGAACATGTTTCAAAAGCGTTCAGTTTAAGAAAACGAAACGATACCATCAGACTTGAAAGATTAAATCAGGCTTTTGCAGAAATCTATTATCCTGTAAAGATCAAAACTCCGGTCGATAGCAAATCACAGGTGATACTGGATATCATTAATTCGGGTTTTAATGAACAGATCAATAAAAGGTTACGAATAGGATCATATAGTCCACGGGCTAGTGGATACTGGCTGGATAAAAAAAAAGGGATATATACATTCTTCGTCAATTTTGATAGTGAATTGGGCAATGAACAACGTATGCTTGATTATGCCGAAGAGGAGGTTATGAAATTCCGAAAAACCGGGGTCGACCAAGATTGGTTGGATGCTACAATAGATTTAAAACTAAACGAATATCAACGCAACATCAATAGTTTTGGCTATTTCAATTTCTGGCCAGACTACCTTAAAAAGGCCATTAAAAATAAAGAAAACCCAGAGAATTGGATATTGCAATATCCCTCGCTTTTAAAAAATTTCATATCCCTGGAGGAAATCAATGAAGCTATTCAGAATTACCTTAGTACAGCATATCAGCAAACATTTCTGATCCTACCAAAAGAAACGGTGTATTAGAGTCTTATAAATAGGCATTAAAAAAAGCACATTGGCAGTTTTTGCCAATGTGCTTTATCTCCATTCCAATGAATACTAAGGTTGAATTAAAATGGGTTCTCCATCTACACTATCATCCTTTCGTGTATTCACGTCCATTTCGTCATAGAGATCATAAATTGGTCCTTCTTCTCCAAATTGAACTCTACAGGTTTCATTACCTCCCGTACATGCTTGCTCTGGGATGGCCTGCCAATTACCATCTACAAGAACATAATCCTGAGCTTGTACATTTGGATCAGACTTTGGACTAACGCTTGCAAAGGTCAATCCTATGGCAAAAATGATTCCCAACATCGGTAAAATTACTTTTAACTTTTTCATGGTTTTAAGTTTTAATACATACCTACTCTTTGAAGGATTTTCGGCTTCTCCTACTTTCTGCGCAAAAAGATTTGTCATTTTCTTGGGTGTAAATTTCCAGCGCATCACTGGAAAAAAGAAAGTAGTTTCTATTAAAGGCTACGATCATTTACAATAGTAAATTTCATCAAATAACCTCAAATAAAATGGTCGCTAAAGCCTAAAAGCTATTCTGTTATGATGATGACCAGAAATTTTCTATTCTGTATTGCGAAGGGGTCTTCCCGTATTGAAGCCTAAACTTCCTGGAAAAATGAGAGTGATCTTTAAAACCGCATTTTTGGCTAATGATAGAAATCGGTATTTCTGTAGTACGGATTAACAGGGCGCCTTTTTCCAGCCTCTTTTGCATATGAAACCTCGGGATCGTGATACCATACATCTTCTTAAATTCTTCTTTGAGCTTCGTTTTATTAGTACGGTGGATAAGTCCCAATTCTTTAAGGGAAGGAAGCTCCTTATGAAGATTTCGAAGGATATATAAACGCACTTGCTTAACCAGGGATTTTGTTGCGGTACTTTCTTTTTTCTCTGAATTCGAGGATCTGGCAGTAGTCCTTCTTTTCCCACCCTCCCTTTCTTTATTTTTGAAACGAAAAACATTCATTACATAAGAAATATGGGCATCAGAGCCTATCATTTTCTGCACAGTACAAAAAGCTCGATAGAACTTAATATTTTTAATTACAAAATCTACAAAGAGTAATCGCCGATAGTTTTTATCTCGGTTTAAACGCAGTTCCTCTTTTAACATTTTAACCGAAATATTTGAAAGAATTTCTGATACCGGCCTGCCCCGGTATTCTTTATCCCATTGCAGTATTTGAGGGGTGTTGGGAGTATATGCGCTAATGTGATACTCTTTATCCAAAAAAATCACAAAATATAATTCGGGATGTTCCATCAACTGCTGGGGGTTAAAACAGGAATCCTCGATCTCCTCAGACATCATGTTCAATAATAATGAAATAGTATCAAAAGGATCACTACGCCCAGGGGAATCTTGTCGAAACATAAAATTACCACAGGCAATCTCGATAATTTGATTGCATAACGAATCGAATCTCATTTTATCCTCCTTACTCATTTGTTTTTTCATAATTATAGTTTTTAGTATGGGTTACTTTATATAGTCCTGTAGAAACGAAAGCGCCTCGTCCTTATCAGTAAATATCTGGGTAGGATAAGGCGGTTCGCTTGCTTTTACATATAGGCGGGCAACCTTCATGGCAAGCTCATCTTCTACCAGCAGGGCGAGGGCTTTAGTCAAATTGCCACCTTCAATGGCCAAATAATCCCTGGCTTGCTTTTGTGCTGTGGTCACGCCTCGTAAATCGCAAAATATAGGATAGGAATTCTCGTTTTGAAGTTGTAAGCGTTCACTTACAATCGTCTTAGCCATGGGCCCGTCAATCTCATATATCTCTTTATAGATAAAATAGAAAATTCCATGGGAAATCCACATTTTTGCGTATGTACCATCCACCATCATCCCGTAAAAATTTGAATATCACTAATATAAATAAAAAATCAATATGTCTCAATAGCCCGGTATCCAGGCATTATAAAGTAAAAGAAAGCTACTCTCATAGATTTTAATGGTATTTGAACGAAAAGCCGAATAACTATTCCGAAAAGCCTTTTTATTATAACGGTCAGGATTATGATCAATATTTATCATAGCTTAAAAAAGAAAATTTTTACATGAAAAAGTTATGGCTAAGGTTAAACACAATAATTTCCTGGATACCGTTGATGAAGTCATCACTAATGCCACCAATGCCGGGGTCATCCATTTACAGGCAACGGGCGATGCGTTAAATGGACGGTATATAACTATTAATGGAAAACCTTCATATCATTTCGGAACAACAGGTTACCTGGGTCTTGAACAAGATAGACGGTTAAAAAATGCCGCGAAAGAGGCTATTGAAAAGTATGGCACACAATTTCCCTTATCCAAAACATATATTTCACATCCGCTCTATGCGCCGCTAGAAGAAAAGATTTTCGAAATGTATGGACACCCCATACTTATCACAAAAAATAGTACCCTGGGGCATTTAGCCGTAATTCCGACGGCTGTTCGGTACGGCGATGCCGTGATACTGGACCACCAGGTGCACTGGAGTGTTCAAAGTGCGACCGAGGTATTAAAGTCAAAAGGAATAACCGTGCGAATGATCCGACATAGCAATATGGATATGCTGGAACACGCTATCAAAGCATTACAAAATAAAGCCAGGAAAATTTGGTATATGGCAGATGGGGTGTATTCTATGTACGGGGATTTTTCCCCTTTACAGGATTTGATGGAGTTATCGAAAAAATATCCCCAGTTACATCTCTATATTGATGATGTACACGGAATGAGCTGGAAAGGACCATACGGTACGGGATATGTGATGTCGGTATTAAAAGAGCTTCCCCAAAATATACTACTGTTTGGTACACTGAGTAAAACTTTTGGAGCCAGTGGCGCAGTACTAGTTTGCCCTGATAAGAAATTACATCAAAAGATTAAAAATTTTGGAGGGCCTCTTACATTTTCTGCCCAGCTGGAACCAGCCTCTGTGGCTGCCGCAACTGCTTCGGCCAATATTCATCTATCTCCCGAGATCTATGCGTTACAATCAGAATTGGAACAAAAAATCAATTACTTCAATCATTTAGTGGCGTTAACAGATTTGCCGCTGGTACATAAAAACAGCTCCCCGGTATTTTACATTGGCACCGGACGACCTGCCACCGGGTATAATTTTGTTAAGAAAATGATCGATGCCGGATTTTTTGTAAACCTTGGATTGTTTCCGGCTGTTCCCGTTAAGAATACCGGGGTTAGGATAACGATTTCCAGACATAACAAATTAAAGGATATCAAGGTATTAGTGGATGCGATGATCCATCATTTTCCCATAGCAATGACAGACACCCATACTGACCTAAGCAAGATTCACAAATCATTTGGAATGCCGCAACCTAAAGAGCATCATACTTTAGCTACACCGTTTGAGGAATTACAGCTGGAATATACCGAAAGCATTCAACAGATAAACAAAACGGAATGGGATACCTGTTTTTCCGGAAAAGGTACGTTCGACTGGGACGGTCTTGCATTTTTGGAAAAGGTCTTTACCAACAATCAATTACAGGAGCATAACTGGGGATTTCACTATATCACGATAAAGGATCAAGACGCCAAGATAATCTTGGCAGCCCCGCTTACTAGTGCACTCTTAAAAAATGACATGCTTTCCGAGGTAAATACCTCAAAAGCCATCGAAGAATTGCGGATAGAAGATCCCTATTATATGACCGATGTGGCACTATCCCTAGGTTCTGTTTTTTCAGAGGGCGCTCATTTATTCTTAAACGATGCTCATCCAAAGCATCTTCAAGCCACAGGATTATTTCTCGAGAAACTTGAGGAAATAAAAACCAGAGTTGGTGCTCAACTTATTATATTAAGGGATTTTGAAAAAACAAATACTTTGAACACTTTCCTCCATGAGCAGGGTTTTATTGCCATAGCTTTACCCGATGCTTGTGAACTTACCAATATCCATTGGAAGAGTGAAGAGCAGTATTTGAATATACTTAGTAAACGATCCAGAAAGCATTTTAGAAAAGAGATTAAAGTTTTTGAAAACTATTTTACCCTATCGATAATAAAAGATCCATCCCCTTCTGAAATTGATCAATTCTATAGATTGTTCCAACAGGTGTGGCGCCATAACTTAGGGATTAACACCTTTATGTTTCCAAAAAAATTGTTTGTGGAAATGGGGAAACATCAAAATTGGGAGTTTTTAGTCCTCACATTGAATGCAAACCTTGAGCCCTCGGCAAACGTTATTGGTGTGATGTTTTGCACCCATTCGGGACATACGTATATTCCTAGCTTAGTAGGCATGGATTATGATCAAAACAAAAAATTTAATACCTATCGACAACTACTATATCAAACCATTAAAAGAGCAAATGAGCTTAATTGTACCAAGGTAGATTTAGGATTTAGCGCGAGTTTCGAAAAAAGAAAATTAGGAGCAAAATTAATCCCAAAAGTAGCCTATATTCAGGCAGATGATAACTTTAGTCTTGAAGCCCTGGACTGGCTTAGAAAAAATTGAGACCTCCCCCTTTGAAGTATATTTTTAAATATTTACCCGTTAAAAAGCCCTATTGAAAATAGCACAACAAAGGCATTATTTGTTTTCAAAAAATACCGAAGTTATGCTCACATGTAGCGAACATTATAAGTAAAAACTAAATTTTTCAATAGCGATTAATTTTTTATGCAATCAGCTCTGAAAAATTCTAAAATAAAGATGAAAAATATAGTTCAATCATATCCGCTAGAGTGGCTTGATTTATTAATAACAGTCACACTCAATCCTACCAAGACAAAAGTGAGGGCTATAACTAATGAGCAATTTAATAATATTATTAATCGTATTCCTGAAGAAAACATTCGTCTTCAAAAACTTATTAAAACCCATGTATTTTCCACTACGAAAGAGGCAGAAATTGCTTTACTGATCAAACAGTATCATTCATCGCTTATTGCCCTACTTGATCAGACACTCGAAAATCAAAAAGAAGACACCTCTCGAAAGCTTATTTTAAAAAAAGTCTTTAAAGTGCTGCTCTCCAATATAGATGAGTTGCTATCTTTTATTGAAACCCGCTTTTCTACTAATCTTATCCTGGACGAAAGGGTTCCAGAGATGTATCTCTCCGTTACCAAAAAAGAGCTAAAGAAAAAATTAGATAAGCTTAAATCAAATGCCAGTCTGACGCTTAAAGCACATCCCGCATTTGAAATCATTCTTAAAAGATTATATCATTTTATAAATAGCACACATCTTCATTATGAAGTGACATTTCGGGATATTTTTTATAAAAAAACACTTGTTCAAGGACTTGGAGGACTTGAATATAATAAAGAAGAAGTAGAAGCGTACTCCGCTTTGGATGAATTCCTAATCTATTTAAACTTTAACAGCAAGGCCTATATGAACCTGTTTACGAATCATATCGCCAAACAAATAAACAGACATGATAGTACCATTGAAAAGATGGATACACTACTCTATTATTACAAAGCTTTCAATCAATTACATCGTAAGCCGGAGATGATCCTTAATCCGAAATTCCATGATCTGGAAACCGTTTTGGGGAATTGGTTTACGCAGGAAATTCTTTACCTGGAAAAGAAATTACATCTATCAGTTGTTCCACTACAAAGCAAAAAGAAAAACCCGGTAGACAAGCAAGCAATTGCAAAGGAAAAACAAAAAGTACTTTGTATGCTTTCCACCGATCAAATGGGACTTATTCTTCGTGCTTCCGATGAACTACGAATATTAGTTGCAAAATCCATGAGCCAGGTATTCAAAACAATCGTTCCTCATTTATCAACCCCTTATAAAGAAGATCTGTCTTACGATGGCATGCGTAGCAAATCGTATGTAGCAGAAGAACGTGATAAACAAATAGCTGTGGAAACCCTGGAACGAATTATTAAAAAAATCAAAGAATATTAAAACCACTATACCATGAAAAAGCTATTTCTCATATTCATGATCATCCCTGTGATGGGATGTCAAACAAATCAAAAACCTGATAAGGAGACTGTCTTAAAAATAATCAATGATGATCTAAACTTTCCACGTACTATTGATTATGAAATCTTTTGTAGTGATCCTGCTCATGCTAAAAAGCTACTTAATTTAAAGCTTGATACAACAGGAATGGTTACTATTCAGAAAACACAAAAATTAAAAGATATCGGTTCACCGTTAATCTCTTTTACCGAAGCAGCCCAACCGTATCTGATTCAACCTACAGAAAAGCAAAGGAAGCTCGACATTCAAAAAGTAAAGATTGCAGAAGAAACCATAGATAACATCAAACTCGGAAATAGGTCTGAATCCAATGGAAAAACATCTATCCCGGTGACTTATACAGTAACCTGTACCAATATCACCCCATTTTCGGCCTTGATAAAACGTGATTTTTCCAAACCAATAAACCGCTCCGCTGCACTTCTTTTCACAGATGGTAAATGGAAATTGATAAAGCCATAAAATCATCCCTCCATATCATAAACACAAAAGAGAACTTTTTAAGAAGGTTCTCTTTTTTTTTGAATAATCTCTCTTCCCGAAAGACATCTATTTCATTAAGGTTCCAATGGTTACAAAAAGGTTCCAACAAAAAGTTGGACTTGTAGTAGCTTGCATTCGTGCGTTTCTTTGTTATCGAAATTAATAGAAAAACCCCGTCACAAGATTGATGGGCTTAATAGTAACGATAAAAAAACAGCTTATGTTTAGCCAAATTTCATGGACAGACTACCTGTTGGCAGTCACCATACTACTAGCTATTTATTATTTGTTTGTTGGGATACGGTATTTTTCTGGTGATCTTAAAGCTCTATTGTCAGGAAAACGAAAACATATCTTAAAGACATCTGGTTTTCCGCGAAATGAACCCTTCCAAAATACCGCTTCAGAAGATAATCCAGTAACCTCCAATGAGGAAGCCGATGACGAATTCGCAGAAGTAGAATACCTGATCGAAAAAGTGAAAACGGTGGTAACTGAAGCCCTAGGCAAACAACTGGTCAAAGAAGAATTTAAACACTACCTGCGACTGGTCTTAAAAGATTACCCAAACGTAAAAACATCCGGGCTCCGTCCTTCGGTCAATGAACTGATTGTATCGGAGTGCGAAAAACAAGGGATTGTTGCTTTTAATGAAGAGGAAGTGGATGAGTTGTGGAGTGGAGAAGAGCAATAATCCCAGCGGAACGTCTTTCCCTGTCTAACCCCGAGCCAAAGGGCAAAAGTGATTGAAAAAGATGGGTAGGTGACGGCGAAAGCGTTCCGCTTTTTTTAAAAATTTTAAGTGTAACCTAAATATGATGAATGATGAAAATGTGCAGCAAGAAAACAACAAAGTTTAACGGAAAAAAGGTGATCACCATTTGTGCCGCTATGGCATTATTAACCATTCAATACAGTGCCTATGCTCAGGATGGTATTGAGGGAATCAACGAAGCCAACACCAAAGTACGCAGCTACTTTGCCGCAGGCACCAACCTGATGTATGCCGTGGGAGCTATCCTTGGCTTAATTGGGGCAGTCAAGGTGTATCAAAAATGGAATAATGGCGATCAGGATACCGGCAAAGTGGCTGCCGCCTGGTTTGGCAGTTGTATTTTCCTGGTGGTTGTGGCTACCGTGATCCAGTCATTCTTCGGTATCTAAAATCCCTGAAGTATGCAGACACAATTAAAAGAAAAGTTGTGGGCGTTTATCGTCCACAACAATCCTGAATTGATGTTCAATTTGCAGGAAGACTATTCGGTGACCACTTATCTGGATTCAAAAGTAAAGGACATTATGCCTTTGGCGGAACAATTACTTTCTGAAAACCGACCCGTGTATGTTGTGGAAGAATTATGTCTGGAGCAGATGACTGAAGAGCTTAAACCTTCCCGTTACCACTACCTCCTTTCCATACTTGAAGAAGAATTTTCTGCCGACTATGAGCGGTTACGGGAAAGCGGCACGCTCACCTATGAAGTCGTCAACCTGATTGTTTACTGCAAGGACATCTTTGACGGATACGGATTTAATACAGTAAATGAAGACGACAGGCAATTGAGATATACTGTTATTGGTCAGATACACGAGTATCTCAATTAACTACTGAGAAGGAAAAAGCCGGTCATCAGCAGAAGGTGACGGCTTTACAGCCATAAAGGAATTGTGAGAATGAAAAATGTGTGGATATGGCTTACAATATTTCAGAAAAACTACAGGACAACATCAGGGCGATCCGAATCGCCCTGAGCCATCAAGACGGAAAGGAACTAAGTCCAGATGAAGTATCGAACCTGAAAAAATTCTCAGGTTTTGGAGGGATCAAGGCTATCCTATACCCTTATGGTACACAGGAAGAATGGTCAGCCAATGGGGCTACCAAAGAAGACCTGAAACACCACGCAGGTATTATGGATCTGCATGACCTGTTGAAAGAGAATTATGGTGAAACTCAATATAGGAATATCATTTCTTCCTTACGTAATAGTGTGCTGACCGCCTTTTATACCCCGCAGGTAGTTCCCGAAACTTTATATACTGTCCTTGCAGCCCAAAACCTGCAACCCAAACGCTTGTATGAACCTTCGGCAGGTTCCGGTGTTTTTATCAGTGAAGCGGTAAGGGCTTTTCCTGAATTGGAACAGATTACCGCCGTAGAGAAAGATACCCTTTCAGGATTGGTACTCTCTGCTATCAACGGTACGCTTACTGTTCCGGCAGAAACCCATATCACCGGTTTTGAAGAAGCTCCTGTTGCGGACAATTCCAGCTATGACCTTATCGTCAGCAACATTCCGTTCGGCAATTTTTCGGTATATGATGAGGTTTATCCCGATAAAGCACTCTCGGGAAAAATACACAATTACTTTTTTGCAAAAGGCTTGGACAAACTGGCTGATGGTGGTCTCATGGCTTATATTACCACGGATGCTTTCCTAAATAGCCCATCCAATCAAAAAGCGAGGGAATACCTATTCGAAAAAGCAGATTTTATAAGCCTGTCCGTTATGCCTGATAACCTGATGAAGGATACCGGAAATACCGAAGCTCCCAACCACCTGCTGATTGTTCAAAAGAATGCAACAAAAGAGACCCTGTCCGAAGAAGAAGCCTTACTGATAACTACCGTACCATTAGAGAATGAATACGGAACTTACCATAGCAATAGCTATATTCAACAGCATCGGGACATTATTACGGGCAATATCCTCCAACCGGGTAAAAATCAATACGGACAGGCACACGAAACCGTATGGCAGCAAGGCGACCTCAATGCCATTCGTGAAAAACTTGGACAGACTCTTACCGAAGGTTTTAATACCCGTTTGAATCGGGAACGATATTTCCAAAGTCAATCCCTGCCAAAAGAAAAACAGGAATTTGGTGGCAGGAAGCTCACCTATCTTCCGATGCCCGAAAATAAAGCAGAAACCGTTTCGGTACAGTTAGGGCTTTTTGATACCGCTCCGGCAGAACAGATTAACCGTGCCATAGCCTATATCAATCCTTTGGATGCCACCGTGGTTCGAAAAGAAAGTGCACGGATGATCAGTACGATTCGCACTACTGATAAACCTACGCACGAGAGTATTGTACTCTTGGCAGCCAAACAACAAAAATCCAATCGCTATCTGTATAAACTCTATTCCAATGTCAGGGAGATTGATCATTTCTCCGCCAATTGGATGGATGCACGCTTATTGGGGCATGAACTGCAAAACCTGTCCGGGGAGTTACAAGGATTTGCCCATACGTTTACCTATGAGGGCGACCAAACCTTAGAAGGGATATTTCAATTAAACGGGCAGGCAGCACGTCCCTTTACCGATATACAAGCCTTTCATAAAGAAGGTACACTGATCGTTTATCAGGGACAAGTAGGAACACTTTCCGAAATTGACAATGATTTTAAAAATGCGGTGTTCCAACCCCTGGGGATGCAAACCGACAAACATTTCTATGAACGCTATACCAGCCTTCGGGATCAGTACCTGGAAATCTCCGAAAAAGAAAACACAGGAACTTCGGTTCCCCAAACCGAACGGGATGAGTTGAACCAGCGTTATGACCGGTTCATTTCCCAATACGGGCAGTTAAATAGCCAGGGTAACCGCAGGCGAATACTGGAAGATACCGCTTTCGGTTTGACCATGTTATTCTCCCTGGAACGCAGGGAAGGTGAACGCTTTGTCAAGTCCGATATGTTCACCGGCACTGCTCAGGCATCCACAAAACGCTTTGTCACCGATGACCCGATTGAAGCTCTGGCACATAGCCTGAATGATACAGGAAAGGTGGATGTCGGCTTTATTAGCGCGGCTATGGGATTGGAAGAACCGGAAACCGTTGCGCGTTTGGGCGAACATATTTACCTGAACCCGGTAAGCAAAGATTGGGAAACCGCAGATCAGTTCCTGAGTGGTAACGTGGTGGAAAAATTACGCCAAGCAAAACAACAAACGGATACCGAAAATGATACCCCACAAGCACAGCGAAGCCTGGCCGCTTTGGAAAAAGTTCAACCCGAACGCATCCCTTTCGAACTATTGGATTTTAATCTGGGGGAACGCTGGATTCCCGTGAGCTATTACGAACGTTTTGCAGCAGAACTTTTTGAACAACATACGGATATCAATTATTTTCCTTCCCTGGATGCCTTTAAGGTGACCACCGGGATGAATACCAAAGTAGCCCGGGAATTTGCCGTCACCCCGAAAAGCCGACGGACGACCTACGGCTATACCTTGCTCGAACATGCTTTGGAAAATACAACACCGTTTTTCACCTATGAGGTATTCGTTGGGGATGGCAAAAGCATACGGGTTCCCGATAACGAAGCCATTCAACTGGCACACCAAAAGATCGACCAGATACGACATGGCTTTATAGACTGGCTCAAGGAACTGCCGGATACCGATAAAAAGCATCTCGAAAACCTTTATAACGATACCTTCAATTGTTATGTATTACGGGAGTTTGACGGTAGTCACCTGAACTTTCCAGGACTGGACAAAAAGGCTTTGGGCATTGAAGATTTGTACAGCAGTCAAAAAAATGCCGCCTGGCGCATCATCCAGAACCGGGGCGCACTCATCGATCACGAGGTGGGATTGGGGAAAACCCTTACCATGATCGTTTCCGCCCAGGAAATGAAACGGCTCGGTATTGTCCAAAAACCGATGATCCTTGCCCTGAAAGCCAATGTCAATCAAATTGCAGAAACCTATCGCAAAGCCTATCCCCATGCCAGGATATTGTCCCCGGGGCAAAATGATTTCACCCCAGCTAAAAGGCTGCGCTTATTCCACGAAATCAAAAACAACAACTGGGATTGTATCATCCTGACCCATGACCAGTTCGGTAAAATACCACAGTCTCCGGACATGCAGCAACAGATCTTCCAGACGGAACTGGATCACATCGAGCGTGACCTGAATACCGTAAGGGAGTTGGGCGGGGCAATTTCCAAAAAGATGCTCAAAGGGCTGGAAATCCGCAAAAACAACCTCGAAGGAAAATTAAAAACGGTACTCAAAGACATTGAAGAAAAGAAAGATACGGGCATCAACTTTAAGGAAATGGGTGTTGACCATTTGTTTGTGGACGAATCCCATAAATTCAAAAACCTGACCTTTACCACACGTCATAACCGAGTGGCCGGACTGGGGAATATGGCGGGGAGCCAAAAGGCACTCAACATGCTTTTTGCCGTGCGCACCTTGCAGGAACGCTTCAATTCCGATCTCTGTGTGACCTTCTTATCAGGCACACCGATTTCCAACAGCCTGACGGAAATGTACCTTCTTTTTAAATACCTGCGACCTAAAGAAATGGAACGTCAGCGTATTGAAAATTTTGACGGCTGGGCAGCGGTATTTGCCCGTAAAACCACGGACTTTGAGTTTAGTGTCACCAATGAGATCATTGCCAAAGAACGCTTCCGTCATTTTATCAAAGTCCCTGAACTGGCTTTGTTCTATAACGAGATTACCGATTACAAAACCGCCAGGCACATCAACCTGGATAAACCGGAACTGAGTGAAACCCTGGTCAATATTCCGCCTACACCGCAGCAATCGGTGTTTATAAAAAACCTAATGCAATTTGCCAAGACCGGGAATGGAGAACTGATCGGGCGTGGCAGGCTGACCCCCGAAGAAGATAAAGGGCGTATGCTTATAGCAACCAATTACGCCAAGAAAATGGCAGCCGATATGCGATTGGTAGATGACTGGAAATACGGAGACCATCCGGATAACAAGGTGAATACCGCAGCAAGAAAGATCGCTGAAATATATACCAATACCCAACCTCATAAAGGGACGCAGATTGTTTTTTCAGATATCGGTACCCCGAAACCGGATCGGTTTAATATTTATGATACCCTGAAGGAAAAACTGGTGAGGGATTTCCACATCCCTGCCACGGAAGTCACTTTTATTCACGACTGGACGGATCGCAAGAAACCGGAACTCTTCCGTAAGATGAACTGGGGTGAAATCCGCATCCTAATCGGAAGTACGGAAAAAGCGGGAACCGGTTTAAATGTACAGGAACGTGTGGTGGCGATGCATCACCTGGATATTCCCTGGAAGCCTTCGGAACTGGAACAACGCAACGGCCGTGGGGCACGACAGGGTAACCGTATTGCCAAAGAACATTACGGCAATCAGGTACAGAATTATGTCTATGCCGTGGAGCAATCGCTGGACAATTACAAATTCAACCTGCTTAAAAACAAGCAGACCTTCATTTCACAAATG
Source organism: Zunongwangia profunda SM-A87 (assembly GCF_000023465.1). Taxonomy (NCBI): domain Bacteria; kingdom Pseudomonadati; phylum Bacteroidota; class Flavobacteriia; order Flavobacteriales; family Flavobacteriaceae; genus Zunongwangia; species Zunongwangia profunda. Next base: position 3,725,662 of record NC_014041.1, read on the forward strand.
AAGAACAGTGAACTCAATGTCCGTACCATTGATGAAGGAGCGGTGGATGAAAAAAGCGGTATGAACTTCTCCGAATACATTGCCATCCTTTCCGGAGACACTTCCCTCTTAGAGAAAAGCAAACTGGAAAAGAAAGTGGCGGTGATGGAAAGCCTGAAACATTCCTACTTTAGGGAACTCACCCGTCATAAATACCAGTTGGAAAAACTGCAAAACGATCATGCTTCCACGGAAAAAATACTCGGAAAGCTCTCTGCCGATGCAGCCGTGTATAAAGACCGTCTCCAGATGACCAAAGAAGGTACGAAAGCCAACCCCATTCAATTGGACGGAATAACGGTTCGGGACAGTGAAGCTATTGGTAAACATATTATCCAGTTGTATCAAAACTGGAAGCCAAAAGCCGGGCAGCACGAAGAAAAATTTGGCAACCTATACGGTTTTCAGTTATACATCCGCAGGCAACAGGAAGCCTACGAAGAAAACGGACTCTTTGAATACCGGTATTCCAATAGTTTCTATGCGCAAAGGGAAGCTGAGGGGATCAAATACACCTACAATAACGGGTTGCCCAATACGGATAATCCGAAGCTGGCAGCACGGCATTTTTTAAATGCCATTGACCGGGTGGAGCATCTTAAAGAGCGGTATAAGCGGAACCTTTCCGACCTGAAAAACGAGCTTCCCAAGATTGAAAAACTAACCGCCAAACCTTTTACAAAGGAGAGTGAACTGCGGGAGCTGAAAACGGAACTTGCCAATCTGGAGCGACAGATCGCTATTAAAATTCAGGAAAACCAGTTAAAGCAACAGCAACCCAATGAACCGGATGAAGAACAAACCCCGGTTATCAAACTCGGGGAACATCAAACAAACGGGCATGCCGTCAAAGAATCTGTAGTAGCTGCTTCAGCATCCGAGCGTCCCCGTAGCAGGATGCGATTGTAACATTAAAAAAAGAAACATATGGCAAATAGTGTATATCAGGTTAATAAAGGAATTAACCGCAGTATCGAATTTAAGGGATTAAAAGCCCAGTATATCTGGTATTTGGGTGGCGGTGTGGTGGGATTGCTCATCGTATTTGCCATCATGTATATCATCGGCCTGCCCACACTGGTATGTATCGGTGTTATTCTCGGCTCAGGCACCTTGCTGGTGATGAAGATCTACCGGATGAGCCATCAATACGGGGAACACGGACTTATGAAAACCCTGGCACGAAAACAGGTTCCCAAAGCAATCCACTCTAGGAGCCGCAGGGCTTTTTTAAAACGATAAAAAAATAAGTAACAACTCGGTAAATACTATAAGAATGGAAAAAATGTTGAATGATCTATTACCGATTATGGATGTGGAACACGACTGCATCCTGAGCAAACAAGGCGATGTCACCGTAGTGTTTAAAGCAGACCTGCCGGAGATATTTACCCTTTCCGATCAGGAATACGAAGCTTTTCATCAGGCCTGGGTAAAAGCCATTAAGGTATTGCCCAAATTCAGTGTACTGTATAAACAGGACTGGTTTTTGCAAACCGGGCATCAGCCTGATTTCACCAAAACGGATACCAGCTTTTTAAGCCGGGCAAGTGAGCAGTTTTTTAATGAACGTCCCTTTCTGGATCATAGCTGTTATATCCTGCTGACCAAAAAACCGAATAATCGCAAAACCGCAACTTCTGCCTATTCCAGCCTGCTACGCAGAAGCATCGTACCGGAAGAAACGCTGAAGCCCTCCTTGTTACAGGATTTTCTGGACGCTGCCGGTCAGTTCAAACGTATCATCGAAGACAGCGGCTTTGTAAAACTGACCCGGTTACGGAAAAAGGAACTGTGGAGCGGTAAACGCACAATGGGTATCATTGAAAAGTACTGCTACCTGTCCGAGCGTGCTGATAGCTACCTTATGGGAGATATCAATTTCCAAGAAGGCTTACAGGTGGGCTCCAAACATTGCCAACTTTATACCTTGGGGGATGCTGCCGACCTGCCGGCACTTTGTGGCAGTCGTATCAATTACGATAAGTACAGTACGGACAAAACCAAATTCAGTATCGGTTTTGCCTCTACGCTGGGTCAATTACTGCCCTGTAATCACATTTACAATCAGTACCTCTTTATCGAGGATGCCCAGAAAACGATCACTAAATTGGAATCCAAAAGATTACGGTTGCAATCCCTGTCTGCTTACAGCAGGGAAAATATGATTGCCCGTGATGCGACCAATGATTTTTTAAATGAAGCCATCAGTCAGCAACGCCTTCCGGTAAAAGCCCATTTTAATGTATTGGTATGGATGGAAGATAAGGAAGAACTCAAAGACCTGAAAAACAAAGTATCCTCCGCACTGGCACAAATGGATGCGGTTGCCAAACAAGAAACCATAGGTGCCCCTCAGATATTTTGGGCAGGCATTCCCGGCAATGCCGCTGATTTTCCGATGAACGATACCTTCGACACCTTTGTCGAACAGGCTACTTGTTTTCTGAACCTGGAAACGGGCTACCGTACTTCCTTAAGTCCCGTCGGGATTCGTTTGGGAGATCGGATGACAGGCAAACCTGTGCATGTAGACATTAGCGATGAACCTATGAACATGGGAATTTGCACCAACCGGAACAAATTTATATTGGGTCCCTCCGGGAGCGGAAAATCCTTTTTTACCAACCATATGGTACGCAGCTATTACGAGCAGGGAACCCATATTGTTCTGGTGGATGTAGGACATAGCTATAAAGGCTTGTGTGATATGGTAAACGGCTACTATTTTACCTATAGTGAAGAAAACCCGATCCGTTTCAACCCCTTCTTTATCGGGGAGGGCGACAATCTGGACACGGAAAAGAAAGAAAGTATCAAAACACTGCTGCTCGCCCTTTGGAAAAAGGATGATGAAGCCTTTAAACGCAGTGAGTATGTAGCGCTTTCCAATGCCATTACCGGGTATTACCAGCACCTTGAGAAGAATCCATCGGTGTTTCCTTGTTTCAATAGCTTTTATGAATTCCTGCGGGATGAGTATGTAACGGTACTTCAACAGGATCGGGTAAAAGACCGGGATTTTGATATGGATAATTTCCTGTATGTACTCCGCCCGTATTATCTGGGCGGGGAATTTGACTACCTGCTCAATGCTACGGAAAACCTGAACCTTTTACAGGAACGCTTTATCGTATTTGAACTGGACAATATCAAAGATCATCCCATCCTCTTCCCGGTAGTGACCATCATTATCATGGAAGTCTTCATCAACAAGATGCGTAAAATGAAAGGCATCCGTAAGATGATCTTAATTGAAGAAGCCTGGAAAGCCCTGATGAAAGAAGGCTTTGCGGAATACATCAAATACCTCTTTAAAACGGTACGGAAATTCTTTGGTGAGGCTATCGTGGTGACCCAGGAGGTGGAGGACATTATTTCTTCCCCCGTGGTCAAGCAGGCAATCATCAATAACAGCGATTGCAAAATACTGCTAGACCAGAGCAAGTACCAAAACAAATTTGATCAGATACAGGAACTTTTAGGATTGACGGAAAAAGAAAAAGCCCTCGTGTTGTCGGTCAATAAAGCCAATGACCCTGCCCGAAAATACAAAGAGGTCTTTATCAGTCTGGGTGGAATGCTCAGCAAGGTATACCGCACCGAAGTGAGTGTGGAAGAATACCTGGCGTATACGACCGAGCAGACCGAAAAGGTAAAACTGATGGAATATGCGGCAAAATTTGGCGGGGACATCCGCAAGGGCATTGCCGCAATGGCGGAAGATCTAAAACTTAAAAAATGATGAACCATGAAAAAATATGCAAGAATGTTACTGCTTGTCCTTTGTATCTCCTTTACGGTACTACCGGTACAACAGGCGAATGCCACCCCGATAGCCATACTGGAAATCATCAAGGCAGGCATCAAAAAAGTAATCAAAGCCGTGGATTTAAAAATCCAGCGTTTACAGAACAAGACCATCTGGTTACAGAACGCCCAGAAGACCTTGGAAAACACGCTTTCCAAACTCAAACTGGATGAAATTTCCGAGTGGACGGAAAAACAAAAAGAGCAATACCGGGAGTATTACGAAGAGCTGGCTAAGGTAAAGGCAATTATTTCTTATTACCAGCGTATCCGGGATATTACCCAAAAACAGGTTCGGCTGGTCAATGAATACCAACATGCCTGGCAGCTCATTCAGCAGGATGACCACTTTACCTCACATGAGATTGAATATATGTCAGAAGTCTACTCCGGCATCCTGGAAGAGAGCCTGAACAACATCGACCAGATCACCCTAATCGTCCAATCCTTTACTACCACTATGAGTGATGCCAAAAGGTTAGAGATTATCAATAATGCTGCCGATCAGGTCGATACCAATTATGATGACCTGATGCGCTTTAATCAGCAAAATGTATTGCTGAGCCTTTCCCGGGCAAAGACCTCCATTGAAGTACAAACCGTGAAAAAATTATATGGACTTCCTCAATAACACGAACTATGAGAAAGATAATTTTAATAGGACTCATGCTGTTTCTGGCAGCAGGAACCGTTCAGGCACAGACTTTTTCAGAGTGGTTCCGCCAGAAAAAGACACAGAAGAAATACCTGCTTCAGCAGATTGCCGCTTTACAGGTATATATCGGATATGCTCAAAAAGGCTACCGTATTGCCAAAGAAGGTTTGACCACCATCGGAGGGTTTACCAAAGGGGAATTCGACCTGCACAGTGATTTTATAAATTCCTTAAGTACAGTCAACCCTGAAATCAAACATTATGCAAAGGTCGCAGACATCATTGCCCTTCAAATACGCATTGTAGAGGATTACGGGCAAACCTACGGACAGCTTGACAATAGCGATGCTTTTACCGAAGCAGAACTCAGCTATATCGGGCGGGTTTTTACCCGGCTCTTGGAGGATTGTGAACAGGTACTGGATGAACTTATTGCAATAACTACGGATGCCGAGTTGCAAATGGAAGATAATGAGCGTATGAATCGCATCGACAAACTTTACTTGCGGATGCAGGACAATTACACCTTCTCCCAAAGTTTCGGCAATGAAGCCAAGGTCATGGCAGCCGTTCGGATCAGGGAATTCCATGAAGTACAATACGGCAAAACACTCAGGAACCTTCAAAACGAAAACCCATGAAAAAAACAGGAATACTTATAGGACTTGTGATCTGCGGGCTCTTCTGCTCGTTTAGGGCATCAGCGCAATCCGCAGAGATACAACAGCTCTTGCTCAATGTAGAAAAACTGACCCAGTTCAAACAGATATTGAGCGATATGAAAAAAGGCTATCAGATATTGGAAGGGGGTTACAATACCATCAAGGATATATCGGAAGGGAACTTTAGCCTACACAAAGCTTTTCTGGACGGGCTGATGGAAGTAAGCCCCACCGTTCGCAACTACAAACGTGTGGGCGATATTGTGAATTATCAGGTGATACTGGTCAGGGAATACCGGAATGCGCATGACCGATTTCAAAGTGACGGGAATTTCAATCCGCAGGAACTGGCGTATCTCGGACAGGTGTATGATAACCTCTTTGATGAAAGCCTGCGAAATCTCGATGAATTACTGGTCATCATTACGGCAGGTAAAGCCCGTATGAGTGATGATGAACGTTTACAGGCCATTGACCGGATCTATGCCGATATGCAGGACAAACTAATGTTCCTCAGACACTTTAATAATAATACGACCATTCTTGCGGTGCAAAGGGCAAAAGAAAGAAATGATGCCCGCACCATTCGCAATATATATATGGTATAAACAACTAAAAATCAAAAATTATGGCAACATATAGAAAAACCGCATGGCTCGCGGTTATAGGACTCCTATTGCCTTTTATGGTTAGTGCACAGGGCATTGCCGGTGAGATAAGCGGCTTGCATAGCGTATTAGAACAACTTTATGATGAAATGATGCCACTGTGCAGTCAGCTTATCGGCGTGGGACAGGCACTGGCGGGATTTGCCGCCATGTGGTATATCGCTTCCAGGGTCTGGGGACATTTGTCAAGAGCGGAACCTATCGACTTTTACCCGCTTTTTCGCCCGTTTGTCATCGGGTTTTGTGTGCTGATATTCCCTTCCGTTCTGGGATTGATCAACGGGATCATGAAACCCACGGTGACCGCTACCGCTTCGATGGTGGAAGGCTCCGACAGGGCAATTGCGGTGCTTTTGGAAAAGAAGGAAGAAGCTATCAAAAAAACGGATGTATGGCAGATGTATGTAGGTGAAAGCGGTGACGGTGACCGGGACAGGTGGTATAAATACACCCATGATAATGCCAGTTCTTCCGATGAAGGCTTTTTTGAAGGGATTGGCAACGACATCAAGTTTGCCATGTCCAAAGCCTCTTACAATTTCCGCAATTCGGTCAAGGAATGGATGAGTGAAGTACTTCGAGTGCTTTTTGAAGCCGCAGCCTTATGTATCGATACGCTACGCACCTTTCAGTTAATAGTGCTTGCCATTTTGGGGCCGCTGGTATTTGGGATTGCCGTCTTTGATGGGTTTCAGCATACCCTGACCGTTTGGATTGCCCGATATATCAATATTTTTCTCTGGCTTCCGGTAGCCAATATTTTCGGGAGCATTATCGGAAAAATCCAGGAGAAAATGCTGGAAATGGACATTGCCCAGGTACAGGATTACGGGGATACTTTTTTCAGCCGGACGGATATGGCGTATCTGGTCTTTATGATTATTGACATTGTGGGATACTTTACCGTGCCTTCGGTAGCCAATTACATTGTCCATGCAGGAGGTGGTGGTGCTTTGGGACAGAAAGTCACCAGTATCTTCAGCAGTTCCTCCAGAGCGGTTATGGGAGCAGCTACAGGCGGAGCCAGCATGGCGGCGGATGCAATGGGTAATGCTGCAAGTCGTATTTCCCAGAGTATGGCCAGCAATGGTACAACCAATCCTTATTTCAAGGATGGCAATTCGGATGGCGGTGGCTCCGGCTATATGAATGACAAACTCAAAGGTAATTCTTAACCCCAAAAAGGAGAAATCATGTTTAAAAAAATGAAAAATATCGATACGGCTTTTCGGCATATCCGGGGATTTACCATGCTCATTATTGCAGGCTCAGTGCTATTATCCTGCTTTGCCCTATATAAGAGTTTTAGTCTGGTATCCGAAATGCAGGACAGGATTTACATTCTTGCCAATGGCAAGGCACTGGAAGCCTATTCCGCCGGACGTAAGGACAATATCCCAGTGGAAGCACGGGATCATGTGAAAACCTTCCACCAATTGTTCTTTACCCTTGACCCGGATGATAAAGCAATTGAAACGAATATCACTAAAGCTTTATACCTGGCGGATGGCAGTGCCAAACGGATTTATGATGACCTGAAGGAGAACGGATATTATGCCGGGCTTATTTCCGGAAATGTTAACCAGACCATCCATGTGGATAGCGTGGCGGTGGACATCAATAAATACCCGTATAGATTTCGGTGCTATGCTACCCAGCGTATCGTCCGTCCCACCAGTATCACTACCCGCAGCCTGATTACCGAAGGGGCGTTGCGTAATGTGTCCCGCAGTGATAACAATCCGCATGGCTTTCTGATAGAACGCTGGGCAACCATCGCCAACAAGGATTTGAAAACGACCGCCAGACGGTATTAAGCCCATAATGGACATTTATTCAAAATTAATACAAACAAAGTCAATTGAGTGGCTTATAAAACTTTGTACAAATGAAACAAAACGTAAAACAGAAAAAAGAGGCTCCTAAAGACGGACTCTTAATCCTGGGGTTATTTGCCTTATACAAATGGCTGCAAAAGGCATGGGCACAATGGATGTCGAATAAGACAAAGCGTATTTCCAAGCGGGCAGTAACCATAGCACTGGTCATTTTTATAAGCCTTACAAGCAGTTACTGTATCTATCTCGGGGCACACGCCATCACAGGGAAAAGTAAGGGCAATGCCTTTACACTAACCCCGATCAAACGTCCCCGGCATCTTTCGGAATCCGGGACTATAGAATCACCAATCCCACCGGTATCCAAACAGGATTACAGGCGCATCCAAAAGTTCCGGTGGTATATGGATAGCCTTGCCCGAAGTCCATCGGGCAGAAAGATCTATGACAGTATTATAGCAACCCGTCCGGGACTGATGGATTCGGTTCGCTATATCGAAAAAGAATATCAAAACTTTAAAAATCAATAACCATGGAAAAACAGGTAATAACACCAAAAATGAAAAGACAGCGCAAGTTCCTATTGGTATTGCCGCTACTCGTACTTCCTTTCACCACCCTGATATTTTGGGTATTGGGAGGTGGACAGGTGCAGGAACTACAGGCACAGGAAACTCCACAGAACGGGTTTAACCTTCACCTGCCGGAAGCAAAACTGACCGATGACAAGCAAATGGATAAGATGAGCTATTACAACCGGGCAGAACAAGATTCGGCAAAATTCAGGGAACTCCGTAAAAATGATCCGAACTATAAAAACAGTGTGATTTCAGATATGGATGATGTATTACCCCAACAGGAAGTAAAACCCGGTCAACTATCTTCCGGTGGACTGAAAACTTCCCTGTACGGAAGCGGTCAAGGCAACGATCCGAATACGGATAAAATTTACAAAAAGCTGGAAGCTTTGAACAGGGAATTGAACAAACCTGTGGAACGAACCCAGCTTCCTGAAGATTCCCCGAAACAGGAAACAAAAACCAATTATGGTAATACATCGGTGAGTTCCAGTGATGTGGACAGGCTGGAAGAAATGATGCACACCATGACCCAGCCGGAAGCACCTGACCCGGAACTGGAACAGCTCAACAGCATGCTGGAAAAGATTCTGGATGTACAGCATCCCGAGCGGGTTCAGGAGAAATTAAAACAACTATCGGAGGCTCGCAGGGAACAACTGTACGGAGTATCCACTAAGCAGGAAGATGATAGTATTTCCCTGATGCAAACCGGACATTTTGTTACTCCTACGGCAAATGGATTTTATTCCCTGAACGATGACCAAATTGCTGAACAGCCGGAAAATGCCATTCAGGCGGTTATTCACGAATCACAGACCGTAGTGAACGGATCTACCGTAAAGCTTCGCCTGGTCAATGATGTGTTCATTAACGGGGTACATATTCCCAAAGACAACTTTGTGTTTGGAATTGCTTCCCTTAGCGGGGAAAGGCTGCATATCAAGATCAACAGCATTAGAAGCGGTAATTCCCTTTTCCCGGTAGAACTCTCCGTGTACGATATGGATGGATTGGACGGGGTTTACATTCCCGGCGCCATTACCCGGGATGTCGCCAAACAATCGGCTGACCGCTCCATGCAAAACATTGGACTAACCTCCCTTGATCCTTCCTGGCAGGCACAGGCCGCAGGTGCCGGTATAGAAACGGCTAAATCACTGTTCAGTAAAAAAGTAAAACTGATAAAAGTAAGCCTGAAAGCGGGCTATCAGGTATTGCTCCGTGATGAGAAACAAAAACAAATCAATAAGTAATAACCATTTAAAATTCCATAAAGATGAAAAAGATAAATGCACATATAGTGATGGGATTTTTCCTGTTCCTTTTCGGATTGAATGTAAATGCTCAGAGCATCGCTAAGCTTGAGCCCAAATCCATCGCTCCCTATCCTTTGGAGATTACCTATTTTAAAACGACCAATATTATATTTCCAAGTGCCATTGTGGGTGTGGACAGGGGTAGTAAAGATGTGTTGGCGCAAAAAGCTAAAGGAGCTGCCAATATTCTACAGCTCAAAGCGGCAAGGGACAGTTTCCCGGAGACCAACCTGACGGTAATTACCGCAGACGGAAAATTAAATTCCTTTGTGATTAACTATACCCTAAAGCCTTCCGTATTAAATGTTTCCATGAAGGAAAGGGATAACAAAAACAGTATTTTCCTTTCACCCGGATCGGTTAATGAGGTTGAAGTCACTACTTATGCTACACATGCCTTGTATTCCAAATACAAAGGGCATAAGGTAAAGCGCAGCAAATATGGTATCCGCTTCGGATTGAACGGCATATTCATTCGGGACAACCTGATGTACCTGAGGTTAACCATTACCAACACATCCAATATCAGCTATGATATTGACCAATTGCGTTTTTTTATCCGTGACCAGAAAAAGGCTAAACGTACAGCTTCACAGGAAATCGAGATTACCCCGGTACACATCCAAAATAAGATAACAAAAATTGACGGTCAGTCTTCACAGACCTTGGTAGTTGCCGTTCCCAAGTTTACCATTCCCGATAAGAAATATTTCGCTATTCAATTGTTTGAAGCAAACGGGGGAAGGCATATCGAACTCAGTGTAAAAAACAGGACGATTATTAAAGCGGCAGTACTTCCCACATTGCAAATCAACAGGAAGTACACCTATCAATAACTTTTAAATCAATTATCATGAATCAGAAGAATTTAGAATACCTGAAAGATCAGATTAAATATACCGGTTTCGGGGAAGGTTTTGAAGCTCCCTTAAAACGAATGATGGAGATAGAAAAGCCAGCCTTTAAGCTGGTACATGAAACGCAATTTGGTACCGATAAGGTGGAAGCCCGAATGAATTTTAGCAAATCCAAGCAAACGGATATGTATTTCTTTAACTCCTATCAGGTGAGTGTACAAAAGGAAAATAATCCCGATGAAGCGATGAAACAAACCTTCTATATCAACAAAGGGAATAACATTACCCTCAAAGAAGCCTACAACTTAATGGAAGGCCGGTCGGTCAATAAGGATTTGACCAACAAGGAGGGGCAACTCTACAATGCCTGGTTACAGATGGATTTTAAACAGAGTGATGACAATGGAAATTTCAAAATACAGCAGTATCATCAAAACTATGGGTATGATCTGGAAGCAACACTCTCCAAACATCCTATTAAAGAACTGGAGAACGAAACCTATAAATCCAACCTAATCGATTCCCTGAAAAAGGGAAACCTGCAATCGGCAACTTTTCAAAAGGAAGGTTCGGAGCAGAAACAGTACATCGAGGCGAATCCCCGGTTTAAGACCATCAATATCTATGACAGCAATATGCAACGGGTGGATAACCGCCAGTCCAAGACGGAAAAACAATCGGAAGCACAAAGCCGCTCTGCTAAACAGAAGCATAAAGGCCAGGAGCAGCCAATTAACGACGAGGCTCCGGACATACCGAAGGCTAAGAAGAAAAGAAAGAGACCCACCATAACCTAAATGATATGGAAGAGTTAAAGCCTTTATCTGATTTTTTTACGGCTATTGAGCAAGATGGCCGTATCAGTATTACACATATAGGGATATATGCTGCCCTGTTAGAGTACAGGGCAAAGATGGGCAATAGCAATCCGATAGTGGCATTCAGTTATGACATTATGAAGATTGCAAAAATATCATCTGCCATGACGTATCATAAATGTGTAAAGGATCTCAATGCCTACGGGTATATACGGTATGAACCCTCATTCAATAAAAACAAGGGGAGTAAAATTTACTTTCCCGAAAGCGATGGGTAGAGAATAAATTAATATTTCGGTACAAAGCCCTTCGGGGCTTTTGCTGTTTTAAAGCGGAGGTGTAAGATGAAAAATGAAGTAAAGAGAATTCCGCCGGAAAAAGCAATAGCACTATTGAAAGAAGACGGTATAGAAGTAACAGCGGAACAAGTGAAAGTCATCCTGGATTTTATGTATGAGATCGCGGATATTGTTGTAGATCAGTATCTGGCAAAACCTGTCTGAATTTCGTATATTTATAAACGGAATCAGGCTGTTAGATGGAACAACCTTAATACTTTGGAACGATGAAAATTGCAGATTTATATATACGGGTAAGCACGGATGAACAGGCCGACAAAGGCTACTCACAGCGGGATCAGGAAGAGCGTTTGCGAAAGTATTGTGAAATCAACCATATTCAGGTACGAAAAGTGATTTATGAGGATCATTCGGCGAAAACCTTTAAACGTCCTTCCTGGACAAAACTGCTAAATATCCTTCGTAAATCTAGAGGGCAGTCCGATTTGATATTGTTTACCAAATGGGACAGGTTCAGCCGGAATGCAGGAGATGCTTATCAGATGATCGGCACTTTGAGAAGATTGGGGGTAGAACCGCAGGCAGTAGAACAACCACTTGATTTATCAATCCCTGAAAATAAAATGATGCTCGCCTTTTATCTGGCTGCTCCTGAAGTGGAAAATGACAGAAGAGCTCTAAATACCTTTCATGGGATGCGAAGGGCTAAAAAAGAAGGACGCTGGATGGGCCTTGCTCCAATCGGTTATAAAAACAAAATTGATGAGAGTGGTAGAAAATATATTGCGCCAAGGAAAGTCCAGAGTGACATAATGAAATGGGTATTCAAAGAATTGGCAAAAAACACTTTTAGCACCGAACAAATATGGAAAACAGCTAGAGAAAAAGGGCTTAAATGCAGTAAAAATAATTTCTGGACAGCTATCCGTAATCCTATGTATTGCGGTAAAATATTTATTCCTAAATACAAAGATGAAGAAAGTCAACTGGTGATGGGGCAACACGAACCCTTGATATCTGAAGCTTTGTTCTATGATGTTCAGGATGTGCTCGACGGTCGTAAAAAAATAATGCGGACTAAAATAAAAGTAGATGACCGCTATCCCTTACGCGGTTTTGTCGTTTGTCCAGACTGCGGGCGTATGTTAACTAGTAGTAAATCCAAAGGGCGTTCCAAATATTACTATTACTACCATTGCTCCGGTGGCTGTAAATTCAGACAAAAAGCGGAGTATATGAACGATAGGATGGTTTCTGAAATCGAGAAATATGTGTATTCCATCCCTAGGCTCAACCTATTTAAAGAAGTCATTACTTCCGTATATAAATCAAAAACCAGAGACAGGATCGGAAATATACAACAACTCAAAATCCGTTTACAGGATGAAAATAATAAACTGAGTAAAGCCAGGGAACTGCTTTTATGTGGTGATATTGAAGCGGATGATTACCGAATTATGAAAGCGGATGCCGATAAAAAAATAAACAGGCTGGAAGCCAAACTCACAAGTTCGATTACAGACACGCAAAACGTGGAACCCCTGTGGGATAAGGCTATCAGCAATCTATCCAAGCTTAATATTCTCTATCAATCTGGGAATACTATACAGAAAAGAAAGATCATTGGTTCGGTCTTTCCTGAAAATCTGACTTTTGACGGATTTGAATATCGAACCACCCGAGTTAATGAAGCAATCAAGTATATCACACTGATAAACAAAGACTTAAAAGGAAATAAAAAAGGGACAAATTCATCATTTTTGAATTTGTCCCATCAAGTGACCCCGGAGGGATTTAAACCTTTTCACGATCTTCCCAGTAATAACTGTCTGTTCAGCTGTTTTAATTTTATAGGTAACCTTTAAGCTATCCTTAAATTTAAACTTGTATAGTTCTGATTAACTTCAACACTATAAAAATAAGATGAATAATTCTTATTAAAACGTTTAAATTGAATAAAAGGTCTCGAAACAAACAAAAGGAATGGATTTAATTATTTGTCTTGTATAAAATTTAAAATCCCATATAAATGTTCCAACTGAGCCTGGATGGAGGTTCAAAACCGTATAGTCCCCGTCATATTGTACCTTGAAAGAAGTATTTCTGAACTTAATTCTTCCATTTGCTTCCTAAGAAAGATCTTCAAAAGGTCTTGTTTTGATCCCCTCCTATTCCATATAATTTCTGGAGTAGACATTTTCTTTTTTATCACTTATCACACCAAAGTTTTTTTCGGTTATTCTTCGATAATCATCCAAATCATTGTTGGGATCATATTTTTGCTGTAGTAAACTTAGTTGTTTTTTTAAATCCACGAGCACATCCTTATATGCCGGGTTTCCTACCAGGTTTTTAATTTGTTCTGGATCGTTTTGGAGATCATAAAGCTCCCATTTATCCATATTATAATAAAAATGAGCAAGGGTGTAGCGCTGCGTCCTTATTCCAAAATGGGGTTGTACATGATGCCAAAACGGGAATTCATAATAATGATAGTAATGTTCATTCTTCCAACTCTTGGGATTTTCTCCCTTCAGGAGCTGGGCAAAACTTCTCCCCTGCATTTTATGATCCTCTTTAATATTTGCTAATTCCATCAGCGTAGGAGCAATATCAATATTTGAGATTATATTACCATTCTGGCTACCAGGCTTTATATGTCCTGGATATTTTACTAAAAATGGCATGGTTAGCGATTCCTCATAGATAAACCTTTTGTCAAAAAAACCATGTTCTCCTAAATAAAAACCTTGATCAGAAGTAAGAATAATTATGGTATTTTCAGAGCGCTTAGTACTTTCTAAATAATCCAGAAGCTTTCCGATATTGTCATCTATGGATCGTACACATGCCAAATAATCCTTGATGAATTTTTGATAGCGCCAGCGCCTCCCTTCCTGATAAGTCATTTTTTCCGGCTGAACAATCTCCTCTTTTCCAGCTCCATAAAATTCCCAAGCTATTTTTTCTTCTCCTTTCAAAGTATCCGGAGTCTTAAATTTTAAATCTCCCCGGGTGAGGTAGTCCATTGTCATCTCTGTATCCCCGGCAGTCTCTTCTCTACCTTTGTAAAGATCATTGAAGGTCTTTGGATAAGGCATTTCAATACTATCCCACAAGTGTTCATATTTTTGATCAGGACGCCAGGGACGATGGGGAGCCTTGTATTGCAATAACATTAAAAATGGCCTTGCGCTGTTTTTTTGCTTATCCAGCCACTCTAGCGCAAAACCTGTTGTTAAATTCGTAGCATATCCTCTTTGCTTGACATCCCTTCCATTTTCATTGTAAACGGGATCCCAATAGGCCCCTTGTTGAACAACAGAATTATGATATTTGAAAGTATCGAAGCCCATGGGCCGTGAACCCAAATGCCATTTCCCAAATAAAGCTGATTCGTAGCTTGCTTTTTGAAATGCCTGGGGAAAAGTCCATTTGGAAGAATCAAATTTTCCACCACTTTCATTCTTATAATATCCATTTACATTACTATAATCCCCTGTTAATATTGCGGCCCGGCTTGGACCACAAATCGCATTTGTACATAACATACGATGGAAAAGCATCCCACCCTCTGCTATCCTATCTATATTGGGGGTGGGAGCAATATCCTTATATATTCCTCCATAAGCGCTAATGGCTTGTATAGTCAGGTCATCTGCCATTATGTAGATGATGTTTGGTCCTTTTTGAAGCTGTGTTTGTTCTTCCTGCTTACAAGAGAATCCCAAAGAGGTAAATAGAGCTATGACTACATATAAGAGAAATTTTTTACAGTTTATAAGATCCATATTTCGTTTTTTCAGGGGCTCACTACACTAATATCCTTTGGCATAGTATACATATCCGGCAGATCATCTTCAAACAGTGTATCTGGATCATTATAGAATTTTAAGAAATCTGCCGCGGACACGTCAGATGGATAGGGACCAAAAGCATGGCTTGTTTTTTCATTTCGCCAGGCTACTACCATTGTACAGTTCTGTCCCTGGAAAGCGGGAAGAACGCTATTTGTCCAGTAGTCAGCTGTATGGTTATTCTCCAACCCTGTTTCTGAAACCGCAACGGGTTTTTGAAGGATGGTTGAAAGTTGTGATAATGCCTTCACATTATCCACAAAGGCAGCCGTATTTCTCCCGTGGTAGCAATCCATTGCCAGGATGTCTACATACCTGTCACCAGGCCAGCGATAAAGCAATCTCCCCTGGGGATCATTATATACTTCATCCATTTGAGGAGAGATTGCATAAATCACATTATGCACCCCTTTTTCATCTCTAAGATAAACTATGATAAACTTCCAGAAATCTATAAATTCTTCCTTACTCGTGGCTTTACTACCCCACCAGTTCCATGACTGTGTATGTTCATGAAGAGGCCTGAAAATTACCGGAATCGGAACCCCATTTTCATCCTTCATGGCATGAAAAGCTTCTGCTACCTTATCCAGCCTTCTTTTGTATTTAATATTCATGGGACTGCCTTCAGTAAGAATTTGATCCACCACCCTGGTATTATCCCACGCAGTGCCTACCGGATATTGAGCATCTTCTGATTTCGTCAAAGGGTTGTTCTGGTGCCAGACCAGCATACTTACTCCTCCTCTTTTATATACTTCCTTTATAAATTCAATTTTCGTGTCTTTGATGTTATGCATATCCAGGCTGTAAACCGCCGGATGTGCTCCAGTAATATTCTTAACATCACTCCTGCCGGGATCACCTCTCCAACCTACTCCATAAGAAGGATAGTCATGGTGTCCAAACATCACACCTTGTTGCTGAATCTTCCATAGATTGGCATACAAGGCTTTTGTACGAACGGTGGCCTTTCGATCAACCATTTTAAGCTGGAGATCATTTTCCTGAAACAATTCTTTTGAAAAATCCCTTAGTTGGTTTCTCCAGAATTGCCATTCATGACCATATTGTCCTTCATGGAATTCAGCTTGAATTCCATTGTTTTGCAGTAGTGAAACAAAATTCTTGTGCCCCTGATACCTGGGATCTTTGCTTCCACATGCAATCCACAATATTTCCAACTGATCATTTATGGATGTCGAGTTATCAAATAATTCCGGGACATAGGTATCAATTTTAATTTCGGGATCACTAAGGATCCCAGCACTGAAATCACCAACATAAGAGAATTTATCCGGATTTCTTAATCCTATGACTACCGATTGCCCCCCACCCATAGATAGTCCGGCAATGGCTCTGTCCTTTTTGTTCTTACTCACATGGTATCTTTTCTCAACCAGGGGAATGACATCGCTTAGCAATTCGTCCTCCAGGTTCTTTATACCTTCCGGGGTGCTGCCACTGGACCAGGAACCATCAATGAGTCCATTTGTCATCACTATAAGCATAGGTTTGGCCTGACCTTTATGGATAAGGTTATCCAAAATTACATCGGCACGGCCATCATTTACCCAGCTACTTTCATTGTCACCTCCCCCATGACGAAGGTATAACACCGGGAATTCCTTACCCGAAAGCTCCTGGTATAACCTCGGCACATAAACATACATCTTTCGGGTACGATTTAAGGCGGTCGATCTGTAAGTAATAATATCTACTTCTCCATGGGGCACATCCTGAAGTTGATCAAATCGCGATGGAGTTCCAAGAACCTCTACGAGACTACCATAGACATTGGTTCCCACCTTTACCTCCGGGTTTACGGGATCCAGTTTTTTAATATGACCATCCACTAAAAAATTATATTGGTAAATACCTGGCTCCTTCTTGTCAATTGTCACTGTCCAATTTCCACTTTTGTCCTTATTCATCTGCTTTTTTTCAACATCCCATTCTCCAAAAAGCACAGCTACTTGTTTTGCATCAGGTTCATTGAGCCTAAAAGTAATGCTGTTATCCTGGTGAACCACCGGTGAAAATTTCTCCGCGGCAGGTTTCCACCAGCCCTCCGTACTAAAGGTTTTTTCCTGGGCATAACTTTGGAAAATCCCTAAGGTGAGCACAGAGATGACAAATATTTTAAGTATATTATTTTTCATAAGAGTCTTTTTTATAAGTTCCATGAATATGTGCCCACAGATCCCGGATCGAGCTCCAGTAAAGCATAGGCGCCTTTATATTGTACCTTAAAGGAATACCTGTCACGGCTGGTATTGGCAACAATCAGTACAATTCTATTATCAGGGGTTTTAAAAGCCACATTTGGTAACAGGTCACTGTTCTCCCGGATTCCTGTCCTGTATACCATAGGACGTTGTTCATCCTGATAAAGAAAGATACTGGGTTCATCGCCCTGGGTAGAATAAATTCTCCTGGAGCCAGGACTTACGAGCTTTGAGGCATGAGCGACTGCATAATAGGCGATATTCCGGGATACATCGTTCCCGTCTATGGTTATTGCTCCCTGGCACATGGAACAGCCTCCATTATCGGTATGAGGATCATTTAGAGGGTCTGCCGCAAGGTTCCACAGGATGATATTTCGACTCCAGTTATTTGTTCCGTCTATAATCAGTCTTTTTACCGGCTCCGTGATTTCGATTGCTTCACTTTGAGGATTTTCTGTT
Organism: Zunongwangia profunda SM-A87; assembly: GCF_000023465.1. Classification (NCBI taxonomy): domain Bacteria; kingdom Pseudomonadati; phylum Bacteroidota; class Flavobacteriia; order Flavobacteriales; family Flavobacteriaceae; genus Zunongwangia; species Zunongwangia profunda. The sequence continues at coordinate 3,743,752 of NC_014041.1, forward strand.
ACCATCTGCTCGGTAAAATAAATATTTTTATCAGGACGGGCGCGGTGAACCATTGACATGCTCTCCATGTTACCGCGATAATTATGAAAACCTGAACCGTCGATAAATCTGCTTGCTGCAGTATCGCGGAGGATGCTCAACGGGTAATCCGGACGATCTGTATTATGATCGAAAATGACTATCTTAGTGTTGATATTGTTTTTTTCAAATGCCGGTCCGAGGTGATTTTTTATAAAATTTGCCTGTTCAAACCAGAACCATGACATACTCGGGGTATTACGGGAATTCATAGGTTCATTCTGAACGGTAATCGCATCAATGGGAATACCCTGCTTATCCATTTCCTGGATATACTTCACAAAGTATTTTGCGTATACCTCATAACAATTCTCCTTTAATTTCCCTCCCCGGATATTGCCATTTGTCTTCATCCAAACAGGCGCTGACCAAGGAGACCCCATGATCTTTATTCTGGGATTTATAGCCAGAATTTCCTTCATAACAGGGACAACATCCTTTAAATCCTGGTCAAGGGAAAACTTATCGAGCTCATAATCCGTTTCCCCTTCTTCAAGATCGTTATATGAAAAGGTGAAACTGTTAAGGTCGGATGAACCAATACTAAGCCTTACATAGCTAATCCCGATATCCTCTGGCCCGGTACCATATAATTCCTTTAAAATTTTCGTGCGCTCCCTGGGATCCATTTTCATTAGATGTTCTGCACTTCCCCCGGTAACCGCAAACCCAAAACCATCAATAGTCTGCATTCCTTGTTCCGGATCTATGATAATAGCGGGATACCTCGAATTATTATTTGAAAAATAAACAGGTTCTTTCTCCTTCTGAAAAAGCATACTGCGATCCTGATTGGTTATCCAGGATGCGATCTTCCTTTTTTCCTGGTCGTTTTGCGCAAAGGTATATTGCCACACCTGAAGACATAGTATAAGAACTAATATTTTTTTCATTTCTATAAATTTTAGGAATTAGATAATGCTGCCCTGGCTTGTTGATCAGAATTGTTGCTTACCGAACATTTATTGTTTAAGATCATAGTCTCCACATCTTTAGCGGTGTATCTTGGCCATAATGGTAGAGCATCACAATTGGGATCTCCTGTTCGCATAAAAGACAGCAAAGATTTGGACATTTTCTGTGATAACTGTCGTGGAATGGCACCCCCGCCGGTATGTGTGATCATCAGGTCCGTGTTAAGGAGCCAGAAACTTATATCAATACAGTGAAAAGCCCGGTGACGACCGTCAAACAAAGGAGACTCCCATCCAAACCAGGCTAAATAAACCGGGCTTTCCTGTTTTAACTTGGCATTTGCTGCTTCTATACCGCTTTGGCGATTGGAAACTATAAGGGCCCAGATTTCTATGGGACGTGCTTCTGGAAAGTTTTTTGAAAAGGCCCGGACTACTTCTTGTGTATGATCACCGTAGCGATCCCTTAATTTTTCGACGATTCCTTCCAGGCTAATGTTTTCCAGTTCCGGGTTATCCCGGTTCGGGTTCCATTCATGAAAGGTTGAACAAAATAATAAAGGGATATCCGGTTGATCTGCGTTTGCTGAAAAATATTCTCCCTTTGGAATGGAGATATCGTTCGCAATAGGTCCGAATCCACCCCTTACAAGACCTAAATCACCTTCCTCCAGTTCTAACTGATTGGCAGCTTTATAAGCGAGGTTGAGATATTCCTTCCAGGGCATGTTTTGAAGTTTCTCTATGTTATTATTCTCAAGACCAGCTTCCTTTAAAATGTACTGCCCAAGTTTCTCGGTATATCCGACATCCAGTCCATGAGTGGCCGAACCACTAAGGGCTACACCTTTGTGAACTAATCCCCTGGCCATTGGCATGCTTGCAATATTGCACACTTTTGCTCCACCTCCGGACTGTCCCATAATCGTAACATTTTCGGGATCACCTCCAAAGGCGGAAATATTTTCATTCACCCACCTGAGTGCCGCAACGATATCTAGCATGCCTACATTTCCTGAGTCCTTAAATTTTCCATCAATTCCAGCCAGGTTGGTAAAGCCAAGAGGCCCCAACCGGTGATTTATGGAACAGTAAACAATATCTCCCTCCCGAGCGATATTTTCCCCGTCATAGCCATCCTGTTCTATCCCATTGCCCCTTGAAAAACCTCCCCCGTGCAACCATACGAGTACCGGTCGCTTTGCTGAATCGAGCTTTGGGGTCCAAATATTGAGACGCAGACAATCTTCACTGAGCACATCATAGTTCCAATGATCCACAAATGCTGAATAGGATTCCGGGCTCCTATCATAAATATCCTGTGGAGCCGAATTGCCATAAAAAACAGCCGGTCTGACATCCTCCCAGGGTTCAGGCGGCTGGGGAGGCATAAACCTGTTTTTTCCGGAGGTATCAGCACCATAGGGTATCCCCCTAAAGACATTTATCCCCCTTAACACGAAACCTTTCACCTTTCCATAAGCAGTTGGAGCAACAGCTATATCTTCCCCTATAAACAACTGCTGGCCTTCCATCGCTGTATCCTTGTCCTTCTTCTTTTCGTGCCCGATGTGTCCTAAAGGGGAGAACATACCCACTCCACATGCGGCCATGCCCATGCCTGTTTTACCAAAAAAATTCCTGCGATCCATACTATTCAGTTTGTTTTTTATAATGTTCTAATAATACAATTAAGGCTCTGGAATTGTGGTAAGGACACTTCCACATCCCTAACTTGTCCTCTTCCTTGTAAGGGTTCATGTTTTTATCAATACGAAAAAACCATTCCCCATTATCTTTATCAATCTGATGCTTTAGAATAAATTCCCAAATATCCTTCAGTGCATTTTCAAACCGGGCATCCTTATCTATTTCGTAAGCATATAACAGGCCAACCATGGCTTCGGCCTGAGGCCACCAGTGACGATCCTCATCTATAACTCCAGTTCTTCTATCCAGCTCATTGAGGACACCCTTTTTAGGGATATAGGCTTTTTGCAGAAAGCATTTTGCTACGGTCACACAAGCCTCGGATGTTTTTCTCAGCATTGCCGGTTCGTTTATGGCTTTAGCAGCCTCCACCAGTAGCCATGCCGCCTCTATGTCATGGCCAAAGGAGACCGTGGAACTCTGTAAATTCCATTTTGTATCAAAGAAAAGCTCATAATGGTTGTCTTCATTTAAAAACTTTGTGTGAAAGAGATGAATCAGTTTCCTGAGTGCCTGCAAAACCCGTGGATCCTTCCATACTTTGCTTAATTCGGTATAAGCCTCCAGAATATGAAGATGGGTATTCATCGTTTTTGAGCTATTCATATCTTTCTTGCTTAACCTCATATCCTCTATTGGAGACCAATCTTCAGCAAAGGCTTCCAGGTAACCGTCAGCCTCTGAATCATATGCGTGCTCTTCGAGCATTTCAAACAATTCTTTTGCCCAGGATAAGGCTTCTACCTTCCCAGTGTATAAATAAAACCTAGAGAGTCCGTATATAGTAAAAGCCTGAGCATAAACCTGTTTTCGTTTATGAAATGGATTTCCTTTATAACCGAGTTCCCAGAACACCCCGCCAAATGCCTGATCCCTGAAATATTTTTCCAGATAATGGAAGGATCTTTCTGCATATGTTCTTAAACTGCTATCATTTTTATACATCCCAACAGCGGAAAACGACCATAAAATACGTGTATTGAGAATTACTCCTTTTGAAGCCTCGGGGATTACCTGATTAGAGTGGTCACGCCGGCCAATGAAACCGCCGTATTGTTCATCAACGGCATTGTTTTTCCAATATTCCGTAATATTTTGTAGCTCGTCCTCCAGGGTTTTAAACATCTTTGTAGATTCCAGGGCATTCATTAATACAGACCTTTGTTTTTTTCTATCAGGTTAAAAATATTATTGACGGAACCAGCAGATTTGTAAGTATCCTGGGGGGTGTTCATAACATAATCCACCAATCTTTCAACCGACGAAACTGCCAGGTGAATACGGGTATCTGAAGATGCATAATAAATAAATACTTCTCCATTGTTCTCTATCCACCCATTGGCAAAGAGTACGTTGGGAACATCTCCCACAGTCTCTTCATAATTAGGAGCCATAAAGTATCCTGCAGGCTGGTAGGTGATTTTAGAAATATCCTTCAGCGAGGTCATGAACATATAAAGGGTGTATCGCAATCCTCCCGCTGTGTTTCTTACTCCATGAGCGAGGTGAAGCCAGCCTTGTTTGGTTTTTATTGGCGCAGGTCCAAGCCCGTTTTTAAGTTCAAAAACGGTATGGTAAATTTTGGGGTTAATGATAGTTTCATTCTGAACTTCAGGAAACTCCATATCATCTATGTATCCCAACCCGATTCCCCCTCCTTTACCCACGGTAATAAATCCATCTTGTGGTCTGGTATAAACTGCATATTTCCCATCCACGAATTCCGGATGCATCACCACGTTGCGCTGTTGACCGGATGTACTGATAAGATCTGGCAGCCTTTCCCAGGTTTCAAGGTCCTTAGTGCGCACTATTCCGGCATTTGCTACTGCAGAGCTGGTATTGGTCTTTGGTGCAGAGGGATCTTTCCGCTCGGTACAGAATATCCCATAAATCCAGCCGTCTTCATGTTGAGTCAGCCGCATGTCATAAACATTCACATCAGGATCTTCCAGCTGCGGTAACTTTACCGGTTCATTCCAGAATTTAAAGTTGTTTATCCCATCGGGACTTTCTGCTACGGCGAAAAAAGATTTCCTGTCACTACCTTCTACCCTTACCATGAGCAAATACCTGTTATTGTACTTTATAGCTCCGGGATTAAATGTTGCGTTGATCCCTATTCGTTCCATCGCAAAAGGATTAGCAGCTTCATCAAGGTCATACTTCCAGTGGGGCGGAACGTGATCAGCCGTCAGGATAGGGTATTTGTATCGCTGATATACTCCATTACTGCGGTTGAGAGGAAAATTTTTGCGATTAATAAGAGAATTGTATTCACCAAATATAGTTTCATGGGTAGCAATTGGCACCTTGTCATCACTTTTTTTCTTTATTTTCATGTTAACCTTTTGTTTAATATTTTAATTTATTCCACCAGTTCTTTTTTAATATGACCACGCATACCGCCAATATTGCGATAGAAATCAGCAGGTTGATATTTTTGTGCATAATCAGGTACAGGGGGATCACCACAAGTATGGTCTGCCCTATCACCCCTATAAATACATTGAACATATCTCTTTTGAAATCCTTGTTTCCCTCAAAAGAGGGATCTTCCTTTAGGATCATATCCCGCACCGGACCCCAGAAACCCCATGGCATGGTCTTCTGATAAAAATTCACCAGGACCGCTTTCCTTGTAGGCGCCGCACGATAGGTCCCGATAATACATCCGGCAAGAGAAGAAAAAAGAATCAACGGAAAATAATACAGGTCGAGAGTATCCAGGAAAAGTGGGAGAATCAGGGCGGGAAGTATACCCGCGAGCATCCCCCAGAAGTACCCCTCTCCATTGAACCTCCACCAGTGCCATTTCAATACATTTGAGACTACATAGCTACCGTAGAGTGCAGACACGATCCATTGAAGTACCGTATTGACATCCTGCACAAAAAAACCGAGAACAATACTTATTAAAACAGTAACTATTCCGATGGAATAACTAACGGTCTTTATTTTCTCTGCACTGGCGTCAGGATTTTTGTATCTTAAATAAATATCGTTAACCAGATAAGCCTGGGCAGCATTGAGAGTTCCTGCGAAAGTGGACATGAATGCAGCCAAAAGACCAGCCAGTAACAGTCCCATAAGACCCACAGGTACGAATTGAAGTATCGCAGATGGCAAGATTTGTTCAAAATCTATAACCCCGGCAGTAGAAAGGTTTAACTTATCGTAAAACAGAACAGCCAGTACCGAAAATCCTCCGACCATTAAGTACCTGGTGGGAATAAGGGCAATAATTGCTGCCAGGCTCATTTTAGTTGCTTCCCGGGGCGTTCTCGATGAAAGTATCTTTTGCATATCATAATTAGGGGCTGGACCAGCAATACTGGCCAGGATACCCTTAAATAGCATTAAGGAGAAGAAGATGGAAAACAGGGAGTAACCATCAGATTTTATTTTATCATTTACCTCTTCAATTAATCCACTCCAATCTAAATTTAGTTCTCTTCCGAACCAGGGACTCATCCACCCGTCTGGTACGTTCAATCCGGAATCTCCGACTGCATTCCAGGCAATAACTGCAATCGCTATGGAAGAAATGGTCATTATGCCGTATTGCAGTAAATCCGTCCATACGATTCCGGACATTCCTCCAATAACAGAATAGAAGACAGCGAATAAGGTAAAAATAACACCATAAAAGTGAGGCACATACTGGGCTGGTACCTCAAAAGGAATATATTCCTGGATGCTGTACCAGGGTACAAAAATTTCAACAAACTTGCCTAATCCAATAAACCCGTAGGCCAAAAATCCCAGGCAGCTCAAGATTGCAAAAAAAACGATAATAGAATGGGCCAGCTTGCCCCCACGGCCATTGTCAAACCTAAAAATCATCCATTCTGCCCCTGTTGTGACATTTGATCTTCTTAGCCAGGCCGCCAGGTAAATCATTAAAAAAACCTGATTGAACACCGGCCATAACCAGGGTATCCATATACTCTTAAATCCATAAATAAAGGTAAGGGTGACCAGCCACATAGTGCCTGAAATATCAAACATCCCTGAAGCATTGGATAATCCCAGGAGATACCAGGGCAACTTGTTTCCTCCCAACAGGTAATCTTCTTTACTTTTCTGGGCCTTCTTTTTTAAGGCAAGACCAATAACTATTGTCCCTAAGAGATAGACTAAAATGATGCTTATATCAAGAATGTGAAGTTTCATTTAAAAAGTTCTAAGTCGATTTTAAATATTCATTTTTATTAATAATACAAGTCAATAACATTATATATATCACTGATTTACGTACATTTTCAATACCTTATCCAATAAAAAGGAATAAATATTATATTAATCTGAAAAAATATTTTATAATTAAATTATTAATATTAATTTTATATTAAATAATGAGAATTATTCATATAAAGCACATCAAAATTAATAACATCCAAAAATAATAGTTCTCTACTCATTAAATTGATATAATCTTTTCAATTACTGATAATATTCTTTCATGAACAATCTAGCCCATAGGGAAATTACCCCTTTATCTCTGCAAGACAGTTTTCTGGTATTCGACCGGATTAAAAGTGAATTTGACTTTCCTTTACATTTTCATCCTGAGTTCGAGATTAATTTTATTGCTAATGGCAGGGGAGTCAAACGAATCATTGGAGATCATTTCCATGAAATTGATGATTACGAGCTGGTACTTGTCGGATCAAATTTAATTCATGGATGGGAACTCCATCACTGCAGGAATAAGGATATACACGAAATAACCATCCAGTTCCATAATGATCTGCTAGATGAAAAACTCCTTAACAGGCATATTATGGCTCCTATAAAAAATTTATTTCAAAGGTCATCAAGAGGAATTTTGTTTTCCCAGGAAACAGCAAAAAACATTGCACCACGTATAAAGAAAATCTCCAAAATAAATGGAATAGATTACTTCTTCGAATTAGTTTCTATCCTTTATGATCTTGCCATATCAAGAAATCAGCGACTGCTTTCTACAAACTCTTCGGAGCTTGAAAATTTCGATAATAGCGATAAGATCAAAACGGTATACGATTATATCCAGGAACATTTTGGAGAAAAAGTGACCCTTAAAGAAATCTCTGATCTTATAAATATGAGTGAAGTTTCTTTTAATAGGTTTTTAAAAAAACGAACAGGAAAGACTTTTATAGAATTTTTAAACGATACAAGGATTGGCTATGCTTCAAGGTGGTTAATTGATAAGGATTTAAGTATAGCCGAAATTGCCTATATGAGCGGTTTTAATAATATAGCAAATTTTAACCGGGTGTTTAAAAAATGTAAAGCCTGCACACCTACCCAGTACAGGAATGAATTCAGTGGCATAAAGAGGATACTGTAAAAAGGTGAACCGACAGTTTTGCAGGTTCACCTTTTACATATTATTACTAAAATAAGTTAATCAAAGTCTATGATAAGCAGGATTTCTTTGCCCGCATCCAAAGACTTACCTGCGGCAACTTCGATCCCTTCCCTTGTTTTCTCCTGGCTGAATTCTAAATTAAGGGGATGAAAAGATTGCACCTCATAACTTGCATCTCTTAACTCGGGAACCTCAACATGATAATTCAGAGCTTTATCTAAGGGGTTGTATAAATAAATAAATATTTTATTACCACATTTGACCCCAAATGACTCCAGCTGGTTCCCCGTTTTAAAACTAACCTTTTCGAATTTCCCGTTGCCGGCTTTTAGCATCATATCGTTGATCTTGCTGACTCCTCTAAAATAGGAAGTCATTCCCCGCTCATCAAAATACTCCCACCACCAGGAAAGCGGCAGAATGGGCGTAGATGTGAACATCCCATACCATAATCCTCTTTTAAAATCCGAATCCATTTCTTCGGGGAATTCATCAAAATTTTTAGACCAGTCCCATTCGTAGCTGAACTCTCCAATGACATATGGTTTCCCAAACCTCTTTTCATAATCTATTATTTCCCCAGGAATATCTTTTGTTCTATTATAAATATGCTTTTGGTTAATGTCAATGGCCGGTAAGGAATTTAGACCTTCAAGGTCTCTATGGGAGATACTGGTGGTAATAATATGATTATAAGGATCAATTTTATCAATGTAATTACTCATCTCTTCATGCCAGTCTACAATAGTTTTGGCATCGATAGGATTGTCCCTGTTTCGGTATTGTACATTATCTATTTCATTGAAAAGTTCCCAGGCCGCAATACTGGTACTGTACCCCCACCTGGCAATAATATATCGCAACCTGTTTTTATAACGCTGTCTGGATTTCGGATTGACAAAAAAATCAGCGGTTGATTCTGCAAATCCTCCATCTTCTTTACTGTAGTTCCCGGGTCCGAGAGTTAGCATCATATGAAGATCAAGCTTCTTTGAAAGATCCACCAGGCTGTCAAGTTTGGCAACCGCACTGGGGTTATAATAAGCATCTGATGCCGTGTACCTGGAATTGTTAAAGTTATCTTTCCAATCCAATGGTAAATTCCAGCTACATATCCATGTCCTAAAGAAATTCCCTCCATTTCTGGAGAGCTCTCCCAGTAAATAGTTATAATTATATTTTTTCTTTTCGTGCAGTTCATGAAAAAATTTAGAGTCGTCGTTGGTTCTTGATTCCCAACCGATATTTTCACCTATCCCCCGAAAGGGATCGCCGTTGTCATAGCGCAAGATCCAGTTATTTTCAGCATGTAAGAAGCCTTTATTCTCTGAATTTTCAACAGTAAACTCATTTTCATCAAAAACCATTTCCTCCCCTTTCTTTGAAACCACAAGGTGGTAGGTATACCTGCCAATTTCCTGAGGCGCAAATCGTGCCTCCCATTCAGAGGCCTCACCACTTTCACCGGAGACATAGAAGCATGGCAGCAGGATTTCTTTTCCAGAGGGAGATTGCATTTTAATATCTACAGCAATATCTTCGGCCAGGTAAGGATTTTCCCATTGCTCATTCAGCGAAATGTTGAAATCTGTTCTTTCATACAACATAGGTTGGGCTGTTTTTAATTTCACGGATTTAATACTCGAGGCACACCCCGTTATCATTAAGACTAGTATTAAAAAACCAGATCGTGCATGTGTTTTCATATTTTCCAGATAATCTTTAAAAAATTATTCACTTTATTCAACTCGTATGAATTTGACTTCATCTACTAAAATATCCCCGTTGGAATAGCCAGACCAGGTTCCAACCTGGATTCCTATGTATAATTTTCCGGTTTCCGTGGCTGTATATATTCCTCCTGTAGATGCTCCAAGCCCATATCCTCCATTTGCCTGTACAGCCTGGTAAAGATCTCCGTCTACCGGTCCCATCCATCCGTGCCAGGTGTTAAGAGCCAGAAAATGATTAGTATCTGGATTTGAAACATCTTCAATCCAGGTATTGGGATCTTTGGAAATATAAAACTGAATATAGGTTTGATAGGCTCCTTCGGGTGCTTTCACTTTAGCCTCCAGGCGATATTTACCACCTGCAGTTACATTTACTTCCTGATAAATTAACTGATTTACGGAATTATCCTGGGGAGCCGTAAAATTATTAAATCTTAAACTGGCACCCTCGCCTTCCTCAGGACCATCCCCGGTATATCCGAATTCTGGCGGATTTGAATTTTGACTGGACCAGTTTGTCCAAAACGCTTTTGCTGAATTTTCCATATCCGAGCCTTCTAAAAGATTGATTTCTTCTTCATAAACATCGATAGTCTTGATAAGCACCTTAGTATCTCCCAGTAAACCGACAACGGTAAGACTCACCTCATAAGAACCTTCAGCGGGAAACTCGTGTGTCAGAACCATTGCCGTTTCGTGTGCACTTCCATCCCCAAAATCCCATGAAAACGAGGCTGCATTTTGTGAACCTGAAGCATCGAACCTTCTAATTAATTTAAATTCATTTTCAACGCTAAAAGCAGCTGAAGAGGGTCCGGCTACGAATAGCTCTTTACTCATTGAATCTGAATATCCTGCAGCACTTCTGGCATTCAGCGTTACGTTGTAGGTGCCTGCATTTGCATAGATATGTGTTGGTGAATTCTCTGATGAGGAACCACCATCGCCAAATTCCCAGTAGTAGGAGTCTCCATCTTCCGATAGGTTGGTAAAATTAACTTCCAGTGATCCAGATGAACCGGAGAAATCTGCACTTGGCTCAGCACCTTCCACAATTTCATTTTCAAATACCTCGTCTTCCTGGCAGGCATTACATACCACTAAAATACCCATCAGACCGGTAAAATAGAGCTTCTTGATAATAGCTTTCATTTTGGTAAATTTTTAATTTGTTCATTCTAAACCAGACAAAAACGGCCTGATTGCCTCTACATCAATTATAACAACAGTACTTGCATACTCCTCAAGGATCTCATAGCCTTTCGGGTTGGACAATCCTACAGTTACAATGGCCTTTTTCCCTGCATATGCTTCCTCTTTTAACGCCTGTGCATCAATTGAGAGATAAAAAGCAGCGCTTGACTCCCCTGCTTCCACAGAGACGGTTTCGGGTAGCTCATAAAGTCCTTCCGGAAGTACAATCCCATTTTCTATAAGTCCCTGCTCACTGATGTAGGCAGTGGTATCGGTGCGTGATATTATATCGACACTATAGGCCTTTGCAGGAACTTTTCCTGACCTGATCACCCCTAAAACAATATCTAAACGCTGAGAGGCAGCATCATAATTGAAGTTATAGGTGTTTTCTCCTCCCCCGGAGGGGACCTGGTAATCGGCATTTAACCCCCCTGATGTTGTAGCCTGAGGCATGTACAGGTAAGCATAACCATAATCTTCATCAGCATCATTACCCTCACATGATGCCAGCAAAAGGCCGATTAGAAAAAAAAACAAAGTCTTTACTGTAATATTCATAATATTATTTTTAATATCCATCATTTTGAATTATTGTCCCACCGGAATTTACTATTTCAGCCCTGGAGAAAGGCAATCGGTAATTCCGTTCGTTAAAGCGCCTATCCGCGACATCTATTACCTGATAGACATAATTCCCGGAACCTGTTTTTGAAACTTTAACTCCCTCTACCGGTTGATTCAGTACGGTTTCAGCATCTTTCCACCTCAAAAGATCCCAGTAGCGATGACCTTCAAAGGCTAATTCGATTCTTCTTTCATGTTTTACAACATCTCGAAATGCTTCAACGGAAACCGCAGTGATATCCGGAAGCTGCGCACTCGCCCGATCCCGGATCATTTCAAGTGCCTGCCTGGCGCTCAATGCATACCCGGCGGGAACGACATCCGGTCCATAGGCTTCATTCATGGCTTCTGCATAATTCAACAAAATTTCTGCATAACGGTATTCCACCCACTGGTTCTGCACTGTGGAACCTTGTACGAGATTAACATTGTCTGTAAGGAACTTTTTTAAATAATATCCTGTTCTACTGGTATTGGGTTGATCCATATCATCAATTCCTCCGTCTGATTGGTCTATCACTCTACCATTCCATTCACTACCATTTGTCACTATAGAGGCTTTTAACCTTGGATCTCTGTTTTTATAGGGATCTGCAGGATCCGGTTCTGCAGTATACTCATAGGAGCTTACCAGATTTTGTGTTGGAGTGATACCACTTGCACCGCCAGGGGTGGCAATGGGATAGTTATTTGCTTCTACCAGATTATTGGGATCACGTCTTATGGCATAAATAGTTTCAGGGCTGTTCAAGGGTGTATTACCAGTAAAATAGTTATAATACCCTCCCTGGTCGAGACTGTAATTCAGTATGTCAGAGTTAATGATATCATTAGCTGCCTCAGCGGCTTTTTTCCACTTTTCAATATCATTTTCAGGGTTATTCAGGGGGCTGGCGGCGTACAGGAGAGCTCTGGATTTGATGGCCAATGCAGCGCCCAGGGAAAATCGTCCATCCTGATTTGAAAAATTCGTGCTATTCCAGTTCAGCTGTAAGGAATCTTTGTAAGAATCAATTTCCTGTACGATATAATCTACCACTTCATCATATGGGGTTCGGGCAATGAATTCATTTTCTTCTCCAAAAGTAAGGTCCACTACAGGTACCCCACCATACATCTTCAAGAGTTCCGTGTAGTAATAAGCCCGTGCCACATGAGCCTCTGCCCTGTACCATTTCAAAAACTTAAGATCCCGCTGATAGTTAACCGCATCCGTTATGGTATCCCTGTTTAAAGACAAAAGTTCCTTGCCGTCTTCCGAATAATCCAGATAGAAATTTGCGGCTCTTATTCCTTCATAATAATTTTTGTATAAATAAGAAATAGGATTAATATTTTCATTTATAGTTCCATTATTGAAATAATTCACATTTGCCGAGTAGGAAGTCTGTTGTGCTTCATCACTGGCAGCAGCAAAGAGGTTGTTATCAATTACTGAAAAGCCGTAGGTCATGGGAGCATAAAATGCGTTTCCGAAAGTCCATAGGGTTTCTCTGTCCGAAGCAGCTGCTTCCGGAGTCTTGAAGGTGTCTATTTTGGTATCCAGAAATTCCTCTTCACATGCAGTGCAAAGGATGATAAGGACTAACCAAAAATAATTGCTGGTTTTGCGTAAAGATATATTGTTCATTCTCCTTTCTATTTAATTAAAAACTAACCGTAATTCCAGATACAATGCTCTTAAGTCCGGGGTACCCCGAAGTCGTTTCAGGATCGATATTATAATTTTTCAACAGACTGCTCCAGGTCACCAGGTTGGTAGCACTTACATAAATGCTTAACTGAGACAGGTTCAGCTTATCCAGTAAATTTTGTGAATTGAAACTATATGCCAGTTCAATGTTCCTAAGCCGTAGATAATCTGCACTTTTTATCCAGTAGGAACTATTTTGATAATTATTGTTGTTTTCCCGGGTGGTCAGACGCGGATAAGTTGCTGTTGCACGGGTGTCAATTCCCTGTTCCGGATAATATGCCCAGGCACCTTCTGCTATTTCATGAATGTTCCCATTGTTGACGAAAGCAACTGTTTCACTCCAGTTATTTAAAAGATTGAAAGAAGCCCCATGCACTCCCTGGAATAGAACATTCAGTTCCAAACCTTTAAATCCGAGGTTGCCTCCAAATGAATAAACCATCTCCGGGAAAGGAGATTTTCCTATAGCCGTGAAATCAGTTTGGTCTATAAAACCATCATCATCCAAATCCATGTACCGTACATCCCCGGGCTGAACCAGGCCAAAGGCGGGTTGTGGAATATTAGCCTTAAGGCTTCCATCTGCATTAAAATCATTAAGTTGATACAAGCCCTCTGCTTTTAGACCTATTGGGGTTCCAAAAGATCTTCCCGTTTGGGCATTGTAAGGATAGGCGGGGGCTAATTCTGCCATATAATCTATAGTATTTTTACTGTAGGAAAGCATGCCGTTCAAGGCGTAGGTGAATTCTCCTATCTTATCCTTATAAACAGCTGTGGCTTCAAGGCCTTTATTTGTCATTTTCCCGATGTTACTGTAGTAGTAATTATTACCATAATAGTTTGGTATCGAATTATCTACCGTTAGAATATCACTCCTCTTATCGAGAAAAATATCTATACTGGCTTCAAGTTTATTCCAGATATCCATATCCAGCCCAACGTTATACTTCAGACTGGTTTCTGCAAAAACATCCCTGTTGGGAATAAAAAGAGGTGCCAGTGTATTTTGCCAGGTTGGCGTGGAATTGCCTGTATAAAAAGATCCGGTACTGCTTCCATTGTAATATTGCTGGTATAAATAACGACCATTAGAAGAAAAATTACCCAAAGCTCCGGTAGCGTCGCTATCGGCACCACCTAATTTCCCTACAGAGGCTCTTAGCTTTAACAGGGATATATTATCCCCAGAGAGAAAGTTTTCATTTGATATCAGCCATGCAGCGGAAACAGCAGGATAAAAACCCCAGCGATTTTTTGGCGCATACGCATCATTACCAAAATAGGAAAAGGCAGCTGCCAAAATATACCTGTTATCGTAATCATATTTGAACTTCCCATTCAGGTTGAGATAATGGTATTTATATCCAAAAAGTCCATCTGCCTTATAATCGGAACTGTGAAAGCCTATAGCAGCATTTATATCGCTTTTATCAAAGCTGTTTTTATATCCAATAGTAACTTTCGCCTGTTTCCAATCTTCCATGCCGGCAGAACCGTATCCACTTGCAACAATTGAAGAGGGTTGATCTGTGGTAGTTAGCTCCCCATCCTGATATCTTCCATAATTACGGGTTTTACTATAGGTGCTTAATGCGTACGAATTAAAAGAAAAAGCCTCTTCTGCGTATAACCCGTCCAGAATAAAATCAAGATTTTCCCGTAAAGAAAAATTCCCCTGAAGAATCCTTCCCTGAGAAGAAAACCATCCCAGACCGATCGATGATGCCACCGGGTTATTGGGAAATAGATTTGTACCTGAAAAATATCTTAAATCTTCATTATCGTATACAGGATAAATATTGGAAGGATACCGCGACAGATCTTCAAAAAGATCTGAAGTCTGGTAATTTGGTCTTTTTTGCTTTTGTAAACGCCCTCCTATATCTACTTTGGCATCAAAAATTGAAAATAATTTAAAATCAAGATTTGCCCGTAAGCCCATTCTATAGAATCTATTATTCGAGGTAGTATCTGTATTTGTTGCATTGTAAAGACCTTCTTTATTTGCATAATCAAAAATTACAGTATACTTCGCATTTTCATCACCTCCATCAAAGACCACATCCCCTGAATAGTAGGTCCCTGTCTGGCTTATGGTTTGATCATACCAGTCAACATTTGTTCCCTGCCCATTTCTATATCCTTCAATTTCATCCTCATTGTAATATGGAGACCAAAGCATTCCATTATCATTGCTTATAGCTTCATTATAGTACCTGGCATACTGATAGGCATCTAGTGGCTTATTGATATTAATGGCCGTTTGAATACCGGATTTAAAATTTACCTTCATCCTGGATTTGCCTTCTCTTCCCCTTTTGGTAATCACCCATATAATACCATTCGAGCCCCGCATTCCAAAGGGAGCCAATGCCGCCGCATCCTTGAGAACTGAAATACTCTCTATTTCGGCCGGTGAGAGGTAATCAAAATAATTCGCATTTACCTCAAAGCCATCGACAAAAATTTTGATATTATTATACCCCCCTACTCCGTAAGTCCCGTTACCTCTTATTAGTAACTGGGCCCGGTCGTTTCCAGGTTCTCCAGAAGCCTGCGTTACAGTAAGACCTGCCAGGCGACCATATAAGGTATTGGTAATATTCATCGTAGGGATACGCTCCAGTTCGCTACCCTTGACAGTGGAAATAGCGGCAGTACTAGTGCGTTTTTCAACCTTTAATAATGTTCCAGGTATACTATCTGTTTCAGGATAACCAATTTGTAAAGTATCAGCAATCTCCTGGCTATCCTGAGCCCGAACATAAGCAAACGGACCTAATAGTATCGCTATTAAAAAATTTCGAATAAAGAACTTTTTATTCATGATATCTATCTTTCAATTATATTAATATTAATATCCCGGATTCTGGACAATAATTCCTTTGTTGACTTCCGATTGTGGTATGGGTTCGAGGAACATTTTTGGGTTCCAGTAGGCTATATAGGCGTTACTATCCCAGTAATATATCAGTGATGAAGCCAGGTTTTTATTGGAAGCCGTAGGTTCCACTTCAAATTGCATTTCTCTCATCTGTCCTCCTATAATACCATCTCCAATATCTTCAAGCATCCAATGCTTAACATCGTAATAGCGTTGGTTCTCCATATAAAATTCAATTGCCTTTTCTCTTTGAATAATTTTGCGCAATGCACCCTGATTGGTCTCAGTGATAGCCGGTAAGCCCGCTCTATTATGTACCACATTGAGGTTGCTTAGTGCTTGTGAGCTATTGCCCACTTCATTATAAGCTTCAGCTAAATTGAGATAGGTCTCCGCAAGCCTAAAGAGAGGGGGTTCAAACCAGGTTCTTGAGCCCGCCTGGTAGAAAAATTTCACCGAAAATCCACTACCTTTTCCGAATCCACTACCGCTTGGAAATTGAGCTCCATAGTTTCCAAGAGAACGACCCCATCCCTCTACAGAGTAATTAAAATCCCCTGGATTATTAGCTGCATCAAAACCTGGCCCTATATGATCTGCTTTAAAACGTGGCTCCATAGCATCAATTCGAGCTAACCAATCACTTGCCGGCCTTGCCGCATCATCTCCGACCTGTGGCCAGGATTGGTCCGTTCCGTCTTCACGATAGTAGTTGGAAAGAAAATTACTGAGAAGGCCCAGATTATCTGTGTCCCAACGATTTGCAGTCCAATAAGGGGAATAGTTAAGATAATAGCTTAGATAATTGTTCCATTGGTTCGTTTCATCGTACTTATAGGCGAGGATTACCTCTTTATTGCCTGGTGTAGATGTTGCAGTAGCATAATCTTTGAAAGCATTGGGATTAGGTTCTCCGGAACTTCCTCCGGAATTAATCAGCTCAAAACCATTTAACTGTGCCCATTCCAGAACCTTTTCATTAGCTGAAATAGCATCCTGCCAACGGTCTTGATCAGCAGTCCCAAAAGAAATCAGTTCGTTATGATCATAACTTAAATAAGGGGTGGTGGAATTAAACAGTGGTCTTGCAGCATACATAAGAACCCTGGCTTTCATGGCCATAACAGCACCTTTGGTTAAACGTCCTGTTTGATCGGCAGGCCATTCGGAAGGCAAACCTGCGATAGCCTCTTCACATAGTTGTAAAGTATAATCCAGAGTCTCCTGCAGGCTGGCCCGTGCTATATTCAAGTCATCATTTGAAGTCAGACTTTTTGTTACGATAGGAACACCTCCATACCTGTAAAACATTCCCATGTAACGATATGCTATCAACCCGGTACATTCTGCTTTAATAATGGTTTTGGTATTTTCGTCCATATCTGGAACCATGTCTATATTCTCCTTTACCAGAAAGCATTTCCGTATAACATTCCAGTTGTTTCCGAAATTATCGGCTCCTCCACTATCATTGCCATCCAAAGGATTTGGACTTAAACCGGAATCAGAAATTACCCAGGTACCATGCCAGTTATATCCTTTGGAATGGATTCCCGATATTGAAGCCAGAGCCCCATGTCCAATACCGATTCCACTGGGCCAGCCTTGAACCAGAACCGATCGGTAACAATTCATAAGCGCATTTCGTGCATTTATGGCAGAGGAATAAACCTCGTTCAGATCTACGGTTCCGGATGTATTTGGCTTTTCCAGAAATTCTTCTTCACATGAAGACAAAAGTGAAACAAACCCAATCCATAGTAGTACTAATAAACTTCTCCTTATCATAGTTCTCTCGTTTATCATAATTAAAATTGAATATTTACTCCCAGGGTATACAAGGAGGTAAGGGGGTATATATAGGTATTCCCATCTGGAGATTCTGGATCTATCCCTTTGTCACTGAGTTCATTATTGAAAGTAAACAGGTTGTTACCATTAGCGTAAACCCTGAAGGAGTTAATTTTCGCTCTTTCAAAAAATCCTCCCTGGGAGAAAGTATACCCAATCTCTATATTTTTAAGACGTACATAATCATTTGAAACAAGCCAGAAATCGCTAGTCAGCCAGTTATTATCTGAAGAGGTAGCATCAAAAGTTGCCCGAGGATAGGTGATTTCCTCTCCTGCTGCTACCTTTTCAGGAGTCCACCTTCCTTCATACATCCATTCCCATACATTACCAGCCCTTTTATAAAAAGGCAGTGTATAACCTGTGTTTAGGTAGTATGAACCATTATGGGATCCTACCAGTAAAGCACTCAGATCGAATCCTTTATAGTCAACACTGAATCTCAAATTCATGTGATACAACGGATTGTTGGGAAAGCCTATTGGGCTGATGTCTTTATTATCGATCATGCCGTCGCCATTGATATCTACATATTTTATATCCCCAAGAGTTGCCTTATTACTTGTGAAGGTGTTATATGGTCTGTTGGCCAATTCCTCCTGGTTATCAAAAAACCCATCACTTGTCAAACCAAATTTCTGGCCTATACTAAAACCCGTCTGATTCATCCATGGATAGGGATTTGGAGCTTCAGCTCTATAGACGATCTTATTTTTTGCGTAAGTGACATTGCCAGCAATCGAATACCCCACCTCCCCGATTCTGTCATCCCACTTTAAAGAAAGCTCGAAACCTTTATTTTCAGTAATCCCGATATTTGCCGGGGGAACAGAAGAGGATGGAACGCCATATACTGCAGGGATGGTTCCTATAGTAGTTAGAATGTTGTCCCTGCGTTCCTCAAAGTAATCATAGGTAAAATTCAACTTATCTTTGAAAAACCTGGCCTCGATACCAAGGTCATATTTTTTAGCCTTTTCCCAGGTGACAAAGGGATTTCCTAATGTTCCTTCCGTTACTCCGGGATAATAATCATTGGTAGAAGATCCATTGCTATCGCCTAACCAATACCCGCCTTGATTAATATTATAGGTATTGGGAAAATACAGATATCTTCTTCCGGTTCCGGCCAAAAGGTCATTCCCTACAATTCCATAAGAACCTCTTAACTTAAAAAATGTTAAATAATCATTTTCCGGAAAGAAAGGTTCTAAGGAGGGAACCCATCCCACAGAATATGCTGGAAAAAATCCAAAGCGCTCACCTTCGGCAAACTGCTCCGTTCCATTATACCCCAGGTTAAACTCCAACATGTACTTTTCGAGATAGTTGTAAGTCACCCTTCCTACCAATCCCATTATACCTGATGGAGTATTATTTGAATCATTGGGTAAGGTATATTTTGAAGCTTTACCAAGAAAAAGCATACTATAGTTATGATTTTTATAGGAACCATTATAATTTATGCCTGCATCCACGTAAATTTTATTCCAGTTCCCATAACCGTAGGAATTGAAAGTGTTATTATATATGGCGCCTCCAAAGAAATCGAGTTCATTAGGATCGTTTGGATTCCGCTGCACAGTATAGGCCGGCAGGGAAGGCACATAAGTAACATAGCGGTTATAATTGTCCTGATAATTTACAGTCCCATGAATTTTCAAACCTTCCAGTAAATAATCCATAGTATGTTCAACTCTTACCGTGTTATCAAGTAAGGTGTTATACAGGCTGCCAGTTCCGCTGTTCAATAAATTGAATACCGCATTCTGATTTCCTATTTGGCTATCGGTTTTAAGAGCCAGAGGATTTTGAGGGGTACCAGGAACACCAGCATATCCGCTGATCAAATGCCCATTCATGATACCGGGGGTCATAAAAGGATTCCCATCATAGATATATTGCATAATAACCTTATATCTTCCCGACAAATCGTACGGATCAGCATTAGTTCCAGGCCCCTGGGTTTGGCCGAACTGGCCCGCCAGATTAAGTGATATCTTGAGATTTTTTACTACATCAATATCAAAATTTGACCTAAAATTATAACGTCGGAAGTTGGATCCGGTATTGGCCCCGTAATAATCAGTAGCTGATGTTATTCCTTTTTGAGAAAAATAGCCCAGGGACACAAAATAGCGGACTCTCTCCGTACCTCCGTTTATATTAAAATTCAATTGAGTTTGAGGTGCCAAATCTCCAAATTGCTCTGCATATAAATCCCGATTTCCATAGTATACGGCAGGGCTATTTTTTAAAGCGTTTTTTTGTTCCAGGGTCAGATTAGCCATGGCATCAACCTCTTCAGGAGTAAAATCCCTATTGTTCATGAACTTCCATAAGTCATCCTCATTATATATATAAGCTGATAAACCATCAGTACTGGGATAACTGTTCATCTCATTTTCAATACCCTCGTTGCGCATAAGCGCCCATTCATAAGAGGACACTCCTTCCTGTACACTTGTTGCCCTTGTAAGACCGTAATTGGCTGAAAAATTAATTTTCGCTTTTCCTACCCTACCTCTTTTAGTGGTCACAATGATGACCCCATTGGCTCCCCTGATCCCGTAAACTGCAGTGGATGCAGCATCTTTAAGGACACTTATACTTTCTATTTCATTGGGGTCAATGGCATTCAATTCGTCAAATGCTCGCTCTACGGCCTGTTCCACACCATCAATCACAATAAGAGGCGTGGTATTACCATAGGTTGCCAACCCTCTTATTCTAATATTAGTTGAATTTCTCCCAGGCTCGCCACTCGTCTGTAAGCCGGTAATTCCCGCTCCGCTACCAACGAGTGCATTGGTTATATTCCCTACCCTGTTGTTGACGATCTGTTCACCTGAAATTTCTGAGATGGCCCCGGTCACATTGATCTTTTTCTGAGCCCCAAAAGCTGTTATGACCACTTCATTTAAACTCTCGGCTTCAGCTAGAAGCGTAACATGGATAGGCGAAGATGTAGCCATTATTTCCTGAGGGCGAAACCCAACATAGGAAAATACCAGGGTTGTATTTTCATCAGAAACAGAGAGTGAAAAATTCCCATCAAAATCAGTGATCGTTCCTTGATTTTTACCTTTTACCGAAACCGTAGCCCCAGGAATAGGAACACCTTTTTCGTCCTTCACAGTTCCCGTCACCGCAGTTGCTTGTGCATAACTCACTAATGTAAAAAAGCAAAAACAAAAAACTTAATAAGAACCTAAATAGTTTCATCATTATATAGTTGATTAGCATATTCATTACAATATTAGCACTCATAACTATGTTTTTTTAATACTTTTTCATCAAATGGTAATATAAAATAAACATATGGTATTAATGATAATATAAAACGTTATCGTAGAGCTAGCAGCAGGAGTACCTACTTGAGTTTTTCAATAAAGACAAATTATTTAAAAAGGCTTTTGTCAGCTCTAGCTAAACGGTATTTTTAATATTCAACGATAACTGCCGACTTTCCACTTTATCCATTATCCAAATGCTTTCTGGATCCAACAAAAGCAGGCAATGTTGAAAAAACACAGCTCCTTTAATTTCTTCTTTATAGTGCGATAAAAAAATTGACGCCTAAAATAAAGCATCCTTGTATCTTAATGGAGTTTTCAATATTACCTAAAAAATCGGAAAGGGAAATTCTGCTTTAGCTGTTTGAAGAATATAGGTTAAGCCTTTCATAGCTTCTTTTAGCTAAATAGTGGTCCCTAGAAGTTGTTTAACAGCAAGTAAACCAATGAAACGACCTTCCCGTAATGCGGAACGTCATTTGTCATGGCCGTTCCATTTTCCTAACAGGAAGTGAAAAATAAGAGGAAAGCCAATTTTCAACATCAATCACATAAAACCGCTTTGTATTTGGGGGAAATGATCAACGGGAATTCCGGCAGCGTGCAGAAGAAAGGAACGGGAACTGCACATGCTTACCATAAAGTAGGACTGGCCAATTATGGAATCCATGGTAGCATTTTTATAGTGGAACTCCCGGTATCTCCCTCTCCTTCTTCGGTTTTATCTTTTTGATCCTGTATCTTTTATGCAAAATTCTGATTGAATTGTGGTGCCGAGTTACTCTCATCTCCAATTTCCGGATTGTTTGTTAAGCCTTCTAAATTTATATTTTACATCAGTAAACCGCTGATTTAAAATTATTACCATTAGACAAAATTGTATTATTCATTGAGAACATTTAGTTCTATTATTGGATATAAAAATCCGCGTAAAATTTCCCATGAGTTTAGTACAGTCCGATTAAATAAAGAAGCATGAACAGAAGAAACCTTTTAAAAGTAATAGGCATCTCCGCAGTTGGAGTAGCCACTGTTCCTTTATGGTTGAATGCCTGGTCTACAGAAGATCTGCCTCAGGATTCTCTGGAATTAAACGAGGAACAGAAACTTATGTTATCAGAAATTGTTGATACTATAATTCCAGCCGGGGAAATTCCGGGAGCAAAAGACCTTGAAGTGGATAAATTTATACAGGTAATGGTTGCCGCTTGTTTCGAAGAGGACGTGCAAAAGCAATTTTTAGCAGGTTTTAACGACCTGAAATCTCTTGCAAAAGACAAATTTGATCAACCCTTTACAAAACTTTCAGATAAAGAACGTATCACCCTTCTGGAGACAATGTCAGCTTTTGACGACCAGGAAAAGAAATTCAATTTTGTGGCTTTCATAAAAGAACTCACTGTTACTGGATATATGAATACACGATACGTAATGGAAAACCTATTGGAATATGAATTCATACCTGCACGGTTCGATGGAAGTTTCCCTGTGGAGAAAACGGTTTACAGCAATACATAAACATGGCAAACTTAAATTTAAATGCAGCGAAGCAGCAAACCTATGACGCAATAGTAATAGGCTCCGGAATTAGTGGAGGATGGGCTGCAAAAGAATTGACCGAAAAAGGATTAAGAACCCTTGTTCTTGAAAGGGGAAGAAATGTAGAACATATTAAAGATTACCCCACCACCCAACTGCGCCCCTGGGAATTTGAATTGCATGGAAAATTGTCTTTGGAGGTAATTAAGGAAAATCCTATTGTCAGCAAGTGCTATGCTTTCAAGGACGATGCAGACCACTTTTTTGTAAAGGACAAAGAACATCCTTATGTTCAGGAAAAACCATTCGACTGGATAAGAGGATACCAGGTTGGTGGAAAATCTTTACTATGGGCCAGACAAGTACAGCGCTGGAGCGATTTTGATTTTGAAGGACCTGCCCGTGATGGATTCGCTGTAGATTGGCCTATCCGATATAAAGATTTGGCTCCCTGGTATAGTTATGTGGAAAAGTTTGCAGGTGTTTCGGGAAATAGGGACGGACTTAAAGAACTACCTGACGGGGAATTTCTGCGTCCTTACCCTTTAACCAAAGTAGAAAATTATTTTAAAGAGCATGTTGCTGAAAATTATAAGGACCGGCACGTGATCATTGCCCGGTGCGCCCATATTTCTGAACAAAAAGATATACACCGAGAACAAGGCCGTGGCCAATGCCAGAACAGAGTAATATGTCAACGAGGCTGTCCCTACGGCGGATATTTCAGCAGTAATTCCTCAACTATTCCTTGGGCAGCGAAAACGGGAAATCTCACACTACAACCGGATGCTGTAGTAGAATCCCTGATCTATGATGACCAAAAGGAAAAGGTGACCGGCGTTCGTGTAATTGATGCAAAAACTAAAGAAACTTCCGAATATTTCTCTAAAGTTATTTTTGTCAATGCATCTGCTATCAATACTAATTCCATCCTTTTAAATTCTAAATCCAGTCGATTTCCAAACGGGCTTGGCAATGATAGTGGTCTTTTAGGTAAATATGTAGCCTTTCACAATTATCGAGCAAAAATACAAGCTGAATATAATGGTTTTCTTAATTTCACAACGGATGGAAAAAGGCCTACCAGTGGATATATTCCGCGGTTCAGGAATGTTCATAAACAGGAGACAGATTTCCTCAGAGGCTATGCTTCCAGTTTGGGTTCGTACAGAAGAGTGATTTCCAATACCGAAGGTATGGGATCTACTTTAAAAGAAAATTTATTTAATCGTAAATTGGGGCCATGGCAAGTAGGCAACCATATGATGGGAGAGACTATCCCGAAGGAGTCGGGTTGCGTCAGTTTACACAAGTCTGAAACTGATGCATGGGGAATGCCTCTGATCAATTTCTCTGTAGATTATGACGAGAATGATGAAAAAATGATTCAAGATTATTTTGAGCAAATGACCGAAATGTTTGAAAGTGCCGGGTTTACTAACATTAAGACCATGGATAGTCACCAGGCCCCGGGACTGGATATACATGAAATGGGCGGGGTTCGCATGGGAAAGGATCCGAAAACTTCCCTACTCAACCAATGGAACCAAATGCATCATTCTAAAAATGTCTTCGTGACAGATGGCGCCTGTATGACCTCAACTGGAACACAAAATCCATCGTTGACCTATATGGCCCTAACTGCAAGAGCCGTGGATCACGCGGTAAAGGAAATGAACAAAGGAAATTTATAATAATGAGTAATATTAATCTAAACAATAAAAACATGAAAAAGATTCACCTGTTGCTGTTATTACTGATATTAGTAATGCAGCCCATTTCCGCACAACAAAATCCCGAGGGTGAAGACCTCGACTGTAAGTTAGGAGTTCAGGCATATACATTTAAAAATTTTACTTTTTCAGAAGCACTCGACAAGATCAAAAGCATTGATTTAAATTATGTTGAAGCTTATCCTGGACAGAAAATAGGTGGTGGAATAGAAGGCACAATGCATTATGATATGGATGCACAAACCAGAAATAAAGTACAGCAGTTGTTGGATTCAAAAGGGATAGAAGTGGTAGCATATGGCGTGGTCACGGGGAAAAATGAGCAGGATTGGAGAAACCTGTTTGAATTTGCCCAGGATATGGGAATCGGAATCATCAATTCCGAACCTGCACCTGAAGATCTTGATTTGGTGAACAAATTAGCCGGGGAATATGACATTACGGTTGCCCTTCATAATCATCCTCTGCCAAGTACTTACTGGAATCCCGATACAGTACTCAAGGCTGTAAAAGGAAGGGAGAATATTAAAGCCTGCGCAGATGTAGGTCACTGGATACGTTCCGGGATGAATTCTGTTGAGAATTTGAAAAAACTCGAAGGACATATTGCCAGTCTTCACTTCAAAGATCTTAATGAGAAGTCAAAAGAAGCACATGACGTACCCTGGGGAACAGGAATTAGTGATGTGGAAGCATTAGTAGAAGAATTAAAACGGCAAAGTTTCGAGGGGGTCATTTCAGTTGAATATGAGTACAACTGGGACAACTCCCTT
This sequence comes from Zunongwangia profunda SM-A87, assembly GCF_000023465.1. Lineage (NCBI taxonomy): Bacteria > Pseudomonadati > Bacteroidota > Flavobacteriia > Flavobacteriales > Flavobacteriaceae > Zunongwangia > Zunongwangia profunda. The sequence continues at coordinate 3,769,142 of NC_014041.1, forward strand.
CCTGAAATAGAAAAAAGTGTGGAATTCTTTAAGAAAATTGCAAAATAACTTTCTAAATTATCGAAGGTTACCGGAGCTTTATTTTCAAGCTCTTCTTCCTTTTCATGTGGAAGAGAATATTTTAAAAGTTTAGAGACAGTTTCTATAGGTACTTCATTGGAAAGTGTAATGGTTGTAGCAAAAGTATGCCTGGCCCATATGAAAGGTTAAATTCTTCCTGATGTCGCAAAGATCAGCTACCTCATTTATAAAGATTAACCTTAACATTGGTTATAACGGGTAAAAGACTTTGGTTCATTTCAGTCATTGGATGTCCTTAGTATTTACTGATAATCTCTAGCGCCTTATATAATAACGGAATCTTAACTTTCGTTTTGTTTCTTTGTACTGATAACCTCAAAGGCTTTACAGAGGCGATCTTAAGTGTGTATCCAAAAACCCAGGTTCAGCTTTGTATTGTACACCAAATCCGTAATTCGCTGAAGTATATCGCCTCTAAAGATCAAAAAGAGTTTATGAAAGACCTGAAAAAGGTCTATAAAGCCGTCACTAAAGATGTAGCCGAAGATGAGTTATTGAACCTGGAAGAGAAATGGGGTAGTAAATATCCCGTAGTCATTGAAAGCTGGCAGCGCAATTGGGAGCAGCTATCACAGTATTTTCAATACACTGAACCTATTAAAAAAATCTTTTACACCACTAACGCAGTGGAAGGATTCCACCGCCAGATCCGGAAAATCACCAAAACAAAAAGGAGCCTTCACCAATGATATTTTCCTGCTCAAGCTGATTTACCTGGCCACGAAGAATATTGTGAAGAAATTGACAGCTCTCTTGCATAATTGGAGCCTTACAATCCTGAAATTTTATATTAAATTTGGAGACAGGATACCCTAGACCATAAATGCCAATTCCCCTGGGGCTAGCCCCAGGGGAATTGGAACATCAGACAGAGTTTAATTACAGATCCTTAAAAGCACCCCTAACTTTCACTTAATAAATTTCAAATTCCGGATAAGATGGGTTTGGGTTGAAATCAATTTTAGATAAAACCTACCTTCCCCATTTAAACATTGTTTTTATACATTTTTATTTTAAACCGGAATTTTTTAATTAAGTCCTATACGTTTTATTCTCATTACTGCTACCAGTCCGGCAGCTACAGTTATTCATAAAAGCACCAAAATAAACCACCAGTATGGCAGTATCTAAAGAAAGAAGCGTTCCAAAGTCCGCGGCAGGATTTCTAATTGATTTCCGTCCAAATTTTATATATTTCCTTCCCTCACTAATAGCAAATACAAAATCTATAGTAAGTTCCTTTCATCATTAGAAAATGCGATTTTTTACCTTCATTTATTCAGTTTGATTTAAAAATCTTTTCTTTCTTCCAGACCATATCTAAGTGGATTTATCAATCCCAAGAAGTTTTTAATCTTTTAAAATAAGGTTGTTCATTCCAATTATCCCTCAGCACATTTCCCTTCCGTTCCTCCAGGAAAAAGCGCTTCCTTGTAAAAAGTCCCGGACACAACTGCAAAAGCAGCAGCAGATCATTTATGAATAACGTGTCCTTGTACGAAAAGATACTGACTCTTCTCCTACTCCTGCTATGCTTTTCCACTTAAGTCTGGACTTGCAACAAAAAACTGGACAAATAGTTGAATGACTACGCTGCTAGTTTAAGGTTATACATGTCTAATTCAAATTCTCTTATAGTTCTATTTCCTAAAAAGGAATGTCTTCTTCTATTATTATACCAAGTTTCTATCCATCCAAAGATGGATAACTCCGCTTCAGATCTCAACTTATAATTGTGCCTATAAACCCATTCTACCTTTAATGATTTAAAGAACGATTCAGCAATGGCATTATCCCAGCAATTACCTTTTCTGCTCATAGATTGGTTTACTAAGCCATTGTAACTTTTAATTAATGAGGTAAACTTATGGCTGGCATATTGTATACCTCGGTCGGAATGAAAAATTAAAGACTGGGTTAAAGTAGTTTTCTTTATAGCCATATGCCAAGCCTTAATAATAGTGTCTTCTGTACTTAGATTATCGCTTAGAGCCCATCCAACAACTTTGCGGTTAAACAAATCAATAATGACAGTAAGGTATAACCAGCCCTGTTTGGTTTTGATATAGGTTATATCGCTTACCCAAACTTGATCCTGTCGGCTTACTTCAAAGTTTTGGTTTAATAAATTAGGAGCTATGGGGTAATTATGTTGACTATATGTGGTTGCTTTAAACTTACGTTTTCGTTTTGCAAACAAATAATTAGCACTCATAATACGTGCAACTCTAGGCTTTGATATTTTATAGCCTAATGTCTCTAGTTCTGTTTTTATTCTAGGTGAACCATAGCTTTGAAAGCTATCTTTAAATATAGATTTAATAAGCCCAGTTACCTTTTGATTTTCTAACCATAATTTACTTGGTCCCGATTGTAACCAATGGTAATAGCCACTTTTGCTTACTTTCAATATTTTACACATCGTCTCGACAGGAAATCTCATAAGGTGTTGTTTTATAAACCTGTATTTTTCTTGTCGCTCGCGGAGAAGATGCTGATGGCCTTTTTTAAGATGTCTCGTTCTAACTCGGCTTCTTTTAATGCCTTTTTTAATCGGGCTATCTCTTTTTCTTCATCGGTCATTTTAGGATTACCACGGCCAGGGAAACTGTTGTTACCGTAATCTTTTAACTCTCTACGCCAACGGTAAAGTACAGATGGAAATATATCCAAGTCTTCACATACTTGTTTTACATTGCCTTTAGCATAACTTAACTCGACTGCTTTTTGTTTAAATTCTAAGGTGTAATGTTTAGATTTTCTTCTCATAATTGCTAAGGTAATAACTAGCAAAAATATTCTCTCAACTTAGTGTCCGGTCTAATGTAGTAATTCCACCCTGAAAGCAGGCTATCAGGTATTGCTCCGTGATGAAAAACAAAAGCAAATCAATAAGTAATAACTATTTAAAATTCCATAAAGATGAAAAAGATAAATGCATGTATGGTGATGGGATTTTTCCTGTTCCTTTTCGGATTGAATGTAAATGCTCAAAGCATCCTTCAACCCAAATCAATCGCTCCTTATCCTGTGGAGATTACCTATTTTAAAACGACCAATATTATATTTCCAAGCGCCATTGTAGGTGTGGACAGGGGCAGTAAAGATGTGTTGGCACAAAAAGCCATAGGAGCTGCCAATATTCTACAGCTCAAAGCGGCAAGGGACAGTTTTCCGGAGACTAACCTGACGGTAATTACCGCAGACGGGAAATTAAATTCTTTTGTGATTAACTATGACCCCAAGCCATCTGTCTTGAATATTTCCATGAAGGAAAGGGATAACAAAAACAGTATTTTCCTTTCACCAGGATCGGTTAACGAAGCTGAAGTCACTACTTATGCTACACATGCCTTGTATTCCAAATACAAAGGGCGTAAGGTAAAGCACCGTAAATATGGTATACGTTTCGGATTGAACGGGATATTCATTCGGGACAACCTGATGTACCTGCGGTTAACCATTACCAATACCTCCAATATCAGTTATGATATTGACCAATTACGCTTTTTTATCCGTGACCAGAAAAAAGCGAAAAGGACGGCTTCACAGGAAATCGAGATTACTCCGGTACACATCCAAAATAAGGTAACAAAAATTGACGGTCGGTCTTCACAGGCCTTGGTGGTTGCGGTTCCCAAGTTTACCATTCCCGATAAGAAATATTTCGCTATTCAATTGTTTGAAGCAAACGGGGGAAGGCATATCGAACTCAGTGTAAAAAACAGGACGATTATTAAAGCTGTAGTACTTCCCACATTGCAAATCAACAGGAAATACACCTATCAATAACTTTTAAATCAATTATCATGAATCAGAAGAATTTAGAATACCTGAAAGATCAGATTAAATATACCGGTTTCGGGGAAGGCTTTGAAGCTCCCTTAAAGCGGATGATGGAAATAGAAAAGCCAGCTTTTAAGCTGGTACATGAAACCCAATTCGGTATTGATAAGGTGGAAGCCCGAATGAATTTTAGCAAGTCCAAGCAAACGGATATGTATTTCTTCAACTCGTACCAGGTGAGTGTGCAAAAGGAAAACAATCCTGATGAGGCTATGAAACAGACCTTCTATATCAACAAAGGCAATAATATTACGCTGAAAGAAGCCTATAACTTAATGGAAGGCCGGTCGGTTAATAAAGATCTAAATAACAAGGAAGGACAACTCTACAATGCATGGCTACAGATGGATTTTAAACAGAGTGATGACAATGGAAATTTCAAAATACAGCAGTACCATCAAAACTATGGCTATGATCTGGAAGCAACACTCGCTAAACATCCCATTAAAGAACTGGAGAACGAAACCTATAAATCCAATCTGATGGATTCCCTGAAAAAGGGAAACCTGCAATCGGCGACTTTTCAAAAGGAAGGTTCGGAGCAGAAACAGTACATCGAGGCGAATCCACGGTTTAAGACCATCAATATCTATGACAGCAATATGCAACGGGTGGATAATCGTAAGTCCAAGACGGAAAAACAATCGGAAGCACAAAGCCGCTCTGCTAAACAGGAGCATAAAGGTCAGGAGCAGCCGATTGCCGACGAGGCTCCGGATATACCGAAGGCTAAAAAGAAAAGAAAGAGACCCACCATAACCTAAACGATATGGAACAGCTAAAGCCTTTATCTGATTTTTTTACGGCTATTGAGCAGGATGGCCGTATCAGCATTACACATATAGGGATTTATGCTGCCCTGTTGGAGTACCGGGCGCAGATGGGCAATAGCAATCCAATAGTGGCATTTAGTTATGACATTATGAAGATTGCAAAAATATCGTCTGCCATGACCTATCATAAATGTGTAAAGGATCTCAATGCCTACGGGTATATACGGTATGAACCCTCATTTAATAAAAACAGGGGGAGTAAAATTTACTTTCCCGAAAGCGATGGGTAGAGAATGAATTAATTTTTCGGTACAAGGCCCTTCGGGGCTTTTGCTGTTTTAAAGCGGAGGTGCAAGATGGAAAATGAAGTAAAAAGAATTCCGCCGGAAAAGGCAATAGCACTATTAAAAGAAGATGGTATAGAAGTAACAGCGGAACAGGTGAAAGTAATCCTGGATTTTATGTATGAGATCGCGGATATTGTAGTAGATCAGTATCTGGCAAAACCTGCCTGAATTTCGTATATTTATAAACGAAATCAGGCTGTTAGATGGTACAACCTTAAGACACTCAAAAGATGAAAATTGCAGATTTATACATACGGGTAAGCACGGATGAACAGGCCGACAAGGGATACTCACAACGGGATCAGGAAGAGCGTTTGCGCAAGTATTGTGAGATCAACCATATTCAGGTACGAAAAGTGATTTATGAGGATCATTCTGCAAAAACCTTTAAACGTCCTTCCTGGACAAAACTATTGGGCATCCTTCGTAAATCCAGAGGGCAGTCCGATTTGATCTTGTTTACCAAATGGGACAGGTTCAGCCGAAATGCGGGAGATGCTTATCAGATGATCGGTACGTTGAGAAGATTGGGGGTAGAACCGCAGGCAGTAGAGCAACCACTCGACTTATCCATTCCTGAAAATAAAATGATGCTTGCCTTTTATCTGGCTGCTCCTGAAGTGGAAAATGACAGAAGGGCATTGAATGTATTTCATGGGATGCGCCGGGCTAAAAAAGAAGGGCGCTGGATGGGAACGGCACCGATTGGATACATCAATAAAACCAATGAAAGCGGTAAAAAATATATTGCTCCAAGGGAAGTCCAAAGCGATGTTATGAAATGGGCATTCAAAGAGTTGGCAAAAAATATGTTCAGTACCGAGCAGGTTTGGAAAATGGCAAAGGAAAAGGGGCTGAAATGCAGTAAGAATAATTTCTGGACAGCTATCCGTAATCCTATGTATTGCGGTAAAATATTTATTCCTAAATACAAAGATGAAGAAAGTCAATTGGTAATGGGGCAACACGAACCCCTGATATCTGAAGCCTTGTTTTATGATGTACAGGATGTGCTTGACGGTCGTAAAAAAGTGATGCGGGCTAAAATGAAGGTGGATGGTCATTTTCCATTACGTGGATTTGTGATTTGCCCGGATTGCGGACGTATGCTGACCGGTAGCAAGTCGAAAGGGCGTTCCCAGTATTATTACTATTACCATTGCTCTGGTGGCTGTAAATTCAGACACAAGGCTGAAGATATGAATGAAAAGATCGTTTCCGAAATTGGGAAATATGTGTATTCCATTCCTAAGCTGAATCTATTTAAAGAAGTCATTACTTCGGTATATAAAACAAAAACCAGAGACAGGATTGGAAATATACAGCAGTTGAAAATCCGTTTACAGGACGAAAACAATAAACTGAGTAAAGCAAGGGAATTGCTTTTGTGTGGTGATATTGAAGCGGATGATTACCGAATGATGAAAGCGGATGCCGATAAAAAAATAAACAGGCTGGAAGCTAAACTGACAAGCACGATAACCGACACTCAAAACGTAGAACCCCTGTGGGACAAGGCGATCAGCAATCTTTCACAGTTGGGCTACTTGTATGAAACCGGGACGATTACACAAAAAAGAAAGATCATTGGTTCGGTCTTTCCTGAAAATCTGACTTTTGACGGATTTGAATATCGAACCACCCGGGTTAATGAAGCAATCAAGTATATCACACTGATTGACAAAGATTTAAATGGAAATAAAAATGGGACAAACTCATCATTTTTGAATTTGTCCCATCAAGTGACCCCGGCAGGATTCAAACCTGCAACCCTCAGAGCCGAAATCTGATATTCTATTCAGTTGAACTACGGGGCCATTTTACAATATTTCTTTTAAAAACTCTCTCCCAGAACCAGACTTTAGATATTTCTCATAATATCTAGCTTTTTCACGAGAATCAAAACTTTTAGTTAATACTAATTCCCAAGGTTTAAACCCTTTTGTCGATCTATTCTCCCCTTGGTTATGCTGGTTTAATCTTTTTTCTACATTTTGAGTCAGCCCTTTATAAAGACGTCCATCTTTTAAACTACGCAAAACATAAACATAATACATTCATTTATGAACTTATAACTTGTCCTACCGAAACCTGCCTGCCGGCAGGCAGGTCTGATATTCTATTCAGTTGAACTACGGGGCCTTTTTCAGTTTAAGAAAGGACTGAACACCTTATTTTTTTATGCTAATTTCTTTTTTACAATTAAAGAAATAGTTTTTCCATCTGCTTTACCGGCAAGTTCCTGAGAGGCTACTCCCATCACTTTCCCCATATCTTTCATACCATCTGCTCCGGTTTTAGCAATAATCTCCTCTACCTTAGCCTCAATTTCCGCTTCGCTTAACTGCTCTGGTAAGAACTGAGAAATAACTTCAGCCTGTTGCTCTTCCGGCACTGCCAAGTCTTCTCTATTTTGTTCTCTATATACCTGTGCACTGTCTTTACGCTGCTTCACCAACTTCTGTACGATCTTTAACTCCTGATCTTCAGTTAATTCTTGCTGACTATTTTCAGTTTTTGCTAAAAGAATCGCTCCTTTTACCGCTCTTAAAGCCTCCAAAGCTGCTGAATCTTTTGCCTTCATCGCAGCTTTCATCTGAGTCATTACGTCTTTTTCTAAGCTCATCGTAATAAATTTGAAGTGCGAAGATAAAATTTTAAAATCGAAAAAACCACTTAAAATTCTTTCAAAATTAGCTATTTTCAAACTCTAACAAACTACAAGCTTATTATGTATCTAAATATGAAAAGAATCTTGTTTGCCTTCATACTGTTGTTAGGCCTGCAAGTTTCTGCGCAACAACATTTTACTGAAAGCATTTACAAAAACAAAGATCAAAAAACTTTAACCTACGCCGAAAAAGAAGGCCAAAAGCTTTACCTTGATATTTATGAACCGGAAAATTCTTTTAAAAACCGACCTGTTTTTATTTTTATGCATGGGGGCGGTTTTGGCTTTGGGAGCCCCCGTAATGATGATGAAGTGCAATTGGCAAAAACGGCAGCCAGTTATGGCTATGTAGCTGTACAAATTTCGTATCGCCTAACTCGAAAAGATCAGTCTTTTGGTTGCGATTTTGAGGCTGAAGGCAAAATAAATACGTTTAAACTGGCTGCTGAAGATTTTTTGGATGCCGTAAGTTTTATAATCGATAATAAAGAGCAATTTAATATCGACCCTGAAAAAATTATAATCGGCGGTAGTAGTGCTGGTGCTGAAGCGGTTTTAAGCGCTGCTTTTAATCAGGATTTATTAATTTAAAGATACCGCTAAATACGATAATATTAATTTTCAGGGAATTTTATCGCTCGCCGGAGCAATTGTCGATAAGCGCTATATCACTAAAGTTAATGTGGTACCAAGCATATTTTTCCACGGAATGGCAGACAATGTGGTGCCTTATGCTACGGCACCTCATCATTTTTGTAAAAAAGATGAACCCGGATATCTAATTTTAGATGGGTCGCGCAGCATTGCAGATCGCTTAAAAGAACTGGACACGCCATATATGATATATAGTTTTACCGGAGCCCGTCACGAAATTTCAAGCATTCCTTTTCCTTATTTAAAAGAAGTTTTTCAATATTTTGATGATGTATTTTTGAATAAAGTGCATCAGCAGATAGAAATCGTGAGATAGATCAAATTGTAAATTTATGAGATATTTTTTAATAGCTTTTCTAGCTTTCCTTTTGTCTGGAAACCACTTCTTAATGGCTCAACGTGAAGATCAATTGCTGAATAAAAATTGGAATTTTTCTTTAGACCGTGATCAGGAAATAACAGAAGTTTCTATCCCTCACACCTGGAACGCAAAGGATGCTTTTACAGAAGGTTCCCAATATTATCGTGGCAAAGGCACATATTCCAGACAGCTAAAAATTCCGAAAAAATGGCAACAAAAAAGCATTTTTCTAAAATTTGAAGGCAGCAACCAGCTTACACGTGTTTTTGTAAACGAGCAACTGCTGGGCGAACATATTGGTGGTTATACGGGCTTTATTTTTGATATCACCAGCGCCATACATGCTGGTGAAGAAAACATACTACGGGTAGAAGTTGATAATACGCATAACAATGATATTCCTCCTTTAGATGCTGATTTTAATTTTTACGGCGGAATATATCGTGATGTCTCCCTTATCGTTACCGGGCCGGTGCATTTTAATCTCGCCAGTGAATCTTTAGGAAATTTGCTTATTAAAACCCCTGAAGTAAATCTTGAAGAAGCCGAAATTTCGATAGAAAGTACTCTTGTAAATGATGCTAAAACTTCCAAAAAAATTAGCCTGGAACTATCGATTTTCGATCCTACTGGAAAGAAAATAAAAACCCTTAGAAAAATCACCAATTTGGGATCGGGAACGTCTAAAAGCATTCCTATTATGCATCGCATTACTTCGCCACAACTATGGTCGCCAGATCATCCAAATTTATACCGCGTGGAAGCAAAAATCTATGATGCTAAAACCAATATGACACTGGATAAACAGACTTCAAATTTTGGATTACGATGGTTTAGTGTGGATGCCGAAGAGGGTTTTATACTAAATGGGAAGCCCATCAAATTAATAGGAGCCAATCGTCATCAAGACGTTACCGGCCTAGGCAATGCACTACCAAACGATCAGCATCATTCAGATTATAAAACAATCAAAGAAATGGGCGCTAATGTGATACGTACCGCGCATTATCCACAGGATCCCGAAGTTTATAAAACCTGCGACGAGCTTGGATTACTGGTTTGGAGTGAAGTGCCTGTTATTAACGACGTTACCAACAGTGAAGCTTATCATCAAAATGCACTACAAATGCAGCGGGAGCAAATCCTTCAGTTTTATAATCATCCTTCAGTGGTGATTTGGGGTTATATGAATGAGATTTTTATACAGCTCATCTTTAATCCAAAAGAAACCGAAGCAGAAACCCAAGATAAAATCCAAACCACTGTCGCTTTGGCTAAAAAACTGGAGATGGAAACCAAGCGACTGGATCCAAATCGATTAACGGTGATGGCCCTTCACGAAAACGAAATTTATAATGAAACCGGAATTGCAGATATCCCGGATGTTATTGGTTGGAATCTTTATTTTGGATGGTATTCTCCCGGCCTCGATAGCTTTGGGAAATTTCTGGACGATCAGCATAGTCGCTATCCTAACCGGCCCTTATTTATTTCTGAATACGGCCCGGGAAGCGATACCAGGCTTCAAACCAACCAGCCCAAACCCTGGGATTATTCTGAAGCTTACCAGCTTAAATTGCATAAAAGTTATATCAACCAGGTAGAAGAACGTGATTTTGTTTTTGGAATGACGGCATGGAATTTTGCGGATTTTGGTTCAGATATCCGTCAGGATTCACGTCCCTTTATTAATCAAAAAGGACTGGTAAATATGGATCGTAGCAAAAAAGATATCTATTACTATTATCAGGCAAGGTTGCTAGAGGAACCATTTATTTATATCGCGGGAGAAAATAATGAAACACGTTATATTCAAAACAAAAAGGATACAGTTGAAGTTGTAGTATTTTCTAATGCGGAAAAGGTACAGTTAAGCACTAAAACTCAAAATTTAGAAGCAGCTGTAAAGAATGGTATTGCACGTTTTTATATGGAATTAACCGAAGGTGAGCATCAACTAATAGCAAAGACAGAAGACCCCAATCCGGTTTCCTTTACTCGTAACCTCAAAGTGAAAAACAGAAGTCACCTGCTTGAAAAACTTAACAAAGAAGCACTTCGTGTAAATGTAGGTACGCACGTATATTTTAAAGATGAAAGCAACAATGATATCTGGATAAGTGACCAGCACTACCAAAAAGGCAGTTTTGGATATGTTGATGGTGAGGTTTATCTCAAAAATGCTGGAAAATTTCAGGGCACAGCTTCTGCTATTTCTGGAACTGAAAATGATCCTTTATACCAAACGATGCGGGAAGGCTTAAGCGCTTATAAATTTGATGTACAAAAAGGCCAGTATAAAATCACCTTATTACTTACCGAACCAGAGTATAATGTGAGCACAGAGAATATTTATAATTTAAATGAAGTTAGAGCAAAAGCGATAGAAGGCTTAAGAAGTTTTGACATCTCGATTAACAATACTCTTTACAAAAAAGATCTGAATCTTGCGCGTGATTATGGTCCACTAAAAGCGGTAAAACTTTCTTTTGAAGCCGAAGCCAGAAATGATGAAGGGATTAATATTCAGTTTTCTCCAAATGCAGGCAAGGCGCTCCTTTCTGGTATTCAAATTGAAAAATTATAATAAAGAATTGTAACTAAATACTTCAGTTTTAGAATAGCTTGTAATTATTTTCGGGATAGTAGATTCATGTTTAAACCACTATACAAATAAGCTTATAAATAAAAAAGCTCCTGCCAGGCAGAAGCTTTTTTATTTTCCATATCAATTCAAGATTGATAATAAATCTATTCTTTCAACATAAAGCTATTTTCAAATTCAGCATCCGAGCTTCCGGCGATAAAAAATTCAAATTCTCCAGGCTCAGCTACATATTCTAAACTACTGTTATAAAACTTCAAATCTTCCGCACTAATTTCAAAAGTTACGGTCTTAGATTCGCCTTTTTTCAGCATAATTTTTTCAAAACCTATGAGCTGCTTCATCGGTGGCGTAATGCTTCTCACTTTATCATGAATGTATAATTGTACCACTTCTTCACCATCATAATCACCTGTATTTGTAATTATCGCACTTAAAGTGAGAGTTCCATCCATTTTTAATTCATCTGCACTGGCTTTTACATCACTGTACTCAAACTCGGTATAACTTAGCCCATAACCAAAAGGATATAAAGGTGAATTTGGAGTATCTAAAAATTCAGATTTAAACTTTTGGAAACCTTCTACTTCTCCCGGTCTACCGGTTCTTTTCATTGCATAGTACACTGGTACCTGCCCGACATTTCGTGGCCACGATGCGGTAATTTTTCCTGAAGGATTATAATCTCCGAAAATAACATCTGCAATAGCATTTCCTGCTTCAACACCAGGATGCCAAACCTGAAGAATATCGATATTCATTTCTGACTCCTCTGAAATATTTAGAGGACGGCCACTCATTAAAACCAGTGCCATTGGCTTACCGGTTTTAGCTAATTCTCTAATCAGTTTTTTCTGACTTTCAGGAATCAACAAATTGGTTCTACTCGCTGCTTCACCACTCATCTCAGTCGCTTCACCAACAACGGCAACGATTACATCCGATTTTTTAGCTACTTTCAAGGCTTCTTCCAACATTTTTTCTGGAGAAGTTTCGCTTATCTCAGCACGCGGTCCAAATACATTGATATTTTCAGCTAATTGCGCATCATCTGTAATATTCGCGCCCTGGGCATAAGTCACTTTTGCTTTTGGTGCTACATTTTTAACACCTTGTAGAACAGGAACAGAAAGTTGTGGATTACCTGTTGGCGCCCATGTTCCTAACATATTATTCTTATTATTCGCTAAAGGACCGATAAGAGCAATTTTAGCATTTTTCTTAAGTGGAAAAACACCGGCATCTTTCTTTAACAACACAAAAGAATGCGCCGCTACTTTTCTGGAAAAAGTCCTGTTTTCTTCAGAAAGAATATCCTTTTCAGGTCGGCTTTCATCTAAATATTTATAAGGATCATCAAAAAGACCAAGCTTATATTTTGCTTCTAAAATTCGACGTGCGGCAGTTGTAATTTCTGCTTCGGTAACTTTTCCTTCATCCAAGGATTTTTTAAGGGTTTTTAAATAACCTTCACCAACCATATCCATGTCTAAGCCGGCTTTTAATGCCAAAGCTGAAACGGCCTGAAGATCTCCCATACCATGAGCGATCATTTCGTTTAAAGAGGTATAATCTGAAGTTACAAAACCTTCAAACCCCCAGCGGTCACGAAGTAAATCGGTTAATAACCATTTATTCCCTGTTGCCGGCACACCATCTACATCGTTAAAAGAACTCATTACACTCTCTGCCCCGGCATCGATAGCGGCTTTGTAAGGTGGTAGATATTCATTAAACATTTTTACCCTACTCATATCTGTCGTATTATAGTCACGACCAGCTTCTGAAGCTCCGTATAATGCAAAGTGCTTTACGGTTGCAATCATGGTATTTTCTTTAGCAAGATCATCACCCTGATAGCCCTCTACCATGGCTTTTGCGATTTGAGAACCTAAATAAGGATCTTCTCCTGCGCCTTCAGCAATTCTTCCCCATCTTGGATCGCGAGCGATATCTACCATTGGTGAAAAGTTCCAGTTTATCCCGTCTGCGGTAGCTTCCTGAGCAGCAATTTCAGCAGTTTTTTTAATCATTTCCATATCCCAGCTTGCTGCAGTTCCTAACGGAATTGGAAATGTGGTTTTATAGCCATGGATCACATCAGAACCGATAAGCAATGGAATTCCCATTCGCGTATCATTCACGGCATAATCCTGGGCTACTCTAATCTTTTCGGGACCGGAAACACCAAACAGTCCGCCTACTTCACCATTTTTAATTTTTTGTTGCACATTATCGCTCACCACTGCACCAGTAGCAACACCTCCACCGGGAGTAAGCAGGTTAAGCTGACCAATCTTTTCTTCAATGGTCATTTCAGCTAAAACCTCATCGACTTTAGCATCCATTTTAGACTTATCTGTTTGCGCCTGAAGGTTTTTTGTTGGGGCAAAAAAGCATCCTGTGATTAGCGAAAATGTGATTAAACTTTTCTTTATCATGTATATATATTTAGGGTTGAACTAACTGTTATTCTATAGGCTTGCCACGCATTCTTTCGAAATTTTTGTAAGCATTTTCTATACTCTTTTCTGAAGCCTGCTCAAATTCTTTTTCGGTAACATTATAATACTGCTGAACAGAATCCAGTTTTTGCTTCATCATTTTAATTTCTTCCTGATATTTGGGATTATCAATCAGGTTATTTTTTTCGTTTGGATCTTCCTGAAGATCATAAAATTCCCAGGCATCATTATCATCATAAAAGTGCATGATCTTATAACGATCTGTTTTAATTCCGTAATGACGTTTTACCATGTGAAAGGCCGGCCAATCATAATAATGATAGTAAATCGCATCACGATCCAGTTCCTTTTTATTTCCGTAAACCACTTCTTTAAAAGAGATTCCCTGCATATCTTTTGGAATTTCAATTCCTGCTACCTCTAAAAACGTAGGTGCAAAATCAAGATTTTGGGTCATGACATTTACTTCAGATTGCTGCGGAATTTTCCCAGGAAGCTGCATTAGTAAAGGCATTCTAAATGAAGGCTCGTACATAAATCGTTTATCAAACCATCCATTTTCACCTAAATAAAAGCCTTGATCTGAAGTATACACTACCAGTGTATTTTCATCTAATCCCTGGGCTTCCAGATAATCTAAAATCTTCCCAACACCCTCATCTACAGAAGCTATGGTTGCCATATAATCTTTTAAATAACGCTGCCCTTTATATCTGGCCAAAGCTTCCCCATGTAAATCCTGTTCCCAAAACGCATCATTTTCCGGTCGGTAAGCTGCATTCCATTGTTTACGCTGCTCGGCAGTCATACGATCAAAATCGTTTGTCCATGGATTACTTGCTAACTCATCTGTACCTTTAGCCCTGCTCATTTTAAGATCATGACCTTCGTACATATCTTTATAGATCGTCATAAGCTGTTCTTCCGCTGCTTCCTGGTTTTCAAAATTCGGGAAATAAGAATCTGGCAAAGGAAACTGAATAGAATCATACTTATTCACGTGGCGTAGCGCCGGCATCCAGTTACGATGTGGTGCTTTATGTTGTACCATTAAGAAAAAGGGCTTTGATGTATCGCGTTGTTTTAACCAATTCAAGGAATAGTCTGTGATCAAATCTGTTGCGTAACCTTCAACTCTGGCGGTATCATTTTCGGTAATAAAATCGGGATTATAATATTTCCCCTGATCCTCTAAAATTTTCCAGTAATCAAAACCGGCAGGTTTTCCAGACAAATGCCATTTCCCGATCACAGCCGTTTGGTAACCATTATTTCTAAAGATTTTAGGCATGGTTTGCTGGGTATTATCAAACTGCTCTCCATTCATCCTAAATCCGTTTTCATGGCTATGCTTGCCGGTTAAGATAACTGCTCTACTAGGTCCACAAAGGGAATTTGTATTATAGTTTTGGCGAAAAATCGCTCCGTTTTTAGCCAGTCGGTCGATATTAGGAGTTGGTGCCAGTTTTCCAATCTCACTTCCGTAAGCGCTAATGGCTTTAACAGCATGATCATCGGCCATAATAAAGACGATATTAGGCTTTTTAGCAGCCGAATTTTCTTCACCAGTAGTTTTCTTTTCTTCTTTACAGGAAAAAAAGCTGATCAGAATAACAAAATATAAGCACTTTAGTTTCATCATTTCTGTTTTTTCTGACTTAGTAACCAAGAATACAATTCGGGATTGTTATAGGTTTCTGTCCAGCTGTTGTGATTCGCAAAAGAATAAATAGTAAATTTTACATTTTCGTTTCCTATTTGTCTTAACGCCATCACCATTTTATTGCTGTTCTCTGGTAAGACTACATTATCCATCGCACCATGAAATACCCAAATAGGCATGTTTCTAAGGTGTTGCGCATTACGGTAAATTGGCCTGTAAATCGCACCACATACAGGGGCCATCGCTGCAAAAAGTTCTGGGTACTTACCACCGGTTGCCCAGGTACCGTAGCCGCCCATACTTAAACCAGTTAGATATACACGGTTTGGATCGATTCGTTCTTCTTTAATAATTTTCTTTACCAATGCAGCAACTTCATCGGGTTGCC
The DNA here is from genome assembly GCF_000023465.1 of Zunongwangia profunda SM-A87. Lineage (NCBI taxonomy): Bacteria > Pseudomonadati > Bacteroidota > Flavobacteriia > Flavobacteriales > Flavobacteriaceae > Zunongwangia > Zunongwangia profunda. The sequence continues at coordinate 3,784,996 of NC_014041.1, forward strand.
AGTAGGTTTCAGCTGGACATTGCGGAGCTAAAATGACAGCGTCAATCTGGTTACCATCTTCTAAATACTGAAATGGGCCGTTTACTTTTACCTTCTGAAGGTCTGTTCCCCTTTCTCCCGCGCCATGAAGAAATACGATTAAAGGATAATCTTCCTTCGATTTTTTATAGGTTTCAGGTTTATAAAGCAGATATCCCATATCTACAGGAATCTCTACTTTTTCTTTAAACTGATTTTCTGAAATATCTGCAGTTTGTGCTTCCGCCGCAATTCCGAAAAACAGAAAAAATCCTGCCAATACAATATTCGGTATTTTCATATTCAATTTTTTAAAGTTTTCTATAATCGGATTGCCATTCCATTATCTATTGAAATCGAGTTTTTCCAGTCCTTTTTGAACTTCAGGAGCACTCATAAATAAGTCCCAAATAAGTCCGCTTCGATAATTTTCGATCATCACTATGATAGGCCCCTGATCGATCGCTAAATATCTTTCCGCTACCCAATCACCCGCGTCTAAACTAAAAGCATCGTAAAAACCAGCAGGTCCCCAAAGCAAATCATGCTGATCTTCGTAAAAATACCTAATCGCTCTTAAGGATTCTTCTGGCGTATAGGGAATAGAACTTACGGCTGCGGTTGGAGAAACCACTCCACGATCGTCATCTGGTGAATGTGCAGCATAGCCTACACTACCATCTTCATTTTTGGTATAACTGGCGGTTAATCCCCAGCTATTTTCACTATAGGTCTTAGAATTATTAGGATTTTCCTGTGCATATTCATAATTGATCTTGCTATGGTTTACGTTTAAATCCCAATAGTTGGCATAGCGGTCACTAAGTCCTTTAGGATTTAATCCTAAATACGAATAATGTGCCCAAAATAATGGCCCAGCTTTGTCACCAACCGTGTTATATTTTAAAATTAGCGGAATTCCGTATGCTTTTTTATCAGTGGTAATATTACCGCCCCTGGCCCATCCCTGGTGATAAACTTCAGGTTTAATGGCATGTCGTGGAGAACTGGCAGCCATGATATAAGTAATAAGGCATTCGTTGTAGCCTTCAATCATAAAGTTTTTTTCGAATTCATAGTCTGGTGACCAGTGCCAAAAGATTCCGTTTTTATTGTTAGTGTACCAGTCCCAATCAATATTCTGCCACAATTTATCGAATTTAGCAGCTACGGCTTTTTCTTCTTCATTACCATCTTGTAAATACTGGCGCACAACAATAAACCCCTGGGCTAAAAATGAGGTTTCTACAATATCGCCTCCATTATCTTTACTGTCTGAGCCAAATTCTTGGGTACCGGCAGTCCTACCATTGATCCAGTGTGGAAAAGCCCCATGATATTTTGGTGTTTCTTCTAGAAAAGTAGCTATTTTATCTAGTCGCTGTACGGCCTCATCTCTTGGTATAAAGCCTCTTTCTATTCCGGCTATAATGGCCATTAAACCAAATCCAGATCCACCTGTAGTAACGATGTCTGGATCATTTTTTGCGTAATCTCCGTTTGGATGATAGCGCTCCCTGGCCATTCCACTATTAGGTTCAGCAAAATCCCAGAAATATTTTAAAGCTTGTTTCTGAACGGTATCCAGTAAGGCTTCTTCACTCAGTTTATTGGAATCCTGAGTTAATTCTTTTGTTGAGTCTTCTGATTTATTTTTTGAAAAGTCGTTGCATGCGGTAAATGCAAAAACTAAAAAAAGAAGATATATAAGGTGTTTATTTAGATTCATCGGTTAAGCTTGAATTAAAAAAGGTGTTTCAGAAAGCTCCCGAAACACCTTTTCAATAGAATAATTTATTAGTATCCAGGATTTTGTTTTAACAAACCTCCTGAAAGGCTTATTTGATCCTGCGGAATTGGAAAAACTTCGTTTTTACCAGACTGAAAACCGAGAGGACCAAAAACTTCTTGGCCCCTACCCTGGCGAATCACATCAAAAGTTCTATCGAACTCCATGGCTAGTTCCAACCTTCTTTCCTTCCAAATAGTTTGTCTTAATTCTGACTGTGAAGTGGTAGTTATAGCTGGTAATTCTACTCTTGACCTAACTTGGTTCAAACTTTCAAGAGCTGCATTCGCATTTCCTAATTCATTATTAGCTTCAGCATTCATAAGTAATACTTCAGCATAGCGTAGTAAAATTAAGTTTTTATCTAGTGCATTTGCTGCCACTGGACCAAAATACATTTTTTCACTGTAATAAGGATTGGGAGCATTCTCACTAACTACTGCAGTGATATTCGGATCGTCTTCATAAAGATAATTATCATACATTTCTTCCCCACGGAAAATAACTGTCGCATCTTTACGAATTTCGTCTCCTGCAGCATCAAAAGCGTCTACTAAGCTTTGGGATGGTACATCGAAGCCCCAGCCCCATTGTCCTCGTACGCCATGATGCTCGGCCAGGTTATTAATACCTAGATTTTCTGCAGAATTTCCTTGAACTTCGAAAATCGATTCTACTGTATTTTCATGATCTATTCTCCAAAGCTCTTCGTAATTTGGATGCAGTGCAAACTCTCCTGAAGCTATAACCTCATTTGTAAGATTTAATACTTCTTGCCAGTTGCCCTGATACATCTGTGCTTTCGCCAATAGCGTTTGCGCAGCTCCTTTGCCAATCCTTCCTACCTGAGGTGGATTTACTGGTAGAAATTCAGATGCGTAAGTAAGATCTTCTACTATAAAATCGTAAACTTCTTGCTTAGTATTTCTTACCAATAAAGCTTCCTGATCATTAGGGTCGGTATCCTCAGTAATTATGGGTACACCACCAAAAACTCTTACTAATGTGAAATAATGATAAGCTCTAAAGAAACGAAACTCTGCCTCATAGGCAGGTATGCTATTCTCACCCAAATCATTAGCAGGATTATTAACAATATTGATCCCCGTATTTGCTGTGGCAACGCCTTTATAATTAGCTCCCCACAAACCGGCTACGGAAACATCTGTAGCATCATGAGTAAAATTATCTAATTTATTTTTATCTGAGCCAGTATCCCCTGGAGCACTTCCTTTATCCGCATCGTCTGATGGGATACTAAAGACTCCCGAAAAAGAAAAAGAATGCTGACTATAATCTTGTAGATGCGAGTAAGAAGCTACTATTGCCTTATTAACATTGGCTCCCTGAAAATAACCACTTCCAGTAGTAGCCTGCCCCTCTGGTTTTACCTCTAAATAATCATCTGTACACGAAACCACTGTCATCGCAGAAACTACGAAAACAACTTTGGCTAAAATTTTATAATGAGTTCTCAAATTTTTCATAGTTTAATGTTTTTAAAAATCAATATTTAATCCAAGTAAGAACTTACCAGTTGTAGGATAAGCATTTAGTTCTAACCCACTGTCCAATACTCCTCTAGGAAGTTCAGGGTTAAATCCACTGTATTTAGTAAAAGTTAGCGGGTTTTGGGCTACAGCATAAATTCTCAAACGGGATAAATTTATATATTCTACAATTTTATCACTGAAGTTATAACCTAACGTAATATTGTTTACTCTAAGGAAATCACCATCTTCTAAATAATAATCAGATGGAAGTGGTACTTCGTTAAAAGCTCTTGGACCTGCAGAGGCCTCAGTTGGCACTACATTACGTTCTGCAAATAAATCGGCATCGATGTTTTCACCACTAAAGCGCTGTGCTCTTAAACCATTAAATACTTTATTCCCAACATTACCAAATAATGAAGTAGAAAAATCTACTTGCTTATAGGTAAATCCAAGATTAATACCATAATAAAAATCTGGTTGGTACGATCCCATATATTGTCTGTCGGCCTGGGAAATTGTTCCATCACCATTAGTATCTACATATCTAAAATCACCAACAGAAGCAGCAGGCTGTGCACTATTACCTATTTCTTCCTGAGATTCAAAAATACCATCAGTTTTATAAAGCCAAAAAGTTCCTAATTGATTTCCCTCTACAGTTCTGGTAACTATTTTCCCATTTTGTAAATCTCCACTATCAATAAAAGGAGTTGCATTTGCTACAACAGGATTAATTTTGGTAAGTTCATTTTCGTTCTTAGTAATATTGAAACCAATATTATAGCTAAAATCACCGCTTTCTGATTCATCCGACCAATTTAAACCAAATTCTATACCTTTATTTTCAATACTTCCTGCATTGGTTACGAAGTTATCATCACCTGAAGTTTGTGGTAGCGCTAAAGGAAAAAGAATATCTTCAGTAGTCTTCTTATAATAAGTTACTTCCCCTCTCAACTTACCTTGGATTAATCCAAACTCAACACCTAGGTCCAATTCTTTTGTAGTTTCCCATTTAAGGTTTTCATCATATTGCTGAATAGACGATCCTCCAATGGCTACACCAGATGGAAAAGGATATGCTGAAAAATCTATTAGCTGAAGGAATAAACCAGAATTTATACGATCATTTCCTACTAAACCATAACTACCTCTAACTTTTAAATTGCTAATGAAATTTTGATTGCTGAAGAAATTTTCATTATCAATATTCCAAGCAACACCAAAAGATGGGTAGTATTTTATACGCTGAGATTCTGCAAATTTTGATGACCCTTCTCTACGTATGGTGGCGTTAAAAACATAGCGTTTATCAAAATTATATAGTAATCGCGAGAAATAAGCAAGACGCGTGGACTTGTCACCACTATTTTCAACTTTTTGTCCTTCTTGCTCTCCAACATTCAAATACAAAAGATTATCCGATGGTGGCACTCCTCTTCTTGAACCTTGTAAAAACTCTGAAGAGAAACGCTCTGCTGTTAATCCTAATGTTAGATTTATATCATGCTTTCCAAACTTCTTATCGAAAGTTAAAAAGTTATCCCAGTTAAAACGCTCTTCATCTACATCGCGAACAGTTAATTGCTGATTTTGATTATTTATCTGGACTCCACTTTCATTTTCCACATTATAGCTTGCACCATAAGATCTAATCTTTTGTCTTAAAACATTAACCCCTAAACTAGAGCGGAAAGACAACCAATCTACAACATCAAGCTCCCCCCAAACATTACCAAGAATCCTAACCTGCTCATTTACAGATTGATTATTCTCAATTTCTGCTATTGGATTTCCAACATTATTTAAGTTAGTAGTTTGATAATTACCCTGAGCATTTCTTACTGATAAAAAAGGTGCTTGTTTATATGCACTAGTAAAAGCACCGTAAGGAACACCATCTATTGCATAAGCCGATGTTGAAGGCGCAAAACCTCTCTCTCTAGCCAAGCTCAAATTGTGCCCTATACGCAAATTTTCATCGAGGTGATATGTATTATTTAAACGAACTGTTAAACGCTCGTATTTATTATTTTTTAAAATTCCCTCTTCATCCATATAATTGGTAGAAACAAAATAATCGATATCGTCTTTACTCCCTGAAACAGATAAATTATAGTTCTGGAAAAATCCATCTCTTGTAATTTCATCCATCCAGTTGGTCGTCTTTAAATTACCAATTTCAGCTTCACTAAAAGCCGGATCATTGCCTCCTCTTACTAAAGCCTCATTGGTATATCTTGCGTATTCCTGAGCATTAGCCATATCTACTCCATTTACAAGAGTATTTATACCCGTCTTAGTGGAAAGAGAGATGTTCATTTTTCCCTTACCTGATTTCGTGGTGATTAAAACGACACCATTTGCCCCTCTCGCACCATAAATGGCCGTTGAAGAAGCGTCTTTTAAAACGTCAAAACTTTCGATGTCTGAGTTTGCTATACCACTGATATCTTGTGTAATTACACCATCAACAACATATAATGGATCTGCACCTCCAAGAACAGAAATCGACCCTCTAATCCTTACATTACCCACGGATCCTGGCGATCCGTCATTGATTACCTGAACTCCGGCAAGTTTACCTTGAGCGGCCTGCAGTGCTGAAGTCGTTGGTGAGTCATTGATTTCTTCTCCTTTAAGGTTACTTATAGTTCCCGCAAGATCACGAGATTCAGCCTTACCATAACCAATAACAACGACCTCGCTCAATGCGGCAGCTTCTTCCTGCAATGTAATGTTGTATTCATTTGAAGAACCAACAGTAATCTCTTTAGGTTGAAACCCTAAAAAGGTAACCTTAAAAATATCGCCTTCTTCAACACCTTCTAACGTGTAATTACCGTCGAAATCTGTTACGGTAAAAATTTCTTTACCCTGAACTTTTAATTGTGCACCAGGTAAAGGTACCGCGGTACTATCGGAAACAGTACCACTAATAGTTTTGGTCTCTTGTGCCATACCTATATAGGATAGAAGCATGACAAAAACAGTAATTAATTTAAATTTCATACAGTTTAGTATTTACTTAATTTTAGCGAAATATACAGGTAGATTGTATTTTAACGCAAACGATATAGTACACATCCTATACATCAATTAAAAAGAAGATTTAAAAAACTTATTATCAGTTATTTAAAAAATATTTGAAGTAAAATAAAATACCGTAAAAATGACTATGATGTAGTATTGATGTAGTACTAAATTCTAAGAAATGACGGTTTTTTTTAAAATTTTAGAATTTCTTAATAAGAAAATTTGTCAGATTCTCGGTTTTATCCAAATCCATTTTTTTACGAAGACGGTAACGATGAACTTCCACTCCCCGAACAGAAATCCCCATTAGTGGTGCAATTTCTTTTGAAGTAAGATTCATTCTAAGGTACGAACAAAGTTTTAAATCTTTGCTTGTTAAATTGGGATAGGCATCTAAAACATCTTTGAAAAAATCTTCATGGATTTCATTAAAATTAGTTTCGAAGACCTGCCATTCATCTTTGCTTTTTACGGCACCATTAATCTTATTCATAATATGTTTTAAGCGATATTCATTAATTTTGGCTTTATCTTTATTGAGCTCCCCCTGAATTTCCATCAACACTTCATTTTTCTTTGCGGCCATCATGGTAGTGTTAGCAAGTTCTTTTCGTTTCATATCAATTTCATCCATAAGGCGTTCCCGCTCTAAACGGACTATGCGTTCTTTATGCTCTTTTTCAAATTTTTGCTCAATAATCAGTTGATGTTTTTTCAGTCGTCTTCGGTTATACAGAAAAATTAGCCCTACTCCACTAATGAACAATAGCATATAGATTCCCTTCATCCAAAAAGACAAATACCATGGTGGTAATACTGTAAATTCAAATGTTTTAAAGTCTTTGCCATTGGTGCCAAAAGGATATATTTCAAGACTATAATCTCCATAATCTAAGTTCTGAAAAATCAACTCTCCATTTTCTACAATCCCGCTAACGGTATCATTACCCACCAAACGATAAGCGATATTTCTAGAATCTGAAAATGGAAGCCCCAAATCCAAAGTAACCAAACTGGCATGCTTATGTGGAATATTTGGTTTTTCCATCAAGCTATATGTCTTATTTGCATCTTGAAAGCCGGCAACAAAAGGTTCTGCTATAAATAATTGATGCTGTTCTTTCATTAATGCAGCCAGATCTACACGGGCAAAACCATCTTTAAGACATATATAGTAAATAGAGTCTGAAACCGCAGTCATCTGCTCATATCCCTTCACTAAGCGATTTTCAAGACGCCAGGCAGGTAAGCTAAACTCTTGATCCTTTAAATTTGTAAAAAATAGATCATCACTCTGAGTATTTATAAACCAGTACTTACTATCATGCTCTTCAAGAAGTTTAAATCCTTTTAAATCTCGAAGTTCTTCAAAAACTTCGAGACGATCTTTAAATACATTATAGCGGTACCAGTTTTGATTAGAGTACACAGCGATTTGATTGTTAATACTATAAATCTGAGAATTAAAATGTTTCAAGCTATCTAAGCTTGGGACATCCTGTACTCGAACTGCTTTATTGAGTTTCTCTGAAAACTGAACTCTATAAATTCCTTCGTAAGGATGGGCTGCCCATAAAACATTCTCATTCTCAAAAACCATTTTCTTAACCGGGAAGCCTATATTATCAATCTTATAGAACGAAGAATCGGTTACCACACCAATCCCGGTATAAGTACCTACCAAAATCTGATTTTTTGGCGACAATGTGGTATGAAAACTTCCGGTAGAATTGTCCAAAATTTTAAGTTTATTATTTAAAATCTCAAAAGTTGAAGAATTACTATTACTGATAACCTTATCCCCAATCTTCGCCAAATTCCAGGAATGTCCTTCTCCACCTTCTATCAAACGCAATCCCGACTCATCTAAAAAATAAACCCCGGTATTACTAGCCAGGTATATCTTATTTGATTCTTTAATTAAATCGTAAACAGCTCCCAGTTCCCCCGTGGTATTTGTATAAAATTTAATAGGGGAATCTATATCCATTCTGTCTATACCATTATCTAAGCCCAGCCATAATTGACCTTTAAAAACATCTAAAGCCAGAACAGTATTATTTTGCAAGCCGTTGGATCTGTTAAACACCTGGATTCCTTCGTTATTTCTATTCCATTTTAGAAAACCATTTTTTAAAGTTCCGATGATAAGATTCTCATGATCGAGACTTAAAATTTTATTTAATTCAGATTTTTCGATAGCATCATTAAGGTTACCTGGCATTAAATTGAATTCATCATTCTTTTTATCTAAATAAAAAATTTGTTCTCTGGTACCCGCAATTAATTGATCGTTATGGACCTCTAAATCAGCGATAGTATTCCCAGTCAATTTTGAGGAAGGCTCAAAAAATTGTAGTTTATCAGCATGGTTTAAAAAAAAGATTCCATCTCGACCTTTAGCTACCCAAAGCTTATTTTGAAAAACCTTCATCCCTGTAAAAACACCGTTGGAAATTTTGATTATTTTATCCCCATCGTACTTATACAAAGCTCCAAAAGATCGAAAATAAATACTGTCGTTATAGGCCATGATTCCCCAAAACTCCTCGTCCCCTAACGCTATATCCTTAAATAAAGGATTTAAGGAATGATATGAATATCCCCCCATATCATTTCTTTCCCAATACCCGAATTCTCGATAAGATCCTGTAAAAATTTTGCCTTTATAAGCATAGACTGAACGAATAATGGCACCAGAATTTAAACTGAATAATTTCCAGGTCTGTCCGTTAAAAATTAACAGGCCTCTATTGTTTGCAACGTAAATCATACCCGTTTCATCTATAGAAATATCCCAATTTTGGCTGGCAGCATCATAGGCTATAGATGAATAGTTTTGTATAGGTGGATTTAGTTGTTGAGCAGTAGAACAAAAAGAATGAAAAATACTAATTATTAGTACGATACAGCAAATAGTACTTCTAATATAGAAACCATTTGTGCAGGTAAAAAATTTTGCTTTCATACTTCAAAAATACAATATTTTATTACTTCTGAAATCATTCTTATAAAAACTCAAGTTTAATATTGGATTTAATCCGTTTTATAGGAATATTTCCTATTTTTGAAGAAATTGATTTTTGGAATGAATTACGATAGAATAAAAGAAAAACTAGAAATTCTGGCCGATGCTGCAAAATATGATGTCTCTTGCTCAAGTAGTGGCAGCAACCGAAAAAATAAGAATAATGGTCTTGGAGATTCTTCCGGTATGGGTATTTGCCACAGCTATAGCGAAGATGGACGCTGCATTTCACTCTTAAAAATATTACTGACGAATCATTGTATTTATGATTGTGCTTACTGTGTAACTAGAAGAACTAATGATATTAAGCGGGCTGCCTTTAAAGTACAGGAAGTAGTAGACCTGACCATAAATTTTTATCGCCGCAATTATATAGAAGGACTTTTTTTAAGCTCTGGTATTTTTAAAAATGCCGATTATACGATGGAACGTTTAATCAAAGTCGCCAAAAAGCTAAGAGAAGAAGAAAATTTTAATGGCTATATTCATTTAAAATCGATTCCTGGTGCGAGTGATGAACTAATGAGAGAAGCTGGATTATACGCAGATCGCCTAAGCGTTAATATAGAAGTTCCTACAGTATCAGGTTTAAAGCTGCTGGCTCCGGAAAAAAAGCATGAAGATTTCACAAAACCAATGGAGAAGGTTAAAAATGAAATTATTCAGTTTAAGCAAGAAAAAAAGTTTCTAAAAAGTACGCCTAAATATGCTCCGGCCGGGCAAAGCACTCAAATGATCGTAGGAGCCACCGGAGAAAGCGATAGGGATATTATGTACTCTGCCAATTATTATTATAAGCAATATAATATGAAAAGGGTATATTACTCTGGCTACGTTCCCATTTCTACAGATCCAAGGCTTCCTTCTATTACCTCACAGGTACCAATGCTACGGGAAAATAGATTATACCAAACAGATTGGCTATTACGATTTTATGGTTTTGATATTCGGGAATTGCTTAATAACCACCATCCAAACCTTGATTTAGATATCGATCCTAAATTAAGCTGGGCCCTTAGGAATCAGCATTTATTTCCCATCAATATCAATTTAGCAGATAAAACTATGCTGGCCAGAGTGCCTGGTTTAGGAATGCGATCAGTTCATAAAATCATCCAGGCAAGAAAATATAGAAACTTGAATTGGGAACATTTAAAAGCCATTGGTGTCGCTTTAAATCGCGCTAAATACTTTATCGTTTGTAATTCCAGGTTATGGGAGAAGAAAGACTGGACTGCAGATCAGATAAAATCAAAAATATTAAAAACAAGCTCCGGAAAATTCAGGAAAGATTATTCAAACCAATTAAACCTGTTTGAACATGCCGTCTAGAATATTAATATATGATGGTACCTTTAAAGGGCTACTCACTTGCATCTTCCAGATTTATGAGGAACGCTTAAACGATTTCACAATTCATCCGGAAGGGTATAATCAAACCGATTTTTTTGCTAAGCATGAAGTGGTGGTTACAGATTTAGAAAAATCGGCGCGCGTTTTAAAAAGTTTTAAAAATTATACTTCAAAAAAAGCCGTGCATCGTATTTATCGTGCCTTTTTATCTGAAATTCCGGGAGTAGAACTTCTAATTGTTGAATTTTTTAGACATGTTTTTAGGCACAAATCAGACCTTTCTGATGATTTTTCATACCCACCAGTTCTAAAAATCGCTCAAATAGAAAGAAAAGTAGGAAGAGAAAAGCACCGAATGGAAGCTTTTATAAGATTTGAATTGCTAAAAGATGGAATTTTTTTCACAAAAGTTGCCCCAGATTTTAACGTTTTACCCTTAATTTTAAAACATTTTAAGAACAGATATGCCGATCAAAAGTGGGTGATTTATGATGAAAAACGACAATTTGGACTCTTCTACGATCTAAAAAAAGTAGTCACAATCAGCATAAATTTTGAAAAAAAATCAAAAAACAACCCTGATGTTCTACATGAAAACGAAATAAGCTTCCAAAAATTATGGAAATCATATTTTGAATCGACTAACATAAAATCACGTAAAAACACCAAATTGCACCTTCAACATGTACCAAAGCGTTATTGGAAATATTTAACGGAAAAGACTATATTCATGTAATGAAAATTAGTTTACATTTGTTCGTTCAACTAATTAAACATTATAACGATGAAAAAATTATTTTTATTATTTGCTGTAGCAACAATGACGGTTTCTATGTATTCTTGTAGAGAAACTACTGAAGAAAACGCAGAAGAGAACATGGAACAAATGGGTGAAGACGTAGAGAATAGCGTTGATGAAGCTGCTGATGAAACTGAGGAGGCAATGGATAAAGCTGGCGACAAGATCGAAGAAGCAGGTCAGGAAGTTGAAGACGAAGTAGAGAACAACGACGACATGTAATTCTCTCTTCCCTCGGGAAAAAATCTAAAAGCCACTCGTCGTAGTGGCTTTTTTTAGCTTAACATAAAATCAAAAACTAAATAATCATGAAAAAATTAATCTTATCTGTATTTGTTGTAGCATTCGCTTTTACTTTTCAATCGTGTAGAGAATCCACTGGTGAAAAAACAGAAGAAGCTGTAGAAGCCATAGGTGAGGATATCGAAAATAATGTAGAGCAGGCTGGTGAAAAAATAGAAGAAGGCGCTAATAAAGTAAAAGAAGAAGTTGATGAAGAGATTCATGAAACCGATGATGTAAATGGCGAAGAAGCCAATGATGATATATAAATTAGCGAGAGCGAATTATATGCCTGTTATAAATAAAAGAGGCTGCAAATTTTGCAGCCTTTTATTTTTTCCTTTCGATCACATAATTCACCATTAATTCTAAGGATTCTTTATACCGGGATTCTGGATATTCATCAAGTATTTTCAAAGCTTCTTGTTGGAAGAGAATCATTTGCGAACTCGCATATTCCAAACCTCCCTTATCCTTCACAAAAGCAATAACTTCTTTTACCCGTTTCTTATCCTTATTATGATTTTTAACCGAATTGATTATCCAGGCTTTTTCTTTTTTATCGGAATGATTAAGTGCATAAATTAAAGGCAAAGTCATTTTTTGCTCTTTAATATCGATCCCAGTGGGCTTTCCTATCTTTTCTTCGCCATAATCAAAAAGATCGTCTTTGATCTGGAAGGCCATTCCAATAAGCTCACCAAACCGACGCATGTTTTCTACATCACCTGAGTCTGGTTTTACCGATGCAGCCCCCAAACTACAGCAGGCTGCAATAAGCGTAGCTGTTTTTTGACGGATAATATCGTAGTAGACCTCTTCGGTAATATCTAAACGACGAGCCTTTTCTATTTGAAGCAATTCTCCTTCGCTCATCTCTCTTACCGCTACCGAGATAATCTTTAATAAATCGAAATCATTGTTGTCGATAGATAATAAAAGTCCTTTAGAAAGTAAGTAATCCCCAACGAGCACCGCAATCTTATTTTTCCAAAGTGCATTAATACTAAAAAATCCTCTCCTGCGGTTACTATCATCCACAACATCATCATGAACCAGCGTAGCTGTGTGAATAAGTTCGATGACTGAAGCACCTCGATAGGTTCGCTCGTTTACTTTTCCATCTGAAACCATCTTTGCGACCAAAAAGACAAACATAGGTCGCATTTGCTTCCCTTTTCGATTTACGATATAATGGGTAATTCGATTTAAAAGGGCCACTTTAGAAGACATGGATTGGAAGAACTTTTTTTCGAAAAGTTCCATTTCTCTTTCAACCGGAAGTTTTATTTGAGAGATTATCTTCATAAAGTCCGCAAAGATAGCTTAATTCACCAAATTGAAGATAAATTATGAGGCCGATTTATTGGCTAATTGCCCACAAGCAGCATCTATATCCTTCCCGCGAGATCGTCTTACCGTAACTGTAATGCCATTTTGCTCTAACAACTGCTGATACATAGCTGTTGCCTGCGAAGATGCCTGCTGAAAATCCCCATCATCGATAGGATTGTATTCAATTAAATTTACTTTACAAGGCACGAATTTACAGAATCTCACTAAAGCCATCGCATCCTTACGGGTGTCATTTACATCCTTCCAAACGATATACTCGTAGGTAATACGACTTTTGGTTTTGGAATACCAGTATTCTAAAGCCTCACGCAAATCTTCTAAAGGAAATGTTTCATTAAAAGGCATAATCCTGGTACGAACTTCATCAGTAGCGGCATGAAGCGAAACCGCTAATTTTATTTTAGCTTCGTCGTCTGCGAGCTTTTTAATCATTTTAGGCACACCAGAGGTAGAAATGGTAATACGCTTTGCAGACATGCCTAAACCTTCGTCTGAAGTGATCTTTTCTACCGCTTTCATCACATTATTGTAATTCATAAGCGGCTCTCCCATGCCCATAAACACAATATTGCTTAAAGGACGATCAAAATACAATCGACTTTCATTATCAATCGCCACTACCTGATCGTAAATTTCATCTGGATTAAGATTTCGCATACGCTTTAAACGTGCTGTAGCGCAAAACTGGCAATCTAAGCTACATCCTACCTGAGAAGAAACACAGGCTGTTGTCCTGGTTGGTGTAGGAATAAGAACAGATTCTACCGTAAGATTGTCATGTAGTTTTACCGCATTCTTAATAGTCCCGTCGCTACTTCGTTGCATTTGATCTACACGAATATGATTGATCACAAAATTCTCAGCAAGCATGGCACGGGTTTGCTTAGAAATGTTAGTCATTTCGTCAAAATCATGAGCTCCCTTACTCCAAAGCCATTCATAAACCTGTGATCCTCTAAAGGATTTATCACCGTGCTCCACGAAAAACTCCTGAAGTTGCTTTTTGGTTAAAGCTCGTATATCTTTTTTCTTATTCTCCACAACACAAAATTACAAAGATTTTGAGGATATATTCATACCTCTTAAAATGCAAAAGGCCACAACTTTATGCGATTGTGGCCTTTTAACTTTTGTTCTAATTTCTTATAAGATTAACATGGCATCACCATAAGTATAGAATCTATATTTTTCTTTTACCGCCTCTTCGTAAGCTCTCATCATAAAATCATGACCCGCAAAAGCAGAAATCATCATCAATAACGTAGATTTTGGGGTATGGAAATTCGTCACCATACAGTTTGCTATACTAAAATCGTAAGGAGGAAAGATAAATTTATTGGTCCATCCACCAAACTCATTTAAAGTTTGATTTGACGAAACTGAACTTTCTAAAACTCTCATTACCGTAGTACCAACTGCACAAACCTTACGTTTCTCTGTTTTTGCTTTATTGATGGTATGTACCGCATCGCCTTTTACGAAGGCTTCTTCACTATCCATTTTATGTTTGCTAAGATCTTCTACCTCAACCGGGCTAAAAGTTCCTAAGCCTACATGAAGGGTCACCTCTGCAAAATTAACTCCTTTTATTTCCAAACGTTTCAATAAATGCTTAGAAAAATGAAGTCCTGCTGTAGGCGCAGCTACCGCTCCTTCTTCTTTGGCATAAATTGTTTGATAACGTTCCTGATCTTCAGGCTGTACATCTCTTTTTATATACTTTGGTAGTGGTGTTTCTCCTAGTTCTTTAAGCTTTCTTCTAAAATCTTCATAAGATCCATCATAAAGAAAACGCAAAGTTCTACCTCTAGAGGTGGTATTATCAATAACTTCGGCTACTAAACTTTCGTCATCACCAAAATAAAGCTTATTACCAATTCTGATTTTTCGTGCAGGGTCTACTAAAACATCCCAAAGTTTGGTTTCTGCATTTAATTCTCTCAATAAGAACACTTCAATCCTAGCACCTGTTTTTTCTTTATTACCATACAAACGAGCAGGAAAAACCTTGGTATTATTAAGAACCATCACATCTTCAGGATCAAAATAATCAATAAGATCTTTAAATTGTTTGTGCTCTATCGTTTGCTCTTTTCGGTTAAGAACCATTAGGCGCGCTTCATCTCTGTTTTCAGCTGGATATTCGGCAAGTAATTCCGGCGGAAGTTCGAAATTGAAGTTTGAAAGTTTCATTCCCATATTTGAATTTTTAAAGGCTGCAAATATACGACCTCAAAACAGGCGTTGTCAAGTAATTAACCGATTATTTAGCTTTGTATTGAAATTTATTCATTTTTAAGCTATAAAATACTAATAGACTTCCCTATTATCGGATGATATTTTTCTCCGCTCAACGCGAAAACTTCCGGATCGGTAATCTCAAGCATTTTAATTTTATATCAGGAAACAATCATTTTCTACGTTTAAAATCCCGCCAAAAGTTTCGATTTGTACGCTCTCTTTTTGAAGCGTTCCGTAAGAAAATAAATAAGGCGTTTATTGAATTTTCAAATTTTATAATCAGCTTCTATAAATTCTAACGAAATTTATTAATCTTTAATTACTTCAAAATTTAGCTTTTCTAAATCTGAATAAAAATCTGGATAACTCTTCGAAACGACCATAGCATCTGCTATTATTACTGGAACTTTTAAAGCTATAGGTGCAAATGCCATAGCCATACGATGATCGTTATAGGTCTCGATTTCTACATTTTCTTTTAAAATTGCAGATGGCTTTAGCTCCAAATGCTCGTCAGAGATCACTACTTCCCCTCCTAATTTTTCGATTTCGTTTTTTAATGCCACCAATCGATCGGTTTCCTTGATCTTGAGTGTATGGAGCCCGGTTAGTTTGCATGCGGTTCCCAAACCAAGACAAGTTACGGCAATAGTTTGTGCGATATCGGGAGAATTCCTAAGATCTTCACTAATACTTGCTGGTTTAGAACATTTCGATTTTTTTAGCGTAATACTGTTTTCTTCGAAACTTGTTTCTACACCAAATTGCTGATAGATTGTTGCTAAACAGGAATCCCCCTGTAAGCTTTCTTTTCTGTAATTCGACAATCTAATCTCAGCTTCTTCTGCGAGTGCCGCTATACTATAAAAGTAGGAAGCAGAGCTCCAATCTGATTCTACCGGAATCGTTTTTGGAGAAACCGCAGCACATGCTTCAATCCTAATGATATTATCCTCGAAACTTCCCTGAATACCTGAGCGCTGAAGCATTTCTAATGTCATCAGGATATACGGAGTACTGGTCACCTGCCCTTCCAGGTTAATGGTTAATCCCTCAGGAAGCGAAGCTCCAATAAGCATTAATGCTGAAATATACTGGCTGCTAATATTAGCCTGAAGGCTTACAGCATTGGCCTGAAGCTTTTTACCCTGTATTCGTATTGGAGGGTAACCTTCATTCCTTTCATAAGAAATATCAGCCCCCATAGATCGAAGCGCTTCTACCAGTAATTTAACAGGTCGCTCCTGCATGCGCGGGCTACCGGTTAATACTGTTTCTCTTCCTTCCTGAACCGCAAAATAAGCTGTAAGAAAACGCATGGCAGTACCGGCATGATGGATATCTACCTCAACTTCATTAGAAGTCAAAGCTTTTTTCATCACCTGGGTATCATCACTATTCGAAAGATTGGAAATCTCAAGGTTCTTAAACAGCGATTCTATAATTAATAATCGGTTTGATTCGCTTTTAGATCCTGTTATTTGCAGCGCTCCTTTCACAGTTTCCTGTGAGTGCTTAAGTTTAAATTTCATGGAAGAGAAAATTGATAATATTATTTTTTTAGTTGCTCCTTTTCTTTTCTTCGGAACTGGCCGTACGATACAATCATACCATATACGATCATTCCCAAGACCTGACCCACAACAAAAGTAATCATTTTCCCGTCTGCCATCCTATCCTGATAATATTCTTTAAAAGCCAGCCCTCCATAATCAATGACCATCATGACGATATTGTAAATAAGAACAAATAAAAAGCCTAAAATAGCAACAGACTTCCAATACTTTTTACTGGACATAATTTCTTTAAACTTCATCTTACTTTAGCTTTTCGTTATTATGATGCCTGTTGTGATCTCTTTTAGTTTTAAGATCTAGTTTTTTATCGAAAGCTTCCTGTAAATCTACTCCGGTTTGATTAGCAAGACAAAGCACTACAAACACCACATCGGCGAGCTCCTCGCCAAGATCTTTTGCTTTATCGCTTTCTTTTTCACTTTGCTCGCCATATCTGCGCGCAATAATACGCGCAACTTCACCAACCTCTTCGGTGAGTTGCGCCATATTAGTCAATTCATTAAAATATCTTACGCCGTGCTCTTTGATCCAATCATCAACGGCCTTCTGTGAGTTCTGTAGATTCATTTCTGTCTTCAATTTTAGACAAAACTATAGCTTCTGAATGTTTACTCACAATTTCATCGAAAAAGTTTTTTTAAATATTCATAATCCGAACATGCGTAAATGGATTTATTTAAATCTATCGAGGTTTCAATTCGTAGGAAGTTTGCACTCTGGGAAATGATGTATTTAAAATTCGCACCATCCTCATTCATTTTTACCATAGCACTCTCTGGTAATGACTCTACTTTATAACCTTTAGGAACCATAATATTGACGGTACTACCATATTTCATTGGGTAATTTAAATAAATGGGATAGGTTCGCTCTTCAGCCTTAAAAGGATTCTCATCCTCAGCCAAAAATAATAGCGGATTTATATATAATTTATCTCCAATGGCTTCGACCCCGTTATGAATTTCAAATTGATAAATCTCTTTAATATCGCTCCCTATTTGGTGCTCATTTTCTTTGGTTAAAGCTGAAATCAAAATATCACCTTTCCCCTCCTGAAGCATTTCTATATAATTATCCTGATTAATCCCACGATATTTATCTCGATGATTTTTTGCCGCCAATCTGTTATATACACCAGTACACTTTCCTTTTATTTTTAGATCTTCGGTGATCTGAAAGTTGAGATAATCCCACTTTGAAGACTTATAATTTGGTAATAAATACACCCAATCTGATTTTCCATCATCCTGAATAATTCTACCCTGCCAGTTCCTGGCGCGATCTGGTAGTTCTCCAGGTGCTGCATTTTTATCTGTGGCATCCAAAAGAATGATTTGTTCCCCTAATTGTACGCCCACGATCACGTAATTAAATCCAGAGCGTGTGGGAAAAACAGGAACCCCGTTACTTTTAGTGCTTAACAAAACAGGATAGGCCTGCAAACCAGCGTAACGGAGCATAGCCGTAAGCAGTAAGTTTATATCTCCAGTATTCCCGGTACCCTCTTTATAGGCCTTTCTAATTCCGTTTTCCGCCGTATAACCAATATAGTCATTCCACGCGATTTTACTTTTCACGAAGTTATATATAAGAATCAGCTTTTCTTCGGGATTCGCTGCTTCTGCTAATACCCCATCAATATCATCCTTGAAGAAATTACTTTTTCTTAGCTCTGTAGCATAGCCCCCTTCATCATAAATAGATTTAGACACATCATCCCAGGTATGGCTAAAATATTCCATAGGTTGATTAGGAAACTTGGTGTATTGTAACTCCCATTTTATCCTTGCAGCATAATTATCTAGGTAATCCACATACACTTCTTCTTTTAGCGCCGGGATATCTTCTTTTGCAATAGTATATACCTTCTGCAAATAATTTGTGCTTTGCGCATGCATATTAAAAGGTTCACTCGTTTGCGTTACGGGAACAAAAAGTGAGGCCAGCTGATTGTAATGTGATACAAAACCAAAAAATTCCGGAATTTCAACTTTAACTTCTATCTTTTTTATCGGGATCGTCGTTTGAAGCTCTGTGTCATCCAAAGAGGTTAAAAACGGACTACTTTTCTCGTATTCATATTCAATAACGCTACCTGGTTTTAGGGATGGCATCGTGAATTTAACAGCTTTTCGGTATTTAGAAACCTCTTCATCAAAAATTTCATCTTTTCTTAATTTTTCTTCAACAAGTTGATCTCCTTCAAGATTATAGGTATAGCCTTTAATGCCGTAAATTTTCTCATCATCACTACCGTTTATATAGGAATTTAAATTCACGGTCGCCCAATCGAACCCATCTTCATTATAAAGCTTAATTCTATAATGATATTTTGTTATTAGCGCAAAACCGGTATTTGAATTATATTCATAGAACGTGTATTGTTTTTTATACAATATCGCAGCGTCTGCATCTTTGTTTGTAGGATGTGCTGTTTCCTGAACCTCTTCTTTAGAGACCTTACCAAATTTGTAATTTTGTGCCTGCGCTGTACCTCCTATTAAGAGCAAGGCAATGAGATAAAATTTTAAATGCATAGTAGATAGTTTTTAGCCGTTTTTAACTAAAACAGCTTTTTGATTGCTTAACATGTTGATCTTGTTTAAAAACGCTCTAAAATCTTCGTATTTATCTGCTGGCCAATGTCCCTGGTTTACACTTAAAGAGCGCTTAACCACAAGAGTTCCCGGATGCTCGTTAGATTCTTTAACAGAGAGTTTAAAACTTCCAAAATCGGTATCTATGCTAATTGCTTCGGGTAGGGCCTCCACCGCATAACCTTCAGGAATTTTAAAATTAAATTGATCTTTATTAGTAAATCCACGTAAAATCTCAATAGGATAAAGTCTGTTTTCGTTACGTGATACTATATCTATTTCGGGCTCAATAAAATTAAGCGGCAGTAAGATCCTTTTACCTGCAGTGGTGTAAAATTTTTTACCGCTAAAAACTAATTCTTCTGAAAAACTAGCGTGCTCTTTATCGTTTTCAAACTTTAAATTATCAAAATGAATACCCTGTAAGTTTCCAAAAACCTCTTTATAATATAGGTTTTTATCTTTCTCTTTTTGTGTTTGTATATGATAATTATTCCCGTAGGAAATGCCTTTGCTTTGCTTTTTTATACTGGCGGTAAAAATATCTTCAGAAAGGCCTATATCACATAGGGTTTCTTCAAGATTTATGGCACACTCATAGTTTGGGGTTTTCACAATTTCTCCACCTTCCTCTTTTATGAGTAATACATGACGATTATCTGTAAAATCTCCCAAATAATTAAATGGTAAGGACTGGCTGGTACATTCCAGCCAAACATCATTTTCTGCGATTCCCGGCACATTTAAAATAACATGGTTTCCCTGCATTGAGGCAAACTCAGGATCAATATCTTTTTGTTCTTCACCGGCATAAACCACTGCATAGTTTGATTGAATACCCTGCGAAGCCAGTAAAGCTTTCATATAATTGGTTAGGCCTTTACAATCTCCATACCCCAAACGATCTACTTCAGTCGCTAAAATTGGCTCCCAGCCACCAATACCTAATTGCACACTAATGTAGCGGGTTTTACCCTGCATATACTCATAAATGAGTTTAGCTTTCTCGTAATCGCTCTCAGCGTCTTTTACCAGTTCTGAAATCTCGGCTTTTGTAACCGCATTTAACGCATCCCTGCCTTTAATAAGGTTTTCGTATTGCCACTTCCCAAATTCTTTCCAGTTATTGGCAGTCCCCTCTACCCCCATCAAACTAAACCTGTCCAGAGCGACTTTTACTTTTGGGGTCATGTCTGAAATCTGGGGACTATACGGCTCATATTTATAGGCCGGAATATGACTTACTTTATAGGATAACTCGAATTGGGTATTATTCTTTTCGAGTTTAATACTATCTAAATTAGACTCCAGATAACGTAGTGGTATATGCTTTGGATTTTTTAACTGGTATGAACCGGATTCCATACTTACAAAGTAACCATCAACTGGCTGAAAAGGCTGAATAAAAACAGTGGTAGACATTTGCACTTCACTCTCGTAAACCACCGTATAAGGATAACTCATAGGAGAATAATCCAGATAGCTCACTCTGTTATCTGAATATAAATTAGAAGAGCCTACCGCACTTTGATCTTTAAAATCCCGCTGTTTATACTTCTTGATCTCTGTGCCTTTGTTATCGTAAACGTAAGCAGATTGTGACTTTATCTTGGCATCACCATCATCGTAAAAGTCATAGGCATGGACATAACGATCGCCGTATTTATTAAGTACGGTAACTACTCGTTTGGTAGTAACCGTCATTTTATCTACATCCTCAACCTCAATTAAAATAGTCTCATCCCTGATAACCGCATTAGCATGTTCGGTAAGTTCTTTTTTTAGAATGATACTTTGGTAAGAATCCTGAGCATAACCAAGGATTCCACTTAGGAGCATAAAGCCTAATAAAAAAGATTTCATTGCAAAACTGATGATATTCGTTTTGCAATATATTAAAATTTTAAGAATTTTTAACTTTTATTTTTAGAATCCATTAAGATAGTTACTGGTCCATCATTTAGCAGTGCTACCTTCATATCAGCACCAAATTTACCCGTTCCTACTTTTTTGCCCAGCTGTTTCTCAAAGCTTGCAATAAATTCCTCATATAACGGAATCGCCATATCCGGCTTTGCCGCTTTAATATAACTTGGGCGATTCCCCTTTTTAGTACTTGCATGTAAGGTAAACTGGCTTACAATGATGGCATCACCTTTTACATCTAAAAGCGAGTTATTCATCACCTCGTCTTCATCATTAAAGATACGCATATTCACAATCTTTCTACAAAGCCATTCTATATCTTCTGAAGTATCATCAGCTTCTATGCCTACTAATAACAAAAGGCCTAAACCAATTTCAGCATTTACCTTATTTTCTATGCTTACAGAAGCATTGGTTACCCGCTGCAAAACTACTCTCATTTCTTATAATTATCCATTCTATAAGGCTCGTCCTCGCCTTCGATGATTTGCAAATAACTTTTATAACGCGACCACGGAATTTCCCCTTCTTCTAAAGCATCTTTTACCGCACATTTTGGTTCATTAAGATGCAGGCAATTATGAAATTTACAATCTTGTTTTAATTCAAAAAACTCAGGAAAATAATTACCTAATTCTTCTTTTTCGATATCTACCACTCCAAATCCTTTAATTCCCGGAGTATCTATAATTCTGGCATCAAAACTAAGGTCGAACATTTCAGCAAAAGTAGTGGTATGCTGACCTTGTTTATGTTGCTCAGAAATCTCGAGGGTTTTTAAGTTTAAAGAAGGCTCCAGCGCATTGATCAATGTAGATTTACCCGTACCACTATGCCCTGAAAACATAGAGGTTTTACCCAACATCATTTCTTTTACCTTATCTACATTTTTACCGCTTTTTGCCGAGATGCCTATGCATTCATATCCAATATCACGATACAGCTTAGCCAGAAATTTTATTTCTAAAAGCTCATCTTCGTTATAGATATCGATTTTATTAAAAAGAAGTACAGCTTTTACATGATAGGCCTCTGCCGTAACTAAAAATCGATCGATAAATGTGGTAAAAGTGGGAGGATTATTTAGCGTTACCATAAGAAAAACCTGATCGATATTGGCCGCGATAATATGCGTTTGTTTAGACAGGTTCACTGAACGCCGAATAATATAATTATCACGGTCTTTAATCTTTTTGATGACCCCCTGAGTTTGTCCTGAAATTTCTTCAAGATCAATCTCTACCTGATCGCCTACCGCAACAGGATTGGTACTTTTAATTCCTTTTATTCGGAATTTCCCTTTGATACGGCAATCATAGAATTCACCATTCTCTGCCTTTACCTGATACCAACTGCCCGTAGATTTATAAACCGTTCCTTTCATTTACATCTTTTCCCTAATTAAATACCTCGCAAAATTACACAATTTCACGAGGTATTATCTTATTTTGGAAAATCAAGAAATCATTTCAATGCTTAGCTGTCTAAAATTGCCTGCTGATGATTAATTGATTCCTGGTGAACTGCTTTAAATAATTTTAAAACAAACTCTTCACTTAGTCCGTGTTGCTCACCTTCAAGCACCATCTTACCAAGGATTTCATTCCAACGTTTGGTTTGAAGAATCGCTACGTTTTGTGACTTTTTCACGTGACCGATATCTTCAGAAATTTTCATACGCTTGGCTAAAAGCTCGATTAACTGATTATCGGCAATATCGATTTTAGCCCTAAGATTCTGTAATTTATTTTGGTATTCTTCACTTTCAGAAACCTCTTTTCTGATCTTAAGATCTTTCATGATCTGCACCAAAGTTGCCGGTGTAATTTGCTGTTTAGCATCACTCCATGCATTATCCGGATCCCAGTGAGTCTCTACCATTAATCCGTCAAAATTAAGATCTAAAGCAGTTTGACAAAGATCAAAAATAATATCACGACGTCCTGCTATATGAGAAGGATCTAAAATTAAAGGAAGATCCGGGAATTTATTTTGTAACTCGATTGCAATTTGCCATTCGGGATTGTTACGGTATTTCGATTTTTCGTAGCTGGAGAATCCTCTGTGAATTACCCCTAGATTTTTGATATCTGCAGTATACATACGCTCAACCGCACCTAGCCACAAAGCTAAATCTGGGTTTACAGGATTTTTAATTAATACCGGCTTATCGGTTCCTTTTAGCGCATCTGCAATTTCCTGAATAATAAAAGGAGAAACCGTAGTTCTTGCTCCAATCCAAAGAATATCAACATCGTGTTTTAAAGCCAACTCAACGTGATGCGGATTTGCAACCTCGGTAGTTGTTAACATTCCGGTTTCTTCTTTGGCCTTTTGCAACCATTTTAAACCTAAAGCACCAACGCCTTCAAAATTCCCAGGTCTTGTTCTTGGTTTCCAGATTCCGGCACGTAAAACTGTCGCATCGGTATCTTTTAACTGATGAGCGATTTTTAGCACCTGCTCTTCGGTCTCTGCACTACATGGTCCTGCGATGACCAAGGGATGATCTAATCCGAATGCATCTAACCAGTTTCTTAATTCTTTCTTGTTTTCCATGATTAAAAAATTTTAGCTAATTCCGTTTAAAATTGATTTTATATGATTTGTACGTTCCATTTCGTTGTACACTTCACCAAACTCATCGTTGGCGATTAAGTCTCTAAAAGCGGTTAAATTATGAATATATTCATTTAGCGTTTCCAGCACGTTTTCTTTATTCTGCTGAAAAATGGGCGACCACATCGCCGGCGAGCTTTTTGCCAGCCTTACCGTTGATGCAAAACCACTTCCCGCCAAATCAAAAATATCCCGCTCGTTCTTCTCTTTTTCAAGGACTGTTTTCCCTAACATAAACGAGCTAATATGTGATAAATGCGATACATATGCAATATGACGATCATGAGATTCTGGATCCATATACCGAATACGCATTCCTATTTTCCTGAAAATTTCCATACCTCGCTCCTGAAGTTTAAAAGCGGTCTTTTCTACTTCACATACGATATTGGTCTTTTCTTTATATAAATCTTTTATAGCTGCAGAGGGACCAGAAAACTCGGTTCCTGCAATAGGATGAGACGATAAATAATTTCTTCGTTTTGGATGATCTTTTACCGCTTCACACAATTTGAATTTTGTAGAACCGGCATCGATTACCAACGTATGGTCTCCGGCATTGTCTAAAGCTTCTTTTAGAACTTTAATACTAATATCTACAGGCACCGCTACAATTGCAACATCACTATCGGCCAGATCTTCCATCGTTCCGGCAGCATCGATAAAACCAATCTCTAGAGCTTCTTTTACATGTGCTTCACTCTTATCGATACCAAAAATGGTACTTTCAGGAAAGGATTCTTTTATTGCCAACGCAAACGAACCACCAATAAGTCCTACTCCAATTACACTTACTTTCATCCTTTAATTCGTTTAATGGCTTCATCTACATTTTTTTCGTCTGTGCAAAGCGAAAAACGAATATAGCCTTCCCCCATATCTCCAAAAATAAAACCGGGAGCGGTAAAAATACTATGGTCATGCAGCAGGTTATCCACAAACTCTTCAGAAGATTTTCCTTCCGGTACTTTACACCATATAAACATCCCAGCCTGTTCTTTTCCTGGCTTGCAACCCAAAGCTGCAGCTAATTCCAGAATTTTAGCTCGTCGGCTTTTATAAATCGCATTCATAGCATCAAACCAGTTTTTTTCCAATTCCAATGCTGCAGTAGCACCAGCCTGCACGGGATAAAACATCCCACTATCCATATTGGTTTTCACCTTTAATACAGTGTCGATATTTTTAGCGCTTCCATTTAACATTCCTACACGCCAACCCGCCATATTAAAGCTCTTGCTTAAACTATTCAGCTCTAATGCTACTTCTTTAGCGCCTGCAATTTTTAAAATACTTTTAGGATGTTCGTTTAGAATAAAGCTATACGGATTATCATTAACGATAAGAATCTGATGTTTTTTACCAAAGGCTACCAATTGCTCAAAAACCTCCTCTGTAGCTGAGGCTCCGGTTGGCATATGCGGATAATTAACCCACATAATTTTCACCTTACTTAAATCCTTCTGTTCTAACTCCTCGAAATTCGGCAACCAATTCCCTTCCTCATTCAGATTATAAAAAATCGCCTTTGCACCAACCAATTTTGAAACCGACGTATAGGTTGGATAGCCTGGGTTAGGGATCAGCACCTCATCGCCTTCATTTAAATAAGCCATAGAAATATGCAAAATCCCTTCTTTACTTCCCATTAACGGAATAATCTCGGTTTCGGGATCTAAGGATACCTGATAATACTTTTGATAGAAACCGGCGACCGCATTCCTAAATTCGGCAGTACCTTTATACGGCTGATATTGATGTGCACCATTTTGAGTTAACCCCTTATTTAAGGCAGCAATCACCTGTTTTGGTGGTGGTAAATCCGGACTACCAATTCCTAAATTGATAATGGGCTTACCTGCGGCCTGTAAGGCACGAACTTCTCTTAACTTTGAAGAGAAATAGTACTCTTTTACATGTTCTAACCTATTGGCTGGTATCATTATTAAACGTTGTTTTTATATGTTCCAAAAATTCTTAATTGTTCGGTCATCATTCTTAACACTTCCATAGCTTTAGAAAACCTTTCGTAATCATCGAATGTTACATCGATAAAAAAACTGTACTTCCAGGGAGTTTCAATAATTGGCATACTTTGGATCTTCGTCATGTTCAGCTCAAAATCTCTCATGATGTTCAATACAGAAACCAAACTACCGGTGCGACTTTCTAATTCAAACTTCAATGAAGCTTTATCAATCTTCTCTCCGTTAGGCTCTTTCTTCGTTTTACTGATGATTAAAAACCGGGTGGCATTACTCTTTTTTGTATGAATATCTGCAGCCAAAATATCCAAGCCAAAAATAGCAGCCGCTGCCGTACTGGCTACCGCAGCCACGTGCTTAGATTGCTTTTCTGAGATTCTTCTGGCAACCTCTGCAGTATCGGCATCTTCAATAAGTTTTATATAAGGATATTTTTTAAAAAACTCTTTACACTGCAGTAAAGCCATTGGGTGAGAGTATACTTTCTTAATCTGGTCGATTTTCTGTCCTTTAAGCGCCATCATATTCATGGCGATTGGGATATAATGCTCTCCTATTACATGTAGATTATTTTCATCGATCAATGCGTAATTGGGAAGGATAGAGCCGGCTATAGAATTTTCTATCGCCATTACGGCTTCCTGGGTTTCATCATTTACCAAACGTTGTACCAGTTCCTGAAAAGACATGCACTCTTTTACCTGTACATCTTCCCCGTAATATTGCTGGGCGACCAAATGATGAAAGGACCCCTGGATCCCCTGTATTCCTATAACTTTTTTCATTCCAAAATTGACGTAAAAAAAAAGTCCCGATTTTTAGATCGAGACTTTTATATAATATTGTTTGCTTAATTACATACCATTCCCGATCTCTAATCCTTAAAAAAGAAATAAAAATAAAAGAATGCGTTCCAAGTAATTAAGTTGTTCATCTGTTCGTTATTACGTCGACTAAAGTATAATTATATTTTAATATGAAGAAAGCATTTTTTAATATTTTTTATAATAAATGTACTTTTTACGAATCTTTTGATATTTCAGTAATTTCAGAAGAAAGTTTGCAGTAAAGCTATTTTGAGAAAGTCTGTTTTTGGATAATTAATAACGCTAATCGCTTTTTATAGCATATAAAAACTAAAAAAAGAGAATTTTAGAGCTTAAAAATCAAAAATTATATTCGTTATAAAGGATTCAAATTCCAATATCACGCTTCTAAGAGATACATTTAGATTTTTTTTCTTATTTCCAGCCGCCTAAAGAGCTATTAAGTTCGGAACATACCCCCCTAAGATCACCTCTATAAAATATAAAATCATGCTGAGCTCAACACCTTATTTATAATCACTTTAGTCTACACAAGCTTTAGCATCTTTAATAAGTCTGATAAACAAATTATTTATTTAATCTATTTACTTCTTTCCTTTATGCATAAACAATCTCCCGGAAAGTCTCTACTATTCTTAATGCTTTTACCATATCCTCATTAGCTTAGGAAATATAGAAAACCTTAAATCCAGATTACACATTACATTATTGCAAAAACAGAATATGCTGTACCTTTGCCATAAATAAAAACTCATGAAATTAGAAAATATACCACAGATACATCATGCCAATTCTGATAATTTTTTTCTTTTAGCAGGCCCATGTGCTATTGAAGGTGAAGAAATGGCTTTAAGGATTGCAGAAAAAGTTGTTGAAATTACCGATAAACTAAAAATCCCTTATGTCTTTAAAGGAAGTTTTAAAAAAGCAAACCGATCAAGGATCGATAGCTTTACGGGAATTGGCGATGAAAAGGCTTTAAAAATACTTAGAAAAGTTTCCGAAACTTTTAAAGTACCTACGATTACCGATATTCATGAAATTAACGATGCCAAACTAGCAGCAGAATATGTAGATATCCTGCAAATACCTGCATTTTTGGTTCGGCAAACAGATCTTGTAGTTGCTGCCGCTGAAACCGGGAAAACAGTGAACCTTAAAAAAGGACAGTTTATGAGTCCCGAATCTATGAAACACGCGGTAACAAAGGTAACAGATTGTGATAACGAACAGGTGATGGTTACCGATCGCGGTACCATGTTTGGGTATAAAGACATGATTGTTGATTTTAGAGGAATTCCCACTATGCGCGAATTTGCGCCTACCGTTTTAGATGTCACCCATAGCTTACAACAGCCCAATCAAAGCAGTGGTGTAACCGGTGGCAGACCCGATATGATAGAAACCATCGCCAGAGCCGGAGTGGTAAATAATGTAGATGGATTATTTATCGAAACTCATTTTGATCCTGCTAATGCTAAAAGTGATGGTGCCAATATGCTCGATCTAAAATATTTAGAACAATTAATGACCAATCTTGTGGCCATCCGCCAAACTATAAATTCCTTTTAATAAGCTTTATAAAATTACTATAAGCTCCTAAATATAAATTTTCCATTTAGGAGCTTTAGGTTTTGATAATCCCGACGCTATTTTTTCAGATTTATGCATTTTAAAAGAATAATTTTATTCAAAATTTATAAAAAATGTTAAATCAATAATCTATATTAAAACATCAACTCATTTTAACTATTTTCATATATAATAACCACTATCTTTTAAATAAAGAGGATAAAAAAACATCAATCAGAATATGAAGAAAATACTATTACCCACATTAGCTGTAGTTAGCGCATTAATTTCGTGCGAAAGCGAACCCGAGGATAAGGGAAAAGATATAGGCGCTTTACATATAAGCAAAGAATTTCCAAAACCAGGCGATGAAATCAAAATTACTTATGCTTCAGGAGATAGTATCCCTTCCAGTGAAGATGAAAAAGTAAAAGGAATAATAAACTTCATTACAGATACTGGTGTGTATCCCGAAGATATTGAACTCAAGGATTCGGCTACGATGTACATGTCCAATATCAAAATTCCGGATTCTGTAAAGGCGATTTCTTTTCAGTTTAAACAATACAATATAGATGAGAATAACGATAAAGAAGGTTATGTGCTTCCGCTTTACGATGAAGAAGGTAATGCACTAACAGGAAGTGCTGCACAAATTGCAAATCTTTATAGCCAGGGAGATCGTTATGGAAATATAGAAATTCCTAAAGATTCCATCATTTCTAAATTTGAGGCTGACTTTAAAAAAGATGCTTCTTTAGAGGGAAAATGGGCTGGAAATTATATTAACCTTATAAAATCTGATAAGGAAAAGGCCACTGCTTTTGTCGAAAAACAAATGGCAACTGCTTTTGCCAATGATTCTTTAAGTGAAGAGGATTATATGCGTTTGTATCGCATGAATGCCATGATTGAAAATAAAAAAATTGCTGACTCTTTAAGAAATTTGATCCCGGAAAAGTTTCCGCAAGGATCTTTAGCAACTTCCAGTTATTATCAAAAAGTTTACGAGGCTAAAGGTTCTGCCGAAAAAGAAAAAGTTTTTCAGGATTACGAAGACAAGATTGGTAAGGAGAACATGTATAGGAATTACATGCTTTCCATGTTAGCCAGCGAGTTTGCTGCAGATGGCCATATAGAGAAAGCAAAGGAATATGCTTCAAAAATTTCTGAGAAAGGAAGAGAAGCTTCGGCATATAATAGCATTGCCTGGAAATTAGCTGAAGAGGGCAAGGATCTTGGAAAAGCACAGGAGATTTCTAAAAAGTCCCTTGATCTTATTGAAAATATAGACCCTAAAGAAGATAAACCAAAAACTCAAACTGCTTCACAATATAAAAGCAACTTAGACTACATGAAAGTTATGTATGAGGATACTTATGCAACGATCATGTATAAGCAAGGCGACCTTAAAGAAGCGATAAAATATCAGGAAATGGCAGCAAACTCCAAAACTGCCGATGCCGAGATTACTGAAAAGTATATCCAATATTTAGTGGAAGATAAGCAATACGAGACTGCAAAAGAAAAAGCTGCCAGTTTTATAGCTAAAAATAAAGGTTCTCAAAAGTTAAACGAATATTACAAAGAAGCTTACACCGCTGTTGGTGATACTGCCGGATTTGAAAAAGAATTTGCCATGCTTGAAGAAAAAGGTCACCAAAAAGCAAAAAGCGATATCAAAAAAATGATGATCGATGAAGATGCCAGTCAGTTTACCCTAAAAGATCTTGAAGGCAAAAAGGTTAGCCTAGAAGAATTAAAAGGAAAAACCGTAATTCTTGATTTTTGGGCTACCTGGTGTGGGCCCTGTAAAATGTCATTCCCGGGAATGCAAAAAGCGGTGGTAGCCCATAAAGACAATCCAAATGTAGAATTCTTATTTATCGATACCTGGGAAAGCCAGACCCCTGATGTACGCATGAAAGAAGTAAGCGAATTTATCGATGCTAATGATTATGATTTTCATGTGTTAATGGATGAAAAAGTAGGAGATGGTAATTCTTTTAAAGTTGTAGAAGACTATGGTGTTTCAGGAATCCCAACAAAGTTTGTATTAGGACCTGATGGCCGAATTAAATTTAAATCTGTAGGTTGGAACGGTAACACCGATAAATTAGCAGAGGAACTTGCGATTATGATTCAGCTTACACAATCCTAAACTCAACTAATATTTAGTCTAATTCTGTTTTTGTTTATAATTTTTATTTAAGCCTTCTATCTAGATAGAAGGCTTTTTTCTTTTTAAATGTTTAATTAATTATTAAAATTTTAGCATTTTAAACAAATTGATAATTATTCATAGTACCTTAAAAAAAAGTATCTTATGAATAAACCATTACTTAAAAAGCACTTTTTACTATTTCTTGTTTTCGGCAGCCTGCTGCCATATCATAACTTTGCTCAGAAAAAAAACGAAGATGAACCAAAATTAACTATTGGGGGAGCTTTGCGTTTTAATTATAATCTTTCTTCCTGGAAACCAGAAATGCAGGAAAGAGGTGGTGATTTTGGTTTTGATGTTTTTAGACTTGCTGTAAATGGTGCTTATAAAAACTTATATATCAATGCTGAATATCGGCTATATTCAGAAGCTTTTGGGGGCGGTTTTTTAAAACAGGGATGGCTAGGTTATAAATTAGATGACAAGCGTGAAATACAAATGGGACTGGTACAGGTTCCCTTTGGTATAGAACGCTACAATTCTCATAACTGGTTTCTGAACCTCCCTTATTATGTTGGTTTAGAAGACGACTATGATATGGGAATTCGATATTCATATATGGGCGATATGTTTGAATATCATGCCGGATTCTTTAAAAATGCTGAAGAACTCACTTTTGGCAATAATTCTCCTGCCTCCCCACACCGGTACTCCTATGATGTTGTTGGTAATAACAAGGAGGTAAATCAAATCAACGGAAAAATTTTATATAAACCTCGTCTAGATAATATGCATAAAATTGGACTCTCTGCTGCCTATGGAGGCCTTTACAATATCGAAACCACACAAACCGGCGATCATTATGCACTGGCCGTTCATTATGAATATAAATCTGATGACTGGTTTATAAAAGCACAAGCGACGAAAGCAGCATTTAATCCAGAGAATGCTGCAGGCAACACTCGAAATATCATCCAGATGGGAGCCTATGGAACTCCATACGAGGTTGCCTCAAATTTTGAAATCTATAATTTTGGAATTTCCCACTTGTTCTATATTAACAGGGATTTTGTAGAGAAAATAGAAATCTATAATGATTTTGGTTATATGCATAAGCGTATTGATGATTTTGGAGACTCCTATATGAATGTTTTAGGCGTTTTAATTAATTCAGGGCCCGTTAGTACCTATATTGATTATGCTGCCGGATATAATCATTCCTGGCTGGGCGGAGATTTTGATAATGAATTTTCTACAGGGGATCCCAACGCAAAATGGGAAGCAAGATTTAATATTAATATTGGATATTATTTTTAAATCTGCATTAAAACCCACATGTATAATGATTAATTTAAACGAGATTATTTAAATTACTCCTAAAGGTGAATTAAGACTTTATTAATTTTTAGGATTTGGAGATAGATTTTTATTGTTTCGCGATCCTCATTAAAATTACTGAATGAAAAAAACTTTACTAGTTCGATCTTACAAATTAATTTTAAGTACTGCGCTTCTATTTTTCGTCTTTCCAGTTTTGGCACAAGATGCGGAAAATGAAGAAAAACCCAAACTAAAATTAGGCGGTGCATTACGTTTTAATTACAATTTATCCAGTTGGAAAGATGGACAAAAAGATCGTGGCGGTGATTTTGGCTATGATATGTTTAGGGTTAATGCAGAAGGCTCTTATAAAAGAATCTTTTTAAATGTAGAATATCGATTATATTCTGAAGCCTTTGGAGGTGGTTTTCTAAAGCAGGGATGGATGGGTTATAAAATTAATAAAGAAGACCAGATACAGGTTGGATTAACTCAGGTTCCATTTGGACTTCAGCAATACAACTCCCACAATTGGTTCTTCAACCTCACCTATTATGTTGGCCTGGAAGACGATCATGATATGGGAATAAAATACATCCACGATTCAGATAGAATTCAATATCAACTGGCTTTCTTTAAAAATGCCGAAGAATTACAATTTGGTAGCACTACAGAAACCGATCCTTCAAGATATTCTTACGATATTACCGGGCGCAATAAAGAAATTAATCAGTTTAACGGAAAGTTTATTTACAAACTGGGTAAAGATAGACAACATCAATTAGGAACATCTGTGCAATACGGTGGTATTTATAATCTGGATACAAAAGAAACGGGCAACCACCACGGTTTTGCCCTGCATTATGAATATTTGGGTGAAAAATGGAACGTAAAAGCTCAGGGAATGATCATAGATCATAATCTTAAAACTCCCGATACCATTAGTGATAAGGTACTTCAATTTGGAGCCTATGGCGCTAATTACGGCCTTGCGGCCAAATTTAATATGTATTCATTAGCGGTTAGCCGAAGCATTCCTGTTGAAATAGGCCCTATATCAAATTTGGAATTCTATAATGATTTTGGTTTTATGGATAAAGCCGAAAAAGATTTTGAAGATTCTTATATGAATGTTACCGGTGTGTTGATCACTGCCGGAAATGTGTACACCTACATCGACTACGCGGCCGGATATAATCACTCCTGGCTTGGTGGTAATTTTGTAGACGATTTCTCGGTGGGAAACCCAGATGCAAAATGGGAAGCCCGCTTTAATATAAACATAGGATATTATTTTTAAACAACTAAAAAATTAGTATGGCAGAAAAAGTTACCAGAAGCGACGAGAAAAAATCTATTTTTGGATTAGAGGTTAACGGCCCGGTATTTTTCTCTTCGTCCATTATCATTATCGCAAGTATTATTTTAACGCTGATTTACGAGAAACAATCAGAAAAAGTATTTGAAAACGTACAGAACTATATTGCCAATAACGGGGGGTGGTTTTTTGTATTGGTCGTAAATATTTTTCTAGGATTTATGATCTATTTAGCGTTTAGTAAATTCGGGGAACTAAGAATTGGCGGACAGAACGCAAAACCAGAATTTAAAACAGCCTCCTGGTTTGCTATGCTATTTAGCGCAGGGATGGGAATTGGTTTATTATTTTGGAGTATTGCTGAACCTATAAACCATTTTAATTCTCCACCGATGGCTGAAGGTGGCACGGTTGAAGCTGCACGTGAAGCGATGAGTTTTACTTTTCTCCACTGGGGTTTTCATGCCTGGGGTATTTACGCTTTGGTTGGTCTTTCTTTAGCATACTTTACCTATACTCGTGGTTTACCACTTACCATTCGATCTGTTTTTTACCCATTTCTGGGCGATAAAATCCATGGTTGGATTGGAAATTTAATCGACATATTCGCCGTTTTAGCGACCCTTTTTGGATTGGCCACTTCTCTTGGTTTTGGGGTGCAACAAATTGCTGCGGGAATAGAACACGTTTTTGGGATCACTAATAATATCACTACGCAAATTATAATTATTGCAGGAATTACGGCTATAGCCACTTTATCTGTAGTTTTAGGCGTTGATAAAGGAGTTAGAATCCTAAGTGAATGGAATATGAGAATCGCCGTTGTACTATTATTAATGGTTTTAGTACTAGGTCCTACTATTTTTATCTTTCAGTCTTTTGTAGAAAACACCGGAAATTATTTTTCTGATTTCTTAAGCATTTCTACATGGACAGAAAGTTTCACGGGTACAAAATGGCAAAACGACTGGACTGTATTTTACTGGGGATGGTGGATTGCATGGTCTCCTTTTGTAGGAACCTTTATCGCTCGTGTTTCTAAAGGTAGAACTATTAGAGAATTTGTTTTAGGAGTCCTTATCGTTCCTTCATTAATCACGTTTTTTTGGATCTCTGCTTTTGGTAGTGCTTCCATACAGCAGGTTTTAGCCGGCGACAATACCATTGTAGAAGCAGTGAATGACGATGTGGCAACAGCTCTCTTTGTATTTTTGGAACAATTTCCATTAGCTACCGCTCTTAATGTGGTAGGAGTTATTCTTATTGCAGGATTTTTTGTTACCTCTTCTGATTCTGGTTCTTTGGTAGTCGATAGTTTAACCTCAGGAGGAAAAATTGATGCTCCTGTGGGCCAACGTATTTTTTGGGCCGTGGCCGAGGGTACCATCGCAGCCGTATTATTAGTGGGTGGCGGTTTACAGGCGCTGCAAACTGCATCGATCGTTACAGGTCTCCCCTTTGCTTTTATTTTACTGGTAATGTGCTATTCGCTCTATCAGGGTCTCAAAGAAGACATGCGCAAACTCAATAAGAAGAAAGAACAGAAACAAAAAGAAAATTACGAGGAGGTCGTGAAAGAAATAGTAAAGAAAAGAAACCTGAAAAAAGCAGATTAAAATGATTAATATTAACACCATACTTGTAGGATTAGATCTTTCTCCTATGGACGATCATCTTATCAAACACGCATCTTTTTTAGCAAAAAAATTAGATATTAAAAAGGTATATTTTACGCACAATGTAAAAAAATATGCAATTTCAGAATTATTTCAGGAGCAATTAAAGGATCTGGATTTAGAACAGATTATCGGGGATGAACTTTCTGAAAAAATTACGAATAGTTTTGATGCCGAAGTGGAATGGGACACACTGATTGCTGAAGACCCCTATACAGAATCGATTTTTAATCATATCGTAAACAAATATTATATCGATATGATTCTTGTGGGGAACAAAATTGATTATGAGGGTGCGGGAGTACTTACGGATAAACTGCTTAGAATGGTAAAATGTCCGCTTTTAATTATCCCTGAAACCAGCACGCCAAAATTGGATACTATTTGGGCAGGTACCGATTTTTCCAGAAGTTGTATGAAAATTTATAATAGTATCGATTATATTCAGGAGAAAATAAACGCCACTATTGTTGCAGCTCACGTTTATCAAATCCCAGCGCAATTTTCTCCATATGTTTCTGCTGATACCATGAAAACGAAACTAAAAAAACATAGCCAGGAACGTTTAGAAAAATTCATAAACCGCCTGCATAAGCCATATGCTATCAAAGAAGAAGTTTTAGACAGTAAAGAGTCTACGATTGCCGAAAAACTTATCGAATGCTCGCAGAACAATAATGCTGATCTTTTAATGGTAGCCGATAAAGGAAGTAATAATATATCTTCTTTGATGTTGGGAAGTGTTACCGATGAGCTTTCGACCGCTAACGCCAAAATCCCAATTTGGGTAGTAAAATAAGCTTTTTTAAAAATGCTTTAAATTATGCAATCTGAACTTTAGCGATTTAATTTCTAACTAAAGAATAAAAATCTAAAATTCAGTTGCATAATTTATTTTTATACATTTACTTTGTTTTTCAAAGTACTTTAAAATGAATAAAGATTATTCGCAGGATTTATCTGAAATTAGGAATTTAATGAACCGCTCTTCGCGGTTTCTTTCTCTTAGCGGGACCTCTGGAATCATGGCCGGGATTTACGCCATTATAGGCGCAGGTATTGCCAAAATATTCTTCTTCCCAACCTTTCCTACTCAGCTGGACTATCAAAATACAGGATATACTCATTCGCAAGTTCTTCCGATTGTAATTGATTTATTGTTGGTCCTGTTGTTAAGTGTAGTCACAGCCTATGTACTTTCGGTCAAAGAAGCGAAGAAAAATAATGAAAAAATATGGGACGAAACAGCCAAACGACTTGTCTTTCATTTTTTGGTTCCATTGCTCACCGGTGGTGCCTATATTCTCTTAAAACTAAACCAGGGTGATTTCGCTTCGGCTGCCGCATTGATGTTAATTTTCTACGGACTCGCTTTACTCAATGCTTCAAAATATACGATTGGTACCATTAAATACTTAGGAATTTCAGAGATTTTGATCGGTTTAATTTGTGCTTGTTTTCCCGGCTATGGTTTTTGGTTTTGGACCATAGGATTCGGACTTTTGCATATTATTTACGGAAGTTTAATGATTATTCAGCAAAAATAATTTCCGAAGAAAACATCCATAGTGAGTATCATAGAAAACATAAACAAACTCTTTGACCATCGCATTCGATTGGGAATCATGTCGGTTTTAATGGTGAACGAAAAAGTAAGTTTTAATCAGCTAAAAGAACTTTTGGAAGTTACCGATGGTAATTTGGCCAGCCATATCAAAGCGCTTGAAAAAGCCGATTATATTGAAGTGCAAAAATCCTTTGTAGATCGCAAACCAAACACCAAATATAAAGCGACCAAGCTTGGGAAATTAGCATTTAAAAAGCATATCGACGCGTTGGAAAATATTATAAAGTCCAAAAATGAATTAAACTAAATTTTTTTATTAATCTACTTTGAAATTCAAAGTGAAAAATCACGTGTTATGACTTTAGAACATCCTATGAAATTAAACTATCGCCTAGCAGGTAAGCGAGCACTCACCGGAGCCGGAATTGCGCTCTTATTATTAGCCGGAATTTTATTAAAAGTTGGCGAAATTGAGAGTTGGGTATATATTCCCATCCTTACTATATCTATCGGTGGCGCGTGCAGTGGTTTATTATATTACTTAGTTCGTGACTTCTTCTTTAAAGATTATAAATACCCAAAATTGGTTAGTATTTTCTGCGGATTTTGCTTCCTTATAATTTTTTGGTTAAGCTTAGTTTTTGCATTAGCGCAGGTAGGACTTTGGGATTAGTTATAAACAAGACATATTTTACAAAAAAAGACTCGATTGTTCGGCAAATTTGGGGCAAAGCAGATACCATCCTGTTTATTTTTGCCGGTACTGCTGCCGAGTTTGCATTAAATAAAGCAGTAGACTGGTTGTACTACACCGGCAGGCTTCCAAAAGATCCTTTAGGTCGCCTCTTCTCTACTGTGAATTACGCCAAAGTGATTGTTTTTGCTGAAGAAAAAGCAGCTTTCCAGGCGATAGATCAAATGAATAAAATTCATGCTAAAATTGAGAAAAATCGAGGTTTTAAAATTCCGGAATGGGCGTATCGTGATGTACTTTTTATGTTAATCGATTATTCCATAAGAGCTTTTGAAGCTTTAGAACGAAAACTGACACTGAAGGAAAAAGAAGAAGTACTAAGCGTATTTCTAAAAGTTGGCCACGGAATGAAAATCGGGGGATTACCAAAGGATTTTGAAGGCTGGAAACAACAGCGCAAAATTCAGCTTCAGGAAAATTTTGAATATAGCGAATTCACAAAAGATCTCTTTCTTCAGTATAAAAAACATTTAGGTGTTGCCCGTTATCGATTATTGCTGGAAGCACAAATTTTAATGGCGCCAAAACGGGTCAAAGAATTACTGAATTTCCGGGAACATTCTGTTCTTATCACTGTAATTCCGCTATACCGACTAAGCGGATCATTTAAAATCGATTACATCCTGAAAGAACTTATTCTGCCTAAAGACTATAAAAACGACATCAAAGCTTTAGATCATTAGGTCATTCATTAATCAAAAAAATTTAATAAAAAACTTTGAATTTCAAAGTACTTTAAAAATATCATTATGCGAAAGCGATTAATTCACTGGCTTTTTGACCAGACGCAGAAAATATACACGCGATGGCTAAAACGCGGTCATATTCCGTGGAATATTAATACTGCCGATTTGCTAAGTTATCCTAAAGAGAGTTTTGGTTATCATCTTGGCCAATTTCTAAATAAAAACAATTTTGAACTGATTGCAAAAGTAGAACGCCATGATGCTTATCACACTCTTTGCGGTTACGGTACTTCTGTTGAAGACGAAATAGCCCTGCAATATTTATGCTTAGGAAACGGAAAGCGAAGTCCCTATATGTTTGGCGCCATCATTTTAGGAACTTTTATTTTGCCCGATTACTTTAGATACTATTACCGATCTTTTAAGATTGGGCGAAATGCGAATACGTTTCATCATTTTGATTTTAAAGAAGTACTTCCGCTAAACTTTGAGGATTTCAGGCAGGCAATATTTAGGCGAGATTATATAAATTCAGCTACCATTTTATCTATTCCGAAGAAATGAAAATAATCGCTAAATTCGAACAATTTCATCTACAGGCAAGACAAAACATCTGGATTGGATATTTTGCTATTTTTTGCCGAATTGCATTAGCAGCCGGTTTTTTACCCTCGGGTTTTGTAAAAATTAACGGCGAACGATTTACGGCTTTAGCCAATAATCACCCAATGGGACATTATTTAGAAGCACTTTTTTATACGGGTTATTACTATACTTTTATTGGTGTGATGCAAATGCTGGCGGCGATTTTGCTTTTAATTCCGCGTACCGCAATGCTAGGCGCTTTGATCTATTTCCCCATTATTCTGAATATCACGGTGCTGTCTTTGGCCGTTCGTTTTGATGGCTCGCTATTTACCGCACCACTTATGCTTACGGCTGTGATTTTTTTGCTGGGTTGGGATTATCATAAACTAAAATATCTGCTTCCGCTAAAGCAGAATAATACTGAAATTTTACTTCCGCAGCAATCCAAAAACAACAAATTTCCTTTCGTATTTTTTGGGTAGCGTATTCATCTATATGATCAGTTTTGTACTTTTTATCACTAATATTTACAGTATTATGCCACGGAATACTTTAGCTGAATGTGCGCGGCAATGTGATAAAACAAAGCATCCCGAAGCTTGTATTAGTTTTTGCGAATGCATTCATAAAAAAGGGAATTCGCTACAAGAGTGTTTAAAGACGTATAAAAAAGATGGATTATAAAAGCTTTTAATTTCAGTTCTTAATCCAAAACTATAGTAAGGCCAAGGGTATCATAAAAATCAATACCAAGAAGCTAAAATATGGTGATTTACGAAGAAGGTACGCCAAGCTAATTATAGCCTGGCGTAATTTTTTGATTTTACCATCAAAATCCTTTTGCGGATCGTTATTCTAATTCAACCATTACCGGTAAATGGTCTGATGGATATTTTAAATCTTTAGAGTCACTCAATACGGCATACTTTTTTACCTGGAATCCATTATTAGATAAGAATACATAATCAATTCTTCGGGTAACAGGCTCAGAAAAATTAAATCCATTATAAGTCCCCTCAGGACCAAAAACAAGATCAGCAGCACCTTTAGCATCGATCATCTGTTCACTTAAATACTGGATACTCTTAGTATCTGGCATTAAATTAAAATCTCCGCTTAAAACCACCGGGTAGTCTTGTGTATTCAATTCGGTTATCTTTTCAAAGATCAGTTTAGCACTTTCTTGTCTGGCTTTTACACCCACGTGATCAAAATGTGTATTAAAATACCAGAATTTTTCACCTGTTTTTTTATTCTCAAAGAGGCCGTATGTACATATTCGTGGTAGCGCGGCGTCCCAGCCTTTTTTAATTTTGGTGGGAGTTTCATTTAGCCAAAAGGTATTATTTTTCAGCACTTTAAATTTTTCTGAATTATAGAAAATCGCACTGTATTCTCCCTTTTTCATACCATCATCACGACCAACCCCAATATGTTTGTAATTTGGCATATGCTCACTAAAATAATCAATTTGAACCTGTAGCGCTTCCTGAACACCAAAAATATCAGGCTCGTAGAACTTAATCTGACTGGTTATCCAGTCCTTTCGATAAGACCAGCTGTTTTCAGCATCATTTTCATTAGCATATTTAATATTGTAAGTCATTAGTTTTACCTGTGAAAACATGCTGGTTAGGCATAAAAGAAGTGTTAGGGTACTTAAGATTTTTTTCATTGTTTAGGTTTAAATTCAAATATCAGAATTACTATTTAGTAATGCAATTAGGTGTTTTATTCCTGCCGCAAGTTAAGGTCTACGAACAGTGCTTACTTCATTTTCTGGTTATGCTTAAGTTAATTTCGATGAAATTACCAGATTACAATCCTATCCTCTTCTGCTACATACAACGAATCTTC
Organism: Zunongwangia profunda SM-A87; assembly: GCF_000023465.1. Lineage (NCBI taxonomy): Bacteria > Pseudomonadati > Bacteroidota > Flavobacteriia > Flavobacteriales > Flavobacteriaceae > Zunongwangia > Zunongwangia profunda. The sequence continues at coordinate 3,825,427 of NC_014041.1, forward strand.
AGGCTTAACATCGAAAGCTTCGTAAAAATGAGGATTGTTCATTAAAGGTCCGTTTACCCGCCATAAAGGTGGCGAATGCGGATTATTATTGATCCATAACCGTAGAAATTCATCCTTCATTTTTACCCGCCATATCTTGGCTACGGATAGAAAGAAACGCTGATCTGGCGTAAAATCACCTATTTTAGTGCTATCCTGACCTTCCTTGGTCATTTTAAAAGCATCGTAAGCCACCGCAACACCAGCAATATCGGCGGTATTTTCTCCTACCGTCATCGCGCCTTTAATGTGAAGCGAATCCAACACCGTAAATTCACTGTACTGATCGATGACTTGCTGTATTTTTGATTTAAACTTCTCATAATCGCTATCTGTCCACCAGTTTTTTACGTTCCCTTCTTTATCAAATTGCGCGCCCTGATCGTCGAAGGTATGGGTTAATTCGTGACCAATCACCATTCCTATTCCGCCATAATTTAGGGCATCATCAGCCTCATTATCGAAATACGGGGGTTGTAAAATTCCTGCCGGAAAAACAATTTCGTTTGCTGAAGGATTGTTATATGCTGTGACCGTTGAAGGTGTAGTAAACCATTCTGATTTATCTACCGGCTTTCCTAATTTTTCCAGGTTACGTTGATAGGCGGCTGAAGAAGCAGAAACGATATTTTCAAAATATTTATTGCTATCGATAGTTACGTTATTATACTCCTTCCAGTGATCTGGATACCCTATTTTTTTAGTGATCGCAGCCAACTTTTCTTTGGCTTTTAGTTTCGTGCTATCACTCATCCATTCTAATTTATCGATTCTTGCCGCATAAGCTTTCTGTACATTATCAACCAATTGCTGCATACGTTCTTTGGCCTCTTCAGGAAAATATTTCTTTACGTATAACTGTCCTAAAGCTTCCCCAAGATAATCATCTACGGCACTGGCCATTATTTCTCCTCTTGTTTTTTGAACTGCCTGGCCAGAGATTACTTTACTGTATTCAAAAGCTGCATCCACAAATGGCTTACTTAAATTATCAGCATAATTCTGCAATGTGTGTGCTTTTAAATACACCTTCCAATCTTCCAGAGGAACAGTTTTTAAAAGTGAATTAAGTTGATCATAATATTCCGGTTGCCCAACATCTATAGAATCGGTTTGAGCATTGAGATCATCTAAAACAGCAGACCAAGCAATATTAGGATGCTTTTCATCAAGATCACTCACCGCCATCTTATTATAATTGGCTTTTACATCTCGACGTTCTATACGAGTTCTATGCGACTGGGCGATCTGCTTATCGATATCATATACCAAATCAGCTTTTTCTTTCGCTTCAGCTTCACTACTTCCGGTAAGTCGAAATAGTGATGAAAGATACTTCTTATAGGCTTGCTGAATCGCTACAGTCTCTGTATCTTCACTAAAATAATAATCCCGATCTGGCAAGCCAATTCCTGTTTGATTGGCATGCGCAATATTCATCTGACTATTTTTATCATCAGGTCCTACATAAAAGCTTAAAATTGAACCATTTCCAACCATCATATTATTGGTTACAAAATGCATCAAAGAAGGAATATCTTTGATTTTATCAATATCATTTAGAACGGGTTTTACGGGCTTAAAACCTCTTTTATTAATGGTTGCCGTATCCATGCCCGAAGCATAAAAATCACCTACTTTTTGAGCAATACTTCCTTTAGTATTTTCACTTTTTGATACGCTGTCTAAAATACCTTGTAACCGAAGTCGCTGTGGGTAGTTCATAAACATGTAGGCACCTGCTCCGGCCTGCGTTGCAGGGATTGAAACCGTGTCATACCATTTAGCATTTACATACCTAAAGAAATTATCTCCTGGCTTCAAATTATGATCGACCCCGGTAATTTCTTTAAATTCTTTTTCGGCCGTTTCTTCCTTTTTACAAGAGGCCAGGGAAAGTAAACCTAGAAGTATTACAATTGTTTTTCTCATTTTGCTTAAGCGCATAGTGGTTAAAATAATCTAGTGACAAGATACAATATTGGTTAAAAACAATTTTGATTTTTAGCTTACAAAATCCTGTAAATAACCGTACCTAGAAGTTAACTTCCCATTTTTGGTCATTCTCGCGCGTTCTAAAATTCCATTTTTATCATCATTAAAAAATGCTGGCAGGACTTTGTTTAAAAACATTTCTCCAAAACCTTCACTGGCATCCCTGGGCAATTCGCAAGGTAAATTATCTACCGCCATTACGGTTATGGCCTTAGGATCTTTATAATTTGTTTCTTTGCCGGTTTTAGGATCGTAACCATAAATAGGATCGGCAATAGTTGAAGCCCTTATGGTACTTGGGATAGGGCCGGCGATATCACAGGAAATATCGGCGATATATTTTATGTTGAAATTAGGTGTTTTGGCATCCTCTTTTGTAAAAAATACCGGAGCGCCCTGGCCGTAAAAATGCCCTGCGATAAAAAAGTCGCTAACTACAGCAAAACGCCAAAAATCTGATTCGTATAATTCGGGATTAATAAAGAATTCTGAGATACTACCCACTGCGCCATCTTTACGTTTGTTATAATCCAATACGTCGATATGGCAATAAACCGGTTCTCCAAATTCTGAAGCTAAATAATCGGGAACCTCAACTTGTTTGATCTTTAAATGATCTAATATTTCTTTGGCTCCACGAGCTACTTTCCCACTACCGGTAAGTACTATTTTTAAATTTGGGACTTTAATTTTATCCAATTGCGCCAACATCGCGTTTAAATCTGGAAGATCATCAGCTTTTGGTAAACTATAAAATTCATTTTTTAATCCAATGGCTCGAAATCCATTATAAGCTCCTACCAGTCCTGCATATCTTCCAAAACCAATCAGTCGCATTCCGCTTTCACTGGTGATCACCTCGTGGTCAAAAAGCTCAATATTTTTATCCAAAATCGCCTTTAGGAGGTCGCGATTATAAGGTTGCTTTTTAATGGTATGAGAGAAGAAAAAGTATTTTTTATTCGGAATCAGACTTTTAATCGGCACTTCCTTTACCCCAATCATCACATCGCAGTCGCTAATATCTTGTGAAACCTGAAATCCTTCATTTTGATATTCTTCATCTCTAAATATCCTAATATCCGACTGCTGCACTTTAAAATGTGCTTCGGGGAATTGGTTTTTGGCTTGTTTTAGATGTTTTGGAGAAAAAACCACGCGACGATCTGGTGGTGTTTTTTCTTCCCGAATGATGGCAAATTTTAGCATAGCATGGTATAGGTTTTGTATAATTTAAGATATATTTTAATAAACTTTAAATATAAGCGTTTGCAGAAACAGCTAACAAATTTTAGATTTGCGCTCTGTTTTTTGAACTATTCAATTTAGATAAATGAAATTTAAATCTGAAGGCGTTTTAACATCTTAGGAAAAAGCGCTAAAATTTTTAAATCCCGATTATCGAGTAAACTACCTTGGCGCAAGCCCACGAAATAATTATTAGAAAATTATTTTTATTTTCGAGGCAAGTCTTGGTGTATTTAATCCCGATTATCGGGTAAAGATATAAATTTAATAGTACCTTTGCATGCCTTGTTGTTTTGTAAACACTAGGTTGAATTTAATGTTCTTTGTTTGATTGGATTTCGATTTTGCGTTAGGGATAGCAGCGGTTAGCTTTTTGTGAGGTTACGAGCAAAAACTAAAAGCAAATAGCCCGCCGTTTGGTCGTTAGAACAAACGGAACGTCCAAAGACAAAGTGCAATGTTCTTTAAATATTGGGGTCGACTTGGTTTTGACAGCGAGTCTAATTGAGTTGTAAGCACGCCGAGCGCTGGGATATAGCTCGTAAATCTCATATTTCACACTTTTTTAAACGGCGAGAATAACTACGCCTTGGCTGCGTAACCGAATCACAGTAGGTTTTGCTTAGTCCCTACAAGGTAGGGAGCCGAGATGTCTCGTGGAAGCCTTGATTTACGGCGTCCACACCAGAGGCACCGATAAAGTAAATATAGAAGCTGCAGGGCCTTGATGCAGTTTTGAAATTTAATTGAGGATACGGAAAAGATTAGGTAGTTTTCAGCCAGATTTTTTCCCGACAATTCAAGCGAAAACTAAGCGTGTAGAAAGCTTCTGAATTGCTTGTTTGGACGAGGGTTCGAACCCCTCCGACTCCACTTTTTGAGCATCAAACTCAATCAAAAACCCCGGAATCCCAGGATTTACGGGGTTTTTTATTTTTTGGAATATCATTTAATATCAAATAATAGCGCACTTTTGATTACCAATCTGGTTACCAATTTTCTGATGAAAAATTGGTAACCAGAAAGCCCTAAAAAAAACTGTATTTCAAACGTTTACAAAATATTAAAGTTTTAAATTCTATTGATTTTTTTGGTAGTTTAAAGGTTCATTTTAATACCAAAAATATGAGCACTTCCTACCAACTTAGTTTTTACCTCAGAAAAAGCAGAACTAACAAGACTTCAGAAAGCGATATTTATTTACGCATATCAGTAAATAATAAACGATCTGCATTAAGTATCAATCGTAAAGTAGATCCGAGGAAATGGCATCCAAAATCTGAGAAGATGATGGGGAAAAGTGTGGAAGCCACCGAACTCAATAATTTTATCAATGTGCTTAGGAATAAGATAAAAAATATACATCAAACCTTTATTGAAAATAATCTAACCATTTCTGCTAAAAGTATAATTGACGAATTTAAAGGAGTTAACAAAAAACAGCCTAAAATGACGTTACAGGCATTTAAAGAGCATAACGAGCAAATGGATCGTCTTTCCGGTAAAAGTATTTCTAAAAGCACCGCAAAGCGCTACTGGACCTGTTATAATCATGTTGAACAATTTATCGATGAAGAATACAGGAAAGATGATTTTCCTATGAATAGCATCAATCATCATTTTATATCTAAATTCGAATATTTTTTAAAAACTAAGAGAGCGTGTAATCATAATTCTGCTTTGAAATATGTTAATAACTTTAAAAAATCGTAAGGATTGCTTTAGCCAATCAATGGATGGAGAGGGATCCTTTTTATAACTATAAGGTGCAATTTGAAACAGTAGAGCGTGAATTCCTAAATGAAGAAGAAATCCAAAAGCTTATTGATAAAGAGTTACATCTGGATCGCCTAAAGCTAGTTAGGGATATGTTTATTTTCAGCTGTTTTACCGGTCTGGCTTATTCCGATGTTAAAAAGCTCAGTAACTCAGATATTACCATTGGTATCGATGGCGAAAAATGGATTCGAACAAAAAGAACTAAAACAAAAACCTTGAGCAGTATCCCTATTCTTCCTGTAGCCGAGGAAATATTGGATCGCTATAAAAATCATCCGGAAGTTAAGAACAGTGATTTTATCTTACCCGTTTTAAGCAACCAGAAATCGAATGCATTTTTGAAAGAAATTGCATTGATGTGTGATATCAAAAAACCACTCACCACTCATGTTGCCAGACATACTTTTGCAACAACCATTACTTTAACCAATGGGGTACCAATAGAATCTGTTAGTAAAATGTTGGGGCATAAAGATCTTAGAACTACACAGCATTATGCTAAAATTGTTGATCGTAAGATTAGTGAAGACATGCAGAATTTAAAAGCCAAACTTGAAGCTAAGAAAATTTCAAATAAAAGCAATTTGAAAAACAAGAATTCTAAGAATTTATATCGTCTAAGTAAATTAAAAATAACCGTTCTAAAACCCCAATAATTAAAGTTATTCGACTTTTTCTTTTTTAAAAAAGAAAAAGTCGAATAAACCAATTTGAATCGGTAATAAAACCTTAAATATTGTATTAGTCTTAGCCAGTGCATTTCTGAAGTCTTCAAGATTCCCCCCATCCTGTAAGATATACAATGGAATGATAAAAATCACTATACTCAATCCAAGAAGGTAGATTAAACTACTAATATAAGCTAAACGAAAATAAATAATATCTTTTAATAAATAGTTACTTAATTTATGTTTAAAAAATGAACTACCTGTGATTAAAGAGTAAATACCGCCTAAGTATATTCCAATAAACATCCAAATAGGTTCTGTACAATGCTTAAAATATCCAAAAAATGATTTTTGAAATGTAAAAATGAGGATAATACTTCCCCATATAAACCATAGTATTACCAATTTTCTTTGATACTTAAAAAAAGGTAGATTAGTTTTTAAATGGCTCATATTCTGACTCTTTAAAGGGTTCAAACTTTGTCATTTTTAAAAGTGGAGTAGCTACCTTTATTGGGACACAAAATTTAAGACCTTTTGTTATAAAACAAATATCTTAGAAACATGAAAAAACGCTATTACAGTCCCGAATTAAAGGAGCAGGCAGTTCGATTAAGCTACCAGCGGGAAAATATTAAAGAATTAGCTGACGAATTAGGCATAGAAGTCCAAAGGATCTATAAATGGCGCAAGGCAGCCCAAACAACTACCTTACCTAAGCCGGAAAGGCCCATACCCGATGATACGCTAGAGATTAAAAGGTTACGCAAAGCCCTTAAAGAAAAAGAACTTGAACTCGAAATATTAAAAAAGGCCGTACACATCTTCTCCAAGAGCGATGGGAAATCTATGGATTTATAGCTAGTTATAGACATTTATATTCTATCGAGAAAATGTGTAAGGTTTTTAAAGTAAGTAGGAGTAGTTTTTATAGATGGTACACGGCCGGTCCATCAAAACGAGTATTGGAATATAGCTTGTTTACAGATTTGATTAAAAAGGAATTTGACTTGAGTAAACATCGGTATGGTGCTACTAGAATAGCAGCACAACTAAAACGTAAAGGGTACGGTATATCCAGAGGAAGAGTAGCTAAAATTATGAAAGCGAACCACTGGTTTAGTAAACATAAAAAGAAATTTAGAGTAACTACAGATTCCAATCATGGTTATGTTGTTTGTAGAAATTTACTCAACAGAGACTTTAATCCCGGTAGGTTAAATGCAACTTGGGTAAGTGATATTACTTATATTCCAACCCATCAAGGCTGGTTGTACCTAACCACTATTATTGATTTATTTGACAGACAAGTAATTGGTTGGTCATTGAGTACAAACTTGCACACCGACCAAACCATTATTCCTGCATGGAAAATGGCTGTAAGTAAACGCAAAATAAACATGGATTTAATTTTTCATTCAGACAGAGGTATACAATATGCTTCAAAAACATTTAGAACAATTATAAAATCTAATCCTTTGGTAACCCGATCTATGAGTAGAAAGGGAAATTGTTGGGATAATTCTGTGGCTGAGTCTTTCTTTAAAACCTTAAAAGTAGAACTTATTTACGATGATAATTTTAAAACTATAGAACAGGCTAAAACCAGTATTTTTGAATACATTGAAATATGGTATAACAGAAAACGATTACACTCTTATTTGGGATATAAAACCCCTTGTGAAATGGAACAAGAATTTTATCAATTTAATAATGTAGCATAAGTCTTAAAAATAGTGTCCCACTTTTTGTTGCTAGTCCATGCTTATTTTTGAAGGAAATGATGGACAAATCATTAGTTTATCCGCCGGGATAAAATATAATAAACCAGGTATCTGTTTTGGCCCCTATACAAGCCGATTTATTCTTTGAAAGAACAGTATAATATGTTAAAAGACTTATGTTTTAAGGAGATACAAATAAAAGTCTGGTTTAAGATCATTCTCTAAAATCACGAAAATTAATGGAATACTTAAAAGGTTCAAGAAATGGATCTTCCATCTCAATGGTAAGCAAATTGAAATCTTTAAAATTCAAATCAGACATATCCATACTCCATATATGGGAAGAAGGTGTGTTAAGATAAGGCGATTTCTGACTCAGCTTATTTGGATATAACTCTTTATCCTGCCATAATTTGATACGGTTTATATAAGGATCCAGCTTGTTTTCTTTTTCCATATATCCCATAAATTGGTCTTTAACGAAGACCTTAATTTTTGTTTTATCCGATCCAGCATAAAAATTAAGGATAAATTTATTGCTTAGAGTATCTATGGTATTGGCAATGTAATTATTATCTAAAGATCCGAACCAGGTATTCATTTGTCTGCCGGGATCTAGTCCTATTGCTTTATACCTTAATTTATATGTATTATCCGAGACCGAAACCTTAAAATAACCTCTTGGTGCGCCATCTTTCATAAGAGCTAACGGAAGGGCTTCCCAGTTCTTCTGACCGGTCCACCAGTTTCCTGAAACAGCACCGCATACGACTTCCTGAATATCTGATCTGCCATCGCGTTGATAAAAGTGACGACTAATACTATGGGTATGTCCGCTAAGCACTAAAACCTCATGGTCAATAGTAAGCAAATCCAAAAGTTCATTTTTATTTTTCATCCAGCGTAATGGGATGTGCTGGTTGATAATAATCAATTGATTTTTTTTAAGCACCTTATCAAGAACCTCTTTAACAAAAGAGATGGTTTCCGCCTTATAAATTCCTTTATAGCCATATTTTCCAACCGGATAAATTGAGTTTAAGGTAATAAAAAGAACGTTCCCTCTTTCAAATGCATAATTTTTAGGACCAAAATCAGCCTCAAAAGGTTTATCCTGTAGCTCATGTAAGGCACCATGCTTCCAATCATGATTTCCATAGACTACTCTATATGGTTTGGAAATGCTATTCATGGATTCTAGCAGAGGATGAAAGATTTCTGTATTATCATTTACTAAATCTCCAAGATACATTCCAAAATCAAAGTCATCTCTATTGGCTATTTCACGAAAAAAGCTGACATCAGCCATATTTATTTCTTCTCTGGAACCTACCTGTAGATCGCCAATAGCCAGAAAATTAAAATTATCGTTTATTGATTCCTTCTGAAGTTCAAAATTTATCTGTTCTCCATCCTTTGGAATAGATCGATACCATGAGGTATTCTCCATTTTATAGCCACCGGGAACTATGACAAAAAAAGGGGATTCTGATGATATTTTCGCATTAAAATTTCCGGATTTATCTGTTTTAAAAAGATGTTCACCATCAGATAAATAGATTCCGGCTATTCCCCTGGACTTTCTTTTTTGCCGATCACTATTCTCTTTGAGGTATACTTTTCCACTTATACTACGATAATGCTGAGCAATTAGTGCATTAACACTAAATCCAAAGAAAAATATTAAAATGCATAGTTTTTTAATCATGGCCATTATACTAGAATATAAAAAGGCGGAAAAAATCCGCCTTTTTATATCATTACATTAAATTACTGATTATCCGGAGAATCATATTTATGCAAATAAAGTTGATTACCTACTGTATAAGCAGCATATCCAATTCCATTTGCGGCGTATTCCAATTCTAAATCACCGGCTTCATTATTAGATAATACCATCGGAGAAGCCCAGTTGTTCACTTCATCATCAAATGCTAATGTTGTTGGGTTATCTGATGCATTTCTATATAAAATCATCGGGTTATCATAAGCATCAACAGCGATATCAAATGATCGGTAAGAAGCATCTGGAAGAACATCTCCTAAAATTGACCAAGAATTACTTGCTGCTGTGTACTTTTTCACTTTTACCTGATAATCAGTTCCTGCAGCCGCATCAGTTTCTGCATAAGCTAAATAAACATTCCCTTTAGTATCCACGTCCATAGAGATCCAGTTGTATCTAACTATATTTTCAGGAGCCTCTTTCATTTGATCTGCCAGTGTCGTCCAGTTTCCGTTTTCATATTTAAATACAGAGACACTTTGCAAATCTCCGAAATTTAAAGACGCTAGATATATTGTTCCATTAGCAAATATTGCATCCAATTCGACTGCATCATTATTTGCTCCAGTAATACCTATTTCGTTCCATGATGTTCCATCGAATGATTTTAACTTAATCTTTCTTTCACGATTAATATAAAAATTGTAAAGAGTACCATCTTCACTCGTCACTACCCTTGTCTTATCACTTCTTTCTCCATCAGCAATACCGGGTTGACCTACATAATTCCAGGAATTCTCTGTATATTCCATTAAAGAAACTTGATAAGGATCAACAGCATAATCACCAAAAGCTATGAAAGGAGTTCCATCGGGAGATAAAGCAAGATTTACACTTCTTGCTGCTTCAGGAGAAAAATCAGCTGCACCTATTCGACTCCAAACATCATCCTGATAAGAAATAAGGTTTAATTTTCTATCATCTGAATCCTCTGGGTTTGAAATATACCCGATATAAGGCACAGCATTTGTAGGGTTGATACTTAAGGAAATATCTCTCACTTCCTGATCATAAGCAGTTAATTGAGACCATACCGCATTAGCCATTTTTGTTACACTCACGGTATATATTTCATTAGTATTTTCCTCACTAAGAAGGTATTCTACCGCTGCACTATAATCATTTGTAGTCTCTCCACTGACTTGTGTAGCGCCTCCAACGGTCACGATATCATTTTCGGTGGTTGTAAATCTGGCTACCAGGTTTGTTACATCAACCTGTTCAGGCAGGGCGAAACTGATTGATTTTCCTGATATATTTTCCAGGATATAATCCTGAACTAATTGATCATTATCTTCCTGATAAAAGCCGAAAGACATCATTCCTACTTCTGCAGGCTCTGGTGGCAAAGCATCGTCATCGCTGCTACAAGAGCTAAAAAAACCTGTACAGGCTATTAATAGTAAAAGAAAGTTAATTTTAGTTTTCATAAAGTTTAATTTTGAGTAATTATTGATTATTATTCTGTTCATTTTTAGGCCATAATATGGCTTTGATTGCTGGTGATTTCTTAAAGTACACCTCTATGGCTTCAGCAATTTCATTGTTACTTAAGGAATCTATCGATTCCTTGTAATGGGTAACGGCCTCCCAATTTGGAAAATGGTTGAAATAGTGTTCCCGTATGGCTTTTGTCCAATAGGTATTTCGCTGCTTTAGCAGATCATCCATTTTCTTTAGGTTCGTTTTTATTTTTGAAAGTTCTTCCTGCGAAAAATTGCCTGCAGCCATATCCGAAAGAATCTTTTGGGTTTCTTCAATCAATTTATCCACATCTTTTGGTTCGCAAACAAAACTAATACTCTGTCTGCTCAGCGCTATGGGTTGTTTAGTAGAACTTGCCGATACCGAAACACTATAAACTGCCCCCATTTCTTCCCTAAGCTTTTTTAACAAGCGGTTTCTTATCAGATTTTTAACCACCTGATTTAAAAGATCGGTCTGTGGCAAAGATTTCAGAAGAGTATGCTGCTGATAAATCAATGAAACGGTCGCTTTTGGACTATCCCCATCTCTTTGTTGTATCACAACATCATCTTTCAAGACATGCTTTGGCTCATATCGGTATGTAGTAGCTGCTTTTCCTTTAGGTAAAGTAGCGATATAATGCAAAACATCGGATTTAAGAGCTTCAAAAGGCTGATCTGATATAAGACTAATAGTATAATCTTCGGCACTACCAAAAAACTGATGGTAAGTGTCTATAATTTTCGAACCATCCAACTCAGATTCGATATCTTCTGCTTTCAATTTCCTGGTGACATAATCTTCTCCCTTTAAAGCTTTTTTTATTTTTTCACCAAATAAGTCCCCCGGTTTCGGAATTTCATTTTGTTTCGCTTGAATTGTTTGTGATTTAATTTCCTCGAAAATTTTCTCGTCCATCCTGGGGGCAGTCCACTTTAAATACAGTAGTTGGAATGCTGTTTTCTGATCCCTTTTATCGGCGCTGGCATAAAAACCCGTTCTGGTTTTATCTGCCAGTAAAGTAGCTTTAGCACTATTGCCGGCAAGAAACTGACTTAAGGCATCTCTGGTAAAATCACCATAACCACTAAGAGCGATTACAGGAGCGGCATAGAGTCCGGTGATATACTCTTGTTCTTTAAGTGCGTAATATCCGCCCTTTCTAAACCCACTAATTATAATTGCATTTTTATCCAGCTCGGTCTGTTTATAAATCAGTTTCACTCCATTAGATAGGAGATATTGCGTAGCATCAATTTCAGCAATATACTTTTTCGAGGTAATTTTACCGGGAGCAGGTATTTCAGAGAGCAAGTTTTCAGGAACATCTAAATTCCTTTGGTAAGGTTGAATTTGCTTATCTTTAAAATTTAGGTACATTGAAAATTCCGATGCATCCGGTAAAACTGCTTCATCCGCTTTATTAGCAGTTAAAATATATTTTGTTTGTCTCGGTTTTCTAATCTGTTTCAGGTAGTTTAATAAACTTAAAGAATCAATAGAGGTCAGGCTTTTTTGGGTTAATTCAAACTCTTTTTCCGGGGTCACTATAGCGTTACCATAGAAAAATTTCTGATACATTTCCTTGATCATTTTTCCAGAAGAAGGCTGTTCTTTATTTTCAGCATTATTCCGTAATTGTTGAAGCAACTGCTTTTTAACCTTCGAAATCTCCATGGAGGTAAAACCATATCGAAAGATTTGCTCCACATCATACCAGTATTGTTCCAATCCTTTAGCGATTGAATCCTTCGGAAGTTCCGCGCTATACATCAGTGCCGCTTTTACCGGGAAGTAATTCCCCAGACTAATACCTGCTTGTTTGTAAGCAGGATTCAAGAAAGACTTATTATCCAGTCGTTCCTGAAATAGATCATTAAGCAGATTTTTTTGAAGAAAGTAATAAAACTCTTTTTCAGTTGTAATATCCCTAAAGGGCTCTAATAACTGAACACCTGTGAGTTCAATTTTCTTGGTTCCCTGATCAGTTATCACCTTATAATCAGATGCTTTAAAATCATTTATAGGATAAGAAGTATCTGTGATATCATTAGAGGGGATATTCTTAAAGTTTTTCTTAATTTGTTTGAGCACATCATCCGGATCAAAATCACCGGCCACTGCTATAGCCATTAAAGAAGGATCGTACCATGAATTATAAAAATCAAGAATATCTTTCCTACTAAAGTTTCTCAAGGTGGCGGTATCACCGATTACTTTTCTATGGCTATACCTAGAATCATTCAATAACAGCTCTAAAAAGGCTTCATTGGTATTCTGACTAGCATTTTGTTTAGAGAGCCATTCGGAGAGCACCACTCCCCTTTCCTTCTCAATTTCCAGGCTATCTAAAGCTATTCCTTCTATCCAGTCTTGTATAATAACCAGCGTAGAATCAATAACACTTTTCGTCTTTGTTGGAATCTTTAATTTATAGATGGTTTCCCCATAACTGGTATGGGCATTAAGATCATGACCAAATTTAGCACCATGACGTTCCAGAAAATCAATGAGGGTATTCCCTGGAAAATGGGTGGATCCATTAAAGGCCATATGCTCCATAAAGTGAGCAAGTCCTCTTTGCTCATCGCTTTCTTGAAGCGAGCCCGCCTTAAGAAACATTTGAAATTCTGCCTGTCCCTTTACTCTCTTTGTTGGATATAAATAATAATGCAGACCATTAGATAGTTTTCCCGAAATAAGATTAGGGTCTTCCTGGATCTGTTGGCTCATTGCAACGATAGGTAAAAGTAAAAAGGTGAATAATATTCTTTTGAAATAGGTCATTTATGGATTTACTTTTTTAATGATAAATTCGCTTTGATTTTGAGCTGGCCCTGGTAAGCCTACAGCAACATCATCATTATTTGTATTTTCTAGTATGATCTTAATAGTGTTATCCAGGGTCTCATCTAATTCATGCTCCAACCATCTTATTTGAATAGGTCTTTGGTAGACCCCTGCTGGAAAAAGTAGTGGATTTTCAGTAGTAATTATCTTATAATCCCGACCTTCCTTAAGTCCTGTTCCCGGTTCAATTCGATAATTTACCAGAAGGTCTTTACTTGTTGCCGGTGTACTATAATATATATAATAGGTCGCAATATCCCTTCTATTGGAATTAACATTGACTATATTAGACTCATTTTGCATGATATGTACATAGGCCTTTTGAAAGTCTTCTATACTATCTTTATTACAGCCTATCAATGAAAGCATACCCATTGTACACACACCTATAAAAAACTTTAAAGCATATTTAGTATCCTTCATTTTGTATAATATTTTCGTTAGCATTAATTTCTCTTAAAGGAATGGGCAGCGCAAAAAGGTGGCTAGGATAGGCTAATTCTTTGACATTGGAAGAGGTGTTTTCATACCTTTTCAGGTTGTGATGCCATCTGGTAATATCAAAAAGGCGCTGCCCTTCAAAATTTAGTTCCTTTATTCTTTCTTTCTCTAAAACCCCTAGTAATTCATCTTTGGTATTCAGCTTTATTTGTAAACTATCCTCAGGGATATTTAAAGCTCTGGATTGAATTCGAATGATGCTTTCTTTTGCTTGCTCAAAATCATTCAATTCAATTGCCGCTTCAGCCTGTATTAATAAAACCTCCGAAGCTCTAAGCACGTAGAGATCACTTCCAAATTCGATCTGATTTACTTCGGGTCGTGAATATTTCAAGGTTTGATATGTCCCGGATTTCTCCTGCAATAAATTCAGCCTTACATCAGAGGTATCAGAAAACACTTCCATTAATTTTGGGGAAGCCTTGGCTATAGGATCTGAAGTTGCATAAAACTTTCCTACTTGAGATACTTTTTGTTGTCCGCTTAGCACGAAAATCGCCTCTTCTCCAGTCTCTAGAGTTCGGAACATCTCCACATAATCATCATGGGGTGTTAAACCGACGTTTTGCAAAACGATATGGGCTTGTGCCCTGGCATTATCCCACTCTTGCATATAAAGATAAACCTTGGAAAGTAAAGCTCTCGAAGCCATTTCAGACCCTCTATATGGCACGAGATAATCTGCTTCTGGAAAGTCAGAAAATAAATCTACCGCCTCTTGTAAATCCGTGATAATCTGATCATATACTACCGCCATAGTATTTCTAGGGTTTAATTCATTTTCTGCCGGTGTTAAGGTCAGGGCTGGTATTCCTAGATGAGATGCATCCTCAGTATAGGTATAGGTTTGAGCATAGGTTCTCACTAAATCAAAATGGATCAGAGCCCTTAAAAACAAAGCTTCCGCTCTTATTCCCAATAATTCATCCTTATTATTCGGAAACTGAGTCGATAATAAGGGCTGGTATTCAAGAATATTATTCACATTGGCCAGGGCATCATAGCCTTTAGCCCAAATATGTCCAACTGCTGTTGCTTCCTGATCGGGTTCAGAAACAAAATTATATTGTGAGAACATCTTTACATTCTCCCCTATAGCGCTTAGTTCCAATAAATCACCGGCTACTTCAGGATATAAATAAAATTCTGAATCATAATATTCATACACCCTGCTATATGCGCCCGGGAGCGCTGCCTTTATTCCATCTACATCAGAAAAAAATACGGGAATTGAAGCCCGACCGGCATCATCGCCTTCAAGAAAATTCTCACATCCGAAGGTCAGTAGAACACCAAAAAGTATAATTATGGAAAACTTTATATTTCGTAACATCGTTTTTAGAATTGAATATTTGCTCCTAAAGAAATCATGGTTTCCAAAGGATAACCACTCATGTTATTTCGATAAGAATTTGAATTTTTATTGTCATAAGGAGTCCACACTCCCAAATTATCTCCGATTAACGAAAGTGCAAATTGCTGAGCTCCCATTTGATCGGTTATATTGGTTGGCAGTATATAATTAAGGGACACATTTTGAATTCTAATATGGGTTTTATTAAATAAATATCTCGTTGAATTCATCACGGACCGTGTACTTACGCCCCATTGTAATTTCGGAACCGATACCACATCTCCTGCCTGCTGCCATCTGTCCAATTGATCAATGGACTGGTTCTCATCCATAATGTTTAGTCCATCGGAATTCACATCCCTTCCAAATGGGCTGAAAGCATATCCTCCGATAGTATAAGAGGCTAGAACAGATAAACTGAAGGCTTTATAATTGAACGTATTTCTAAGACTTCCATAGAGATCAGGGGTTGAACTTTTATACTTGACTCTATTATCAGCACTGTATTGTCGGGTAACATTTCCATGCGTATCATACCACAGTGGATAGCCATCCCTGGGATCAACACCTGCCCATCGAATCAGGTAGAATGTATTAATATCGGCTCCTTCTTCCCATCTTGTATTTCCGTTATTTTTAGGAATTTCATTATATAGTTCCAGAATTTTATTTTCATTTCTCGAAGCGATAAGGGTGGTATTCCAGTTAAATTTGTCCGTTCTAATATTCTGAGTCCGCAGCGTTGCCTCTATCCCTTTATTCTCAATAGCACCAATATTTCTATAAATTTTCAGTGCTCCAGTTGTTCTACTAACATCAAGTTGACTCAATAAATCGACGGTTTTATTTCGGTATCCTTCGAGTGAGAGATTAACGCGCTGATCAAAGAGCATAATATCGATTCCCAGGTTGGTCATGTATGTAGTTTCCCAACTTAAGTTAGGATTAGCCGCGGTTGTCATGACTGCTCCGGGCTGTCCATTATAGTAATAGCTATCCCCAATGCTGTAAACCCCATTGGCTTCCTGCGAACCGATTCTGCTGTTCCCATTGGTTCCGTAACTGGCCTTTAATTTTAAAAAATCTATGGTCTCACTTTCAAAGAATTCTTCTTTATGAATATTCCATGAAACCCCCGCAGATGCAAACTCAGCCCAACGCACATTCTTTCCAAAATTAGAATTTCCGTCTCTTCTAAAGCTCAGGCTCGCATTATAGCGATCATTGTAACTATAAGACACCTGGCCCAGATAAGAAAGACTATTACGCTCATAATAATTGCCCGAACCGAAACGATCTTGTGCCAATGACACCCTTCTTAGGTGGTCATTCACAAAACCGGTCCCTCTTGCCCCTGTCAAGTTATTCTCAGAGGAATTCATTTCCAGGCCTATAACCCCGCTAACATGATGTTTCTTTAACTGCTTATTAAAATTAAGTCGATGAATCATGTTCCAGTTCAAAAAATTGGATTGGTTACTATAGGCGGTGCCAAGCGGGTTTCCTTCCGTATCTTTACCTGTCCAGTTTTTTATGGAATAATAAATTTCTTCGGTGTTCCCCTGATAGTCTGCTCCAAACTGCCCCGTATATTGTAATTCTTCAATTGGACTATAAGAAAATTTAAAATTCCCCTGAAAAGCGAATGCTTTTTGATTATTATCATTTTGTTCCCGCTCTGCTACCGAATTAAAAAATCTCTTATCTACCCATTTTGGAGAACCATCAGGGTTACTACCTTCAATAACCCTATAATATTGCCTAAAGGTCCCATCAGGATTATATGGTGAAATTATTGGAAGATTTTCATAGTAATCAGATCCCGGATTAAATATTTGGTTCAGGTTATAGGAAGCCGACAAAGAAAGATCTATATCCATCTTAGAAGTGATCTGAGCAGTATTACGGCTACGTAAAGAAAAACGTTGGGTTTCATTACCTATAATTGTACTTTGTTCATCAAAATAAGAACCGGAAATAAAATAGGTGCCTCTTTCACCTCCTCCTCCCGCGGACACATTTACAACCGAATGACTACCTATATCATAAAAAGTATCATACCAGTCTGTATCCGTATCGCTATAGGTATTTATCTGATTATCGGTAAAAGGAAAATAGCGCATATCATTTCCCACGTTTTGATAAGCTTCCCGGGCCAATTTCATATATTGCTCGCCATCAAGAACCTTAAAACGAGTAGCATCGTTTATAATTGATTGGCCTCTTCGAAGTGATACATCAAAAAATGGTTTACCATTGGCACCGCTTTTTGTAGTAATCAAAATCACCCCATTGGCTCCATCTGCTCCATAGATAGAAGTTGCTGCGGCATCTTTTAATACTTTTATACTTTTAATATCCTGAGGATTAATATACGATAGCGGGCTTACACTCGTATTTAAACCTGTTATCATATTGGTTTTTCCTCCGGTATGCATTCTGGTTCCATCAACGATCCATAAGGGCTCGTTGGAAGCACTCATGGAAGCTTCTCCCCGAATGGTAACAGAATACCTGGAACGTGTACTGCTGGCACTTTGGCTTTGCGGACTATATTGCAGTCCCGGTACTATCCCATCCAATAATTTGTCCACTCTTTGCTGCGGCAAACTTTTAAGTTGTTCAGCATCCACGGTAAAACTACTACTTACTTCATTTTCCTTTTTCACCTTTGTCCCATAACTACTGGTAATAATTACCTCTGACAATTGCGAACCAAGCTTCATTCGTACCTCAAATTCAGCCTTACTCCCCACGGGTATTTCTTGTTCCTTATAGCCAACGAAACTAAAAACAAGGGTATCACTGGGCATCGTTCTTATAGTAAACTCCCCATCCATATTGGTAACGGTACCCCGGCTGCTTCCTTTAATAATAACATTGACCCCGGGGAGCAAAAAATTTTCCTCATCTCTCACTACCCCCCTCACATTTTTTTGCTGCTGTATTAAATTGCTATTAAAAGAAGGCTGATCTTCCGCTACGGTATTTTTTCGTATGATAACTTGATTTTTGATCCTTTTGAAAACAATATTTTCGGTAGCGATCACCTTATGGAGTAGGCTAATGATATCAATATCTTTAACATTGACATTTACCTTTCTTTCAATATCAATATCTTCGATACTATATACGAAGCGGTAATCAGTTTCCTTTTCAATTCTATCAAACAAATCCTGAATACTGATTTGTTTGGCTTTGATTGTTATGAATTGATTTTGCAGTTCTTTAGAGTAAGCGTGATTACTAGCTAGAAAAGAAAATACCAGTAAAAAAACACCAACTATTTTAGCAAGAATTTGAACAATAGTCGTCCAATCTACTTTAGAAAGTAGAGATTTTTTCATATTTTTAGTTTTTTATTATTTATTGCTTGTTACAAGCATTTAATAGGGAGTGAGCCACCATTCCCTATTTTTCTTTGATGGTCACCTCTTTATTGGTGATGGTATATTTAAATCCATAGATTTCACTTAAATATTTCATGACTTCGTCTATAGGCTCTTCTCCAAAATTTGCATTTAGCGTTTTACTCTCAATTGCCTTATATTCATTGTCAATGCGTATATTAAAATGACGTTCTAATTTGGTCAGTAAGTCTTTGACTTTCACATTTCTATATATAAGATTATCAAACCTCCAGGCCACAAAATTCTCTACATTAGCTTCTTCCCTTTGGATGGTTTTATTCGCTCTGTTATAATTTCCAACAAACCCGGGACTTAAAACCTTAGCATATTTATCGTTGTTATCCTGTTGATCATATAATTTTACAGCACCTTCCAATAAGGCTACAGCGATATCCTTGTTTTCCTGATAAGCGTTAATATCAAATTTTGTCCCCAGTACCTGGACGTTGAGTTCATTGGTTTTCACTATAAAAGGCTTTTGTACATCATGGGCGATATCAAAAAAGGCTTCACCTTCAAGTTCTACCTTTCTTTCCCGGGATTCAGAAAAATTTATCGGATAGCTTAGCGATGAACCAGAATTCAGATGAACAATGGAACCATCAGAAAGGGCTACCTGAAAAGTTTTGCCATAGGGAACGCGAATCGTATTGTTCCCGGAAATCTTAGAATTTTTATCATATCGGATTAAATTGCCCTGTGTGATCCTAATCGTATCACCTGCAGCTGAAACTATTTTAGTGGATTTCAGCGTATCCAATATCAATTGCTTACCATCATGCTGCTCTAAAACAACATGATCATCGGAAAAGCTATTAATAGTATTCTTCTCATTCCTCCATTGATTCCACAGACTGCCCCCTATCAATAAACCTATAAAAATAGCAGCAGCGCTTAAAATTTTACGCGGCTTCCATCGTTGTCCGGAAACTTTCTTTTGATGGGCACGTTTGAGAATATTTTGAAAAACTATGTCCGATGTTTCTTTGGCAATATCATTAATTCTTTCCTCTTCAGGAAGATGATCTGAAAGCGACGACTCCTTCAGGTAATTTGTGTAAAGAGGATTTTTTAGTAATTCAAAAAATTCATCAAACTCTTCCCTTGAACAGGAATTATTGAGATATTTTTCTAATAGATATGTAAACCTTGTGTTCTTATTCATTTATTAACAGCTTCATTAATAATACAATCGAAAAGGACAGAAGGGTGATCCGGAAAAGTATATTTTTTTAAAAAAAATAAAAAAAACACACTAAATAACTATTTACCAGCTTTTTAATTACTTAAAAAAATAAAAAAATGATAATAATAAGATCGATATCGGTGTTTTTTGAAAAATATTCCCTAATTCCTTCCAGTGCTTTTTTAATCTGAGTTTTTACAGTATTAATGGATATATTCAATTCCTCGCTGATTTCCTGATACGATTTTCCTTCTTCTCTGGACAATAAGAATATTTTTTTGCGGCCCGCGGGCAAGGCGTCAATAGCATTCTTCTTGAGCTGATCATATTCCTTATTCAGGATATATTCATTGGTAGTACTTCTTTGCGTTTCTAAATTTTCGTAGATTTTATTTCTAAAATTTAAATCGGTAGTTGCTTTATTTAAGATATTTAGAGAAAGATTTTTAGTAATAGTTAAAAGAAAAGACTTAAAATTTTTATTCTCGTCAATAGCATCGCGAGTGATCCATATTTTCAGGAAGACCTCCTGAACTACTTCCATCGCGTGATCTTTTGATTTAAGTAGACTCAAGGAAAAATGATATACATCCAATAAATATTGATCATATAAGCTATTAAAAGCTTTTTCATTTCCCTTTTTGAGTTGGAAAACTAAAAATTTATCATCCCCTTTAGCATCATAGCTCATTTGTTCTTTCTTTACTGCTAAAACTTCTCAATATTACTAATTTTCATAAATTAGTACCTACTAAAGCCAACTATTCCGCTACTATTTATTGAATTTTAATTTTTTCATTTAAAAAAATGAATAATTTTCAAATAAAACAGGATATTACTCTGAAATTAATTTCAATATCTCTTCAAAAAATTCTCATTTGTATAAAAGGTATTAAAACCAGCGCTTAATTACTTTAAATAGAAGCGTTTGTCTTGGCTATTTTGATCGAATGTTATCAGATTAAACAGTTCCCGCATTCGGCTGCGAACGCGGTTGCCGTAGCGCTCTTCCAGTTCCGTTGCATTAAGGTTGGTGGTGATGTGGGTTTTCAGTCGTCCCCGGGTGGTTCGATATAGTTCATATCGGGAAAGTAGCACTTCTCCCATCACGTTGGCATCTTTTCCATAGAACCGCCCGTAAGGTTCGAGTCCCAGGTCATCAAAACAATAACTCCCGGAATCCCCATATTCCTCTACGGTTTTAAATCCCAGGTGGTTAAAACTAAACACCACATTACGGGAGGGGATCATCTCATAGGTAGGTTTACCAGGGATAATATATCGAAGTAATTTCATTAGACTGGTTTTTCCGCAACCCACCGGACCATTCAGCAAAACACCTTTTTGCAAGCTGATTCCATATCGCTTAGCCGCTTTACTATCGTTGATAGTATAGGCACAGAGTTTCCGGATCAGTGGCCGGTCTATTTTAAAGATCTTAAACTCCTCACCATAGAGCAGTTTACCTTTTACCTCCAGGTATTCAAGAATACGGTAGAAATCATAATGCATAGTGGTACCGTCAAAGTCGCCCAGGCTATAGGTGATCCCATTTTCAACAATTTTAGAGGGGTTGTCCATAATCTTTGTTTTTAGAAGTTTTTAAAAAATCCTGATTCACTTTTTTTTCTTTTTGCCAGCGCTTATAACGTGCGATCCATTTTTGGGCAGCGTCTTTCCAATCCGTAATGATGTTGCCTTTCGTGGTTTTCCAGTATTGATTTTGGTAATAACTAAAGAACTTTTTAGCCTCGGTAACCGGCCAGTTTTGTTTTTTAAAAAATAGAATGATTTCATTTTCAAAAAAGGTGGGACTGGTATTGTTTATGTTTTTTAATGTTTGTTGTTTATTACTGTTTATATAAGGTTCGTCTACTTGTTCATATTTGGGATAGTAGTGTGCTGCTACTTGTTCCAATATGGGATCCCTGTGATCGTCTGCTTGTTCGCTACTTGTTCGAAAAGTGAACATCTTCACCCGACTTCCCTGATAGGGATTATGCGAGGGCATATACTGGAGATATCCAAAAACATCCAGTTCCCTAATACAGCGGTGATATCCAGATTGCGAACGTACTTTTGAGGATAGCATCAGTTGCTGGCGGTTGATATAAAGTTCGCCTGGAAACCGGGCACTATTCCATTCCTGGAATATGGCCATATAAAGGCTAATATGGGAAGGATTCAGACGCTCATCTTCCATAAACTGCTGATAAACCAGCTGTAGGTGTCGAATATAATTCATTTGGAAAAGCCGGAATGATGTTGAATACGATGAGTATCCATAACTTTTTGAATATCCGTCGCCTCGTAAAAGATCAAGCCGCCGATTTTAACATACGGCAAGGTTCCATTCAATCGCAGATGCTGTAGCGTTCCCGGACTGATTTGGAGCAGATCCATCACTTCCGAAGATTTTAAGTATTTTTTCAATTTCCTTTCCTCGGTTTGGTGCATTAAATTCTTGAGTTCTTTAAACAATTGCAGTTTAAATTCCCGAAGGTCGTCGGTGGTAATAATAGTTGCAGACATAGAAAATGATTTTTAAAATCCCACCGCTACCAGTAAACTAACCAAATCTTCAAACGGTAACGATGGGATGGTTGATTTGACTTTCAGTACAAAACTGGGAAGAACTATGGAGAATCTTTCGTAGTACGAAGCGGACTACGATAACATTTAACAGTATAGCAAATGCGGAAATATGGGATCATTTAGCCCATGAAAACCACTAAAAAAGACTCATCAAAAACCTTATACTAATTATCAGTTGATCATTATCGTAGTACGAAAGAATTTAACACTAACCTCAACACCCTGCACAAACTGTAAATAAATATCTAGGTGAATGAGTAAAATGAGGAAATAGGAAATAAATATTAAAATATACTTTGGTTTTTAGTAGCCCCAGAATACCTTTATCTGTTACCATAGCTTAGAATAAATTGATGGGTAACTATCTTCGTTGCAAAGCCACTAAGCATTTAATTTGAACAGAAAATATTTAAAACGAGACAGGTCTCGGAGTATTTCATCTCGATTATCGAGTAAATTGAAAAAGGTATAAGAACAGAAAAGTTTGTGATATAACATTCCGAAATTAAATTTTCCAACTGTAATTAAGTTTGGGGGCTATCCACATAAGTTTATCCAGGAAATAAACGATCTAGGCTTTAATCCTTATAATTTCATCAATTCTACTGGTATATCTTTGGGAGAGTCGTTCCTGTTTCATTTTCCAGGTACGTCCCAAATCCTGACCGGCAAATTTTAATTTTCCATTCTGAGATTGGTTTAAAGCATCCAGGGTTTTCATCAGCTCCTCATGTTTGGGATTTTCTTTGGTAAAGAGTGGTAATTGACGAGTAGTATACGGGCTAATTCCCATGATAATGACCCCTGCTTTTTTATACTGATAACCATCTTTAAAAATGGATTTCAATCCATGTATAGCCGCTTTTGTAATGACAATGGTAGAATTGGTTGGGAAGGACAGGCTCACTCCACGGCTCGCCTTATACTGTTTCAAATCTATTCGAAAGGTGTTGGTAATTAAAAATACATGCACCATGGTGCAACCTGAGTTTTGTTTCCGAAGTTTAAAAGCTGCTTTTGCAGCATAGGTGGATATCCGCTCCTTAAGATCATTAAAATGGGTATACATTTTTTCGAATGATCGGGTTACTGCAATATTCTTTTTATGCATGACTTCTTCAAAATCAAGGGTGGGTTGCCCGGATAAATCACGTTGCAATCGAATCCCAACCACAGAAAATTCTTTTCGCACATACTCATGAGGCAATTGTGTATACTCCCAGGCGGTATGAACTTTAATCAGGAGTAAGCGTTTTTGATATTGCCGTCCGATTCCCCAAACATCACCGATCTTCGTCCAGCGTAATGCTTTTTCGATTTTCAAGGTATCATCCAGAGCATATACCCCACCGGTACGCAGGTGATATTTCTTAGCGATCTTATTAGCCACTTTCGCCAGGGATTTAGTGGGAGCCAAACCAATGCTGATAGGAATCCCTGTACTTTTAAATACCTGATCAATAATAGTCATTCCAAGCTGCCGGAGATCATATAATTCAAACCCATTAAATTTCAGGAAAGATTCATCGATCGAATAAATTTCAATTTCGGGGGTAAAACGGCTCAGGATGTTCATTACCCGGTTACTCATATCTCCATAGAGTGCGTAGTTTGATGAAAACACCCCTACTTCATGTTCGAGAAATAGTTTCTCATACTGAAAAGCCGGTGCCCCCATAGGGATGCCGAGGGCTTTCGCTTCATTACTCCGGGCAATTACGCATCCATCATTGTTAGATAAGACCACGACCGGTTTATTTCGCAGGGAAGGATTAAATACCCGCTCACAGGAAGCATAAAAGTTATTACAGTCGATTAAAGGAAATACCTGGAAAAGAGTTTTTACCACTATTAGCGATAAAACTGAATTTCTATACGCCAAATCGAAGAATGAATGGTATGCTGTAAGTGGCCCAATACTTTATAAAAGTAGCGACGCAGGAGAAACTTGGAATGCTGTTAAAAATATAGGAACCAGTTTAGATAAGTTTTATAAGAATGGTAAGAATTTATATGCAAATAGTACTGATACTGAAATTTTCAATATTTCTTTGGATAGTAAAAATACTCCCAACATATCAAACATTGACGGGGACCTAGAAGTTGTTGAGGGAACAAAATCAACTTATTCAGTTCTTAATGAAAATGCTATTAATTATAAGTGGAGTGTATCGGGAAATCCAGAAATCAATTTCCAGCAAAACTATGCTGAAGTATTATGGAAAACGCCAGGCACATATACTATAACTGTAACTCCTATAAGCTCCTGTTCAACTGCACCCCAAAAATCAATTGAAGTAAAAGTTCTGGAGAAAAATGATTATGACATTAAAATTACAGGAGACACAAATGTCAAAGAATTTTCCACTAATAAAACTTACAGAGTTTCTGAAAAAGAAGGCATACGATACCAATGGTTTGCCAATGGTGTTGCAAATATCACTCAAAATAAGAATACTATTTCGGCAGATTGGGGACCACATGGTACAGGAACCATTCAAATTATTGAGACCGATATCAAAACCGGCATCAGACATTTTGCTTTTTTAAATATTAATATTGAAGAAATCGAGCTTGGTGCCGCAATTTTAGAGGTTACTAATGCGACTTGTATTGGTAAAAAGAACGGAAAACTAAAAATTAATACAGGAGATTCTTCTATTCCATATACCGCAGTCCTTACCACGGGGAACGAAAGATTTGTAAAAGATTTTGTGAATGATCTTACATTTAAAGAGCTAAAATCCGGAGAATACATGTTATGCCTTACAGCTAAAGTCAATAATTACAGCGATTGCTACACATTTAAAATATTAGAGCCAGAAGTATTCGAGGTTCAAACAAACGCATCCCAATCGAATATTAATAAAACCACAATCAATATGAAGGGAGGAGAAAAACCATATCGCGTATTTTTAAATGGTCACCAAATCGCCAATACGAATAAAGAGAATATTGCCGTAAATACAACTGCAGGGGATTACCTAGAAGTAGTTTCTTCAGGTGATTGTTCTTTATCATATGGGGAGCGTATCAGTACTAACCTAAAAGCAATAGCTTACCCCAATCCCACTTTTAATTCTACTTTTATAAACTTAGAAAAAACAAGGTTTTCAGAAAACAAACTAATTCAAACAAACTTATATTCTTCCGCTGGAAATTTACTATTTGCAGGAAACATTAAAATTAAAAACAAAATTCTTGAATTTGATTTTAGTGAATATGCAACTGGTATTTATTTTTTAAAACTTGGAGAATATAACCCTGAGACAATTAAAATTATTAAAAGATGAGGAAGCTATTAATTTTCATATTATCCATTTTTTGCTTGTTTTCATGTTCACCAGAAAATAGTTCTAATGAAGATCCAAATATTCCAAGCAATCAAGCACCTACTGCTCCTCAATTGATCTATCCAGATGATAACTCTCTTTGCATCAATCAGGATATCGAATTTTCTTGGAATGAAGTTAATGACCCCGATGGCGATAAAGTGAAATATATAATTGAAATCTCTAATAACCGCTCTTTCTCTGACATTTTTAAAACTGAATCTACCACCAGCCTCTCTATTAATATAAATTTCCCTAAGGGCCAAGCTTATTACTGGCGATTATATTCCATGGACATTATGGATAATAAGAGTACCTATTCAAACGCCTATGCTTTTTATGTAGAAGGTGAGGCTGCTAATAATCATATTCCTTTTAAAGCTAAGTTAATAGCTCCCGGCAATAACTCAAACGCTATAAGCGGAACCACTATTTTATTAAATTGGGAGTCATCTGATATAGATGATGATACTCTTACTTATGATATTTATTTTGGAACAGATGGCAATCTCAACCTTATTAAAAAAGATTTAGAACAAAATAATCTAGAAGTTGACATAGAAACTAATAAAAAATACTATTGGATTGTTAATTGTTCTGATGGGAAGTCTACAAGTTTGGGAGATAGATGGACCTTTAGTACTAAATAACGTTAAAATCCACATCATAATAATCCACAGTAGTAGTATCTTCGTATATTTTATAAAATCAATTGGCATAATTGCTGATATACTCTAAAAAATTGCAACTAATGAAAAAGAATTTTTTACTATTACTATTCTTAGCAAGTTTATTTTCCTTTAATGCATGCTCTGATGACAGTGATATTACAGAGGAAGATCCCACTGCAGAAGAAAAAGAACAAACAGAAGAAGAGCGAATTGATTTTGAGGTTAAAAATTTTATTTATCGAGGACTTAATGATATTTATCTTTATAAAGCCGATGTTCCAGAACTGGCTGATGATTATTTTACCAACGATAAAGCTAAAACCGACTTCCTAAACAATTTTAGCACACCCGAATCACTTTTCGAAAATTTGCTTTCAAGCCAGGATAGATTTAGTTTTATTACCGATGATTATGAGGAACTTGAAAATCAATTCGACGGAATAAGTGGAGCCACCGGAATGGAATTTGGACTTGGAGTAATTAGAGGGACAAATGATGTTTTTGGATATATACAATATATTTTACCGGGAACATCTGCTGAAGAGGAAGGATTATCGAGAGGTACAATTTTTACCGAAGTTGACGGAGAGCAATTAACAACCTCAAATTATACTGAATTATTATCTAAGGATGCTTTTACTATCAATACTGGCTATGTTGAAGACGGCGTAATCCATATGACGGATAATACGGCCAATCTTACCGATGATTACTATACCATGAACCCTGTATTTATTAATAAAGTGATTGAGCTGAATGAAAAAAAAATCGGGTATCTAATGTATAATAGCTTTATAGCAAATTTTGATAAAGAACTTAATACAGCTTTTGGTGAATTTAAAAGTGCAGGTATTACCGATCTTGTTTTAGATCTAAGATATAATGGCGGAGGATCTGTCACTACTGCTACAGATCTGGCAAGTATGATCACCGGACAGTTTGAAGGTCAGGTTTTTGCCCAGGAGCAATGGAACGAAGATTATCAAAAATACTACGAAGAAAATTTTCCAGATTATCTTGTCAATAAATTTGATACTGAACTTAGTACGGGCGAAATAATCAATAGTTTAAACTTAAAGGAAGTTTATATCCTTACTACCGTTTCAACGGCATCTGCAAGTGAACTTATAATTAATGGTCTGGATCCTTATATAAATGTGGTGCAAATTGGTGAAACAACAACTGGTAAATTTCAAGCTTCAATTACACTATATGATAGTCCAACATTTAGCGAAAAAAACAGGAACGACGAGCATACTTATGCTATGCAGCCTCTAGTACTTAAAATAGCCAATAAAAATGGATATACTAATTTTGTAGATGGTTTGATTCCAGATATTCAAATAGAAGAAGATTTAGGCAATTTAGGCATACTGGGCGATCCCGAAGAACCATTTTTATCTCGTGCACTTGACGAAATTCTAGGAAGGTCACAAATTCAAACTAAAAGAATTCAAGAAAATAAAATTGATTTCGCAAAAATTGGGGAGAGTAATATGTTCAAGCCTACATACCAAAAAATGTATATCGATAAAACTCCTTTGAGTAAGTAGTAAACTCATTTATTTTATATTTCTTAAAAGCGATTGTATATAAAAGTACAGTCGCTTTTTTTTATGCCTGAAATGAAGAACCTCAACCTTGAGAAGTGTTTCATATGTAAAAAATCAACCTATATATTTTTGTATAATCTAAAAATTCAATTCTTCGGCACGCTTGTTGTGATTCGAGATAATATCCCTACCACCCTAATTATCAGTACGTCTGATAAGTTCAAGTTGTAACTTTTTTTATTAACATAAATTCTTTTCATTATGAAACCAAAGAAA
The DNA here is from genome assembly GCF_000023465.1 of Zunongwangia profunda SM-A87. NCBI lineage: Bacteria > Pseudomonadati > Bacteroidota > Flavobacteriia > Flavobacteriales > Flavobacteriaceae > Zunongwangia > Zunongwangia profunda. Next base: position 3,853,861 of record NC_014041.1, read on the forward strand.
AACCCAAAGGCAGATCTTAGGAAAAAGACCGTTCTATTTTTACAAATTGGACTTATTGCCGTCTTGCTGTTATCTTATTTTATGATTAATCTCAAAACTTATGATCAACAGCAGGCGACGACAGAAAAATGGGATCCCTTGGATATCCCTGAAGAAGAAGCCATCCCTATAACTAAGGTTCAGGAAGACTTACCACCTCCAAAACCTAAAGATCCACCGGTAATCGAGATTACAGAAGATGATTCTCCCGAACCTGAAGACGAAATAGAAACTACAGAAACCAGTCTTGATGATATCGTAGAAGTAGATGATATTATAGAAGTACCTGATAGCGAACCTGTAGATCCGGTTCCATTTGAGTTTATCGAAGATGTCCCTATTTTTCCCGGATGCGAAAACTTAAAGGATAACGAAGAACGAAAGGCCTGTATGAGCGAAAAAATTTCGCGCTTTATTGGTAAAAAGTTTGATACCGGGTTAGGGGAAGATATAGGTCTAAGCGGTATAAACCGTGTTACGATTATGTTTGAAATAGATAAAAACGGTGAAGTTAAAAATGTAAAGGCAAGAGGACCACACAAACTTCTTGAGGAAGAGGGGAAAAGAGTTATTAATCTTTTACCTAAAATGGAGCCTGGGAAGCAAAGAGGTAAACCTGTACCTGTTCGCTATACTATTCCCATAAACTTTCAAGTACAGAATTAAAAAATTTACGTATTGACAAATTATACTTTTCAAGGGCCGGAAAAAATTCCGGTCTTTTCTTTTTAAAGCATAAAACAAACTGATTTTTTAACTTCAAAGATTCAAATAAAAATTGTACATTCATTAGCCATATACTTGATATCATGAGACTTTCAGATTCAAAATATATCGATCAGGTAATCGAGATTATCGACTATGACTTTGGGATTTATTATTTCCTAGACGATATTATCGTTTCTGAAATGCACGAAGGGATTACTTTCAACTGGGCATGTGCTGAAAAAGTAATTGCTGATGCCAAGAGAATTTTAGGTGAGGATTGTCGCCCACATTATATATCCAACCGCATACACGAATATTACACGGTCTCGCAGGACTGGTTAAAATTCTTTAATAATCGTTATTTTTTAAAAAGCTTTTCAGTCATAACCTCACATCCCTCCGGCATGATGAACCTTATCTTTGAACGGATGTTTTACAGGCGAAAAATTTTTCAGGTAGCCTCTATTCATGAAGCTTTTCAGCATATCAAAGAACTTCAGCAAGAGAAAACAAATTAATACTTCCGTTCACAACGATAACGTTGTATGTTAATATGAAATTAAACAAACGTTTAATTTAAACAATTGTTTAAATTTGTACCCGAATTTTTATGATTCAGTGTATGGAATTAAACGAAAAACAAATACATATTCTAAAGGTCTCTGAAGAATTATTTTCTAAAAATGGTTTTGATGGAACTTCGGTTAGGATGATTGCAAAAACAGCCGGAATTAATATTGCTATGATCTCCTACTACTTTGGAAGCAAAGAAAAACTCCTGGAAACCTTAGTTTCTTATCGCATTTCGAGTTTTAAAATTGAAATTGAACAGATAATTCAGCAGGAAAGCACTTTCATAGAAAAGATCGACGCTATAGTTGCCTCTGTCATAAAACGTATCCACAATAGCCGAAGGATACAAAAACTAATTCATTTTGAATTTTCCAGAGAGCATCCTAAAATCGATTTCTCTAATTATCTTAAAGGAAAACAGGAAAATCTGGATAGCTTAAAAAAACTAATTGAAGACGGGCAAAAAGAAGGTGTTTTTAGTAAAAATGTAAATATAGAGCTTATTATCCCTACGATATTAGGAAGCTACTTCAATTTGTACTACAACAAAAAGATATATTCTAAAGCTCACAGACTATTTGAGGAAGATAATTTTGATGAATTTGTAGCTCATACTTTAACCCAACATATTCAAAGAACAATTAAAGCACTTTTAACCTATGAAGAGTAAATCCCTAGTGTTAATGTGTTGTTTATTTTTAGGTTTCCAAAGTTTTTCTCAGGAAAATAAAACTTTAAGCCTTAAAGAAGCTGTAGACATTGCTCTTAATAACAGTGATGATGCCAAGCTTGCTGAAACGACCATTAAAACAGCTTCAGAAGAACTGAAGGTTACTAAAAACAACCAATATCCCGAGTTTTCCCTTTCAGGACAATATCAATACCTCACCAGTCCTGATATAGATCTTCAACTAGCGGTGGGAAATTCAAATCCTACTGAGGGAGAAGCAGAAGATGTTGGCACACCAGATATTAATCAAATCATGCTAGGCCAGGCCAGTGTTTCTATGCCTGTATTTTCAGGGTTTAAATTAAAAAATGCTGTAGCTGCCAGTATAAATAATTTTGAAGCCACAAGTCTTGAAGCTGCCAGTAGCAAAGAACGTATCGCGTTACAAACAATTAGTACTTATCTTAATCTTTACAAGGCGCAGCAAATGGTAGCCGTTGTAAAAGAAAATCTTAAAAGCGCACAGCAGCGCGTTAAAGATTTTAGTGCTATGGAAGAAAACGGACTATTAGCAAGAAATGATCTTTTAAAAGCGAAATTACAGGAAGCTAATATTCATCTTACACTAAAAGAAGCTCAAAAAAATGTTAGAATTCTAAATTTTAGATTGGCGACATTTTTAAAACTTCCAGAGGAATTCACTTTTAAATTACCAGAAGGAACAATAGGTATTACCCCTGCTATAGAAAATAGTGCCATACATCGTGCAGATCTGGAAGCCCTGGAGTATAGACAAAAAGCTTCAGAAAACAACATCAAAATTGCAAAAGCTGACTATTATCCCTCTATTGCATTGATTGGTGGATATGCCGCTTTAGATATTCAAAATGCTTTAACCGTTACCAATGCAATGAATATAGGAGTTGGGGTAAGCTATGATATTTCAAAAATATTTAAAGCTAAGAATGATGTGAAACTTGCACAGCATAAAGCTGAAGAACTTCAATACAATATCGCTAAAGCAAAAGACAATGTAAAAATTCAGGTTAAAAATGCAGAAGAAGAATACCAGCTGGCCTTAACCCAATTTGAAGTTTATTCACAATCGCAGGAACAGGCAGAAGAAAACTACCGTATTGTTAAAGATAAATATGATAACGGCCTTGTAGATACCAATGATCTTTTAGAAGCCGATGTAGACCAACTTCAGTCTAAAATAAACAAAACAAACGCCCAGGCTGATATTAGCTTAAAATACTATCAATTATTACAAGCCGAAGGTCTTCTAACAAACAAATTCAATTTCAAAAACAACTAATCTTTTTAATAAGATGGAAGAAAAGAAAAAAACAAATAAGAAATTTATCTTCATTATAGGTGCATTAATCCTGGCTGGAATCATATATGGAGGGTATAAATTTATACATTCTTTATCTCATGAAGAAACCGATGATGCCCAGGTAGAGGCCAATATGAACCCAATTATCCCCCATGTTAGTGGTTATATTGAGAAAGTTTTTGTTAGCGATAATCAAAAAGTAAAAAAAGGGGATACTTTATTGATAATCGATAATCGGGATTATAAAGTAAAATTGCAACAGGCAAAAGCCAATCTTTTGGCCGCCGAAAGTCAGGTGGGTGTAGCAAAAGCAAGTATAGGCTCTTATCAGGCCAATGCTGCGGCATCAAACTCGCAAGTCAAATCTGCCGGTGGAAATATTAAATCTGCGGAAATAAAATTATGGAGAGCTCAGCAGGATTTTAAACGTTACGAAAATCTTTTTGCCAATCATTCTATTACAGAACAGCAGTATGAACAGGCTCTTGCCGCAAAACAAGAAGCCGAGCAACAATTAGAAATTCTTAAGAATCAGGAAAAAGCTTCTGCCAGTCAGCGCAATGCGGCGGTATCGCAAACTAAGATTTCAGAAAATCAGGTGAATGTTGCTGAAGCCAATGTAGAAAGTGCAAAAGCTGCGTTGGATGCAGCTTCATTAAATATGGATTACACCATAATCACCGCACCAATAGATGGGCAATTATCTAGTGTAGATATTCAACCGGGACAATTTGTACAACCGGGACAATCTCTCTTCTATTTAGTCAATACCTATGATAAATGGATCATTGCAAATTTTAAAGAAACTCAGCTGGAAAAAATGCGAATCGGGCAAAAAGTCGGGATTGAGGTTGATGCCTACCCAGATTACGAATTTGAAGGTAAAATTACCGCCTTTTCTCCCGCTACCGGTGCCAGATTCTCTTTACTTCCTCCGGATAATGCCACGGGAAACTTTGTAAAAACAGTACAAAGATTGCCCGTTAAAATTGAATTCTCTGATGAGAATGATAAAGAAAAATTAGATCGTCTACGCTCTGGAATGAACGTGCTGGTCGATGTGCATTTAAAATAAATTATGGCTGAAAATAAAGCTCAAATACAAGACGAAGACAGTCTGGTTGAATATGGATTCCGAAGAGTAATTATTACAATCACTGCCGTTTTATGTGCGCTTCTGGAAATTATTGACACTACGATCGTAAATGTTGCGCTAAATGATATGCGCGGTAGTCTTGGCGCCACTTTAACAGATATAGCATGGGTTATTACCGCTTATGCTATTGCCAATGTAATCATTATCCCAATGACAAGTTGGCTTTCTAAGCAGTTTGGTCGCCGAAATTATTTTGCGGCTTCTATTATCATTTTCACCATCTCTTCTTTTCTATGCGGAAATGCAACTAATATCTGGGAACTGGTAGCCTTTAGGTTTATCCAGGGAATGGGTGGTGGTGCTCTTTTAGTTACGGCACAAACTATTATTACTGAAAGTTATCCTATAGCAAAACGCGGTATGGCTCAGGCCATCTATGGAATGGGCGTTATCGTTGGTCCTACTTTAGGACCACCACTAGGTGGCTATTTAGTAGATCATTTTTCCTGGCCGTATATTTTTTACATTAATATTCCGCTTGGGATTATTGCCACTTTCCTTACTATTCTATTTGTAAGGAGTCCTAAATATGGTGATAAACTCAAAGCAAATCAAGTTGACTGGTGGGGAATTATACTCCTTGCTACATTTATAGGATCATTACAATTTGTTTTAGAACATGGCCAGCAAGACGACTGGTTTGAAGATGGCACGATTGTTACCTTATCGGTAATGGCCGCTTTTGGACTGGTATTATTTATTTGGAGAGAACTTACTTACAAATACCCAGTGGTAAATCTTAGGGTACTGAGAGATACCAACTTAAGTATTGGTACAGTACTTACCTTTATACTTGGATTTGGGCTTTTTGGTTCCACTTTTATTATTCCTATTTATACCCAATCTATCTTAGGCTGGACAGCTACAGATGCGGGACTTTTACTTATCCCAAGTTCGATCACTACAGGTTTAATGATGCCGGTAATCGGTAAACTTTTAGAACGCGGAGTACCTCAAAAAATACTGGCCGCCGCTGGTTTTGGAGTCTTCTTTTTATATAGTTTATGGATGTATTTATTGATGACACCCGATACTGGAGCTGAAAATATGTTTTGGCCACTCGTCGTACGAGGAGTTGGATTAGGATTATTATTTGTACCTATTACTACGTTATCGCTTTCTACTTTAAAAGGCAAGGATATTGGTGACGGTGCTGCTTTTACAGGGATGATGAGACAACTTGGTGGATCTTTTGGTATTGCCATTATAACCACCTTTGTTTCGCGATTTACCCAGCAACACCGGGTAGATTTAATACCAAATATTAGTCTGATCGATTTTCAGGTACAGCAAAGAATACAAGCACTACAACAAAACTTCATTCAAAAAGGATTTAGCATTAATGAATCTTTAGATAAGGCATATACCTTACTAAATGCCAATGTTATGCGACAGGCTACCGTACTTTCGTATATGGACGTTTTTCTTTATCTGGGAATTTTATTCTTGATTTGCGTTCCTTTTGTACTCTTAATTAAAAAAGGATCAGGTAAAGTAGACACTAGTTCTGTTCATTAAAAAATTACTACCCCAAATGCCAAATACTGGCATTTTTAAAGCCGTCGGATACCCCCAATTTCCGATGGCTTTTTTTATCCATTTCCATTCAACTATCGAAAACAACCGTTTAACGACACTAACCCCAAATTAAACGAATGTTATTTAATTTTCACTATTATTATATGAATTTTGTTCACTTAAGACACTAAAATTAAAATGAAAAATAAGCTGACCATCCTTTTTATAGAGGACGATATGATCGAAGTGATGAAATTGAACAGAACGATTTCTTCCCTTTCCCTACCTCACCATATCATTGAAGCTAAAAATGGTGAAGAAGCCCTTACGATCTTAAATAAAAAAGATCGACTTCCAGATATTATATTTTTAGATCTGAATATGCCTAAAATGAATGGTATAGAATTTCTTAAAATCTTAAAGGCAGATGACATCTTAAAATATATCCCTACTATTATCCTAACCACTTCCAGTAACCGAAGAGATCTTTTAGAATGCTACAAAATTGGTATTGCAGGATACATTATTAAACCTTTAAAGTACGAAGATTATGTATCTAAATTAAGCAGTGCCCTGGATTATTGGAGCCAGAATGAATTAATTAAAGGATAATCAATTATGAAAGGTATCGTATTTACAGGCTTTCTCGATATGGTCGAGAAGAAATTTGGTATTGAGATAGTAGACCATATTATAACAGAATCCAAACTACAATCTGAAGGAGTTTATACCTCTGTAGGTACATATGATTTTGTAGAAATGCAAAGTCTTTTAGTAAGCCTTAGTAAAAAAGTAGCTATCCCCCTAGACGATCTTATTTATAATTACGGACTTTATTTTTTTGACACCCTCGTAAATATCCATCCGGGAATCTTTGCATTGTATAAAGATCCCATAGAATTACTTTCTTCTATAGAGAATCATATTCATGTTCAGGTAAGAAAATTATATCCAGGAGCAGAACTTCCAACTTTTAAAATTATAAAAAAGCACGAAGATGAATTGGAAATTTTGTACTTTTCAGAGAGAGCGATGTACATGTTCGCCAAAGCCCTAATGGAAAAAACTTTTGAACACTACGACCAGGATTCCCAAATACAATTAGAAAAAATTGAAAATAATGGGACAAAGGTCAGATTCCTCATATCTAAAAAAAATGGAGCCTACCAAAAAAATTGAAATATTAGAAAGAGCACTTGAAAGAGAAAAAAAAGCCAGAAAACTGGCTGAAAAAATTTTAGAAGAGAAATCAACCGAACTATATGATCTCTCTGAAGCTCTTCGGCAATCTAATAACCGACTTAAAGAACTTCTAAAGGAAAAAACCTCACAATTAGAAGGGGTATTTGTTAATATTATCGATGCATATATCATTATGGACATTCAGGGGAATGTCTTAAAAATGAATCAGGCCGCTAAAGATATGCTTGGTTATGATAATGAAAAAGAGGTTGTAAACCTACTAAAATTAGTTCATTCAGATTATGTAGAATATACGGCAGCAGCATTTAAACAACTATACCATACCGGTAGTTACAATAATTATAAAGCCCGTATTATCACGAAAGATGGTACTGAAAAAATAGTCCAAATTAATGCAAGCATTATCTATGACCGTGAAGGAAAACCGATAGCTGCACAGGGAGTCGCCAGAGATATTACCGAAGAGATAGAAATTAAAAAACAACTGGAATCTCAAAACAAACAGTTAGATCTCATTTTAGACAACTCCCCTATTGGTATCTCACTTACGCAAACTAATTTTAAAGGTGCGCTTAAAGTGAATAAGGCGCTAATTAATATGTTTGAATATTCTTTAGAGGAATTCAACAATCTTAGCATCAAAGACATTACCCATCCAGAAGATAATGACAGCAGTGAACAATTAAGACAAATGGTCGAAGGGAAAATAGACTCTTATACGATCAACAAACGCTACATCAAGAAAAGTGGTGAAACACTATGGGCCAAAACAAAGGTTGCCGCTATTAGAGACGAAAATGGGAAAATTCTATACCAGGTGGCTACTATAGAAGATATTACCAAAGAAAAAATTGCTAAAGAAAAAATTGAAGAGTCCGAAAATAGACTTTCAACCCTAATTGTTAATCTGCAAACGGGTATTCTACTGGAAGATGAAAACCGTAAAATACTGCTCACCAATACCAAATTTTGTAATCTCTTTGGGATCGAAGCTCCGCCGGAATTATTAAAAGGAGCAGACTGCTCTAACGCAGCTGAAGAAAATAAAAAATATTTTAAAAATCCTGAACAATTTGTACAGAGAATTAGTGAGTTATTACGTAAAAAAGAAACCGTTATTGGAGAAGAATTAGAGCTAGTTAATGGAAGTATTTATGAACGAAGTTACATTCCTATTTATCACGAAGGACGCTACAAAGGCCATCTTTGGAGTTATGATGATATAACTATTCAAAAAAATTATAAAGAAAGTCTTAAGGCTCAAAAAGAAAAATATAGTAGTATCATCGCCAATATGAACCTGGGACTTTTAGAGGTAGATCTTAACGATCAAATCCTGATGGCTAATCAAAGCTTTACTGAGATGAGTGGCTATAGTGAAGAAGAGCTCCTTGGGAAAACCGCATCTGATATTTTTCTAATTCCCGAATCAAAAGCCGACTTTGATAAAAATGACAAAGTTCGAAGAAAAGGAATGTCAAACTCCTATGAAGTACGCATAAAAACCAAAGACAATAAACTTAAATACTGGTTGGTTAGTGGTGCCCCTAACTATGATGTAAATGGCAAAATGCTTGGCTCTATTGGGATTCACCTGGATATTACAGAAATGAAACTGCTAGAAACTCAAAAAGAGCAATTGCTTAAGAACCTGGAGCAGCAAAACGAACATCTTAATGAATATGCCCATATTGTTTCTCACGATTTAAAATCACCTCTAAGAAATATCTCTGCTCTTTTAAGCTGGACAAAAGAAGACTTTAGAGAAAAGCTTGGTGAAGAAAGCCTGATGAACCTGGATCTTATGCAGGGAAAAGTAGAAAAGATGGATCATCTAATCGAAAATATCTTAAGATATTCCAGTATTGAAGATGGTAATATTCAAAATCAGGAACTGAACCTTCAGGAACTGGTATCAGAAATTATTGAGTTAATTTACATACCAGAGCATATTTCGGTGAGTATTCTTAGAAAATTACCGATAATCTACGGAGACCGCACCAGGATTCAGCAAGTCTTCCAAAACCTGTTAAGCAATGCGGTAAATTATATTGATAAAGAAAAAGGATTTGTAGAAATTGATTATACAGAAAATACGACACATTACACCTTCAGCATTAAAGATAATGGGATAGGTATAAAAAAAGAACATCACCAACGTATTTTCAAGATTTTTAATGCATTAGGAACTCACGAAAAATCTACTGGCGTAGGTTTAAGTATAGTAAAAAAAGTAATCGACTTATATGAAGGAGAAATCTGGCTGGATAGTGAGGTTGGTAAGGGAACCGTATTTTTCTTCAGCTTAAAAAAACAATCATGAAAATAGTTCAGGCATCTAAAGCCATAAGTTCTTCCTGGCAATATAAGGGTAATCACAAAGAACAACTAAGCAATCCTTTGGTTCTGATTTTTGCCGATAGGAAACTGTTGCAGGATCCTGAAATTTTAGAAGATATAAGAGAGGAATTTCCCTATAGACATCTTATATTCGGAAGCTCGGCGGGAGAAATAATAGGACAAAAGGTAACTGAAAACTCGGTAGCAGTAACCTTAATTGAATTCGAAAAATCTACTTTTGATATCAAGACTGCTAACATTTTAGAATATAATAAAAACGGGGAAGCGCTTGGTTTTGGATTAGCCAGTCGTTTTAAAAAAGAACATCTAAAACATCTTTTTATAGTTTCTGAGGGAAGTTATGTGAATGGCAGTGATTTAATTAAAGGAATTGAAAAATATACCGATCAGGAAATAAGTTTAACAGGGGGACTTTGCGGTGATGGTGACCGGTTTGAAACTACTTTAGCTTCTTATAATGAGAATCCTAAAAAGGGAGAAATTGTTATGATAGGACTCTATGGTGAAAGTTTAGAAATTAGTTATGCCAGCTATGGCGGCTGGATACCCTTTGGCCCCGAAAGAATTATCACAAAATCAAAAGCTAATGTTTTGATGGAACTGGATGATTTACCCGCCTTAGATCTTTATTCAAAATACCTTGGTAATAAAGCCAATCAACTTCCACAAGCCGCATTACTTTATCCTTTAAACATCAAAGAAGAAGGCAAAGAACATAACCTGGTACGCACCATTTTGAATATCGACGTTAAAAACAAATCGATGATTTTAGCCGGTGATGTCCCTGAAGGCTCGCATGCACAATTAATGATGGCAACAGTAGACGGCATTGCTGAAGGAGCCTCTACCGCCGCTGCAATGGCCCTTAAAAAACACGCTAAACCGCCACAACTTGCTTTACTGGTAAGTTGTATTGGCCGTAAATTAGTAATGGATCAGCGTGTAGAAGAGGAAATTGAAGAAGTCTCTGAAATTTTGGGAAAGCAGGCTGCTATAGCCGGTTTTTACTCTTACGGAGAAATAGCTCCATTTTTTACGAGCAATGAATGTAACCTGCACAATCAAACCATGACCCTAACCTTAATTAGCGAATAATATTATGAACCGCCTACTAAGCCGACAAATAAGAAAATATTTTCCTGAAGAATTCGCAAAGGAGAAAAGATTTCAAGATTTTTTTAAGGCCGTAGAGGAATCCTACAATACCAACGACGAGCAATTAAGCATGATCCAACGGGCTATGAAAATAAGCTCAGACGAATTATTTAGTGCTAACCGAAAATTAAAAATAGAGGCCCAAAGCCAAAAGCAAATCTTAGACCGTTTAAGAGCTGTTATTACTACTTTAGATATTAAAAACTCCACAAGTAAAAACCAACCTGAAGAAGAGCTTAATGTATCAGACCTGGCTACCTATATTGAAGATCAGTCCAGAGAAATAGCTAAAGCACACAAAGAACAAAAAGAGCTCTTGTTACACCTGGAAAAGAAAAATCAGGTATTATCAGACTATGCGCATGTGGTTTCACACGATCTAAAATCTCCTCTAAGAAGCATCAACAGTTTGGTCACCTGGCTAAAGGAAGACTACAAAGAGAAAATTGATGAAGGCGGAATTAACCAGTTAGATATGGTTCTTAAAAGTGTGGAAAAAATGGATGCTTTGATTAGTGGAATCCTTAATTACTCGACCATAGATCAGGAAATTTTAGACACTTACGATGTAGATACCTGGCATCTGGTAAACGAAATTATCCAGATTATCTATAAACCTTCACATATAAAAATTGAAATTTCAGACCAGCTTCCAATAATCCAAGGTGATAAATTTAGGTTACAGCAATTATTCCAGAATTTAATTCAAAATGCGGTCAAAAGCATTGATAAGCCTAAAGGTTTCATCAAGGTCGATGTTAAAGAAAATGATAAATATTGGGAATTCTCTATTCATGACAACGGAAAAGGCATTGATAAAGACCATTTTCAGAAAATTTTTCAGATATTTGAAAAAATTGATAATGATTTTAATTCTACCGGAATTGGATTATCCATCGTAAAAAAGATTATTGATTTTTATGGTGGTCATATCTGGTTAGAAAGTGAGTTATCAAAAGGCACCATTTTCTACTTTACTTTACCTAAATAAATCGACATGGAAGAGAAACCTAACTACTCTTACATAAGCCAGCTATCTGGTGGAGATAAAAATTTTGAAGAACAATTACTGGATGTAGTTCGTTTAGAACTTCCTCTGGAAATAGAAAACTACAAAAATCATTTAAAAACAACTGACTTTATGCGAGCCGGTGACGACGTGCATAAAATTAAACATAAAATTAGTATTTTAGGCTTAGAAAAGAGTTATCAGGTTGCTATAGATCATGAAGACAAGCTTCGGGAAGGAGTTGTAGATCCCGAATTATTTAGCCAATTTGAAAAGATTCTTGACGCAATGACCACGTTTATTCAAAAAGCCTAAAATCTAACCTATGCAATGTATAATTGTTGATGACGAAGCAACTGCAAGAGCAATATTAAAAAAACTTGCTTCAAACAATGAAGAGCTAGAAATACAAGCAGAATTTTCTAATGCCATCCAGGCCATTAAGCATCTTAATCAACATCAAGTTGATCTTATTTTTCTTGATATACATATGCCCGATTTTACCGGTTTCGACTTTATTCAAACCATTAAGAATCCACCAAAAATTATCCTATCCACCTCAGATAGAAATTTTGCGATTGAAGCTTTTGAATATGATTGTATTGTTGATTACCTCGTAAAACCTATCACCCAGGAGCGATTTGATAAGGCTATTAAAAAGGCGCTAAAATTTTCTCCAAAGGATAACATTAACGATGTTTCTTCAGAAAAAGTAGAAGCAAACCCTAAAGATTCAGGTAACGATCTTTACGTAAATATTGATCGTAGATTAATCAAAATCGATATTCCCAGTATTTATTTAATTGAAGCCAGGGGTGATTATATTTTGATTAAGACCTCAGCAAAAAACTATACAGTGCATTCTACTATGAAAAAAATTGAAGAGAAATTACCTGATCATCTCTTTTTAAAAATTCATCGATCTTTTATCATAAACGTAGACAGAATCATTGATATTGAAGACAACAGCGTTTTAATCGAAAAAGATGTAATTCCGGTAAGCCGTTCTAGTCGTCCCGAATTGATGAAACGTTTAAATCTTCTATAACTAAGACTTCCAACTACAACTCAACGAAACTTAAGCACCTTCCATCTATACATTAAAAATCCTCAACGATTTCTTTCAATGCCAGCCTTATTGCTGCCCTATATTTGTCATGTAGTTAAGTGATAAACATATCAGCAAACTACTTGATGATTGACATATTTTTGTTTTTGAGTTTAACAGCTCAGTTTCATTCCTATAAATCTAAAAGCCCTACTAATTAGAGAATAGGTTTGACACTGAGTAGGCATTAATCGGTCCGGGAAAGCAATCTCCTCGGTAGATACATGATAAAGAATTAAAGCGACCGCGTTATTGCCTTTCATTAAAAATTGGGATTGGAAGAATTCCCTTTTCAAATAAAAGAAAAGGGAATTTAAAAAATTGTTTAGGCTAATACATTATAGATAGTTGGATTATAAGATTGGTTAGTTGGTTAGGTTAGGTTGAAAATGCCGGGAGTGGTTACCCGGCATTTTCTTTTTAAAAAATCTTCCGAAAACAAAAAATAGTAATTGCCAGTCTTATGTAGCTATTCAAAATTTAAAAAGCTTCATTTCTTATATCCGTACTTCTGTATTAAAATCAAACTGTTGTTCATTTTTTTACTTGAGGTATATTTATAAACACCCGAAAAGCAAGTATTTAAATTACATGATGAAGATGTGCGCTGCGTTTATAAAAAGATGATATTCTAACTAATTAGATATAACTTTTAGAAATGGCACCAAATTCATTAAAGAAATGATTTTTTTGTCGCTGATTTTCGAAGTCAAGAAGTTTTGAAATTGAGTGATTTTCATCTGCAACATTCAGCACACCATGCATAAGTGACGCTAGAGCATCGCGATGTGAACTTTTCAATCTTAAAGTATTTACATATAGAGAATTTGATTTAAAAAAGATTTTCTTTTTAGAAAACGGACTGAAAATTGTTTTTACTAAAACTCGTTCTTCAGTCTCAAGAATGGCAAGAAATTCTTCAGACAATTCTTTTTTACAATAGGTCGCTAATAAATTATTGACCTCAGCTTTAAAGAATGGACTAATCAACAATTGATTTGCTCGTTCAACAATGCGGTAAGTTTTTAAATGTTTACCTGAGTAATCTAATTTCATAGGGAATTTAACTCATTTATGGAACATACAATAGAACCATAAAATTTTAGCGTAGGTTATATAAGTAAATTTTGGGATCTCAAAAATAATTAGCTTACGTGTATCACTAAAATCATTTATAACTATTTAATACTTCAAAATGATTTTTTATCGAAATTTTATAATTACCCACGGATAGTCTGGGAAAGCCTCTTAGGTATTAATATAAAATTATTTCTACGACCTCTATTTTGAGTAAAATATTAGAAGTCGATTAAAATCTCTAAAAGTTGATTTTCTGAAATCAACTTAGTACCATTTAATTTTGCTTTACTAAGCTTCGAATTTCCCGCCTGGCTACCGCAAACCAGATAATTGGTCAATCCCGAAACCGAACCAGTAATGCGCCCGCCGTTTTGCACTATAATTTTCTGCATTTCGATTCGGGAGAAATGTTGAAAGTTTCCAGAGATTACAAATCGTAATCCACTCAATAACTGGCTACAACCAGCAAGTGCCTTACGGCGAATTTGTACGTTTTGGCCCTGTTTTTCAGCAATCCAATCTAAATAATCAGAAGGAAAATCCATACCATGTTCTTCCTGTAATTTCAATTCCTCTTCTACTCTATTCAGCTTTAAAAACAATTCACCACAAACAAAAGCATCTTCTAAAGCATTGTGATGCCGGAGCTGCGGAACTTCAAAAAAGTTGGCTAAAGAACTTAATTTATAACTCGGTAACGCTACTAGTCTTCTAGCGCGTTGCAGGGTGCAAAAACTGGCATATGGCGGTACATCAATTCCGTAACGTTGTAACGAATAAAGCAATACAGCATTATCGAATTTCGCATTATGAGCCACTAATGTTTTTCCTTCTATAAAAGGAAGCATCGCATCCCACAATTCGGAAAAATTCCTTTCATGCTGTACATCTTCATAGGTTATCCCATGAATTTGGATCGCAAATGGATTAAAGTAAGCAACTTCGGGATTTATTAATTCGTAAAATTCGCGGTATTTCTTACCATTTTTATACTCTACCATTCCCAACGAGCAGGGATTTTTTCCTCTCGCGGTTTCAAAATCAAACACCACAAAGTCTTCTATCATTCAATCATCTTAAAAAATTCTTCTTCACTAATCATGGCAATTCCTTCTTTCTCTGCCTTTACTTTTTTACTTGGACCCATTTTTTCTCCAACAATAAGGTAATTCGTGCTTTTAGATAAAGAACTTAAATTTTTACCCCCATTTTCTTCAATATGCTTTTTCAGTTCACTTCTAGAAATAGAAAAGGTACCCGAAACAACAAAACTAAGCCCTTCTAATTTGTTAGAACTGGTCTCTTTTTCTTCCATTTCAAACTGCAGGTCTTTTTCCCGTAAGCGTTTTACGATGTCAATGTTTTCCTCATCGGTAAAAAATTCGATGATACTTGCAGCAACACGTTCCCCCACATCGCGAAGTTGGATAAGTTCTTCTGTATTCGCCGCCATGAGCTTATCAATATTCCCAAAGTGCTCCGCAATTTTTCGGGCACTTACTTCCCCCACATCACGAATTCCTAAAGCAAATAATACTTTATCGAAAGTTCGTTTTTTAGATTCCTCTACGGAGTTTAATATATTTTCAGTGGTTTTCTTCTGAATGCTGATCCGGCTGCGGTCTGAGATTTTAGTGATAAAATCATCGAATTTTGGGTAGTGCTGAAAGCTTTCATTACGAAGCAATTCATCGATATAATCTGCATTCTTTAATGCTTCTTTTGCCGGCTGGTTTTCCTGATGATCGGGAAATTTCAAGTCGATCAGTAAATTTACTGAAACACAATCTTCCATTGACGTATAATCTGAAATAGCTACCCGTTGTATCGCCGTATTTAACTCCATCAGAAATCGCTTGAATTTCTTTTCGTCTATCCCTGAAATTTCGGCTATGTTTAGACTAAAAATTTCCTCTAAATAAACAATTTCATTTCCTATTTTTTCGGAATCGGCTCTGGTTATACTTCCCCACCCCTGACTAAGCGCATAAATCGCCTGACCTAATTTTACCTGAAGTTCACCTGATTTTTTAATCCCGGCTTCCTCGTTATCCAACCAACGTTCCTGTCCAATAATATCATCGTATGTGAGATAATAGAAATCGGAATAATTATTAATGATTCCATTGTAATATAAGATTTCTATCGTTCCTTTTCCCAAACCATCAATATCCATGGCTTTTCGTGATACAAAATGCTCCATCCTACCAATAATTTGCGGTGGGCACCCTACGTAATTCGGACAAAAATGCTGTGCTTCGCCCTCTTTACGTTGTAATTCGGTTCCACATTCCGGGCAATAAATGGCATATGTTGTAGGTTCAGAATCTGGATCGCGTTGTTTAAAATCTACTCCCACGATTTTAGGGATAATTTCCCCTCCTTTTTCTACAAAAACTTTATCGCCTTCCCGAATGTCTAGTTTCGCGATCTGATCGGCATTATGCAAAGACGCCCGTTTCACAATGGTTCCTGCCAATTGCACCGGTTCTAAATTTGCCACCGGTGTAATGGCGCCTGTACGACCAACCTGATAGGTTATTTTATGGAGCTTTGTCGTTTCCTGTTCGGCTTTAAACTTATAGGCCATCGCCCAACGCGGTGATTTTGCGGTATAACCTAACTCTTCCTGCTGGCCAAAATCATTAACTTTCACTACTACCCCATCAGTCTCATAAGGCAAATCATGACGATGGATATCCCAGTAGTTAATATAGCTTAAAACCTCTTCGATATTATTTTTAAGTTCACTTTCTGCGGGAACTTTAAAACCCCAATCTCTGGCTTTCTCTAGACTTTCAAATTGAGATGAAATCGGTAGATTTTCACCTGCAATATTATAAAGCAAACAATCCAATGGCCGTTTCGCCACCTCAGCACTATCCTGTAATTTCAAACTTCCTGACGCCGTATTACGCGGATTCGCATAAGGTTCTTCTCCATTCTCAACACGCTCGGCATTCAACTTCGCGAAACCTTCAAAAGGCAATACGATCTCACCTCGAATATGAAATTTCTCTGGATAATCCCCTCGTAATTTTAAAGGTACCGAGCGAATCGTTTTTACGTTGTTTGTTACATCGTCTCCCTGAAATCCGTCTCCACGTGTTACCGCCTGTACCAATTGCCCCTTGTCATACATAAGACTCATCGACGCGCCATCATACTTCAACTCGCAGGTATATTTTATATCGCCGTCGACTAACTTTCGAATACGCGTTTCCCAATCTTGTAATTCTTCTTTAGAATATGAATTAGAAAGAGAGTACATACGATAATCATGGACCACCGTTGTAAAATTCTTAGTTACGGCGCCCCCTACACGCTGCGTTGGCGAGTTAGGATCATTAAATTCAGGATGCTTTTCTTCTAATTCCTGAAGTTCTTTCAGCTTCATATCAAAATCATAATCGCTAATTTCAGGATTGTCTAAAACATAATATTGATAATTATGATGCTGTAATTCTTCTCGAAGTGTATATATTTTATTTTCGATATCCATGTATACTGAAATTAAAAGAGGCTTATTGTTCTATAAAAATTAATAAAAGTGTAAGTATTGCTGGTAACGCCTGAATAAAGAATATTTTTTTAGTAGCACTTAAGGCTCCATAAATTCCGGCTATGGCTATACATAAAAGAAAAAAGATTGAAATATTGTGTTGCCAATCCCCATTATCTATAAAAAAGGTCCATCCCAAACCGGCCGCTAAAAAGCCATTATACAAACCCTGATTAGCCGCTAAAGATTTTGTTTTAGGGAAAAGATCTGCTGGCAAAGATTTAAAGGTCTTTTTCCCGACGGTTTCCCAGGCAAACATTTCAAACCAGAGAATATAAAAATGTTCTATTACAATGACCGCTTTTAAAACAACAATAACTAGTTCCATACGTATTTTTAAGGCTTATACATCTTTGGATGTAAAACTAAATTCTGAGCCCTGATGATGGGTGAAATTAATTTTAAAATCGGCTGCAAAGGCAGTTTGATTAGTAGGAAACCAATCTCTGTTGTGTCGATTCACTGCAATTATAAGTCCTTCATCATCACCAATGGCACAAAATCGATCTAAATTTCCATCGTAAATTCCTAAACCGAATTGACGATGTAAATAGGTATAATAAGGCTCAATGATTTCAACCGCTAAACCAATTTCGGAGACTCCTAAGATGGAATTTACGTTAAAATATTTTTTCTGAGATGGATAAAGATCACGTCTGGAAATAAGCTCTAAAATATTATCATCAGGATCTTTAAAATATACTGATTTTGCTTTCCAATTCTTAAAATCTATAATTTCCTCGGTATCATTTTTTTCAATAACAACGCGTTCTTTTAGCCAATTTAAGGCTAAATCTTCCTGATGTGCAGGAATATGAAACGCAATATGATAGGGCTTTGCATCCTTTTTAAACTGAAAACATATTTCTGTAAACCCGGCAGAAAACCTAAAGTTATTTTCAGAATTTTTAGTTATGGAAAACCCAAGCACATCGCGATAAAAGTTCAATTGTTCCTTTATCGCCGAAGTATAAATTTCTAAATATTCAATCTTCATTAGGTCTGACTTTTAGTAATCCACTTTGGTGTAGGTTGTGGTTTAAAAAATTTCATTTTCTCATACAGCTCTTCGATGGTTTCAGCAATAATCAACAAATCGTAATTCTCTTTTTTTAATAAACCTGTTTTTACCATCTTCCGAAGCATCGCCATTAAATCATCATAAAAACCATTGATATTCAGTAATCCAATTGGTTTTTGATGCAAGCCCAGTTGGGCCCAGGTAATAATTTCAAAAAGCTCCTCAAAAGTCCCAAAACCACCGGGAAGTGCGATAAAACCATCACTAAGTTTATGCATGGTGAGTTTTCGCTCATGCATATCCTGGGTGGTAATTAATTTATCCAATTGGGTATGTACCACTTCTTTGGTTTTTAAAAATTCAGGAATAACACCGGTGGCTTTCCCTCCATTTTCATTAACACCGGCAGCTACCTGCCCCATTAATCCAAGTTTGCTTCCACCATACACCAGGCGAATATTATTTTTGGCCAAAAATTCCCCTAATTTTTTAGAGGTTTCAATTATTTCTGAATTAACACCATCGCTGCTGGCACAAAAAACAGCTATGCTTTTTAGGGAATTCTGTGTTTTCTTTTCTTCCAAAACAATAATTTTTTAGCGTTTTTGGGCTTTTAGCATTCTAAAATTACCAAACATATCCTTTCGAAGCTCCGCCCTAAAATCATGCTCTTCAACCATCGTTTTAGTTTCTTCTCCCAGATATTGATTAATTTCAAAAAACAACAACCCATTTTTGGATAGTCCTTCTTGTGCTAATTTCGTGATTTTATTGTAGAAAAGTAAAGGATTTTCATCTTTTACGTAGAGTGCTGTTTCCGGTTCGTATTGCAATACATTCTGCTGCATTTCGGCCTTTTCCAATTCCCGCACATAAGGTGGGTTAGAAACGATGACATCAAATTGCCGTGAAAGTTTTTGTGTGGAAAGAATATCCTGGTGAACTAAATGTACTGAAACTTTATTTTTTTCAGTATTTAGATTGGCCACTTTTAAAGCTTCTTCTGAAATATCTATGGCTGAAATTTGGGCTTTTGGCAGGTGTTTTTTTAAACTAATGGGAATGCAACCACTTCCTGTTCCAATATCCAATATATGTAAATCCTGTTGCTGCTTCAGGGACACCTCATCTAAAATCCATTGCACCAGTTCTTCGGTTTCCGGACGCGGAATTAAAACGCCGGGCGTGACTTTAAAACTCAGACTAAAAAATTCGGTTTCTCCAATAATGTACTGAATAGGTTCGAAAACACGAAGTTTTTCTAAAGCCCCCTCAAATTCACTAACTTCAGTATCATTTAATTTTTTATTAGGTTCTAAAGCGATCTGTAACCTGTTTAACTGCAAGAAATGTTCGGCCAATAAATTGAAGAAAGACAGATTTTCTTCTTTAGGATACTTATCACCAAGGTTTTCCAGGAATTTATTTTTAAGTTGAGTGATGGTCATTGCTTACTTTACTTAAGAGTTTAGGGATTACAGCTTTTAATCAGTCCTTTGCGATCAGCTTGAATTAAATTCAACATTTAAGAATTAAAAACATTCTTAACTCGTGTTTCCATCTCATTCAAAACCCTACATTAAAAATTTAAAATACAAAGTCCAATCTCTATACTCTATTTTTTATTTTCTCGTCTTTTCTATTTTCTAAACCCTAACTTTCAATTATAAAGAGCTTTCAAAAGGCAGAGATAAGCATAGAAATGAGATTATCTTTTTCAAGCAAGGCAATAGTTTAGAAAGCTTATTCAAGATCCAACATTCAAAATATAAAATAAAAAACGCTATTCTCTATTTTCTAACTTCTAACTACAAATCCTTTATCAGCCAAACTGTACAATTATAATGTCCTGTATTGCCTAGTGGTTTTTCTAATTCCTCAAAACCGGTTTTCTTATACAATTTACAAGCATCTTTCATATAAGGTAAAGTTTCGATATAACACTTTTTATAACCCTGACTTTTGGCATATTTTAAGCAGGTATCCATCATTTGTGCTCCAAGACCTCTTCCACGAGCTTCTGGTAAAAAATACATCTTTTGTAATTCGCAAATTTTCTCCTCAAATCCAGGTAAAGGACCAATACCACAACAACCTATGATTTGATTATTTTTTTCAATTACAAAATAAGCTTTTCGTTCTGCCATATATTCCGCCGTCATATCATCAAGGGCTTTATCTTCATATGCGGTTCCTACTTTTGGAACTCCCATTTCTACCAAAACATCCTGGATAACTTTTTTAACCTGCTGATTGTCTTGCTGCTGAATTTCCCTAATTTTAAGCATGCTCATTCTTACTAATTAATCCTATTTTTGTGGCTGTGAATATACACGAAAAATATATAAAACGCTGTTTGCAACTCGCCGAAAACGGATTGGGAAGCACCTATCCAAATCCCATGGTTGGTAGTGTGATTGTTTATAAAAACCAAATTATTGGCGAAGGCTGGCATCAAAAAGCGGGAGAGCCTCATGCCGAGGTTAACGCAGTAAATTCAGTTAAAAACCGAGACCTTTTAAAGAAATCGACCATTTATGTAAGTTTAGAACCTTGCAGCCATTTTGGAAAAACGCCACCTTGTAGTGATTTAATCATTGCGAAAGGGATCAAAAAAGTAGTGGTTGCCACTGTAGATCCTTTTGCTGAAGTTGCCGGACGAGGCATTAAAAAACTAATGGAAGCCGGTTGCGATGTAACGCTGGGCGTTCTTGAACAAGAGGCACAGCACCTTAACAAAAGATTCTTTACGTTTCACAATAAAAAGCGTCCTTATATTATATTAAAATGGGCGCAAAGTGAAGATGGTTTTATCGCCCCGCTGCAACGTAAAGATCGTGCTCCTGTTTGGATCAGCAATCGGTACTCAAAACAACTGGTACACAAATGGCGCGCTGAAGAACAGGCGATTCTCGTGGGAACAAAAACGGCAATCGAAGATAACCCAAAACTCAATACGAGATTATATGCCGGGAACAATCCTGTACGGGTGGTGATCGATCGCTCTGGAAAAATTCCGGCAGCATCGGCTATTTTCGACGGAAGCATCAAAACAATTATTATTACTGAAAATAATCAGAAAATAACGTCAAAAAACCTAGAATATCGGCACGCTGATTTTAGTCAAAATTTACCCGAACAAATTGGGAGTATCTTATTTCAGGAAAATTTACAGTCGGTTATTATTGAAGGGGGATTGCAAACACTTCAAAGTTTTATCGATGCGAAATTATGGGATGAAGCGCGTGTATTTTCGGGAAATGTTCAGTTAAAAATGGGAGTTTCAGCACCTGAATTTCAGGGAAAGTTAATTTCCGAAGAAAAAATAGAAGATAACCTGTTAAAGACCTATTTAAATGATTAAAACCATCATTTTTGATTTTGGCGATATTTTCATCAACCTGGATAAGTCGGCTACCCCGGCACAATTAAAGCAATTCGGAGTTAAAAATATACCAGATTCCATACTCAGCACCAACCAGGAATACGAAAAAGGTTTACTATCCTCAGAAGAATTCTTCAACAGCTATAAAAAAGAGTTTACATCTATTAAAAAAGACAATTTTCTGGAAGCCTGGAACGCCATTTTGGTAGATTTTCCTAAATATCGCTTAGAGTTCATTAAAAAATTGGCTGCAGAGAAAGATTATCAGCTTATTCTTTTAAGCAACACTAACGAAATTCATATTGATTGGGTTAAAGAAAATATATCTTTTTTTAACGAATTTCAGCAATGTTTTGATGCGTTCTATTTGTCTTACGAGATCAATTTCAGAAAACCCGATGCTAATATTTATGAGTATGTACTGCAACAGCATAACCTAAAACCAGAGGAATGTCTCTTTATAGACGACACCAGGGAAAATACTGATGCCGCCGCTGCTTTAGGCATTAATATTTGGAATCTGGAACCTACGCGAGAGGATGTAATTGATCTATTTACCACAAAGAAAGAACTATTCTCTTAAGAACTATGCCGTCAAAATTCCTTAGTTTGCCAAAATGAAGGACACTTACAAAACCATAACCAAAGCCTCAGAAGAAGTATTATTTAAAGACCGAAACTCAAAGTTTTTTGGTTATGCCTTTCCTGTCAAAAATGAAGAGGAGGCTAATCTGTATCTGGAAGAATTAAAGTCTAAACATCACAAAGCAAGGCACTGGTGTTATGCCTGGCAAACAGGGAAGGAAGAACAGGATATTTATTATCGTGCTAATGACGATGGCGAACCATCCAACTCGGCAGGGATGCCAATTTACGGGCAAATACAGTCTTTTGAAGTAACGAATGTACTTATTGTTGTGGTTCGTTATTTTGGTGGCGTAAAATTAGGTGTTGGCGGACTTATAAATGCTTACAAAACTGCCGCCCAAATGGCGCTGGAAAACTCAAATATCGTAGAACGTACAATTGACGAAGTTTTTGAAGTTTCTTTTGATTATCCTGAAATGAATATCGTAATGCGGCTCATCAAAGAATATAACCTAAATATTGTTGAACAAAAACTGGAATTAGATTGCAAAATCTATCTATCAGTCCGTAAAAAAGAAGCCGAAGCGATATTTGATAAATTCAATACTACTTATAAAGTAGGAATAAAAAGAGTAGACAGTTAACAAATTCAGTAGTCAGTATCCAGTATAATAAGCTATAATTTGTTTTTGCAATCCAAATTCAGAATAAAAAATCTTTACTTAAATATTAAATAGTCAACATCATCTTGACTCCTGATACTTGAATCTTGATTCCAATCTTATTCAAAATTCAAAATTCAAAATAATTGTCTATTCTCTATTTTCTAAAGCTTCTCCAAAACATAATCCGGGCATCGTATGGGGCGCCTAGTTTTTGCATCCATAAAAACTAAAACGGTGTTGGCAGTTGTTAACAATTCCCCGTCCTGATTATAAATTTTATAATCAAAAATTATTTTTACATCCGGTCTCTGTCTAAGACTGGTAAAAATCTTTAATTGGTCGTCAAAAAAAGCCGATTTCTTAAACTTAAAATTCATTTCATAAACTGGTAGCATAATACCGTTTTTTTCCATACTTTTATAGGAAATACCAATTTTTTCAAGCCAGTCAATTCGCGCAATTTCCAGATACTGAGCATAATTACCATGATGCACAACACCCATTTGGTCTGTTTCTGCATATCGTACTTTTAGTATAGATAAATGGTCTTTCATTGGCGAATTTTAAAACTTGAAAAAAATAAATTTTGAGATTTGAGTCATTATAAGTATGAGTAAAATATTCCAAAAATTCAATACCAAATGGGTTTTTTTTTTACATATTTTGTTCACATCTTTGTGCCCCTCCTTTTAAACAGGAGCACTCTTATCAGGAGTAAATTCAAACATTATAATAACCCTAAATAACGCCACACTTAGCATGTCGAAAACTGCGCAATCAGTTTGGAATAGCTGTCTAGCTTTTATAAAAGATAACATTTCGCCGCAGGCCTATAAAACCTGGTTCGAGCCTATACAAGCAGTAAAACTTACCGATTGTGCATTAAGTATACAGGTACCGTCTAAGTTTTTCTATGAGTGGCTTGAAGAGCATTATGTTAAGCTTTTAAAAGTTAGCTTAACAAGAGAGCTTGGTGAAAAAGCAAAATTGGTGTACGTTATCAAAATGGAAAACACCTACGGTAATAAATTACCTTTTACCGAAAAAATTCCTAGTACACAACGAGCTAATATGACCTCACAGGAAGTGGATGTTCCTGTAAAGAATAAAAACCCGGAATTAAAAAATCCATTTGTCATCCCGGGCATTAGAAATGTAAAAATTGAATCACAATTAAACCCGAGTTATAACTTCGAAAATTTCCTTGAAGGTGAGTCCAATCGTCTGGCAAGATCTGCTGGTTTGGCCGTTGCTAATAAACCTGGAGGAACATCTTTTAATCCGCTTCTTATTTTTGGAGGCGTTGGTCTTGGAAAAACCCATTTAGCGCATGCCATTGGAGTTGAAATTAAAGACAAATACCCAGAGAAAACCGTCCTTTATATTTCTGCGGAAAAATTTACGCAACAATATATCGAATCTGTTAAAAAAAATAATAGAAATGACTTTATTCACTTCTATCAAATTATCGATGTTTTAATTGTAGATGACATTCAATTACTATCGGGTAAAGCAGGAACGCAGGATGTATTTTTCCACATATTCAACCATTTACATCAAAACGGAAAGCAGGTAATCCTTACCAGTGATAAGGCCCCTGTAGATATGCAGGATATTGAACAACGCTTGCTTTCTCGATTTAAATGGGGACTTTCAGCTGAATTGCAACATCCAGATTTTGAAACCCGCGTTTCTATCATTAAGAACAAACTTTATCGAGATGGTGTGGAAATGCCGGAAGAGATTGTTGAATTTTTAGCGAATAATATTAAAGCGAATATTCGCGAATTAGAAGGAGCTATTATTTCTTTAATCGCTCATTCTTCTTTCAATAAAAAAGATGTAACCTTAGAACTTGCGAAAAAAATCGTAGATAATTACGTTAAAAATACCAAGCGAGAGGTAAGCATAGATTACATTCAAAAAGTAGTAAGTGATTACTTCCAGATGGATGTGGAAACTTTGCAATCTAAAACAAGAAAGCGCCACATTGTACAGGCCAGGCAACTGGCAATGTTTTTTGCTAAAAAATTCACCAAAGCTTCTTTGGCCAGTATTGGTTCGCAAATAGGAAGCCGTGATCACGCAACGGTTTTACACGCTTGCAAAACAGTAGACAATCTTGCTTCTACAGATAAACAATTCAAGAAATTTGTAGAAGATCTCAATAAAAAATTAACGATTTAAGTTTCAAAAAAGCTCTTTAAAAAGAGCTTTTTTGCTTTAAAATAGCTACTAAACTATGGAAAAGAAAAAAATCCTAATGGTTTGCCTGGGTAACATTTGTCGCTCTCCACTTGCAGAAGGAGTGCTAAAGGCAAAAGTAAATGCAAACGAAGTTTATGTAGATTCTGCCGGTACCAGCAACTATCATATTGATGATCTGCCCGATCGCCGATCTATCGCTACTGCCAAAAAGCATAATCTAGACATAACCGACCAGCGTGGTCGACAACTTACTAAACAGGATTTAAAAGATTTTGACCATATTTTTGTAATGGATAATTCAAATTTTCGTGATGCTATTGCTTTAGCTGATTCTGAAGAGGAAAAAGCAAAAATAAAACTCATTTTAAACGAGATTTTCCCCGGCGAAAATGTAGATGTTCCCGATCCTTATTATGGTGGTGATCAGGGCTTCGAAAATGTGTATCAAATGCTGGACGAAGCTACAGTGAAAATCGTTGAAAAAATAAAAAACGGAACTTACTAATGGGACAAAACTTTTCATTTTCGGGAAAACTTTATTTAATTCCAACAACACTTGGTGAATCTAACCCCATAGATGTTTTGCCCTTAACGGTAAAAAAACACGTAGAGCGAATAGATCATTACATTGCTGAAAATGAAAAAACCGCCCGTAGAGCAATAAAAAAACTTGTTCCGCAGAAAAAACAACAAATTTTAAAGTTTAAAACGCTAAATAAATTTACGGAAATCACCGAAATCCCAAACTTTCTGGATGCCTGCAAAGAAGGTTTTGATATGGGACTTATTAGTGAAGCTGGTGTGCCCGGTGTTGCCGATCCAGGTGCCGAAATTGTAAAGTTAGCGCATCAAAATGGAATACAGGTAGTCCCTTTAGTTGGTCCTTCTTCTATATTACTAGCCATGATGGGCAGCGGTATGAATGGTCAGTCATTTAGTTTTAATGGCTACCTGCCTATCGATAAAAAAGAAAAGAAACAGGAGTTAAAAAACCTTGAGCGCATTTCTTCCGAAAAAAATATGGCCCAGGTTTTTATTGAAACACCGTACCGTAATAACAAACTTCTAGAGGATCTTCTCCAAATCTTACATCCAACCACACGGTTGTGCATTGCCTGCGATCTTACGCTACCCACAGAGTTTATCCTTAGCTTATCTATTAATGAATGGAAACAAAAAAAGGTAGATCTTCATAAAAGACCTACCATTTTTGTACTTCAAAAAGACTGATTCCTAAAATCAGGAATTAACAGCTTCTATTTTTGATAAATCTACTCTTGGATTTTTAACGGGTTGGATAAACGATGTATCATAACCTGCAAAACGCTTCATATAGTATTTAATACTGGTTCCAAATGCGTCGTTAAACATTTGCCCACCATAACTTCTTAAATACTTTTTCACGCTACCAGGCCCAGCAAGATGTGCCGCTGCCAGTATTCCAGATTCTGTAACTTCCACCCCGTTTATTTTTTTACCCACGAAGCGCTTAATGTCACGAATAAGGATCCATTTGTTACGAGAAGCATTAGTATAAAAAGTTGCTTCCTGAAGTTCTGGATTATTAAGAAATTCCTGGGTATCGTAAACGCCTAATAAATTAAGGGTTCCTTTACCAAACTGGTATTTTCCCATATATCCATACTCATTGATGCTCTTGTAGTCTCCACGTGATTCTTTAAAACCAATAGCTTCTTTAAACCCTGTGTAAGACTTCCCTAGTCTTGGAAGGGCTTTTAAAGCCACTTCTGAAGTTTTTAACGGTAACGTATCTGGCGATACCGTATAATCTAATTCAAGATTTGGAGTAGTAAAACCTTCAATCTCTAAATCTGCTGCCTTCTTGGTGCTGAAACTAAAAAATACAGATCCAGCAAGAACTGGCAGCCAGGAAAGTTTAACAATTTTCTTACTCATTACATTTTTTTTCTGAAGAGCTTGTTAAATCAATATTTATTGCTATCTTTATAAAATTGATCTCTCTTCAAATTTGCGAGGGCAAATGTACAACAAATTTTAATAATCTGAATAACAGAGTGTTAAACCTTTCACAAAGAGACTCCTATCGTTAACAAAACACCAACACGCATAATATCAACAAGTTAGACTTTCCTTAATTCTGGAAGTTTCTACCTTTTTATCCCCTTTTTATTAATCCACCGTATATATTCCTGCTTGTTACGGTTGTGCTGGGCAAGGGTCTTCGCGAATTTATGATAACCAAAATTTTCAACATTGGCTACAAAATAGAAATAGTCATGGTCCTCGTAATTTAATACCGCTTCGATTGAAGAAATATCGGGCATACTAATGGGACCCGGCGGAATTGTAGCATATTTATAAGTATTATAAGGAGAATCCAGCTCTAAATCTTTATAAAGAACCCTTTTTATGATCGTATCAAAGTTTTGAGTTTTTTCTTTGATCGCATAAATTACCGTAGGATCAGCATCTAGTTTCCAACCGTTTTTATAACGATTCATATATACTCCAGCTACTCTTGGACGTTCGTCTACCTTTGCTGTTTCTTTCTGGACGATAGAAGCCATTGTAATGACCTGTGCGGGTGTTAAACCAATTTCTTCTGCTCTTTGCAATCTTGTGTCTGTCCAAAAACGATCGTATTCCTTTTTCATACGACTTCTAAACTCTTCAGCCGATGTATTCCAGAAGAATTCATATTTATTGGGAATATACATTCCCAAAGCAGTAGCATCATCAAAACTGTTGTCAGCAAGAAAATCCTTGCTTTGCATTGCTTCTAATAAACTAAGACTGTCTGCTTCAATTTGAGCTGCCACACGTCCCGCCAAATCCTCAATGCGCTCCTGATTATTGAAAGTCACATTTACAGGCATATTTTGACTACGCAAAGCATTAATAATTTCGTTATTATTCATTCCTTTTTTTAGAATAAACCTTCCTGCTTTTATATTATTGGGGTATTGCTTTTTTTCAGCAACTATATTAAAACTATTTAGGTCTTTAATAAGCGGTTTTAAACTATCAAGCACTGCTGGATAATCAGAATTTGTTGGGATCAAGACCACTTTCTGGTTCGAAGAAAAAGCAGTGTTTATTCCAAAAATGGTTTGATAAATATAATAACTAAATCCGCCTACAGCCACCAGTCCTAAAACTGCTATGGCTACTACTATTTTTTTAATGTACATTATTGTTAATTAGTTGATATAAATACTCGTCCTTAAAACGACCATTTACAAACGTCCATTCTTTTTTTAATCCCGCTTTTGTAAAACCTATATTTTCAAAAAGGCGTAAACTCCGCAAATTATCCGCTGTTATGTTGGCATAAACCTGATGTAGGCCTAAATGCTTAAAACAATATTTGCAAACCAGTGATAAACTTTCAGCTCCAAAGCCTTTTTGTCGCTCTTCCGGATTTGCAATAAGAAGTCCGATCGCCGCCCGTCGATCTTTAGGTTCAAAATCAAAAATATCAATCAAACCAATAGGGCGATGGTCCAGATTACAGATAACCAGTCGTAATTGTTTTACTTCATAAATATCAAGATGAGAATTTTCCAGATATTTTTTAAGTATGTATTTCGAAAAAGGAGCCTGGGTTGCACTTACTTCCCAAAACTCCTCGTTATTCTCCAACTCATGAAGAAACTCGAGGTCTTCAGGTTCTAATGCTCTTAGATATAATTTTTCTCCTTTTAAGGTTAGCATGCTATCTCTCCTTTAAAAACAAGCACAGCAGGTCCTTTAAGCCAGACATCGCTATAACTATCGCCATCGCTTTTAAAACTTACCGATAAATTACCACCCGGAACCTGTAATTTCACCTCACTGGCTTTGGTACGATTACTATGATGTGCGGCAATAGCAACAGCAGTTACACCGGTGCCGCAAGCCAAAGTTTCATCTTCTACTCCACGCTCATAAGTCCTTACGATAAAAGTATTCTCTTCATCCGTCTTTTCTACAAAGTTTACATTTGTCCCTTTTTCTTTATAATCGCTAGAATAACGTATAGCCGCTCCCTCTTCTTTTACATCTAGATTTTTTACATCTTCAGTAAAGACAATATGATGTGGAGATCCGGTATCCAGAAAAGCTATATTTCCAGATTGGTATATATCAGAGACGTTTTGCATCTGTAAATTCACAACATTGTCCTTGTCTATAAAGGCTTTATGAGGACCATCAATAGCGGTAAATTTCGCCTGGGTTTCGATAATCCCAAGCATTTTTGCAAAAGCCACCAAACATCGACCTCCGTTACCGCACATACTGCTTTGATTACCATCTGCATTAAAATAAACCATTTTAAAATCATCTCCTTCAACATCGGGATGTTCCAAAAGGATTAAGCCATCGGCCCCTATGCCAAATTTTCGGTCACAAAGCCTGTTGATCAGTTTGGTATCGTTTTTGGATACTACATTATTGCGATTATCAATCATTACAAAATCGTTACCTGTTCCCTGATATTTGAAAAACTGAAGTCCCATTATTTAGCAGATTTTAAAAACGCAAATATACAATTTTAGAAGTGACTTCTGCGTTTTTAAGTATGAGCTGACAAACAGGAAAATAGAATATAATTAGTATAAATTAAAAGTTTAATAAATAAAATTTTTCAGAAGAATATGAGAAAATTAGCAAGTTTACTTATTGTTTCCATCCTGGGTGGAGCATTAACATTAGGTAGCTACAAGCTATTTTTTGAAGAAGAAAATGTTTCCTTCTTGCAAGAAAAGCAAGATGCTACCCAAAGCCTTATTCAAGCAAATTATGATGCCAATCGTACCTATGGTACCAATGTAGATTTTACTGCAGCTGCAGAGAAGACCGTACATGCTGTAGTTCATGTTAAAAATGTTGCGGTATACAGCGGCCCAAGAAGTTGGGCAGATGTAATGCAGGGAAAAACGGAGTCCAGCAAAGCCCTGCGCGGTACTGGATCTGGTGTAATTATCACCCCAGATGGCTACATTGTGACCAACAACCACGTAATCGATGGTGCTAACGAATTAGAGGTAACCTTAAATAACAACAAAACCTATAAGGCAAAAGTTATTGGTACCGATGCCATTTCAGACATTGCCTTAATTAAAGTGGAACCGGAAGAAGACCTTGAATATATTCCTTTTGGAAACTCGAACAATACAAAAGTTGGGGAATGGGTATTAGCCGTTGGTAATCCTTTTAATTTAAAATCGACTGTTACCGCTGGTATTATAAGCGCAAAATCCAGAAACTTGAATCCCAACGCAACAGGACAATCATTTATCCAGACCGATGCTGCAATTAATCCCGGAAACAGCGGGGGTGCCCTTGTAAATATTAACGGTGAATTAATAGGAATTAACACGGCCATCACTTCTATGACGGGTAGTTATGTAGGATATGCATTTGCAGTACCCTCTAATAATGCCAGAAAAATTGTAGAAGATATTATGGAATATGGGGATATCCAACAGGGAATTCTTGGTATTCGTGGAAGCGATTTCAACAGAACTCCAGAGCTTAGTGAAGAATATGGAACCACGCAGGGAGTTTATGTAAGTGAGGTAACTTCTGGAAGCGGAGCTGAAAAAGCCGGAATTAAAGCGAAAGATGTTATCAGAAAAATTGATAATATTAAGGTGAATAAATTCTCAGACCTTACTGGTTATATCAACACCAAACGGCCAAATGATACCGTAAATGTAACAGTATTAAGAAATGGTGTTGAAAAAGAAATCGCCGTAAAATTAACAAAACTTAGCGTTACGCAGCTCCCAATTGGTTTAGAAGTTACCAATGCTTCTAAAGACGAATTGAAGTTTTACCAAACCGAAAATGGTGTAAAAATTAGTAAAACATTGAGCGATCAATATGCTGAAGAAGAATTTGTAGGAGCAATTATTACAGAGATTAACGGCGATAAGATTTATGACATTCGCGATGCAGAAGAAGCTTTTAAATCTTTAGAAAGAGGACAGGGATTAACCATGACTTTTATAGATAAAACCGGCCAAAAGCAGCGTGTAATATTCAGATAGCCTGCAAACGTTAAAAATACACTTAAAACTCCTGTTAATCAGGAGTTTTTTTATTCCTTAATTATTTTACGAAAACGTTTGAAATACATACTTTTGTATTAAATTTAACCACATATTTAAACAAAATGAGCTTAAATAAAGTTTACGAAAGAGAACTTGCATTTCAGGCAGACCGAAGACGTGCCACCGTAGAATTTATTAATATAGTAAGTGACTTATGGTATGATAAATCTATCGAGCTCGTTCTTTTTAGAAATCAGCTTATCAATAAAAATGTTAGCGACATTTTAAACCTTCATGAATATGCAGGTGCTTTTGTACAAAAGCCGATCTCTATTTTCGATTCAGTTGAAATCATCAAAGCTATTAAAGACCTAAACCTTCCTCCTGCAAAATTAGACATTGGGAAACTTACTTATGAGTATCATTTAGAAGATCAAGAGTATACAAATGCCATGGCCTTTGTGTCTGATAAATTAAACGATGCTAAAGATGTAGAAGCAGTAACTCCTAAAGATGTAGTGCTTTATGGATTCGGAAGGATTGGACGCTTAGTTGCCCGCGAATTAATGACTAAAACCGGTAAAGGAAATCAATTAAGACTAAGAGCCATCGTTACTCGAGACAAAATATCTGAAGAAGTCTTAGCTAAAAGAGCTTCTCTTTTAATGAATGATTCGGTTCATGGTGAATTTGCAGGAACAGTTTCCTATAGTATTGAAAAATCTGCATTAATAATTAACGATACAACTGTACATATAATTAGCGCCTCTAATCCTGAGGATATAGATTACACCAAATGGGGTATCAGTGAGGCGTTGATTATCGACAATACTGGTGCTTTCAGAGATAAGGAAGCGCTACAACGACACTTGAAATCTAAAGGAGCAGCCAAGATCTTGCTTACCGCGCCGGGAAAAGGAATTCCGAATATCGTCCACGGGGCAAACCACACGTTATTTAAGCCAGAGGAACATCATATATACTCGGCAGCCAGCTGCACCACAAACGCGATTACTCCGGTTCTAAAAGCCATAGACGAATCTCTGGGAATTATTGACGGACATTTAGAAACCATTCACGCATATACAAACGATCAAAACCTGGTTGATAATATGCATAGTAAATATCGCCGTGGTCGCGCAGCCAGTTTAAATATGGTAATTACGGAAACCGGCGCCGGTAAAGCAGTAGCAAAATGTCTTCCGCAATTGGAAGGAAAATTAACTTCTAATGCGATACGTGTTCCTGTTCCTAACGGATCATTAGCTATTTTACATTTACAGGTGGAAAGTCAAACCTCTGTAGAAGGCGTAAATTCAGTCTTAAAAAAATATGCGCTGGAAGGTGATTTGGTTGAACAAATTAAGTTTTCGATAGATAACGAATTGGTTTCATCAGACATTATCGGTTCTTCAGCTCCCGCCATTTATGACAGCAAAGCAACTATTGTTGCAAACAATGGAAAAAATATCGTCTTATATATATGGTACGATAATGAGTATGGCTATAGTCATCAGGTAATCAGGCTAGCAAAGTATATTGCAAAAGTTAGGCGATATACTTACTACTAAACCTGTATTTTTTCCAATCCCGATACCCGCCAATGGCGGGTATCTTTTTTTGTGATAAACTTAACCCATCGATTTAAGGGCTTTATGCAATTTTGTAAAAAATAAAGCATGAGTTCTAAAAGAAAAAGACGACATCTTAAAAAGAAGCGATATATCGCTCCGGTAATCATTTTAGGAGCTCTTATTGTTTTTCGTCTATTCCTGCCTCTTATCGTTAAAAATTACGTAAACAAAACGCTAAATAATATTCCCGGTTATCATGGCCATGTAGAAGATATTGATATTGCCTTATGGCGAGGTGCTTATACCATAGATTCTTTAGTATTAATAAAAGAAAATGCGGAAAATGAAACTCCCCTACTCGATTTTCCGGAAACTGATATTTCAATAGAATGGAAATCCCTGCTAAAAGGTAAGGTAGTAAGCGAAATTGAAATGCATAGTCCCAAATTTAATTATATTTTCGAAGATCAACAGGATACTACTGCTGTGGAAAATCCAAAAACCGAAGATTGGACAAAAGCCTTAACCGATCTTGTACCTATTGACATTAACCACCTTCAGGTATACAATGGCACGGCAAATTTCGTTCAGCTCTCCTCGGATCCTCAGATTGATATGTTTATGCAAAAAGTAAACTTACAGGCAACCAATCTTAGCAATGTAATCAACAATGAAAAGCCATTGCCATCAAACATTCAGGCTACCGCGGTTTCTATTGGAGGTGGGAATGTAAAGCTTCATGGCAATATGAACCTATTAAAGGAAATCCCTGATATGGATATTGATTTCTCCTTACAAAAAGCAAGAGCTACGGGAATTAATGATCTTATCCAACGCTATGCCGGTGTAGATTTTGAAAGCGGAACTTTTGAGCTTTACAGCGAAATTGCCATAAATGATGCCTACCTGAAAGGTTATATTAAACCCATGTTTATTAATACTAAACTTATTGGAAAAGATGAAGAAGGCGGACTTTTCAAAAAGCTCTGGGAAGGATTTGTTGGAGTTTTTAAATTTATCCTTAAAAATCAGGGCACAGATACTTTAGCAACAAAAGTACCACTAGAAGGAGATCTTAAAAATGTAAAAACAGGAGTTTTACCTACCGTATTCAATATTTTTGAAAATGCATGGATTAATGCATTTAAAAATAGCGTGAATGAAGAAATTAATTTCGAGGATGCAAAACAGAAGAAATAAATCACTGCAATAAGGAGGAGAATTCGCAAAGTCTAATAAAGTAACAAGGGAAAATCCTTTCTAAAATTTCTACCAATAAAATTGAAGCTATCGGTGTTGGATGCGCCTAAATGCTCCAGGATAGATTAAAGCTAATATTCTTTGCCCCATATACTTTTTGTTTTGAAAATTACAACCAAAAAAAAACACCGTACCCATACAATAAAATAACATTTTAAAGGTTACGTTGGTACTAACAAACACGAAAACTTCATTTTAAAATGAATAAGCTACTAATTACACTATTAATTTTTACCGCATTTACTTTAAAAAGTAATGCCCAGGACAGTATTCTTACCACAAATCCTATTCAACAAAAATTTCAGGAGCTAATTGAATCTTCTAACAATTATCAGGAATATAAGGTGGTTAATTATGATGAACTGGTAGATCTAAGGGACAAGACCAACGATTATATCCAGGAATTAAAAGATCAAATTACGGTTGGCAAAAATACAGCAGACCAACAGGAAGAAGAAATTGCTAATTTAGAAGGTGAATTAAAAACAACACAGCAAAATCTTCAACAAGTTACCGAAGAGAAAGATAATATCGTTTTTTTAGGTATGCCGCTAACAAAAGGAACCTACATGGCGATGATGTGGGGAATTGTTGCCATTCTTATCTTAGCCCTGGTTTTCTTTATTTATAAGTTTAAAAATTCTAATGCGGTAACCAAAGAGGCCAAAAAACGTCTTGATGATACTGAAAAGGAATTTGATACCTATAAGAAAAAAGCCTTAGAAAAAGAGCAACGCCTTGGCCGACTTCTTCAGGATGAAAAAAACAAGGTAAACAAAATGAACACTTAAATTCTGCAATTATTCGCATCTTTACAGTCTTAAAATTGCATTCTTAAATTAAAGCGCCATGCGAATAGATATTATCACAGTTGTTCCTGATATTCTTAAAAGTCCGTTTGAAGCATCAATTCTTAAACGAGCGATCGAAAAAGGACACGTAGAAATCCACATGCATAATTTACGGGATTATGTGACTGATAATTATAAGCAAATTGACGATTACCAATTTGGCGGGGGCGCAGGAATGGTGATGATGATCGAACCTATAGATAAATGCATTACTAAGCTTAAGTCTGAACGAGACTATAACGAAGTAATTTATATGACCCCTGATGGTGCCACCTTAAATCAAAAAATGGCTAATAGAGTTTCAATGATGGAAAATATCATCATTCTTTGCGGTCATTATAAAGGGGTAGATCAGCGGGTACGCGATCATTTTATTACTAAAGAAATTTCAGTAGGTGATTATGTATTGTCTGGTGGAGAATTAGGTGCAGCTATTTTATGTGACGCGGTCATTAGGCTTATCCCGGGAGTTTTAGGCAATGAAACATCAGCATTAACAGATTCGTTTCAGGACAACCTATTAGCTCCTCCTGTATATACCAGACCCGCTGAATATAAAGGATGGAAAGTACCTGAAATTTTAACTACAGGGAATTTTCCAAAGATAGAAGAATGGCGTGAAAATGAAGCATTTAAGCGCACACAAAAGCTTAGACCAGATCTTTTGGAAGAAGATTAAAATTCTTCATTAAAACATGTAATTATAAAAATA
The DNA here is from genome assembly GCF_000023465.1 of Zunongwangia profunda SM-A87. Classification (NCBI taxonomy): domain Bacteria; kingdom Pseudomonadati; phylum Bacteroidota; class Flavobacteriia; order Flavobacteriales; family Flavobacteriaceae; genus Zunongwangia; species Zunongwangia profunda. The sequence goes on from NC_014041.1 coordinate 3,889,626, forward strand.
AAATTTATAATTTTGCATCCGTTCTAAAATAACCTCTGGCGAGAACCGTGAACGTTGTTTTAGCTTGCATCTTAAATATTTAACTATGGAATCGTTAATTAAATACGTTCAAGACGAATTCGTTACCAAGAAAGATCTTCCTGAATTTTCAGCTGGAGATACTATTACCGTTTATTACGAAATTAAAGAGGGTCAAAAAACCCGTACTCAGTTCTTCCGTGGAGTTGTTATTCAAAAAAGAGGAACAGGTAGCTCACAGACTTTCACTATTAGAAAAATGAGTGGAACTGTAGGCGTAGAGCGTATCTTCCCTGTAAACCTTCCTGCGATCCAAAAGATTGAGATCAACAAAAGAGGTAGCGTTAGAAGAGCTAGAATTTTCTACTTTAGAGAACTTACAGGTAAAAAAGCTCGTATTAAAGAAGCTAAAAGAGCTTAATTTTTACTTTTTACAATACAGTTTAAAAACTCCGTTTTCAACGGAGTTTTTTTATGCCTTATTTTTAGTCTTTCTTAACAGGCTTTGCCCGTAAATTGCTAGCTAAAATGTCTAAAAAATAGTATATTGCGAAGACAGCAAACTCTGTATCATTGCAGGGTTTGTACGAAATATGACAAATCAAAAAAAATTGAATAATGGCAGAAAACACCAAGATTTTTTATACCAAAACAGATGAAGCTCCGGCTTTAGCCACATACTCATTACTTCCCATCGTACAAACTTATACCAAAGCAGCAGATGTAATTCTAGAAACAAAAGATATTTCTCTTGCTGGACGTATTCTTTCTCAATTTCCCGAGTTTTTAGAAGACAACCAAAAAGTTGCAGATGCACTTGCAGAACTTGGTGAATTGGCAAAGAAACCAGAAGCTAACATTATTAAATTACCTAATATTAGTGCTTCTATCCCTCAGTTAAAAGCAGCTATTAAAGAACTTCAGGAAAAAGGATACAAACTTCCTGAATATCCTGATGAACCAGCTACTGAAGAGGAAAAAGAAATTAGAGCAAAATACGATAAAGTAAAAGGTAGTGCAGTAAACCCTGTATTACGTGAAGGTAACTCCGATCGTAGGGCTCCGAAAGCGGTAAAGAATTTCGCAAAGAAAAACCCTCATTCTATGGGGGAATGGAGTTCAGATTCTAAATCTCATGTAGCCACTATGGATAGTGGTGATTTTTACCATAACGAAAAATCTGTTACTTTAAACGAAGATGATAGCGTAGACATCGTTTTTACTTCAGCTTCTGGAGAACAAACTGTACTTAAGAAAGGACTCAAATTACTTGCCGGTGAAATTATTGACGGTACAGTAATGAATATTTCTCAATTAGAGAAATTCTTAAAAGAACAAGTTCAGGATGCTAAGGATAAAGGTGTGCTTTTTTCTCTTCACATGAAAGCCACCATGATGAAGGTTTCAGATCCTATTATTTTTGGTCATGCTGTAAAAGTATTTTTTGCTGATGTATTTGAAAAATATGGTAAGGATATAAAGAAAGCTGGAGGAAATCCAAACAGCGGACTTGGAGACATCTTAAGTGCTATCGAATCTTTACCTGAAGATAAAAGAAAAGAAATAAATGATGCTATTCAGACTGCTATTAAAAACGGTCCTGATTTAGCAATGGTAAATTCTGATAAAGGAATTACCAACCTACATGTTCCAAGTGATGTCATTATTGACGCTTCTATGCCTGCAATGATTAGAACATCCGGACAAATGTGGAATAAAGACAATAAAACTCAGGATACTAAGGCGGTAATCCCAGATAGTAGTTATGCCGGAATTTACCAGGCAACTATAGATTTCTGTAAAGAACATGGTGCTTTTGATCCAACTACTATGGGAACCGTACCTAATGTAGGACTTATGGCCCAAAAAGCAGAAGAGTATGGTTCACATGATAAAACTTTTGAAATTCCAGAAGCTGGTACAGTTAAAGTTGTAGATCTTAAAGGAGACACTTTAATGGAGCATGAAGTTGAAGAAGGAGACATCTGGAGAATGTGCCAGGTAAAAGATGCTCCTATACAGGATTGGATAAAATTGGCTGTAAATCGCGGTAAAGAAAGTGGAATGCCAATTGTATTCTGGTTAGATAACGAAAGAGCTCATGATGCCCAATTGATTGAGAAAGTACAAAAGTATCTTCCAGAACATGATACTAAAGGACTTCAAATTGAAATCATGTCTCCGTTGAAAGCAACTGAATTTACATTAAAAAGAGTAAAAGACGGAAAAGATACCATCTCTGTAACCGGTAATGTACTTAGAGATTATTTAACGGATTTATTCCCGATTTTAGAATTAGGAACAAGTGCGAAAATGCTTTCTATTGTACCGCTAATGAATGGAGGTGGACTATTTGAAACCGGTGCTGGCGGATCAGCGCCTAAACATGTACAACAATTTGTTGAAGAAGGGCATTTAAGATGGGATTCTTTAGGAGAGTTTCTTGCTTTAGCTGTTGCTTTAGAGCATTTAGGCAATAAATATAATAATAAAAGAGCTCTCGTTTTATCAGACACCCTGGACAAAGCAACAGAGAAGTTCCTTGAAAATGGTAAATCTCCGTCTAGAAAGGTGAATGAACTTGATAACCGTGGAAGTCACTTCTATCTTGCACTTTATTGGGCCGAAGCCTTAGCAAATCAAGATAAAGATGCCGATTTAAAAGAGCATTTTGAAAAAATTGCTTCTGAACTTGAAGCTAATGAAGCCAAAATTATTGAAGAACTTAATGGAGCCCAGGGATCTCCTCAAGATATTGGTGGGTACTATAAAATGGACGATCATAAAACAAGTAGTGCCATGCTACCTAGCGAAACACTAAATAAAATTTTAGGAAATTAAATACTTTAAAAATAGA